>CAXTRK010000014.1:0-85627 GCA_964246745.1 uncultured Acetobacteraceae bacterium
GGGGGGGGGGGGGGGGGGGGGCGCGGCGTGGGCGGGGCGGCCGGCCGGGGGCCGGGCCCCCCCCCCCCCGCGCCTCGCCTGGCTGCGGCCGCTGCCGACGCACAATCCGATCGTCGTGCTCGCGCAGGGCAATATTCCGGAGCGCGAGAAGTTTGACCGCGCCGACGCAGTGCAGACCTTCCGCACCTATCTGCGGCTCACCGCTGAGGGGGTTGCACGCGCCCGTGCCCTGCCTCGAGACGACACTCGGGGCCTGGTCGTGGCGTGGCCGGAGAGCGCTTTCCCCGGCTTGCTCGACGAGGACGAACCAGCCCGGCGCATGATCATGCACGCCGCAGAGGGCGCCAATGCCGCCTTGATCGGCAGCGTCCGCTATGGCGCCGACGGCAGCCCGCGCAACAGCCTGGTGACACTGCTGCCGGGCGGTTCGATCGGCGGCGTTTACGACAAGGCGCATCTGGTGCCGTTCGGTGAGTATCAGCCCGCAATGCTGCCCTTCCAGGTGGTGCCGGGCGGCGGCTTCGAGGCCGGCGCCGGGCGTCGCACCCTGCATCTGCCGGGTGTGGCGTCGGTCGATCCGCTGATCTGTTACGAAGTTATTTTTCCCGGCCAGGTTGTGGACGCCGCCGAACGGCCATCCTGGATCGTGAACGTCACCAACGATGCCTGGTATGGTAATAGCAGCGGTCCGCGCCAGCATCTCGCGGCTGCGCGCATGCGTGCCGTCGAAGAGGGCCTGCCGGTCGCCCGCGCCGCCAATACCGGAATTTCCGCGGCCTATGATGCGTTCGGCCGGCAACTCGCCCGATTGGGATGGGGAACTCGCGGCAGCCTCGTCGTGGCGCTGCCGCCGCCGCTGTCGGCGACGCTGTTCGCGCGCTTCGGGCTGCTGATCCCCCTGCTGTTGGCGCTGGCCGCATCTGGAGCGGCTTTCGTGCCGAGGCGCCGCAAACGGGAGGCTTCTCAAGTTTGACGCGAGTTTGTTAAACTTGACACCCAAGGTTGCGTCACTACCTCTATAACAACCAGCAAGTCGAGGAATTGATGGCACGCGGCCCCGATATCAGCGTAGCGGCTTTTCCGAATGTCGAGGGCGAACCCGCGGACCGCGAAACCCGTCCCAGCCCGATCGACGTTCATGTCGGCAGCCGTATCCGGCTCCGCCGTACGCTGCTTGGCATGTCGCAGGAGCGGCTTGGCGATTCCCTCGGCCTGACGTTCCAGCAGGTGCAGAAGTATGAACGCGGCGCCAATCGCGTTGGCGCGTCCCGCCTATTTGATCTGTCGCGTGTTCTGGACGTGCCGGTCAGCTTCTTTTTTGATGATCTACCCGCACCGTATGCCGCGACCGGCGCACGCTCCGGTGTGCAGCAGGTCAGCGGCTTCGCGGAGGCGGGGCAGGACAGCTTCGGCGGCGGCGACGACCTGTTCACACGCAAGGAAACGGTGGATCTGGTCCGCGCCTACTACCGCATCACCGAGACCACGGTGCGCAAGCGTATGCTTGACCTGATCAAGTCGATGGGACCGGCCGATCGTCCTGAGTAGGGGCGTCTGCCCTAACGCGAACGCTTATCCACCGCCAGGAGCGCCCAGATCGTCGCCGGAATCCAGCCGATCAGCGTGATCTGCAGGATCAGGCAGATAACCCCGGCAATCGGCCGTCCAATGGTGAAGAACGTCAGCCACGGGATGAACAGCGCCAGCAGAATACGGATCATGATCGGCCCTCCATGCCGGACGCAACGCCCGCATCCGCCCGAATGTCCCTATCGAGCGAGCGACTTTGAGAGAAATGCCGCTCTCGCCTCGTCGACCTT
Organism: uncultured Acetobacteraceae bacterium; assembly: GCA_964246745.1. Taxonomy (GTDB): domain Bacteria; phylum Pseudomonadota; class Alphaproteobacteria; order Acetobacterales; family Acetobacteraceae; genus Lichenicoccus. The sequence continues at coordinate 1,821 of CAXTRK010000014.1, forward strand.
GGCGCGAAGCACCGGATCGGTCAGCAGGTGCGTGCCAGGCAGCAGCAGCAGGCGATAGCGCTTTCCGGCCGCGAGCAGCGCCTGGGTCAGCTTCATAGTATTTTCGAAATAGACATTGTCATCGGTAAGCCCGTGCATAATCAGCAGCGGCACGGAAAGGCCGTGCGCATAGGTCAGCACGTCGCTCGCCGTGTAGCCGGCCGGATCGCTTTGCGGCGTGCCAAGATAGCGTTCCGTATAGGCGGTATCGTAGTCGGCGAAATTGACCACCGGCGCGCCAGCTGCAGCCGTCTTGAACACGTCCGGACGCTGGGCCGCAGCCATTGCGGAGAAATATCCTCCGAATGACCAGCCGGCGACACCGACACGGCTCATGTCCATCTCCGGAATGCGCGCAGCCAACGCCTGCAGTCCGGCCACCTGATCCGCAAGCGGCACGTCGATCAGATCGCCCTTGATGGCTTGCTTGAAGGCGCGGTTGCGTCCAGGTGTGCCGCGTCCGTCCAGGCTTGCCACGATGAAGCCGTGGTCGGCTAGGCATTGATCCTCAAGGCTGCGCCGCGGCGCCTGTATCACCATCTTCACGCCCGGACCGGCATAAACTGAAAGCACCACGGGATATTTGCGGCCCGTGACGAAGCCTGCGGGACGCAGCACCAGCGCGTCGAAGCCTCTGGCTCCCACGGTGAGATAGTGCACGTCCGGCAGAGCGGGCGGCTGCGCGGCCTGGCTCGGCAACTCTCCGGCGCTGCTGGCATCCGCATGAAGCAGCATGGTGCCGGCACGTCCGTCGGCGAGGGAGACGCTGTCAGCAAACAGCCGATGCTGCGCATCCGAGAACTGCGCCTGATGGAAGCCCGGTGAAGATGAGAGGGGCATCACGGCGCCTCCCCCCAAGGGCACTCGATAGAGGCCAAATGAAGTCCGTTGCGGATTTCCCGTCACCACCACGCTGCTGGTCGCCATATCGACGTCGTCAAGAGCATCGAAACGCCAACCCGGCGGCGTAATTGCATGGTCGAACGAGCCATCTAAATGGCGAAGCTCAAGCTGCCAGGTCTGGCCGCGCTCCGCCGCCCACAGGAAACCGGACCCATCGGGAAGCCAATCTGGCAAGGTGCGTCCGGTGACGGAATCGACCGATGTGATATCGATCCAGTTCGGATCGGTCTCGCTCAGCAGCGTGCGGATGTGCCCGGAGTGCGGATCGACCGCCAGCACCGATTCGTGTGTCTGCGCGCGGTTGAGCACCACCATCGACAGCGGTCCGTGCTTCGGCCAGATCACCCGCGCGACATAAGGCCATGCCGCGTCATCAAGCTGGATCCAGCGGACGGCGCCGCCGGCTGCCGGAATGATGCCGAAACGCAGCCGCGCATTGGAAGTGCCGGCACGCGGATAGCGGAACTCCACCGGCGCCACCGAGGGATGCAGCGGGTCCGCGATGAAATGCGGCTCGACGCCGGACGTGTCCGAGCGCTCGAACATTAGGGAGCCTGAATCGGGCGACCACCAGCTTCCGTCAGCCCGGTCAAGTTCTTCAGCGGCAACAAATTCGGCCAGTCCATAGGTCACCGTGGCGGTGCCCCCGTAAGTGAGTTGCCGGTCGCGGCCGCTCGACAGATCCACCACATGCAGATCGCCGCCGCGCACAGCGGCGACCTTGCGTCCGTCCGGAGAGAGCCTCGGTGCGATCCAGTCATCGCCCGAAACGGCGCGGACGGCACCGCTCGGCAGCGAGACCACGAACAGCCGGCCGCCTTCGGTGATCAGGACCGCGCGGCCATTATCGGAAACGGCGAAGTCGGTGATACCGGAGAGCGTCATGCGTGCCCGCTGTCGCCGCGCCTTTTCCTCCACACTCAGCGCGGCCTGAGTGGCGCTCGGCCGCGCGAGTACACGCGCGGAGCGGGTGCCGCTATCGTATTCATAGAGTGCCATTTCGGTATCACGCGGGCCGCTCTCCAGATAGAGCACATGCCGGCCGTCCGGCAGCGGCAGCGCATGCTGCGCCAGCCCGAGCGTGAAGTTCCTGGTCTGGGCCAGGGCCGTGAAGCAATCCGCATCACATGAGCCCCGCGCCGACCACAGCAACACGGCCGCCAGTGCGACGCAGCCTGCCAATCGATTAATGAGTTTCATGAAATCTCCCGGCATCCGCGGCATTGAAGCCGCACCGGGCGGTGCCTGCAACCTGACCCACGAGATAGGCTCTTCTCAGAGGCCTGCGGTTCGCGCATATCGGCTCGGCAATCGCCGAAGGCTATGTGATGTCTCGATCGATCTTGACTGCTTCATTGCCGATCGCGGTCCTGATGTGCTCGGCGCAGCCCGGCCATGCGGCATTGCAGACGGCGGGGCAATCCAAGGCGGCCCGCGCGGTCCATCTGTTTCGCTCTCTCGCACTCTCGACGGACGGCCAGTATGTCGCCTCGGTTGAATATGATGAGCCGGCGCATGACGGCGACAAGCCTGTCGAGGCTCTGGTCATCCGTCCCGTTGGCGGCGGCGGCGCTGTCACCGTGAAGCTCCCCTGCGCGATCGGACCTGAGTGCAAGCCAAGCGATCCCGCCTTTTCCCTGGACAGCAAACATCTCGCTTTCGTGGTGCAGCAACCTAAGGACTCGAAGAGCTATCTCTACGAGGTGGGTGCGGATGGCAGCGGCTTGAGCCAGCGTCTGGCCTTTGACGGCCAGCTCGAAGGCTTGCAGTACGGTCCCGACGGCCAGCTCGCCATGCTCGCCATTGCGGGCTCGCACAAGAAGGCCGGCGCGATCCAGGCGGGCGAGCCGCTGAGCGGCGAGATCAAGGCTGCCACCTACGAGCAGCGCATCGCCCTGCTGCACGGGAGCGGAGTACGCTTCGTCTCGCCCGCCAACCTCTACGTCTATGAGTTCGACTGGCGGCCGCATGGCGCCGGCTTTGTCGGCACCGCCGCACCCGGCAACGGCGACGATAACTGGTGGGTGGCAAAGCTCTGGAGCTTTCCCGCACACGGCGACGCTCGGGTGCTCTACACGCCGCCCGCTGACCAGCAGCTCGCCTTACCGATCGTCTCGCCCGACGGGCGGAATGTCGCTTTCATCGGCGGCATCATGAGCGATTTCGGTTCGACCGGCGGTGACGCCTACCGGCTCCCGCTTGGGTCCGCCTCGCCCCCGGTCGATCTCACCCCCGGGATCAAGGCAAGTATCACCGCACTCGACTGGCGCGGCCACGAGGGGCTTGTCGCCACCGCGCTCAAAGGCAGCGATACCGAATTGCTGCAACTCGGCACGCCGTCCGCGCACCCTCGCCCGCTCTGGCACGGCGCCGATTGGCCCTCCGACGGCGGATGGAACCTGTCCATGCTGTTCGCGGGCGGCACGTCGGCCGCAATCCACGAGAGCTTCACCCGGCCGCCGGAGATCGAGATCGGAACGATTGGTAAATGGCATGATCTCACCTCGGTCAACCGCGGCATCACCGCACCGGTCACCGCGCGCAGCCTGACTTGGCACAGCGACGGCGCCGAGGTGCAAGGCTGGCTGCTGGCCCCGAAAGGACGGGCGCACGAGGGCCGTCGGCCGATGATCACCGAAGTGCATGGCGGACCCAGCGCCGCCACGACGCCCTACTTTCTTACCGAACAGAGAGGCCTTTGGCTGCTGGATGCCGGCTACGACCTGCTGCTGCCGAACCCGCGTGGCAGCTTCGGCCAAGGCGAGGCGTTCACCCGCGCCAACGTCAAGGATTTCGGTCATGGCGACCTGCGCGACATCCTGCGCGGCGTCGATGCGGCGGTGGCTTCGGCGCCGATTGATCCGCAAAGGCTCGGCCTGACCGGCTACAGCTACGGCGGCTACATGACCATGTGGGCGGTGACCCAGACCAACCGCTTCAAGGCCGCGGTTGCCGGCGCCGGCGTGTCGGACTGGGTGTCCTATTATGGCGAGAACGGCATCGACAAATGGATGATCCCGTTCTTCGGCGCCTCGGTCTATGACGATCCCGCGGTCTATGCGAAGTCGTCTCCGATCAACTTCATCAAGAACGTGCGCACCCCGACCTTCGTCTATGTCGGCAGCCTCGACCTGGAATGCCCAATGCCGCAAAGCCAGGAATTCTGGCACGCACTGCGCGCGATGGGCGTGCCGACCGAGTTCGTGGTCTATCCCGGCCAAGGGCACGGCATGGAAAATGCCAAAGACCGTGCCGACGCAAAGCGGCGCACCTTGGCCTGGTTCACGCGCTGGTTGAGCGCGACGCAGAAACCCGGATCAGGCGTCACGGACTGAATTCTGAGCGCTGCCGCTATTCCCGACGCAGCACGGAGTCGTTCAGGAAGCTGGCAAGCCGGCCCGAGGTGAAGTCGTGTCGCAATGCGGCTTCGTCGTAATCGTCGCGGACCCAGTCGAGAAAGGGAGTGTTGCCTTCCGCGTCACGTTGATAGCGCAAAAAGAAGGCATCAAGAATGCCGGTGCGCGAGCGGCTGAAATGACCGAAACGCCAGGATAACTGGCGCAAGGCATCCGCAGCGCTGCCGCCCTCGAACAGGATCACGAGCCCGGCTGCCAATCCCGCCCGATCGGCGCCGGACTTGCAGTGCATCAGCATCGGAAAAGCGATCTGACGATAGAGCGTCTCGAACCGCAGGATGCGCTCCCGGTGCGGCGCGCCCCGGCTTTCAAACGCCATATCGACATGGTTGAGCCCAAGCTCACGCGCCGCCTCGCGCGACAAGGCGTCTGACCCGCATTGCCGATGGCCGCGCAGATTGACCAGCGTGCGGATCTCATAGCGGGACGCAAGATCCGACAATCGCGCTGGTGTCGGATGATTGCAGCGATACACCCGACCTGGAATCACCGTCGCGAAATTCGACCAAACCGTGCGAAAGACGCCATGATCCACCCACAGGCTGTCGTGCCAAGCGGCTTTGCGAGCGAGGCGCTGGGTGAGATCGCCTTCAAACATGGCGAATGGTTTCCAAAGGCGAGCCTTTGGCGGGGTTCTAGGGGCGGAGCCCCTAGCCTTTCCGCTCCAACTGCAACTGCTTGATCTTGCCGATCGCCTCGGCGGGATTAAGGCCTTTGGGGCAAGTTTTAGTACAGTTCATGATGGTGCGGCAGCCATACAGCTTCAGCGGGTCTTCCAGCGCATCCAGTCGTTCGCCGGTATATTCGTCGCGCGAGTCGGCGATCCAGCGGTAGGCGGCGAGCAGGGTGGCGGGACCGAGATACTTGTCGCCGTTCCACCAGTAGGACGGGCAGGACGTGGTGCAACAGAAACAGAGAATGCATTCCCACATGCCGTCGAGTTCGGCGCGCTCTTCGACGCTTTGCCGGCGCTCGCCGTCGGGAGGCGCTGCCGTGTCGGATTTCAGCCATGGTTCGATCGAGCGAAGCTGCGCGTAGGCGGCGGTGAGATCGGGCACCAGATCCTTGACCACGGCCATGTGCGGCAGCGGATAGATACGGACCTCCTTCTTCACCTCCTCGATCGGCTTGAGGCAGGCCAGCGTGTTGGTGCCGTCGATGTTCATCGAGCAGGAGCCGCAGATGCCTTCGCGGCAGGACCGTCGGAAGGTCAGCGTCGGGTCAACCTCGTTCTTGATGTAGATCAACGCGTCAAGGACCATCGGACCCATCTGGTCCAGATCGAGCTCGTACGTGTCGATCACCGGGTTTTTGCCGTCGTCCGGGTTCCAGCGATAGATCTTGAACTGCTTGACGTTCTTGGCGCCCGCCGCCGCCTTGAAAGTGTGCCCCTTGCCGATCTTGCTGTTCTTCGGCAGTGAAAACTCGACCATGGTCTGGTCCTCTCAGTAAACGCGCTTCTTCGGCGGGAAGACGGAGACCTCGTTGGTCAGCGTCTGCATACGCACCGGCCGATAGGACAAGGAGACGTGTCCGTCATCCGACAGATGCGAGACGGTGTGCTTCATCCATTCCGCGTCTTCGCGTTCCGGATAGTCGTCGTGGGCATGGGCGCCACGGCTTTCATGGCGCGCCTCGGCGCTGGCCATGGTGACGGTGCCGTTGGCGATCAGGTTCTCGAATTCGAGCGCCTCGACCAGATCGCTGTTCCAGATCAGCGAGCGGTCGGAAACCGACATGTCGGAGAGGCCGCCCCAAAGATTCTGGATTTTGCCGCACCCGTCTTGCAGGCTCGACGCGGTCCGGAACACAGCGGCGTGCGCCTGCATGGTGCGCTGCAGTTGCTCGCGCATGGCCGCGACCCGGGTGCCGCCATTGGCGTGACGGACGCGATCCAGCCGGTCGAGGCTGGCTTCGCCGGCGCGCGCGGGAAGCGGGGCGACGGCGGTGCCGGGCTTGATCTTGTCGCTAGCGCGGAGTGCCGCGGCGCGGCCGAACACCACCAGGTCGAGCAGCGAATTGGTGCCGAGACGGTTGGCGCCGTGCACCGAGACGCAGCCGGCCTCGCCGACCGCCATCAGGCCGGGGACGATGGCGTCCGGATCGGCGGCGGTGGGACGCAGCACCTCGCCGTGAAAATTGGTGGGAATGCCGCCCATGTTGTAATGGACGGTCGGCAGCACGGGTACGGGCTCCTTAGTCACGTCGACGCCGGCGAAGACACGCGCGGTCTCGGAAATGCCGGGCAGGCGCTGGTGCAGCAGTTCGGCGCCGAGATGCTCCAGATGCATCATGATGTGATCGCGATTGGGGCCGCAGCCGCGCCCCTCGTTGATCTCGATGGTCATCGAGCGAGAGACGACGTCGCGCGAGGCAAGGTCCTTGGCGGTGGGAGCGTAGCGCTCCATGAAGCGCTCGCCCTCGGAATTGGTCAGGTAGGCGCCCTCGCCGCGGCAGCCCTCGGTCAGCAGGCAGCCGGCCGGGAAGATGCCGGTGGGATGGAACTGCACGAACTCCATATCTTGTGTCGGCAGCCCGGCGCGCATCGCCATGCCGCCGCCGTCGCCGGTGCAGGTGTGGGCCGACGTGCAGGAGAGGTAGGCGCGTCCGTAGCCGCCGGTGGCGAGCACCACGGTGTTGGCGCGGAAGCGGTGCATGGTGCCGTCTTCCAGCGACCAGGCCATGACGCCGCGACAGGCGCCCTCCTCGTCCATCAGCAGGTCGAGCGCGAAATACTCGACGAAGAACTCGGCGTTGTGTTTGAGGCTCTGCTGATAGAGCGTGTGCAGGATGGCATGACCGGTGCGATCGGCGGCGGCGCAGGCGCGCGGCACCGGTTCCTTGCCGTAGTCGCTCATGTGTCCGCCGAACGGGCGCTGATAGATGCGGCCGTCCTCGGTGCGCGAAAACGGCACACCGAAATGCTCGAGCTCGCGGATCGCCGGCACCGCCTCGCGGCACATATATTCGATCGCATCCTGGTCGCCGAGCCAGTCCGAGCCCTTGACGGTGTCGTACATGTGCCAGCGCCAGTTGTCCTCGGCCATGTTGCCGAGTGCCGCGCCAATGCCGCCCTGTGCCGCGACCGTATGGCTTCGTGTCGGGAAGACCTTGGTGATGCAGGCGGTGTTCAGCCCGCTTGCGACCATGCCGAGCGTGGCGCGCAGTCCCGATCCGCCGGCGCCCACGACGACCACGTCATAAGCGTGATCGATGACCTGATAGGCACGGGTCGAGGGCAGGGTGATCGCGTTCATCGAATGTCCCTGGCGTCAGAACGCCATCTTGAGGCCGGGCGTTCTCAGAACGCCATCTTGAGGATCGCGACGATCGCAAACAGCCCGAGGATGATCGCCGCTCCCTTGTTCAGAAGGGTCACAGCGAGATGGCCAGCCTTGACGTAATCGTCAATGACCACCTGCAGGCCAAGCTGCATGTGATGGAAGGTCATGATCACGAGGGCCAAGAGCAGCACCGTATTGACCGGCCGCGCCGCCCAGGCGTGCACCATCGGCTGCGTGGCGCCGATCAGGGTCAGCGCCGAGATCACGAACCAGACCGTGAGCGGGATCAAGGCGATGGAGGTGAGCCGCTCGACCCACCAATGCTCGACGCCGGACCTGGCGGCGCCGAGGCCACGCACACGGCCGAGTTGCGAGCGCATGATGGCAAGATGAGCTGTCTTGTCGGTTACCATCTTCTCGGACATCGGCTTAGCCCCCGCCTTCAGAACCAGAGGCTCAGGCCGATGGCCCAGATCAGCGCGGTCGCGACGAGGGTGGCGATCACCGCCGCCCAGCCGCTGCGATAGGTCGCCGGCAGGCTGAAGCCGCGGCCGGCGTCCCAGGCCAGATGGCGCAGGCCACCAAAGAAATGATAGGCCAGCGCCAGCGTCCAGCCGAACAGCACGATCAGACCGACCCAGCTCGACAGGAACCATTGCACCGTGCTGAACGGCCCCGGGCCGCTCGCCGCGGCGACCAGCCACCAGACCAGCAGCAGGGTGCCGAAGGAGATGGCGATGCCCGACATGCGGTTCACGATGGAGAGAACCGAGGTAAGCTGCGGCCGGTAGATCTGCAGGTGCGGAGACATGGGACGGCGTATCGCGCCGCCATCGCTTCGTTGCGCCACGAACAGCGCGTCGCGGACATCCTTCATGGCCAACACTTCATGACGGTGGCAGATGCTTTCCCGGCACGGCCCCGGAACCGCCAGGACCCTTGTCCCTCTGGTCCTACGCCCGGCTGACTTACCGGTCAATGAAAACGCCGCCATTTTTTGCTCTGCACAAATCAGTCGGGGCACAATCAGTCGGACGTGCGGTCCAGCAGGTCGAGGGCGATCAAGGCCTCCGCGATCTGCACCGCGTTGAGCGCCGCACCCTTGCGCAGATTGTCCGAGACGCACCAGAAGGCGAGGCCGTTGGGCACCGTGCTGTCGATGCGCAGGCGGCTGACATAGGTCGCATCCTCGCCGGCGCAGTCGAGCGGCGTCACATAGCCGCCATCCTCGCGGTGATCGTGCAGCACCAGACCGGGCGTGCGGCGCAATACGTCGCGGGCCTCATCAAGGTCGACCTTCTCCTCGAACTCGACGGTCACCGCCTCCGAGTGGCCGATGAACACCGGCACACGTACGCAGGTGGCGATCAGCGCGATATCGTCGCCCATGATCTTGCGTGTCTCGACCGACATCTTCCACTCCTCGCGGGTGGCGCCGTCGTCCATGAAGCTGTCGATGTGCGGGATGACGTTGAAGGCGATCTGCTTGGTGAATTGCTGCGGCACGATCGGGTCGCCGACGAAGCTGCCCTTCGACTGGCTGAACAGCTCGTCCATGCCCTCCTTGCCGGCGCCGGCAACCGCCTGATAGGTCGACACCACCACGCGCCTGGCGGTGAACAGATCGTGCAGCGGCTTGAGTGCCATGACGAGCTGGATCGTCGAGCAGTTCGGATTGGCGATGATCCGGCGGCGAAGGTTCCGCTTCAGCGCCTCCGGATTGACCTCGGGAACCACCAGCGGCACGTCGGGCTCCATGCGGAAATGGCTGGTGTTGTCGATCACCATGCAGCCGCTTGCCGCCGCGCGCGGCGCGTGCAGCGCCGAGATGGCCGCACCCGGAGAGAACAGGGCGATGTCCCAGCCCGCGAAGTCGAACGTCTCCAGGTTTCTCGCGGTCAGCACGCGCTTGTCGCCAAACGAGATCTCCTGGCCCGTGGAGCGCGGCGAGGCCAGGGCGGCGATGTCGCTCACCGGGAACTCCCGCTCCGCAAGGGTTTTGATAAGCTCACGTCCCACCGCTCCGGTGGCGCCAACGACAACCACGCGATAGCCCATCGATGTTTCCTGACCTGGATAGAGAAGCCGAGATGCGAGGCCTAGCATAGCGCGGGGGCGGTTATCGAGACGCGCGCCGCGCGGCACAGCAAGAAGGCAGCTTTCAATGGACAAGGTCGGTGAAGTTTCGTCTCCCGCGCAGAGCAAGGAGAAACTCACTCCCGCGGCCGCCCATCCGGCGCCCCCGTGCACCCTGATCATCTTCGGCGCCCACGGCGACCTGACCAAGCGGTTGCTGACGCCCGCTCTCTACAATCTCACCGGCAGCGGGCTGCTGGACGACAATTTTCGCATCATTGGCGTCGATCGCGTTGACGACACCGATGACGGCTGGCGCAAATCTCTCGCCGAGAGCATGCAAGGCTTCACCAAGGATCCGAACGCCGAGTTCTACACCCCCAAGATCGACGAGAAGAGCTGGGGCTGGCTCAGCCAGCGGCTGCATTACTACAAGGCGGATTTTACCCAGCCCGCGCAGCTTGACGGCCTCAAGCAGCATGTCGACGCCACCGGCAACGCGGTGTTCTACCTCGCCGTCGCCGCGCGTTTTTTCGGCACGGTGGTGGACAGTCTCGGCGAGGCGGGATTGACCAAGCAGGAAGACGGCAAGTTCCGCCGCGTCGTGATCGAGAAGCCGTTCGGCTCGGATCTGCCCAGCTCGGAGGCCCTGAACGCGCAGATCCTGAAGGTGCTGGACGAACAGCAGATCTACCGGATCGACCATTTTCTCGGCAAGGAGACCGTGCAGAACATCCTTGCCATGCGGTTTGGCAATTCAATCTTCGAGCCGCTCTGGCGCCGCGAGAATATCGATCACGTGCAGATCACCGCCGCGGAGACAGTCGGCGTGGAGACGCGTGGCGCCTTCTACGAGCCAACCGGCGCGTTGCGCGACATGATCCCGAACCATCTGTTCCAATTGCTGTCGATGGTGGCGATGGAGCCGCCCAATTCATTTAGCGCCGAGACTGTGCGCACCGCCAAGGAGCAGTTGTTCGAGGCGGTCCAGCCGGTGACGCCGGAAGACTCGGTGCGCGGCCAGTATTCGGCGGGCAAGGTGGAGGACCGCGATGTTGTCGCCTACCGCGACTCTCCCGGGGTCGCCCATGACAGCCACACCGAGACCTATGTCGCGCTGAAGCTGCATATCGAGAATTGGCGCTGGGCGGGCGTGCCGTTCTACATGCGCACCGGCAAGTGCATGACCGGACGGCTCACCGAGATCGTTGTGCATTTCCGTCATGCCCCGTTTGGCATGTTCCGTGACACGCCGGTGGACAAGCTGGCGCCGAACACGCTGACCTTGAACATCCAGCCGGCGCAGGGTCTGACCGTCGGCATCACCGCGAAGGTTCCGGGCCCGAAGATGGAACTGGCGCCGGTGGAGATGAAGTTCCGCTACGAGGATGCTTTCAAGCTCACCCCGAACGTCGGCTACGAGACGCTGCTGTATGATTGCCTGATCGGAGACGCGACCCTGTTCCAGCGTGCCGACAACATCGACGCGGCGTGGCGGGTGGTCGACCCCGTGCTCAAGGCCTGGGCCGCCGACGCCAGCGGCCCGGAACTCTACGAAGCTGGAAGCAGCGGCCCCAAGGGCGCTGACCAGTTGCTGGAACGCGACGGTCGTTCCTGGGAAAAGCTGGCCGGCTGAAGATGCATCAGGCGAGCGCTTCCGCAAACAGGGTCTGCAGCGAGGCCCAGGAGCGGGCGTCGGCCTCGGCGCTATAGCGGATCGCGTCCGGCATGTTGGCGTCGGCTGCCTTCGGGTTGGTGAAGCTGTGCACGGTGTTGCCATAGACGTGCATCTGCCAGTCGACTCCCGCTTCCTGCATTTCGCTCTCGAACGTCGTCCGCGCGTCCGGAGTGATCATCGGATCGTTGGCGCCGATGCACACCAGGATACGTGCCTTGATCGATTTCGCATCGCTCTTCGGCGCCGCCGTTGCCAGACCGCTATGGAAGCCGACCACCGCCTTGAGTTCGGCGCCGGAACGCGCCAGTTCGAGCGCCATCGTGCCGCCGAAGCAGAAGCCGATCGCGGCCATTCGTGCTGAATCGACTTCCGAGCGTGCGGTCAAGGCTTTCATCCCGCCTGCGGCACGCGCCCGGGTGCGCGACGGCGTTTCAAACAGCGGCCCAGCCGCAGCCATGGCTTTGTCCAGACTCGGCAGCCTCTGGCCGCCGCCGTGCAGATCGCAGGCGAGCGCCACATAGCCGAGTGCCGCGAGCCGCTCGGCGCGTGCGATCGCATGGTCTCCCAGGCCAAAGACTTCCGGAAACACCAGCACGCCAGCGCGGGGTCCGTCCGCGGGCTCGAAGAAAAGCTGGCTCTTCATGGTGAGGCCGTCCGCCTGGTAGGTCAGCGTCTCTTGGTGCATGACAGCCTCCGAATTTCAGGAAACCGTTCAACCATGCGATGCCCGCCGTCGCAAGGGCCGCCGCTTGGCGGCATTGACACTGTGCCAGGTCTGGCTCACCGTCGATGCCCTGAGGCGCGCAACAGGTCGATCAACGGCCCTCAAGCAAAGCGCTCGGGGGGAAAGTCCGATGTGGAAACGTCTCGGCGCGGCCATGCTTGTCCTGCTTGCAAGCGGCGCGATCGCGCGTGCCGATGAGACCATACGCATTGCCTATATCGACCCGCTGAGCGGTCCGCTCGCGGAAACCGGACAATTAGGCGAGCAGCATTTCCTGTTCGCCATCGATCGGGCGAACGCGGCAGGCGCGCTCGGACCGGGCCGGAAGTTCGAACTCGTGCCGATGGACAATGAGGTGAGCCCGGCCAAGTCGCTGTCGATGCTGCGCAAGGCCGAAGATGACGGCATCCGCTACGTCACCCAGGGCAACGGCTCGGCCGTGGCATACGCTCTCGCGGGCGGCATCGAGAAGAACAACAAGCGCAATCCTTCCCAATCAATCCTGTTTCTCAATTACGCGGCGGTCGATCCGGGGCTTACCAACGATCGCTGCTCCTGGTGGCACTTCCGCTTCGACGCCGACGTCGACATGAAGATGCGCTCGCTGGCCAAATACCTGATTGGCCAGAAGGATATACACAAGGTCTATCTGTTCAATCCCGACTACTCGTTCGGCGTATCGGTGCAGAAGGCCGCGGCCGCGATGCTGACGAACAAGCGGCCGGATCTTGCCATCGTCGGCGCCGATCGTATGCCGCTCGGCAAGGTCAAGGATTTCACGCCCTATGTCGCCAAGTTCCAGGCGGCCGGCGCCGACGCGGTGGTGACCGGCAACTGGGGGCAGGACCTGGAGCTGCTGGTCAAGGCGGCGGCGGATAGCGGCTACAAGGGAAGGTTCTTCACCTATTACCTGGGAGACCAGGTGATCGTCGATGCCGCCGGGCCGGCCGCCATCGGCGACGCGCAGATCAGCGAGTGGGCCGACAACGTGCCTGGCATCGAGACCATCGCCGATGCGTTCCAGAAGCGCTTCCATCGCGATTTCTATTATTGGCGCGTGGTCAACGCGATCGACATGCTCGCCGCCGCGATCAAGCAGGCGAACTCGTCGGATCCGGCCAAGGTCGGCCGCGTGCTGGCGGGCATGTCGCGCCCGACGCCGCTTGGCGCCTCGATCATGCGCGCGGACAATCATCAGTTGCTGCAGCCGTTGTTCGTGACCGAACTGGAGCCGAACCAGCCGCATATCGTCCGCGGCACCAATCTGGGCTTCAAGACGATCAGCCGGATCAGTGCCGAGGACACCAAGCTGCCGACGACCTGCGCGTTCAAGGACGCGCCGTAGCCGCCGATGGGCGAACAGCTCGTCACCCTCTTATTGGACGGGCTGGTTTACGGGTTGCTGCTGTTCATGCTGTCATCCGGACTGACGCTGATCTTCGGCATGATGGGTGTGCTCAACCTGGCGCATGCCAGCTTCTACATGCTTGGGGCCTACTTTGCCTATACGGTGAGCCTGGCGGTGGGCTTCTGGCCGGGACTGGTGCTGGCGCCGCTGCTCACCGGGGTTCTCGGCGCCCTGGTCGAACGGCACGGGCTGCGGCAGGTGCACCGGTATGGGCATGTCGCCGAGCTGCTGTTCACCTTCGGACTGGCGTTCGTGATCGGTGAAGTGGTGCCGCTGGTATGGGGCCGCGATCCGGTGCGCTACCAGGTGCCGCGCGCGCTCGATTTCACCCTGTTCCATGTCGGCCAGACTGCGTATCCGGCGTATCGCGTGTTCATGATGGCGGTGTCGCTGGGCATGTTCGCGGCGTTGTTCGCGGCGCTGGCAAGGACCCGTCTCGGGCTGATCGTGCGCGCGGCGCTCACCCATGCGGACATGGTCTCGATGCTGGGACATGACGTGCCGCGCGTGTTCACGCTGGTATTCGGCGCCGGCTGCGCGCTGGCCGGCCTGGCGGGGGTGATCGCCGGCAATGCGTTTACCACGCAGCCTGGCATGGCGCAGTCGCTGGGTCCGATCGTCTTCGCGGTGGTGGTGATGGGCGGCTTAGGCTCGATCTGGGGGGCGTTCGTGGCCTCGGTGCTGATCGGATTGATCCAGACGGTCTCGGTCGGCCTGGACCTGCCGCTTTGGCACGTGTTGGGAGCGGTGGGCGTGACGGTCGACCCGAACGGCCGGTTGACCGATTTGTGGAACCTGACGATTGCCCGTGTGGCGCCGACGGTGCCTTACCTGCTCCTGGTCCTGACAATGGCGTTCCGGCCAAGAGGCCTGTTCGGTTCCAGGTCCGTGTGACGGTGCCAAGCTCAAAAAGTCATGGTTTCCAAAGGCGAGCCTTTGGCGGGGCTTGGGGCGGAGCCCCGATCTTCGCCGCGCTGCCCTGGGCATTGGTGATAATCGCGTCGATCGCGGCGCCGTTCTTGCTGAGCAGCGGCTTCGGCCTGACGCTGCTCTGCCGGATGGGTGTGGCGATCGTCTTCGCGTTGTCGTTCAACATGCTGCTCGGCGAGGGCGGCATGCTGGATTTCGGCCATGCGGTGTTCCTGGGTTTCGGCGGCTATGCCGCGATGCAGCTTATGCGCGCCGCCGGTCACGGCTGGTGGATCCCCGCGCCGCTGCTGCCGTTGGGTGGCGCCGTGGGCGGCCTGATCGCGGCGGCGCTGGCTGGCTGGGTCGCGACCAGGCGGGGCGGCACGGCGTTCGCGATGATCACGCTGGGGCTTGCCGAACTGTTCGCCGCGGTCGTGCTGATGTTTCCCTCTGTGTTCGGCGGCGAAGAGGGCATCGACGGCGATCGCTCGAGCGGGCCGAAGTTCTTCGGCATCGATTTCGGCAGCCAGTTCCATGTCTATTTCCTGATCGCGGCCTGGGCGGTGGTGTGCGCGTTCCTGATGTGGCGCTATACCAGGACGCCGCTCGGTCGGCTGGCTTGCGCAGTCCGCGACAACCCGGAGCGGGTCGGCTTCATCGGCTACGATCCGGCGAAAATCCGGTTTCTGGTGTTTCTCCTGTCAGGACTGTTCGCCGGGGTCGCGGGCGGGCTCCAGGCGTTGAACGACGAGATCGCGACCTCGACCAATATCTCGTCCGAGGCGTCCGGAGCGGTGCTGCTGATGACCTTCATCGGCGGGGTGGGCACGTTCTGGGGACCGGTGCTGGGCGCGATCCTGGTCACCTTCCTGCAGGTGATGCTGTCGACGATCACCAATGCCTGGCAGCTTTATGACGGGCTGCTGTTCATGGCCTTCGTGATCTGGGCGCCGGGTGGGCTGTCCGGGATCATTCTCGCCCATACGCCGCTGATCCGCAGCGGCCGGATGGGGACAGTGCTGCCGTCCTATCTGACCCAGGTGCCGGGACTGGCGCTGGTGCTGGGCGGTGTGGTGTTGCTGGCCGAACTCGCCTACCGGCTGCAGGCCGCGCGCGACGGGCTTGCGGTGACTTCGCTGCTGGGGATGGCGGCGCATCCGCACGCGGCCTGGCAATGGGCGATCGGCGCCGGGCTTTTCCTGGGGGGTGCGGCACTCCTGCGCCGGACCTGGCCGGTGGCGCGGGCGCGTTGGCAGGCGCAGTTGGCGGGCTCGTCGTGACGTCGGCGCTCAGCGTGCGCGGCGTGCGCAAGAGCTTCGGCGCCACCGAAATCATCAAGGGGGCCGACCTTGAAGTCGCCGCAGGCGAGCGGCATGCGGTGATCGGGCCGAACGGCGCGGGCAAGAGCACGTTGTTCCATCTGGTGAGCGGGCGGTTTGCGCCCGATGCCGGCACGATCCTGCTGCACGGGCGGGATATCACCGGGCTGCCGCCGTTTGTGATCAGCAGGCGTGGGTTGTCGCGTTCGTTCCAGGTCACGTCGCTGTTCCCGCGCATGACGGTGCTGGAGAATTTGCGCAACGCGGCGATGCGGGCGATGGGAGCGGGGCACTGCTTCTGGCGCTCGGTCGATGTCTATGGCTCGCTGCGGTCGCGCACCGAGGAGATGCTGGAACTGACCGATCTCGCGCATAAGCGGGAGGTGCTGGCGGGGGCGCTTGCCTATGCCGACCAGCGGGCGCTCGAGATTGGGGTTGCGGTGGCGTGCGGCGCCTCGACGGTGCTGCTCGACGAGCCGACGGCGGGGATGAGCCGCGCCGAGACAGAGCAGGCGACAGCCCTGATCCGTCGCGTGACGGAAGGCCGGACGCTGGTGATGATCGAGCACGATCTGGGTGTCGTGTTCGATCTCGCGGACCGGATCACGGTGATGGCGGACGGGCAGGTGATCGCCTCCGGGCGGCCCGCCGAAGTGCGTGGCGACAAAGCGGTGCGCGCGGCCTATCTGGGGACGGCGGCGGACACGCTATGCTGACGCCGATGCTGGCGGTGCGCGGGCTGGATGCCTGGTACGGCAAGAGCCAGGTGCTGCGCGGGGTTGAACTCACGGTCGGCACCGGAGAGATCGTGGCGCTGCTGGGACGCAACGGCGCCGGGCGGTCGACCACGCTCAAGGCGATCATGGGAGGTGTCGCGCGATCCGGGCAGGTACTGTTCGCGGGCGAGGAGATCGGGCGCCTGCCGCCGCATGCGATCGCGCGTCGCGGGTTGGGCTATGTGCCTGAGGACCGCGCGATCTTTCCGGATCTGACCACGCTGCAGAATTTACGGCTGGGCGAGAAGCCGGGGCCGGGCGGCCGGTTCGGGCTCGGGGACGCGTATGCGTTGTTTCCCAGGCTTGAGGAGCGCGCGTCGGCCTTGGCCGGCGCGCTGTCGGGCGGCGAGCAGCAGATGCTGGCGATCTGCCGAACGCTCATGGGCAATCCGATGCTGGTCATGGTCGATGAGCCGACGGAGGGCCTGGCGCCGCAGATGGTCGAGCGGGTGCGCGAACTGCTCGTGACGGTGGCCGGGCGCGGCACCACCATCCTGCTGGTGGAGCAGAAGCTCGCGATCGCGCTGGCGATAAGCCGGCGGCTCTATGTGATGGGACAAGGCCGTATGGTGTTCGAGGGCACGCCGGCGGACCTTGCGGCCGACGCGCGCGTCCGCAAGGAATGGCTGGAAGTGTAGTAGGATTCGCAAGATGAGCGATGCGGCTGCGTCGATGCTTCCCGCCGACCGCGAGCATGCCGTCCTGCTCGGCCGGGTGTTTGATCCTGCCTGTGGCGGCCCGTGCCTTGTGCATGTCCGCGGCGACCGTCTGGTCGACGTGACCCGGGCGGGACCCACGCTGTCGCTGCTGCTGGAGCAGGAGGACCCGGCCTCGCTGATCGCCGCGATGCCGGACACCGGCGGCTGGCCGCTCAAGCAGGTGATCGAGCAAAGCCTGACGCCGGGCAATGAGGGGGTCAGGCTGCTGGCGCCGTGCGATCTGCAGGTGATCAAGGCGTGCGGCGTCACCTTCGCCGACAGCATGATCGAACGCGTGATCGAGGAGCGCGCGCGCGGCAATCCCGAAGGTGCTGCGTCCTTGCGCGCGCAGCTTGCGCAGTCGGTGGGAGCGGCGGCCCTGTCGGATCTCCGTCCCGGCTCGCCCGAGGCGGGCCGCGCCAAGCAAGCGCTGATCAAGGCAGGATTATGGTCGCAATATCTCGAGGTCGGAATCGGACCGGATGCCGAGATATTCACCAAAGCTCCGGTGCTGTCGTCAGTTGGTTTTGGCGCCGAGATCGGCATTCTTCGAGCCTCAGCCTGGAACAATCCGGAACCCGAATTGGTGCTGGCGATCGACTCCCAGGGCCTGATCAAGGGGGCGGCGCTCGGCAACGACGTCAATCTGCGCGACATCGAGGGGCGCAGCGCGCTGCTGTTGGGAAAGGCCAAGGACAATAACGCATCCTGCGCGATCGGGCCGTTCGTCCGCCTGTTCGACGCGCATTTCGGTATCGAACAGGTGCGCACGCTGGATCTCACGCTCGATGTTTACGGCAAGGATGACGGATTTCATCTGCACGGCGACAGCACGATGCGCCGCATCAGCCGCGATCCCGCGACGCTGGTTGCCCAGACGGTGGGCGCGCATCATCACTATCCGGACGGCTTCATGCTGTTTCTCGGCACCCTGTTCGCGCCAACCCAGGATCGCGGCGAGCCCGGCAGCGGCTTCACCCACAGGCTTGGAGACCGGGTCGAGATTGCATCGGCGCTGCTCGGCCGGCTGATCAATCAGGTCAACCACTCGGAAGCCGCGCCGCAGTGGGCGTTTGGCATCGGCCGGCTGATGGCTAACCTCGCCGGGCGCGGATTGCTGGGGGAGGCGCCGGCGTGGCCGATCGCCTAGAGGCGCCCTCCGGATGCGCTGTGACCGTGGTCTTCGCGACCCGCAATCGTGCGCAAGCCCTTGGCATGGTGCTGGAGAGTTTTGCCGGGCTGATTGCTCCGGATGGCGGCTGGAAGCTGGTTGTCGTCGATAATGGCAGCACGGACGAGACGTCTGGACTGCTCCGTTCTTACGCGGGCAGGCTGCCGGTGACCGTGCTGTCCGAACCCAAAGCGGGGAAAAATCGCGCGCTGAATGCCGCACTTCCATGTCTCGACGGCGGACTGGTGGTGCTGACCGATGACGACGTGCTGCCCCGGCCGGACTGGCTGTGCTGCTTGCAGCGGGCGGCGATCGAGCATCCGGAGGCATCGGTGTTCGGCGGCACCATCGTGCCGCATTGGAGCCAGCCCAAGCCGGCCTGGCTCGCGGAACGCGCGGTGCCGTTTACCGTGCTCTATTCGCAGCAGCAGCGCGCCTCCGGTCCGTGCTCCTATGATGCCATCTTCGGCCCTAACATGGCGGTGCGCAGCAGCGTGTTCGGAGCTGGTTTTCGCTTCGCCGAGGATGTCGGGCCGAACGAGACACGGTCCATGTATGCCATGGGCAGCGAGACCGAGTTCCTGCGGCGCGTGGAGGCTGCCGGCCATACCAGTTGGTTCGCGGCCGACGCCGTGGTCGGGCACGTCATCCGGCCCGAGCAGACTGAGGAGCGCTGGATTCTACAGCGCGGCTACCGCTATGGCTCCGGCGAAGGGTTCAACTATGTTGCCGCCAATCCCGGTCTTGGCGGAGCCCTGGCCTGGCTGCCGCCGCGAGCCCGGCTTTGGCTGCGTGCCGCCATCTTCAGTGCCGCATCAAAGGTGGTGGCGCCCATCCCGCGCAGCGCGTGGAGGCTCAAGATCCGCTACCAGGCACGCGTCGTCGCCGGCGCCCGGGACCGGCTGCGCGAGACCTTGCGCAACCGGGGCGCGATCGCTTGAATGCGGCAACGTCGAGAAACGCTCAACGAGGAAACCGTGTCCAGCACTGAGTCCGCTCCCGTGTCTCCGGCGCTGGAAATGCGCGGCATATCCAAGACGTTCACCGGCGTGCGCGCCTTGCGAGACGTGAGTCTGCAAGCCTGGGGCGGTGAAATCCTGGCGTTGATGGGGGAGAACGGCGCCGGCAAATCGACCCTGATGAAGGTCCTGTCCGGAGCGCACCGCGCCGATCCCGGCGGCGAGATCCTGATCAACGGCAAGCCGGTCGCGATCGGCGGTCCACACGACGCGAAGGCGGCCGGGATCGCCATCATCTACCAGGAGCTGGCGCTCGCCCCGAATCTGACGGTCGCGGAGAACATCTATCTCGGCGCGGAGCTGACGCGTCCGGGCTTGCAGATCGACCGCAAGGCGATGCAGTCCGCGTGCGCGCCGATCCTCGATCGGCTTGGCGCGCCGTTCAGGCCGGGCACGCTGGTCGGCACCCTGTCGATCGCGGAACAGCAGATGGTCGAGATCGCGCGCGCCCTGCACGGCAAGAGCCGCATCCTGGTGCTCGATGAACCGACGACGGCGCTTTCCTCGCGCGAAACCGAGCAACTTTTTCGTCTCGTGCGCCAGCTCCGCTCCGAGGGCATCGCGCTGATCTATATCAGCCATCGTATGGGCGAAGTCTATGAACTTGCCGACCGCGTCACCGTGCTGCGCGACGGCAGCTACGCGGGTTCGCTCGCGCGCGAGCAGATCAGCGCCGAGGCAATCGTGCGGATGATGGTCGGCCGCGACCTCTCAAGCTTCTATACCAAGCAGCACAATGCAGACGCGGTCCACCCGCACGTCGTGCTTGAAGTCGATGGCATCACCGATGGCGGCCGCAGGGTCAAGCCGTGCTCGTTCACACTCAACAAGGGCGAGGTGTTGGGGGTGGCGGGCCTGGTCGGCGCCGGGCGCACGGAACTCGCGCGCCTGATTTACGGCGCTGACCGCAAGGCGGCAGGCCAGGTGCGTCTGGAAGGCAACGCGGTGGTGATACGCAATCCGGCGCAGGCGCTGGAGCAGGGCATTGCCTACCTCACCGAGGATCGCAAGGCGCTCGGCCTGTTCCTCGACATGTCGTGCGGCGCCAACATCAATCTCGGCGTCATCGCCCGCGACGCGCGGGCCGGCATGGTGCTTGATCAGAACCGCGGCCGCAGCCGGGCCAGCGAGGCGTTCCGCAATCTGCGCGTGCGTGCCGCGAGCGCGCTGGTCGCGGTGGGAAGCCTGTCAGGTGGCAATCAGCAGAAGATTTTGCTGGCGCGGTTGCTGGAGACAGGCCCCAAGGTGCTGATCCTCGACGAGCCGACGCGCGGCGTCGATGTCGGCGCGAAATCCGAGATCTACCGGATCATCGACGAGCTGGCCCGTCGTGGCATCGCCATCCTGGTGATCAGCTCGGAGCTGCCGGAGATCATCGGCATCTGCGACCGGGTCCTGGTGATGCGCGAAGGGCATATCGCGGGCCATGTCGGCGGTGCAGATGGGCCGCCGATCACTCAGGAAAACATCATGGCGCACGCCGCCGGAATGGCCGCCTAGGGGCAGACCCATGCAGCAGCTCGATCCAGCCGCGACAACGCCGCAAGCAGCGATCGCCGCGGTCGATCCGCAAGCCCTCGGAGGCTCGGGCCTCTCCGCCCGCCAGGTGCGGATACGCGCCCTCCTGCAAGGCGCCGGCATGTTGCCGGTGCTGATCATCCTGGCACTCGGCTTCCACTTTCTCGGCGGCTACCGTTTTCTGACCGCGCAGAACCTCTCGATCGTGGCGCAGCAGGCCGCGATCAACACCGTGCTCGGCTCCGGCATGACCTTCGTGATCCTGACCGGCGGCATCGATCTTTCGGTGGGTTCGATCCTTGCGGCGTCGGCGATGGGCGCCCTGATCGCCTCGCTCTGGCCGATCGCGCACGGGCTGCTGGCAATTCCGGTGTGCCTCGGCATCGGGCTCGGCTTCGGCCTGGTCAATGGCGCGCTGATCGCCTACGGCAATCTGCCGCCCTTCATCGTGACGTTGGGCTCGCTCACCGCGGTACGCGGCCTGGCCCGGCTGATGGGCGCCGACAACACCATCTTCAACCCGAATTTGAACTACGCCTGGATCGGCAATGACGGGATCACCGTCGCGGGCGCGCTGATTCCGTGGCTCGCCATCATCGCGCTCGCTGTGATCCTGCTGTCCTGGTTCGTGCTCCGTCGCACCGTGCTCGGCGTGCGGATTTACGCGGTCGGCGGCAATCCGGCGGCGGCGCGGCTGTCGGGCATCAACGTTCCCGGCATCCTGCTGTTCGTCTATGCGCTGTCCGGCACGCTGGCGGGCCTCGGCGGCGTGATGTCATCTGCCCGGCTCTACGCCGCCAACGGCCTGCAGCTTGGACAGAGCTACGAACTCGACGCGATCGCGGCTGTGATCCTGGGCGGCACCTCCTTTGTCGGCGGCGTCGGTTCGATCTGGGGCACGCTGATCGGCGCGCTGATCATCGCCGTGCTGACCAACGGCCTGATCCTGGTCGGCGTCTCGGATATCTGGCAGTTCATCGTCAAGGGGCTGGTCATTATCGGCGCCGTGGCCCTCGACCGCTTCCGTCAGCAGGGCGGCGCGCGAACCTAGTGCAAGGAAACGTCTCGATGCTCAGCAAAAGCCTGCTTGCCGCCGCCGCGATCGGCCTCGCCGCCACGATCTCCAACTCGGGTCCGGCCTCGGCAAAGACGCTGGGATCCGTGGGCGTCACTCTGGGGTCGCTCGGCAACCCATACTTCGTGGCGCTCACCAAGGGCGTGACCCATGCGGCACGGGCGATCAATCCGAGCGTTCGGGTCATCGCTGTTTCCGCGGATTACGACCTCAACAAGCAATTTACCCAGGTCGACAACTTCATCGCCTCCGGCGTCAACGTCATCATCCTGAACGCGGTCGATCCGAATGCCATCCTGCCGGCGATCAAGCGCGCGCAAAAGGCCGGCATCATTGTCGTCGCCGCCGATGTCAGCGCCAACGGCGCCAACGCAACGGTGGAGACCAACAATGTCGAGGCCGGCCGTATGTCCTGCGAGGCCCTGGTCCGCGATATCGGCGGCAAGGGCAACGTCATCATCGAGAACGGCCCGCAGGTTTCCGCCGTCACCGACCGCGTCAAGGGCTGCAGGGAAACGCTGGCCCAGCATCCCGATGTCAAGCTGCTCTCGTCGGATCAGAACGGCAAAGGCTCGCGCGACGGCGGCCTCGCGGTGATGCAAGGATACTTGATCCGCTATCCGGACATCGCCGGCGTGTTCACCATCAACGACCCGCAGGCGATCGGCTCCGAACTCGCGGCCAAGCAGGAGCACCGCACCAACCTGGTTATCACCTCGGTTGATGGCTCGCCCGACATCGTCTCCGCGATCAAGGCGCCGGACGCGCTGATCAAGGCTTCCGCCTCGCAAGATCCGTACACCATGGGCGAACTGGCGCTGAAAGCCGGCGACGGCATCATGAACGGCCATTCGCCCGCGCAGAAAATCACCCTGATGGCTCCCAAGCTGATCACCAAGCGGACCGTCGGCAGCTACACCGGTTGGACGCAGCACTGAACGCGACGCGCTTGCAAACACGCCTCTGGTCGATTATGACTACAGTAGTCACTTCGAAGCGATCCGATGGGAGGCGATCAGATGCATGAGCTTCAACTTCGGGACGCCAAGGCGACCTTGTCGGCGGTGATCGACCAGGCACGCCAAGGTGAACCGGCGATTATCACCCGGCATGGCAGGCGCGAAGCGGTGGTGCTCAGCTTCGAGGAATGGCAGCGCCTGTCCAATGTGCCGTCATTCGGCCGGCTGTTGATGGAAGCTCCGCTCGGCGCGGCGGATTTGCCAAGACGGCAACAAGGGCTGCGGGAGACCGATTTCTAAGTGCCGTCTGACAATTCTACTACACTGGCCATCCGACGCACCTGCCTGCGCTTCCGGTGCTCACGGGCAGACGCCCGCGCCGCTCCGGTTCTCGCCACGTCCCCCGGATCGGCAGGCTAACGCCTGCCTCTGGCTCAGCGCAGCGAATTCTCAAACGGGCACCAAGCACATTGTACCTGGTCGATACCAACGTCCTGTCGGCAGGCTCGCCCACCAAGGCCGTGGCACCCGGAGACCTGCTGGCCTGGATGGACCGCAACAGCGCCGGGCTCTATCTGTCGGTGATCACCGTGGCGGAAATCGAAGACGGCATTGCCAAAAGCCGCAGGCAGGGTGCGCTTCGCAAGGCAGACCGCCTTGCGGCATGGCTGGAGACGTTACTGCATCTCTACAGCGTGCGTATCCTTCCTCTGGATATCCCGACTTCCCGTCTGCTTGGAAAACTTTCGGATCAGGCGCGTGCGCGAGGACAGACACCCGGTTTGGCTGACCTCGCCATTGCCGCCACGGCTCAAAGCCGCGGCTTCACGGTGTTGACGCGAAACCTGCGCCATTTCGACATGCTTGCGTTGCCAGCGCTTGATCCTTTCGCGGAATTGCCGGCGGATTGCGTGATACCGCTCTCAGCTCGCCCAGTATAAACCCGTTCCGTGGGCTTCCAGCGTTGCCGGGTACGCATAATGCACGATCATACCTCCAAATCGGTGTGAGTGAGGCTCAGGCATGGACTTGCTCAATCAGACGGTTCTGCTACCATATGTAATACAAAATCATAAAGAAGCGGCAGCTTGCTTCCTACACTCAGGTTGATGGAGGCAGACGGTGTTAACGCCGCACGTTGCTGATGGAACGACGGTTACCAAGGAACGGCTCCTATTGGACGCTCGTGCTGCTTTCCAAGGCGGCGTGACAGCAGCTGATTGTCCCATATGGATTGCGTCTCACATCGCGGTCTTGTTTCTTGGGCGAGAGTGGTTCGACGCGTATTTAGCCGATGGGAACGGCTTGTCCGATTACCTCAGATGGCAGGATGGAAGCGAGAGGGAGCAGGCCAACTTCCATGTGAGGGCATTCTGGCTAGTGAATGCGCTATACAACTTGCAGAACGTCCCCGGTTTTTATCACTGCATCCGGCAGCTTCAGGGCGATCAGGTCGAATCAGCAGCGTTCGAACTGCAAACTGCAAGGATTCTTTATCAAGCTGGCATTCCATTTCGACTCACTGGGGGTACTCCCGACTTCGAGATCGATCTGCGAGACGGAACAAAGGCTCTGGCGGAAGCAAAATGCAAGCTGAGCAGAACTGATATCGGCGAGCAAACCATCGTCAACGCCTTGGAGGACGCGCGGAAAGATCAGCTTCCAAAGGACGGATGCAACTTTATATTTCTCAGTATCCCGGCGAAATACCTACATACATCAGCTCACGAGACAATAGACAAAGCCGTGCAGAGATTTTTCCGGGGCACCGGTAGGGTGTGTTCAGTGAAGATTGTTCCGAGTTTCTCGCACTTAAGTGAAGACAGGTCTGGGTTCGAGGGATACTGCTACGTCAAGGAGATCATCAACCCCAACAGCCGTCTCCCTTTTAATTCAAACTGGCTGCTTTTTGAGAACGAGGCCCAAACGAAACGTCCTTGGATAACGGTTCACCAACTTGCGGCTGAGATCATTGGGCCCGGTGTTTAGTCAGATTCTTCCCGGGATAACCGTAACGATGTCCACCAGGAGCAGATGTGCCAAGCGCGCGACAATCTCGCTGGGATTTCGGTCAAGCACAAGGACGGCTTGCGCGTTTGGTGGTACGAAAGCGGCTGTCTGCATGGCCCGGAGCGTCGCACGATACTTAACGCACTGGTATATCCCACGCTTCACCTCCGCTTCGGGCGCATCTCGCGATTTAATCTCGACTGCAAGGCGGCTTGTGCCATTCGAGAAGTAGACGTCCAGCCTGTCACCCGACGAAAGAGGATACTCAGTGTCTCCTGGCTCGAAGGAGCCGTACTTTCTAAACAGCTCGAACCTTGCTGCAACCCATTCTTTCAATTTTTGATGTGCTTCGGACTCTGGACCACTCGCGAAGTCTCTCGAGTCGGTAAGATCGATCGCCTCATCCAGATCCGGGACTTTGACTTTCTCTAGAACTTCCGTGATTCTAATCCCCAGATGATTGGCTACTTCCTTCCAGCCTGAGTAGTCGAACACTTGCTGCATGATTTGGCCGGCGTATGCGTCTCTCGCCGCATCGCTGAGCCGTGACATGTCGCGTGACCTCATCCCGAGGTATGTCGACAGATAAAAATCTACGCCATAGCTCGGCAGTCGACTTGTATCGTTAATAATAATCGCATTTAGAGGAGGAACGTCCGTATCTGTTTCGCTCCGCAGGGCCGCACAGATGTCGCCGATCTTGCCCGCAACGTGGCGGTAAGTGATGGCCATCACGGAGCTACCTCCACACTGAGCCACTCGGCTATTCAACTCACCATAGGTGATTGGCAAGCCGTCGAGAGCTTGTTGCAGAACAAGCGGGAGCGCAATGCGCGTTGCGCGATCCGTCCAGGTTTCGCCAACATTAAGTAATTCTCGCGCCTTCATCTACTCTTCCGTTCCATTCCCTTACATAACTCCGATTCGATGATAGCGTTTGACAGGAGGCGATGAGGTGTTCTTCCGTTACTACACCCTGATCCGCTCCACCTCATCCAGGCTGATCTCGTCGCGACGCCGATCATAGAGCTGGGTGGTGCGCGTGCTGGCGTGGTTCGCCATGGCGGCCGCATTCTCTAGCGTACCGCCGTTCTTCAAGTAGCCGGTGATTCCCGTTGCCCGGAAACTGTGGTTGCCGATTCTGGTGCCGATGCCGGCCGCGAGCGCGCGCCGCTGTACCATGGCATAGGCGTTGGGCTGCGGCAGCGGCGTGCGGGTGAGAAGCCCGGTGCCTCGGCCGATGGTGCGGAATAGCGGCCCCTTCGCATCGTCGGCGATGCCGGTTCCGTCCAGTTAGGCGTGCAGATACGCTTCCAGCGTGTGATGGCAGGGCATCTCGTGCCGTTTGCCGCCCTTCTCGCGCAGCCGCACCCACAGCCGCCGGTTCTGTACGAAGACGTCCTCCACCTTCATGCCAAGCGCCGCGCCGATCCGACCGAAGCTGTAGACCATCAGCGCGATCAGCGCCCGGTCCCGTAGCCCAATCGGAGTGGTCACGTCGATGCTGTCGAGCAGTGCCCTGGCCTCGGCCCGGTCGAGCACCGGCGTCTCGCCCTTGCGGACACTGCGGACCGGCCCGCGCACCGAGGCGGCCGGGTTCAGCGGCACCACCTGGCCCATGACCAGCCAGTCGAACAGGTGACGGATGGCGGCAAGCTGCTGCTTCACCGTGGGCGCGGAATGCTCACGGGTCTGGCCCTCGATCCAAGCCGCCACGTGCAGCGGCTGCACCGCGGCAATCGACGGCACCGCGTGCTCCTCGCACCAGGCCAGGAAATCCATCACAGCGCGGGCGTAGGCGCGGCGCGTGTGCGGATTGCGGATGGTCGAAGCGAAAAATTCCAGGAAGCGCGTGCTCGCCCGCTCGCCCGCTCGCCGGCCACGACGACCAGGCCGGGAAGGAGAGGCCCCGCTGCCGCGGGCAGAGTCCCCAGGCGGTCCGCAAGCAGGGCAGGGGGCGCGCCAACCATCACCGGTTGCCCTCGGCCTCGGCAAGATAGACCGCCGGCAAGAGTATCCGCACGCCGCGCCAGGGGTGCAGGACGAGCAGGTCATCGTCGCTGCTGACGATCGTCGTTGCCCTGGCTGCGAGGGCCAACTCCAGGTACTTATTGTCCTTGGCGTCGCGGCAGTCGGTCACGGTCACCGTGGGCACGACAACGGCAGCGCCGGCGCGAAACTGGCCCAGCAAATCGGCGCGCAGCTCTGGCTTGATGTATCGCGACAAACCCGGGCGATACAGCACGTCGAGAAACTCGGACATCACCGATTCAGACACTGCGACACGGCCGGTTCGAAGAGCGTGGCGTACAGCCAAGTCGGGCACACGGCCCCGGCGGAATGTTGCGCTAACGAGCGTGGAAGCGTCGACAACGATCACGGGGGGGACGGCGCGCTCGGCTCCCGGCGTTCTGAATTATAGGCAGCGAGCTCCGCCTCGAGGATCTCATCGGTCAGCCCGCGCTTGGCGGCCCCGGCCGAGATAGCATCCATCGTGTCGAAGAGGTTCTCGATGCTGGCTGGCTGCAGCATCCGGCTGACCAGGCGACCGGCCATCGCCCGCAACGCCGCGTCGTCTAGCGCGGCGGCGACGCTGGCTTCCACAGGGATGGCGATATCGATGGTGTGGGTGTCGGGCATGGGCGGTTTCCTGGTTTGTGACTCTACCGGCATGGGCAGCTCCGAGGCAAGCTCCTACATGTGATAAAAGACGTTATCGTATATAATACCAATCCGCGCTGAGGATGACCCATCAAGAGTAAGCAAGACCAGGGCGTCGTGCGAAGGCACGCCTGCGCGTGACGCTCTGGACCCGTTCAAGGCTGCCCCCCAATCTTGCTTTCTGGATGGGTCATCGCTTATGCGGATTGGTATGAGTTCAACCCGCGCCGGCGATCTCCGCCCGCTCGAAGCTGTCGGCGGCTTCCGGTTGCTGTGTTGGAAGGATATCGTGGCTGGGCGCGCCGGGGGCGTAGCGGCGGATCATGGTCGCGCAGAACTCGGCAAACTCCTCCGGCTCCACGGGTGGGGCGGTGTAGTGCGGCCAGGTGCCCTTGTGCTCGGGGGTGAAGCAGAACGTCACCGTGACCTGGAATTGCTCCAGCGCCCGCATCTGGCGGTCGAACCAGGCTTCGGCGCCAGGCCGGTAGTGATCCGCCCAACTGAGGCCGGTGCGCAGAGTCGTGACGCCGAGATCGCGCATCCAGCGGACGGCGTCGTCGAGCCGGTGATCTTCGAAATGGAACCATTGGCACAAGCCCATTTCGGGAGCGAACTCGTGGAAGATGCGCGCCGCGCGCTTGGGATTCCCGTGCTCGTCGAGCAGGCCCATATGGAAATGCCGGTAATAGGACGAACCCTCCGCCTCCTTGTGACGCGTCGTCGCGGGCCAGGCGGCGGGCAGATCGTAGAGGCTGTACCAATGGATTCTGGGCGCCCGGCCGGTCAGCAGTTCGAAGCTGCGCCTGAGACCCCATTCCTGCACCTCCTCGGCGCCGAAGCTGGAGACGCCGACCTCGGAGACCCAGACCGGAAGGTGGGTCACGCCCCTGATCAGCTTGAGTTTCTCCGGCCACTCGTCGATCGGCCAATGGTTCCAGTCGAGTGGAAAGCCATGCACCGCGACGGCATCGAGATGGTCCAGCGTGCCCTGGGCGATAAGCTTGTCGAGGAAACCGGGATCGATCGGCGACATGCCGCCCAGCACGCGCGGCAATCTCGGCGCTTCTGACGCAATCGCCTGGCCCGCCAGAGCGGTCATGCGGGCGAAGGTGCTCCATTGTGGATCAGCATCGAGGTCCCAGTGCGATTTGTTGTTGGGCTCGTTCCAGATCATGGCCGCTTCGATCATGACGGCTCCTTTCCGCGTGCTGGATGGATTGCACCGTAGGCAGCATTGGCGCGGGCGCCGCGACGGCAGAAATAGGTCTCGTCCTCGGGGCAAGAGAGGATGTCGAAACCCGCGCTGCGCAGCATCGCCTCGACTGCGGCGCGGTTCGGCGCCCACCAGTTGGTCGGATCGCCGGCGTAGCTATGCTCGATGAAGTGCATCTTGGGATAGGCCGGATCGTCGAAAATCGCCCGTTCGGAAAAGTCGTAGTTGGACTCAAGGGAGCGTGTCTGAGTGCTGCCGCGCTGCATGGTCTGAAAGATCAGCAGGTCGCGCGTCACGTGCTCGCGGATGAGGTCGAGTGCGAGCAGCGGATGACGCAGATGATAGAAAACACCGAGAAAGAACACGATATCGAAGCGTTCGCCCAACGAGCCGATGTCGTACACCGAGAGCCTGCGGAACTCGATGTCGAGGGTCTCTGTTGCGGCGGCGAAACGCGCCTGCGCCAGGTAGGCCTCGTCGGAGTCGATGCCCAGGACGCGATCGGCGCCGCGGCGCTTCATCTCCAGCGAAAAGAAACCGCCATTGCAGCCGATATCGAGCACGGTGCTGCCGTGCAGATCGGCAGGAAGGAGGTCGGCGTAGTGGCGCCATTTCACCGCGGGATAGTCGCCGAGGAAATGCTCCGGCGCGGTCCACTCGCCGCCCAGGCGCATGTTGTGAAACCAGGGACCGAGTGCGGCGATCCGGTCGCGAAGCGGCGCATGTCGATTGCTGCCCGTGGTCATGGCGCCGGCAACGCGCCCCGCAACGCGGCGTTTGCGCGTGGATGACAGATGACACGCAGACGCAATGGATGGCGGCGATGCGCAGCGGTGACAATGCGGCCGCGTGGGCGATCAGCAATCGCGTTCTCGCATCGCGTGATCCGTCCACGCGGGATGATCCGTCGCTGCCTTATCATTGCCGCTGGGTCTGGGACGGATGCGAACCCGATGGGCGCAATGTCCTGGTGCGCTGCTATCATGGGCTGGGCGACACGCTGCAGTTCGCGCGCTATCTGCCGGCGCTGCGCCGTCGGGCGAGAGAGCTGACACTCGAAGTCCAGCCGGAATTGCTGCGGTTGTTCGAAGCGCTTCCCGGTCCTGACCGGATGGTGTCGTTCGACCTGGCAAAACCCGCCCCGCCATCCGAGTGTGACATAGAGATCATGGAACTCGCCCATGTGCTCCGACTGCCGCCCGGGGCGCCGGCGCGGCTGATGCCGGGGCGCGTCTGTCCGGTCTCCGGCGAAATCGGGCTGTGCTGGCAGGCGGGCGGATGGGACCCGGCGCGCTCCATTCCGCTCGGATTGCTCAGGCCAGTGCTGCGCGGCGGTCCGGTGGTCTCGCTGTGCCCCGGGCGAGAGGAGGGTTTCATCAATCCGGAGGGCGCTCCGCAGGCGATCGAAGCAACCGCGGCGCTCATCGCGGGATTGGGACTGGTGATTACCGTGGATACCATGGTGGCGCATCTCGCCGGCACGCTGGGGCGGCCGACCTTGTTGCTGCTCCGCCATGACGCGGACTGGCGCTGGCAGAACCGCGCCGACACGCCGTGGTATCCTTCCATGCGGCTGATCCGGCAAGCGTCGCCCGGAGATTGGAGTTCGGTCGTGCGCGAGGTCGGACACGCACTCAGCCAGCCACACGCACTCACCCGTCAATGAACGCTTCGGTGCGCGCCTGCGCTTCGTGATCATGGAATTGCTCCGGCGGGCTTTTCATGAAGTAGCTCGAAGGTCCGATCAGAGCGCCGCCGATGCCGCGGTCGAGCGCCAGCTTGGCGCAGCGCACCGCGTCGATCACCACGCCCGCCGAGTTGGGCGAGTCCCACACTTCCAGTTTGACCTCGCAACTCATCGGCGAGTCGCCGAAGCCAGTGCCCTCGACGCGGATATGCGCCCATTTGCGGTCGGTGAGCCACGGCACATGGTCGCTCGGTCCGACATGCACGTCGCCCGCCGGCAGTTCCTCGCCGAGTTGGCTGGTCACCGCGCGGGTTTTCGAAAGTTTTTTCGATTCGAGCCGTGAGCGTTCCAGCATGTTGGCGAAGTCGGTGTTGCCGCCGAAATTGAGCTGGTAGGTGCGGTCGACGCGTATGCCGCGTTCGCGGAACAGGCTCACGATCATCCGGTGCAGGATGGTGGCGCCGAGCTGCGATTTGATGTCGTCGCCGACCAGCGGCAGGCCACGCTTCTCGAAGCGCGCGCGCCACGCCGGATCGGAGGCGATGAACACAGGGATGCAGTTGACGAAGCCGCAGCCCGCGTCGATCGCCTGCTCGGCGTACCAACGCGTGGCCTGCTCAGAACCCACGGGCAAATAGGAGACCAGGATCTCGGCGCCCGAACGGCGCAACGCTTCGGCGACGTCGACCGGCGGCTCGCCGCTTTCCTCGATCATGTCGCGCAAATAAAGGCCGAGCCCGTCCATGGTCGGCCCGCGCTGCACGGCGACGCCGGAGCGTGGCACCTCGGCGAACACGCGCGTGTTGTTCGGCTCGGCCTGCAACGCATCCGCAAGGTCGCGGCCGACCTTGTCGCGGTTCACGTCAAAGGCGGCCACCACCTCGATATCGCCCGGCCGGTAGCCGCCGAGATCGACATGCATCAGGCCGGGAACGGGCGCGTTCGAGGCGACGTTCCGATAGAACTCGATGCCCTGGATCAAGGACGAGGCACAGTTCCCGACGCCGACCACGGCGATACGCACTTTGCTCAAGATGCAGAACCCTTCTGACGGATGCGTTCCCGGAGGAACAAAGCTTCACGCGGCGTGACAGTTGCGTGGCGGATCACATACGCGGCGGCACGTCGATGCCGAGCAGCCACAATCCCTTGCTTTGCACTGCCAGGACCAGGGCGCAGAGGGCAAGCCGAGAGGCCCGGACGGCTTCGGCTTCGGCGGCAAGCACCGGACATTCGGTGTAGAACCGGCTGAACGCCTGGGCGAGCGAGAACACGTAGTCGGCGATCTCGTTCGGCGCGAGGTTGCGGCTGGCGGAGGCGACAACGTCGGCAAGGCGCGCGCATTCCAGCACCAAGGCGCGCTCCGCCGGCGCTGCTACAATGATTGGTCCCGGCTGTGCCGCTTGCGCCTCGGCGCGCGCCAGGATCGAGGCGATGCGCACGCAGGCATACTGCACATAGGGGCCGGTGCGCCCCTCGAAGGAGACCATGCGGTCGGCATCGAAATTATAGCCGGAGGTGCGGAACGAGGAGAGATCGGCGAACTTGACCGCGGCAAGGCCGACCAGTCGCGCAAGCTGCTCCCGGTCGATGCCCGGCGGGGTTTCCAAAAGCCGCTCGCGCGCCGTGGCAATGGCGTCGCCGAGCAGGTCGGAGAGCTGCGCCACGCCGCCGGCGCGTGTCTTGTAGGGCTTGCCGTCGGCGCCGTTCACGGTGCCGTAGCCGACATGGGTGAGCGCCACATGATCCACCAGGCCGGCCTTGCGGGCGGCGCGGAACACCTGCTCGAAGTGCAGCGCCTGCCGTTGGTCGACGACGTAGAGGATGCGGTCGGGCGCCTGGTCGCGGACCCTTGCCACGATGGTGGCGAGATCGGTGGTGGCGTAGAGGGCGGCGCCATCGGACTTGGCCAGCAGCAGCGGCGGCATCGGGTTGGCGTCATCCGGCTCCGCCACCTCGATGACCAGCGCGCCTTCGCTCGGCACGGCGATGCCGCGCGCGCGCAGATCCGCGATCATCGGCGCGATCAGCGGCTGTACGTCGCTTTCGCCGAGCAGCAGGTCGAAATGCGCGCCCACCAGGTCGATGTCGCGCTTCTGCGCGGCAAGCGAGATGTCGCACAGGCCGCGCCAGAGGGCGGCGCTGTCCGCCTCACCCGCTTGCAGCGCGGCCGTCGCCGCACGCGCCTGGCTCATGCGTTGCGGATCGGCCTTGCAGGCGGCGGCGGCCTCCGGATAGAGCGTCTGCAGGTCGTCCATCGACAGCGGCGGCAGGGTGCCGGGCGGCAGCATTGGCCAGCGTGCGCGGATCTCGGAGATCAGCATGCCCATCTGCAGGCCCCAGTCGCCGAGATGGATATCGGAAATGGTGCGCACCCCTTGCGAGTCGAGGATGCGACGCAGGCTCTCGCCGATGACCAGGGTGCGGAGATGGCCGACATGGAGCGGCTTGGCCACGTTCGGGCCACCGAAATCCAGCAGCACGGTCTGCGTCGGCAGCGGGGCGATGCCGAGATTGCGGGAGGCAGCCTGCTCGGCCGCGCATTCGGCGAGAAAGCCGTCGGACAGGCGCAGATTGATGAAGCCGGGACCGGCGACGTGCACGTCGCTGAATTGGGCGCACGCGCCAAGCCGCTCGCGGACGGCGTCGGCGATCGCGCGTGGATTGCGGCCGAGGCGCTTGGCCAGGGGCATCACCCCGTTGCATTGCAGATCGGCGAGCTCGGGGCGGTTCGCGCGCGACGCACGCGCCGTCTCGGTCGGCAGGCCGCAGGTGGCGAAGGCGTCGGCGAGCAGTCGATCGACGCGAGCGGTGAGCGAGGTGGTCACTCTCGCTTCAGCTCGGCTTCGAGCTGGGCGATGCGCTTCTTCACGCTGTCGCGCAGGCTGGCGGAGGTGTGCGGCTTCATCGCGCTCAGCGTCTCGCGCAGTTCGCGAAGCTGCTTCTGCTTCTCCGCGTTGCTGCGCCGGATCGGCTGATTATCGGAATGCTGTCCGTCATAGGCGCGCATGAAGGTGATCCTTATACGAATGGAGTCTCAAGACGTCGAGCAGTGCCGCGCATTGCTCGTCGGTGCCGACGGTGATCCTCACATAGTCCGCAATGCGCGGCGTGGCGAAATGCCGCACCAGGATGGCGTCCCGGCGAAGTGCTGCGGCGATCTCGGCGCCAGCGTGGTCCGGATGACGCGCAAAGACGAAGTTCGCATGTGAGGGCAGCACCGCAAAGCCAAGCCGGGCAAGCCCGTCGCAGAGCCGCGCGCGGGTCTCCATCACGATGGCGCGGCCGCGTTGGAACCAGTCCTCGTCCTCGATCGCGGCAATGGCGCCGGCCTGGGCGGGGCGGCCGAGCGGATAGGAGTTGAAGCTGTTCTTGACCCGTGTCAGTGCCTCGATCAGGGCAGGGTCGCCGATCGCGTAGCCGACGCGAAGGCCGGCCAGCGAGCGCGACTTTGACATGGTACGCACAACCAGCAGGTTTGGATGGCGCCCGACCAGGGGTATGGCGGTCTCGGCGCCGAAATCGACATAGGCTTCGTCGATCACCACCACCTGATCCGGGTGGTCGTCGAGCAGGCTGGCGAGCTCTCGACGCGCGAGCGAAATGCCGGTGGGCGCGTTGGGGTTGGCCAGGATGATGGCGCCGCAATCGCGCTGATAGTCGGCGACCTGGATTGCCATGTCGGCGTTCAGCGGAATGGTTTCGTAGGCGATGGCGAACAGGCCGCAATACACCGGGTAGAAGCTGTAGGTGACGTCCGGGAACAGCAGCGGTCTGTCGTGCTTGAGCAGGCCGGCAAAACTATGCGCCAGGATCTCGTCGGAGCCGTTGCCGACAAACACCTGGTCTGCCGTGACCCGATGGTAGCGCGCCAGGGTCTCGCGCAATCTGGTCGATTCCGGGTCGGGATAGAGCCGCAGGCTGTCGGAGGCTTCGGCGCGTAGTGCCTCCAGCACGCGCGGCGAGGGGCCGAGCGGGCTTTCGTTGGTGTTGAGCTTGACGAGACGGGGGACGGCGGCCGGCTGCTCGCCCGGTACATACGGGGTGAGGTCGTGCACCAGGTCGCTCCAGAAGCGGCTCACGGCGGGATCGGGGCTCCATGGGATGTGTCGAATCGATGATGGGTGTGCGCACGCTGTCGCGAGGATGCAAGCCCCCGCTGCAACCTGGCTGGGGTCCCCGGCGTCGCTGCTGTCCTAATCTGGAGTGCTCGACATGCTTGAGAAGATGCCTGCCGGGCTTGGCCGCGCGTTGCAGTCGGTGCGCCCCGGAATGGAAACGCTGGTCAGCCACGACCAGGCTTTCGCCGCGGTGCCGGATACCATCGCGCTCACGTCATCCGCGTTCCGACCCGATGGGGAAATTCCTGTCCGCTACACCGAGGATGGCGACAAGCTCTCGCCGCCGCTCGAATGGGTAGGGGTGCCGCCGGAAGCGCAGGCCTTGGCGCTGCTGGTGGAGGATGCCGACAGCCCGACGTTCAAGCCGCTCGTGCATGCGATCCTCGGCGACTTGCCGCCGGTGGATGGCGGCCTTGCCGAAGGCGCGCTGCCGCGGCGCGACGCGGGCGAGGAACGGTTCGGCATGGGCCGGAACTCGTTCATGCATACCAATTGGCTGCCGCCCGATCCGCCGCGCGGGCACGGACCGCATCGCTACGTGTTCCAGATCTTCGCGCTCGACGAACCACCCAGCTTCGAGCGGCCGCCGGGACGCACGGCTCTGGTCGCGGCGTTGCGCGGCCGTGTCATCGCGCGCGGCATGATCGTCGGAACCTACGGGCGCGCGTGATCGGGCGGCAAGCGGGCCCGCTCGATGCCGGCCGCGCGCAGGGTGGCGATATCGGCGCCAGGCATGGTTGCCTGGCTCAGCCATTGCCTGGCGTGGACGATGTCGCCGCGTGAGGCGGCACTGGCGCCGGCCCTGAGATAGAGCTTCGCCGCGCCGTCCGCCTCGCCTCCGCTCTGCTCAGCCTCCGCCGCCAGCACGAGGGATTGCTCCATCGCCTCGTAGTCAACCCGCTGTCGTTGCACGTCGGCCGCCGATTGCGCCGCCGCCGCCGCCGCGTCGTCGGCGCCGCGCAGCATGTCCAGGCGCGCGGTCAGCGTGTCGTGGTTCGCCTGCCAGTTCGCGGTCGGATGTTTCGGCGCGCCGAGCGCCGCGAGCGCCGCGGCGAGGCCTGCCTGGTCGCCGCGTTGCGCCGCGATCAGGCCGCGCAGGGTGCTGGCCTGGACCCGCGTGCCGGGGTCGCCCGCGTCCGCTTGCGCGCGCGCGGCAAGGGCGTCCGCGTCAGCGTCCTGGCCAAGACGATGCAGCGAGGCTGCCTGCACCAGGTCAAGCTCGGCAAAACCGGGCGAGTTGCGCGCGCTGAGCGCCAGCCGCGTGCGCGACACCGTGGCCAAGGCGGCCTTCGGAATGCCGGCCGCGAGTTGCGCCGTCGCGAGATCGTAGCCCAGATCGCCGATGTCCGAGGCGTCGTCGCGGGCCAGCGCCAGCGTGAAGGCGGTCTTGTATTGGGTGACCGCTTGCGCGGGGTGGTCGAGGTCCAGCGCCTGCCGTCCGGCGTGAGCCGCCTGCGCCAAGGCCTGGTCGGCCGGCGGCGCCGGCGGATGACCGCCGCATCCAGCCAACGCGGCCCCGAGGGCGGTCAAGGCAACAAGCGCCGCCCACGTCCGTTTCACGGGCGCACCTTTTGCGGCGGCAGGCGCAGCGACTCCGGCTTGTTCGAGCCGCCGCCGCCAAGCAGCCAGGAGCCGCGCAACTGCGCCAGCAGCTTGTCGAGCTGCTCCAGGGTTGCCTGCGTCTGGATGGTCAGCGCCGGCAGGTTCGCGCTGGTGGTCTTGAGGTTGCTCGCGATCGCCGGCAGCGCCGGCGTGGCCTGGGCCGCGTTGCCTGTCACCTTGCGTACGTTGCCAAGGACTGCGTGCGACTGGTCGAGCAAGGGCGGCACCTTGGCCAGGATCGGCTCAAGCCTGGCGATGTCCGCCCGCAGGGTCGCCATCGTGGCGGTGGCTTGATTGATCAGCGTGTCGTCGGTCAGCAGCTTGCCGACGGAACCATGTCCCGCCTTCAGTCCCGCGACCAGGTCGCCCAGCGTGCTCACCGACTGGTTGGCGTGCTGGAGCAACGGCAGGATCTGCGCGCGGATTTCGGAGATTGTCCTGGTGATGGCGTCGGCCGGATTGGGCGCCACCGTCGCCTTCAACACCGCGAAGTTCCAATCGAGCGGCTTTCCGGTGCCACGGCTGATGTCGATGTAGGCGGCGCCGGCAACCGCGTAGCGAAGCCGGATCGTGGCCTTGCTGTCGCGACGGATATAGGGATCGGCCTGCTGCCTGATGCTGGCGGTCGCATAGAGGGTGCCGTCCGGATTGAGCACAATCTGATTGACCGAGCCCATCTGCGTGCCGAGCACCTGGATGTCGGCGCCGGGCGCCAGACCGCCGACGCCCCCTTGCGGCAGCAGGATGCGCAGCTCGGAATCCGGCTTGAGCCAGCGTCGCACCACGCCCGCCTCGAAGATCGCGCCGAAGAACAGCGCGGCGGCGATCAACACCAGCAGGCCCACCCACTCATCGGTGTAGCGCAGACGCAGCAATCCGCTGGTATCGTCCGGGCGTCGTCGCTGCAGCATCATTCCCCCCGCATCGATGCAAGGCCGCTTTCGAGCAAATGAAGCCGGTGGCGCGTCGGGAAATGCCGGCCTAGCCAGTATGGCGTATCACGGGTGAAGCAGATCGCGGCGGCGCCGTCGTCGAGCGCGCGCGACAGCAATTCCAGGAACGGCGTGGTCAGGTCGGGACGGTCCGAGGCGATCGAGCTCTCCAGCAGCAGCAGATGCGGCTCGCCCAGGAACGCGCGCACGCTCGCGGCCCGGATCAGGTCGCCGTCCGAGAGACGGTCGGGACGCGTCAGCGGCAGTCCGGGCAGGCCCAGCAGCCGCGACAGCGCCACGGCTTGCTGGGTGATCGCCGCCTCTGTGTCGCGGGTGTGGTGCAGTTGCGGCAGCATGATGCTGACATGGGTGGGCAGCATCTCCGCCCATCCGCCCCGCTGATGGATGCGCCCGATGCGTCCGCGCAATGCCGCCGCGCGTTCGCTGTCGAGTTCGCTCCAGTCATGGCCCATGCAGCGCACCGAGCCGCTTCTGAGCGCGATCAGGCCGCTGCACAGATCGGCGAGATCGGCGACTTGCGCGGGATCGTGCGCCTCGATCAGGGCGCACTCGCCCGGCATCAGGCGCAGATCGAGCGGCGCGTTCGGCAGCGTGCTGGCCTCGAAGACGGCAGCCGCGGAGAGCAACTCCAGCACCGGCGCATGCTTCATCTAAGCCGCCACCGTCAGCAGGATGCTGGCGAGCAGGATGACGACGATGCCGCGCACGAAGCCGCGCGGCAGCAGGTTCGACAACTGGTCGTCTGGAGCGGCGCCGAGGCCGGTCAGGCAGCAGCTCAACCCCACCAGATAGCCGATCACCAGCAGCTTGGCCGGCACCAGCAGATCGTCGCGCGGGC
Source organism: uncultured Acetobacteraceae bacterium (assembly GCA_964246745.1). GTDB lineage: Bacteria > Pseudomonadota > Alphaproteobacteria > Acetobacterales > Acetobacteraceae > Lichenicoccus. Next base: position 39,878 of record CAXTRK010000014.1, read on the forward strand.
TCATCGCCGCGATGACCCGGTCAAGGAAGCTCCACAGGTTCTCATGCTGGCTGCTGATCGCGTTGCTGACGATGAAGCCGAACACCAAAGCGGTGGCGCCGAACAGGATGCCGAGCGTGAAGCTGCCCAGCGCGAAGGCCAGGGTGCGCGGCATCACCAGCAGCAGGAACGGATCGATGCCCTGCGCGATCATCGCCCGGGTCTGTCCGCCGGTCTGCATCGTGCCGAGCTGCGCCACGGTGAGCATGCCGCTGCGGCCGAGCAGGATGATTCCCACCAGCAGCGGCGTCAGTTCGCGCAGCAGCACGGTCACCAATACCGTGCCGGCCAGTTGCGTCTGCCCGGCGACGCCCAGCCAGTAGAGCGCCTCATAGACCATGCCGATCCCGAGCAGCGAGGCGGTGACCAGCGTCGTGGCCAGACCGCCTCCGGCCGCCTGGCGCATGGTCAGGATGAACTGATAGCGTGTCGTGCGCCGCCAGGCGCCCCAGCGCGACGCCTCGCGCAGCACGCCCCAGCTCGCCGCCGCCAGGATCAGCGGAAATCGTGTCGACCCGCGGGCGCCGCGGCCGATTGCGGCCAGCGCCCGCCTCATCGCCGTCCCGCCAGGATATAGGTGCGCGCCGTGCCCGCGGCCGGCACGTAGAACAGTCCCCGCGCACGGAACAGGAAGCTCTGGCGCAGCGGCTGGTAAGCCCCCTCGCTGACCTGGATGGTGCCGGCGTCGGCGGCGCTCTGCGCCATCAGCTCGGCGGTGCGCACCGCGTCCCCCCAGAGATTGAACAGGCGCGGCTGCTCGCCCAGTGCTGCGCCGAGTGCCGGACCGAGATCGATGCCGATACGAAACACCGGATCAAGGCCGGACTGCGCCAGCAGCGACTGGCAACGCGCACGGATCGCCAACGCCGCGTCGGCCAAGCGCGGCAGCGCGGTCTGGTCCGGTGCGGAGGTGCAGCCGGCGGCTGCCACAAGATGGTGGCCGGTCAGCTTCACATAAGGGAGGGCGTACTGCCGTGCGATCTCCTGCAAGGCGCGGGCGACGGTGTCGGCGACCGCGGTGATGCCGTCCGGATCAGGTCTGGCGAGCGACTGCGCGTCGTCGAAGCGGACGATCATCGCCGCGACATGCGGAAAGTAGCGCGCGGCAAGGTCGGTCGGGGCAACAGCTTCGGGCGTCAGCACGGAGCTGTACGGCTGCATCCCCTCCGCGGCGGGGAGCAATTCGCGCGGCTGGTCGTCATCCGCCTCCCGTGGGGCCGTGTCGTTCTGCCTGGCGATCCGCATGGAGACGATCCCGGCCACCGCCTGCGCGAAGCTCCGTCCGCGCGACGGGTCCGCCATATCCTCCAGCAGCACCGCGCCGGCGAGACCCGATGGTCCGCGTACCGGCAGCACCGAAAGCTTGCCGCTGCCAAAGGGCCGCATCATCAGTCGGTGCAGGCCCGAGGTGCGCTGGTCCGCCGCGGCATCGGCGACGTCGATGGCCTCGCCCTTGTCGAGCGCCTCGAAGAAACCTGGCAGTTCGGAGCGGGAAAGCTGCAGCCCCTCGACATGGTCGTCCGCCTGGGGATCGAACTGATCGTCGCAGGACAGGATGCGTCCCTCCCCGGTCAGCCGCCAGATGCCCGCCCGACGCGCGGCGCAGATATCGGCCAGGCTTTCGGTCAGTCCGGGCGCGCCATGCGCGGCATCGAACAGCCCCGGCCGTTGCGCAAGCGCCGTCAGGGCCTGCGTCTCGCGCTGGCTGTTTTCGTGCTGTTGCCGCAGCCTGCGGGCCAGCCGGTCATGACGGCGGTTCTGCTGCAGCAGCAACCCGCCCATGCCCGCCGCCAGCGCCACGGTGACAAGCGAGAGCAGCAGATGCCGCCAGGTATTGGTCTGCGCAAAGCCGGTGAATTCGGCTTCCGGGGCCGCGATCAGCAGGACCCAATCCTCCGCCGCGGCTGGCAGGGGGGACGCGATGGTCATGAAACGCCGGCCTTGCACGGTGATGGCCCGATTGCCAAAGCCATTGACACGGAAATGATCGAAGGCGGCGACCAGCGCCGGATCGCGCAGCGAGGCGATGCTGGCGTTGACCGCCGCTTTCTGATCAGACGCGTCGAGCGCGATCAGCTTGCCTGCCGCGATCACCGTGCCGTCGCGTTCGACGATGGCGGCGCGTCCGGTCTTGCCGATATGCAGCGACCCGAGGAACTGCGAGAGCGCCTCCAAGGTGATGTCCACGCCAAACACGCGGGGCGCAAGGCCGGGCTGCAGCAGCCGGACCGAAGCGGAGATGCCGGGGGAGCGCGTGGTGTAGAAGATGGTCGGCTCCGACCAGAACACGCCTGATGTGGCGACGGCGCCCTTGTACCAGCCGCGCGCGCGGGGGTCGAACGTGTCGCTCGGCATGGTGTTGCTGGCGGTCACTTTTCCCAACGCATCCAGACGCGTCGTGGTGACCTGGCGATGACCCTTCGTGTTGATGATGACCTTGGTGGTGGTGCCGCCGCCCGCGGCGCGGCTGACCATGATGAAGTCGCCATTGCCATCCGCCGCATAGAGGCTTTGCAGGTGCGGCACCTGGTCCAGCATGCTGCCGGCAAAGGCCTCAAGCGCCGTCTCGCGGTCGCCCACGGCATGACGGGCCACCACGTCGCGCGCGATCAGCGCCGACTGCGCCGCCGGGCTCAGATAGAGGCTGACTTCGTGGGCGATCCGCTCGCGCGTGACGCGCAGCAGGATGCGGGTGAGATCGAGCGCGTTCGCGCGGTTGCTTTCATAGCTGTAGAGCGCCACGCCAAGGATCGAGAGCACCACCAGCACGACGCCGAGCACCGGCACGCCGACACGAAGTGCCGCCTGGCGCCGGCGTCCGCGCTTGGCATGGCTGATATCGACGATCTCGTCGACGGGCAACGCTTCGTCTCCCCGCATGGCCGCCGTCGCCTTTTTGGCGCGGCGTCGTCGCAGCCTGCCACAGCGCGCGCGGCGCGGCTATCGGGCGCTTTCCTTGCCAAAACAAATCATTCAGACTGGCCGACATTCCAAGGTCGGCGGCAGCCGGCCAGGTTTTTCGGCAGATCTTTTAGCAGGCGTTCTGGCATGTTCTTGAAGGAAGCGCCCGATGGATAATCTTCCGCCGCACTCGGAGGATTCGGGTGCGTCCTTTCTGGCCCATGACGGCGAGCTTGGTCCCTGTATCGCCGCCTTCGACTGGTCCCGGACGACGCTTGGTCCGATCGAGTCGTGGCCGTCCAGCCTGGCGACGGCCGCGGGAATCGTCGTGCATTGCGCGGTTCCGATGGTGCTGCTGTGGGGCCAGGACGGCGTCATGATCTATAACGACGCCTTCGCGACGTTCGCCGGCGAACGCCATCCTGAATTGCTTGGCGCCGCTGTGCGTGAGGCGTGGCCGGAAGTCGCCGATTTCAACGACAACGTCATGCGCGTGTGCTTGGCCAAGGGCACCCTCTCATACCGCGACCGGGAGCTGACGCTGCGCCGCCGCAGCCGGCCTGAGCAGGTCTGGACGGATCTTGATTATGGGCCGGTGCTCGACCGGAGCGGCCGCGCGGTCGGCGTGATCGCCATCGTCGTCGAGACGACAGAGCGTGTCCGCGCTGAACGGGCGCGTGCGGACGCCGAAATCCGGGTCAGCCAAATCCTGGAGAGCATGGCGGAAGGATTTTTGCTGCTCGACCCTGACTTCCGGGTGCTTGGCGTCAATGCCGAGGCGCTGCGCCATGTAGAGCAGACGCGCGAGCAGATCATGCAATTGACATTGTGGGATCTCTGGTCCGGCGTCGGCGACGAGGGGTTGCGTGTGGATGTGCAACGCGCCATGCGCGAGCGGACGCCGCTGAATGCCGAGTACCGCTATGTCTGGCGTGATGGCCGCATGAGCTGGCTCGAGGCGCGTGCCTATCCTCACGGCAGCGGCCTTGCCGTATTCTATCGCGACGTGACTCGGCGCAAGCGCGCGGAGGAGCGGCAGGCGGCGCTGCTCGCCCTGGGTGCCCGCCTGCGCGAGCGCAAGCAGCCTGAGCCAATCGCGCAGGCGGCCGGAGCCGTGCTCGGCGCGATGCTCGGCGTCCGTGAGGCTGTGCTTGCCATCGTGCAGCCGGATGGCGCCGGCGTCGCCGTGCTCGAACCATGGTCGGCGGACCAGGACACCGACGCCATCACCGGCGCCCGCATGAGTGCCGAGTTCGCAGCCCATGCAATGGACCGGTCCCGCGGCGCCGCGATCGCCATCGAGGAGGTCGCAGCCAGCGAGACCGTGGCGGAGTGGCGCGGCCGCTTCGCGCGGGCCGGGATCGTGGCCTTCGCCGCCATTCCGCTGCTCGAGGCCGGCCGCGTGGTCGGACTGCTCTGCGTCGCGCACAACCGGCGGCGGAAATGGCCGGAGATCGATATGGCCTTCCTGCGCAGTGTCGCGGACCGCACCTGGGCGGCCTTGCAGACGGCGGCGGCGGAGGCCGACCTGGTCGCTCTCAACCTGGCATTGGAACGTCAGGTCGAGGACCGCACCGCGGAGCGCGACCGTATCTGGCGCAACTCGCGCGACCTGCTGATCGCCATCGGCGAGGACGGCATCTACCGCGCGATCAATCCGGCCTGGACCGCGATCCTCGGCCATGCGCCGGAAGAGGTGGTGGGACGCTCGGTGCTCGACTTCCTTCATCCCGACGATGTCGGCGTGCGTCCCGACCCGGCCGGCTTCGAAACCCGCCACCTGCACAAGGACGGTGGCGTGCGCTGGATTTCCTGGCGCACCTCGACAGAGAACAAGGTGGTGTATGCCTACGGCCGCGACATCACCCTGGAACGTCAGGCCGCCGAGGCGCTGGCCCGCACCGAGGCGCAGTTGCGTCAGTCGCAGAAGATGGAAGCCGTGGGCCAGCTTACCGGCGGCCTCGCGCACGATTTCAACAACCTGCTTGCCGGCATGTCCGGCAGCCTGGAGCTGTTGCAAACACGGATCGAGCAAGGCAGGATTGATGATCTGGGGCAGATCATTGCGCTCGCGGCGGGTGCCGCCCAGCGGGCGACGGCACTCACGCAGCGCCTGCTGGCGTTCTCCAGGCGCCAGACGCTTGATCCCGTGCCAACCGAACCAGGCCGCCTGATCGCCGACATGGAGGACCTGCTGCGACCCGCAGTGGGACCGCGTGTCAGCTTCGCGGTGATCGCGCCCGAGGGGCTTTGGACGATTCTGGTGGACATGAACCAGCTTGAGAACGCTCTGCTCAATCTCTGCATCAATGCCAACGACGCGATGCCGCAAGGCGGCAGCCTCGCGATCAAGGCGGCCAACACCTCGCTCGACGCGCGCACCGCCCGCGACTACGACGTGGCCGCCGGCGATTATGTCTGCATCTCCGTCATCGACACCGGCACCGGAATGACCCAGGAGGCGATTGCGCGCGGCTTTGATCCGTTCTTCACCACCAAACCGCCCGGCGAAGGCACCGGCCTCGGCCTGTCGATGGTTTATGGCTTCATCCGCCAGTCGGGCGGCCATGTCCGCATTCTCTCCGCCCTCGGCGACGGCACCACAGTGTGTCTTTATCTTCCCTGTCATAAGGCGGCGTGAGAGGCGCGCGCGGACGCTACCAATCGCTCGCCACGCGGTCAGGCTCGCTATCCTTGCCCGGTTTTGACACCGCGGACTAAAAGCTTACAGGCAGCGCGGGGCCGATCGTGATTTTCATCGTCGCTGTCGCACAGACTCCGGGCATTGATCAGAACCTGATCATTCGCCGGATCCTTGGGCAGCGCCGCGAGAAGATCATGCGCGCAATGTCCATGGTCACGCAGATCCATGTCGACTGCGTTCACCAAGAGCTGAACAGGCACGTTCATCTCATACACATCTGGAGCGAGCTGGAAGCGGGAGACGAGTTTCGCGCCGGTCGCACAGACAGGGCTGTACAGGTCGGGATGATCGAGGAGCACGCGATCCAGCCTGCGGCCGGCGATCCGTGGTCGATTACCGAGATAGAGGCCGGCAATGCCATTCGCATCGCCAGCCTCGAAACTGCCGATGTCGATTAGCTCATGGATCACAACGATGGCCTTGCATGATGGCGTCTGGCAGTGAATGGCCCGCGCATGAGCCGCAGCCGATGCGACATCGGCAACCATCGGCGCCGTATTATCTGGGTTCCACTTTGACGCCGGCGGTGCGGCTGCGACATTTGTTACGGCTATGCTGCCGCAGCACAGTGTCACCGAACAAAACAGGAGAAGAAACTTTCTCATGAAAACCTGAAAAACTTGAAATCCTTGTCCTGGATACCGGGAACTCGAATGTTGTGGCTCGTAGTTGCCCACCTGGGACGGTAATTCCTCGTCGCCCGGCCATTTTTTGTCACACCGGGAACGCTTTCCAGTCCTCCGCGCGTGTCGATCCGACTAGACAACGCATCACCTTCCTTTGGCATGGATTTCGGTGAGTAGAAATGCGTGGCGCCTTGGCTGATGTCTATGGCATCGCCGCTGAGAATGCGTTCGGAGAGATGCAAGCTCATGCCAGTCGCCATATGGCTATGGGCGAAGTTGCCGTGCGCCCAAACAGACGAAACCTGCTCGGAATGGTCCTTCTTCATGCGGTTGATCACGACCCATCCTACCATCGCCTGTGCGGTCTCGTTTTCGCCACCGGCTTCAGAAATCATGGTGCGCGCAAGATCATTAACATTCTCTTGCGACAGCAGACTTTCGCTGGACTCCGTGTTGCCAGAGCGGGATGAGATCGGCATCTGAAGCCTCCGCCTACCTAGCAGAACTGAGGGACGCCGGTGACGTCGTTGCGGATTGTTTTATGATGTCCCAAGCGCTATACCAAGCTGGCGCTGCTCGACACCGGATCAGGATTCATTGGGACGGCTGATGTTACAGATGCACGTCTGGGAGCGAGCTTGGTCAAACTCCGCCGAGTCGGTAACAGGTCCGCTTCGGTCTCCTACGAGGTGTCTCGATCTAGGCGCCCGCTTGCCGTCAAAGCGGCTCATTCGCCAATCGGCCCGTTCCGCGTCGAGCCGGGAGTCATCAGCACCTTGATGCTGTCGAGCGAGTTGGCGACCTGGATGGCTTCGTCCCATTGCGTGAGGTCGTACTCGTGGGTGACGATGCCGCGTGAGGTGACCAGGCCGCGGCTGAGCAGGTCGATGGCGATCGGATAGCAGTACGGACCCAGGTGCGAGCCGCGCACGTCGAGTTCCTTGGGGTCGCCGATCACCGACCAGTCGACCGAGGTTTCCTTGCCGAACACGGAGAACTCGACGAAGCGGCCGAGCTTGCGGATCAGATCGAGCCCCTGGGTGACGCCGCTCGGCGATCCAGTCGCCTCGATATAGACGTCGCAGCCGTAATTGTCGGTGAGCGCCAGCACTTCCGCGCGGGCGTCCCGCTTGCCCGGGTTGATGGTGACATCGGCGCCGTACTGCCTGGCCAGTTCCAGCCGCTCGTCGGCCATGTCGATGACCACCAGCTTGCGCGGCGTCTTCAGCTTCAGCACCTGGACCATCATCAGCCCGATCGGCCCGGCGCCGGCCAGCACCACGACGTCGAAGGTTTCTTCGCCAAGCTGACCAACCGAAGGCTTAAACGCGGCGTATTCCACTCCATCGTGGCCTTACAGGCCGCCATCAACCGCTTTGTCAAAGAGGCCAACCAGAACCCGAAGCCCTTCCGCTGGACCAAGGACCCCGACGAGATTATCGCCGCTGTCCGCCGAGGGCACCAAGCGTTAGATTCGCACCACTAGGCGTTCGGCAGGTCGTCGAAGATGACGCGCTCGTAGAGCTCGGCGACCGGGATCTCGATGCCGATCTCCGGTAGTTCGAGCACGTCGCCTTCCACCAGGCCGATCACACTCCAGGGCTCGCCATGCTGACGCGAGTGGACGGTGAGGCCGATGCCGGTCTGTTCGACGAGGACATACCGCTTGATGGATGGCACCGCATGATATTCGCGCAGCTTGTGGATTCGGTCGATGTGCCTGGTCGAACCGCTGACCACTTCGAAGACGATGACTGGATCCGGAATGAAGCGGCCAGCTCCGTCGAGTTTCCCACACGTGACCGTGGCCTCGGGGTAGCGGAGGCGATTGTCCGTCGTCGCGACGCCACCTCCGTCAGATCCCATCGGAACGCACGGGCCATCCCGCAACCGGATCCGTAGCTGAACGAGGATGTTCAACGCGATCGTGCCATGATTATTGGTGCCGCCGGTCATGGCGACAGGCTGAAAGCCGTCGAACTCGTAGCGCCCGTCCTGGGCTTCGGCCCAGGCGACGAACTCTTCCTGCGTCATGGGTTTGCGGAGTGCCACGGTCATGCGAGCAAGTTTAGCATTGGCGGCTATGGGTGTGTCATCCTTTTGAGTGGTCAGTCAGTGAGGCGTCCGCTTTGCGGAGGGTGCCACGGTGGCCGGCCGCTTATCGCCCGATGATCGGCCCGTTCCGCGTCGAGCCGGGAGTCATCAGCACCTTGATGCTGTCGAGCGAGTTGGCGACCTGGATGGCTTCGTCCCATTGCGTGAGGTCGTACTCGTGGGTGACGATGCCGCGTGAGGTGACCAGGCCGCGGCTGAGCAGGTCGATGGCGATCGGATAGCAGTACGGACCCAGGTGCGAGCCGCGCACGTCGAGTTCCTTGGGGTCGCCGATCACCGACCAGTCGACCGAGGTTTCCTTGCCGAACACGGAGAACTCGACGAAGCGGCCGAGCTTGCGGATCAGATCGAGCCCCTGGGTGACGCCGCTCGGCGATCCAGTCGCCTCGATATAGACGTCGCAGCCGTAATTGTCGGTGAGCGCCAGCACTTCCGCGCGGGCGTCCCGCTTGCCCGGGTTGATGGTGACATCGGCGCCGTACTGCCTGGCCAGTTCCAGCCGCTCGTCGGCCATGTCGATGACCACCAGCTTGCGCGGCGTCTTCAGCTTCAGCACCTGGACCATCATCAGCCCGATCGGCCCGGCGCCGGCCAGCACCACGACGTCGGAGAGCTGCACGTCGCCGCGCTGCACGGTGTGGATCGCGCACGACAGCGGCTCGATGATGGCGGCGTCGTTCAGCGGCATCTCGTCGGGGATCACATGCACGCGCGATGTCGGCGGCAGACGCATGTATTCGGCCATGCCGCCATCGGCGACCTCGCGCTGGAAGCCGAAGATGTTATGCACCTCGCACATCCAGTAGGCGCCGCTGCGGCAGTAGCGGCACTTGTCGCAGGGCACGATCTGCTCGGCGATGACCCGCTGTCCGGCCTTGACGCCGAAATGCTCGGGGGCGCCTTCGCCGAGTTCGTCGACCACGCCGTAGAACTCGTGGCCGGGGATCACCGGCGCCTTGAGCCAGCCGTTGCCGGTGTCCCCGCCCCCGCCTTCACCCCAGAACATCTTCGCGCCCTGCCAGCACTTGCAGTCGCTGGCGCAGACGCCGCACGAGGCGATGCGTAACACTGCCTCGCGTGGTCCCGCGGTCGGACGCGGCACGTCGCTGACCCGGTAATCCCGCGGGGCGTGGCAGACGATGGCGGTCATGCGTGTGTTCGAGCCGGACATATGATGGTTTCCTTTGTTGCCGGAACGCTCAGGCGGCCTGGGAGCGCCCCACATGCGCCTCGGCCAGGCGGTGGGCGCGGCGCCAGCTCGACGGCGTGATGTTTCTGTGCAGCAGAAACTGCCGATTGAAATTGGAGACGTTCTTGAAGCCGGCCTGGAAGCAGATCTCGATGACGCTGTCGTCGGTGTGCAGCAGCATCTCGCAGGAGCGCGCAATCCGCTTCTCGTTGACGTAATGCACGAAAGACTGTCCGGTCTGCCGTCGGAAGGCGCGTGAAAAGCTGCTCTGCGTGTAGCCGGCCAGGGCCGCCATGTCGCGCTCGCGGATGTTGCCGGTGAGATCGCGCTCGATATGCAGCAGCACGTGCTCGAGCGCCTTGTGCACGTAGTCGCGCGCGCAGGGCTGGTAGTGCGGGCTGGACAGCCGCCTGCGTTCAGAATGGGTCGCCATCACCCGCATCAGCCCGAAAAACAGCTCCAGCCGCGCCGCTCCGTGCGCGGTCTGCAGCGCGGTCATCAGGCCAAGCGCTTCCTCGCTGGCGCGGAGCCCATATTCAAGGCCGCCGAGGCTTTCCTCCAGCACCGCGCCCACCATGCGCAGTTCGGGAAAGCTCTCGATGGCGCGGCGGATGAAAGGCTCCGGGAAGTGCAGGACCAGGCAGCGCTGCGCGACGCTCTCGCCGGGAGGCAGGTCGCTGATCCAGTTGTGCGGCAAATTAGGGCCAAGAAAGGCAAGGTTGCCGGGCGCGAAGCTGCCGACGTAATCGCCGACAAACGTGCGGCCGGTGGTCGCGGTGATCAGGTGGATTTCATATTCCGGATGGAAATGCCATTTGACCGTCTCATACGGATAGCCGTGCGACCAGGCCTTGAAGGACTCGTCCGGCTTGAGCTGCACCAGCTCTCGATACAGGCGCATCGGCTTTGCGGAACCTCCCAGTGGAACGGATCTGACGTGTCCGCTTACACCGAGCGCGTAGCGTAGAAGCATCGTCCGCTGACTGCTACCAATCCTGTCCCATGGAGGTGATACTTTCTTGTCCGATGCCTGCGTTGCCCGGTGCCTGCGTTGCCCGGTGCCTGCGTTGACAGTCTCGTCCGCTCCTCCTATACGCCGCCACACTGCCGGGAACGTGGACGATCCGGCCGGTTCCGCATGGGCACTCGACCGTCCGTCGGCCGGCAATACGGATTGCGCCCGTCATGACCCACCAGGGCCGTGGCCTACCGGTGCAACAATGCCGCAATGATCAAAGGCCTATGGTCAGCGATTGGGCGGGAGAAGAAAGGGTTTGCCATGAGCAAGCGCCTGGAAAGCAAGTACAAGGTCAATCGCCGCCTCGGCGTCAATCTCTGGGGCCGCGCCAAGTCGCCGATCAACAAGCGCGACTACGGTCCCGGCCAGCACGGCCAGCGGCGCAAGCAGAAGCCATCCGACTTCTCCGTGCAGCTCATGGCCAAGCAGAAGCTTAGAAGCTACTATGGCAATATCAGCGAGAAGCAGTTCCGCCGCTATTACACCGAAGCGGTGCGTCGCAAGGGCGATACCTCGGAAAACCTGATCGATCTGCTCGAGCGCCGGCTTGACGCGGTCATCTATCGACTGAAATTCGCGCTGACGCCGTTTGCCGCCCGCCAGTTCGTCAACCACGGCCATGTCACGGTCAACGGCCGCAAGGTGAACATTCCCTCGTTTCTCGTGCGTGACAACGACGTGATCGAGGTGCGCGAGAAATCCAAGCAACTCGCCGTGGTGCTGGACGCGGCACAGAATGGCGAGCGCGACGTGCCGGAATATCTCGACGTCGATCATCGCCAGATGAAGGGCCGCTTTACCCGCTCGCCCAAGCTCTCCGATGTGCCGTATCCGGTCACCATGGAGCCGAACCTGGTGGTCGAGTTCTACTCGAGGTAATGGCCGCGATCACCGAGGAGATCGCACGCCGCCGCACGTTCGCCATCATCTCGCACCCCGACGCCGGCAAGACCACGCTGACCGAACGGCTGTTGCGTGCGGGGGGCGCGATCCAGCTTGCCGGCAATGTTCGCGCCAAGGGCGAGCGTCGTCGCACGCGCTCCGACTGGATGGGAATCGAACGCGACCGCGGCATCTCCGTGGTCACTTCGGTGATGACGTTCGAGTATGGCGGCTGCGTCTTCAATCTGCTCGACACCCCGGGCCACGAGGATTTCTCCGAGGACACCTACCGCACCCTGACCGCGGTGGATTCCGCGGTGATGGTGATCGATGCGGCGAAAGGCATCGAGGAGCGCACGCGAAAGCTGTTCGAGATCTGCCGTCTGCGCGACATCCCGATCGTCACCTTCGTCAACAAGATGGACCGCGAGGCGGGTGACCCGTTCGCGCTGCTCGACGAGGTGAGCAGTGCGCTGGCGCTCGATACCGCGCCGGCCACCTGGCCGGTGGGCAGGGCCGCGGATTTCGTCGGCACCTACGATCTGCGCGCCCGCGCCATGACCCTCACCAGGGAGCTTTCACAATCTGATCCGCGCCTCGCAAGCCTCGGAGAGGAACTTGATCTGGCACGCGCGGCGTTGCCGGAGTTCGACCGAGAGAGCTTTGACGCGGGCCATCTGACGCCGGTGTATTTCGGCAGTGCGATGCGCGAGATCGGGGTTGCCGACCTGCTCGACGCCCTGGTCGAGTTTGGTCCGCGCCCGCGCGCACAGGCGGCCGACACGCGGCTGGTGCACGCCGACGAGCCGGGTCTCACCGCTTTGGTGTTCAAGATCCAGGCGAACATGGACCCCAACCACCGCGACCGCATGGCATTCGCGCGTATCTGCTCGGGGCGGCTCGCGCGCGGCATGCGCCTGAAGCACGTGCGCACCGGCAAGCAGTTCGCGCTGCACACGCCGCAATTCTTCTTTGCGCGCGATCGCCAGCTTGCCGAGGAAGCGTTCGCGGGCGATGTCGTCGGCATTCCCAATCACGGGGTTCTGCGCATTGGCGACACCCTGACCGAGGGCGAGGAGCTGCGTTTCACCGGCGTTCCGTACTTCGCCCCGGAGATCCTGCGCCGGGTCCGCCTGGATGACGCGATGAAGGCCAAGAAGCTGCGCCAGGCGCTTGTCGAGCTGGCTGAGGAAGGTGTCGTTCAGCTCTTCCGGCCGCGGGATGGCGCGGCGCCGATCGTCGGCGTCGTCGGCACGTTGCAGCTTGACGTGCTCGCGGCACGGCTCGCCGGTGAATACGGCGTGGCCATCGGCTTCGAGCCGACGCCGTTCTCGCTGGCGCGCTGGCTCACCGGCGAGGCTGCGCCCCTGGAGGCATTCATCGCCGCGAACCGCAGCGCCGTGGCGGACGACGTCGATGCCGATCCGGTGTTTCTCGCCACCTCGGCCTTCATGTTGCGGCGCACCGCCGAGATGAGCCCGGAACTGGCTTTTCACGACATCAAGCAGATTGGTCAGGACCAGCAACGCCGCGCCTGAAGCCGGAGTGCCTCATGCTGACATATCTGCTGATCGGATTGGGCGGCGCCGCGGGCAGCATCGTGCGCGCCTGGCTGGGCGCCGCGGTCGCAGCCCTTTCCGGTCCCGCCTTTCCGTGGGGCACCATCCTGATCAACATCATAGGCTCGTTCGTGATCGGCTTTTTCGGCACGCTGACGGCGACCGACGGCCGTTTCGCCGTCGCATCCGATTGGCGCGCCTTCGTGATGATCGGCCTTTGCGGCGGCTTCACGACCTTCTCGTCATTCAGCCTGCAGACCCTGGAGCTGATACGCGACGACCGCGCCGCCCAGGCGCTCGGCAATATCGCGCTGTCGGTGGGGCTGTGCCTGGCCGCCGTCGCGGCAGGCGCCTCCATGGGGCTGGTCACGCGCACCTCCCGCCTCGCCGCGGCCGGCGCGCCGCCGGGCGGCACACTTGGCGGCAGCATGGTTGTCGTCCTGCACGGGCCGGAGCGGGTGGATGATATGCTGGGTGCGGCGGCGCGGCTTCTGGCCCTTGGCGAGGGACGCAAGGTGACCGCGCTGGCCGCGCACGACAGGATCATGGCGCCCTTGCTGCCGAGCGAAGAGGTGATGACGCGCGAGCGCAAGGCGGCGATCGCGGCGCGTCACGATGAGTGGTCCCTGGGCATGCGCCAGGCCCTCGATCGCTGGGTTCGCGAGGAGGCGCGCCAAGGTTTTGCGGCGCGCTGGATAGAAGTCGGGGCTGATGTGGCGCGAGCGCTGACTGAGCACGGCCGTGACGCGCACCTGCTCTTGCTGGAACAGCATCCCGGCGATCCGGGTGCGGCCGCGCGTGTCCACGCGGCGCTGCTCGGAGCCGGCAGGCCGGTCCTGTTGGTGCCTCCGGGAGGCCTCGATTTCGGCGTTGATTTCGATGGCACGGTCGTCGTCGCGTGGGCGGACAACCGGCATGTCCGGCTGGCATTGAAAACCGCGGCGCCGTTGCTGGCCAAGGCCAGGCGCGTCGTCGTGCTGCGCGTCGATGCCGCGTCAGATCAGGGCATCCCCGTGGAGCTGAGGCATCTTCCTGTCGAGCTGATGACGACGCCACGTGGGGATGGGACGGTCGGCGCGCGCCTGCTCGCGGTCGCGCGCGACGCGGGCGCCAGTCTGCTCGTCATGGGCGGCGACAGTCACGGCGCGTTCCGGGAACGGATGCTCGGCGGTGTCACGCAGGGGGTGCTGGAGGCGGCCGACCTGCCAGTGCTGTTGCAGCACCAGGGGTAATGCCACGCCGCCTGGCGACGTTGACGCCGCTGTGACCTCGGCCAACGGAACAGTCCGTTCACTGCCGGGTTGTGCTGCCGGAATCCAGACCCGGAGCACAGCATCATGGCTATCGCAGGCAGGAAGATCGCGGTGCTTGCCACCGACGGCGTTGAAGAGGTCGAACTGACCGAACCGGTCAAGGCGTTGAGAGAGGCAGGCGCCGTGGTCAGCATCGTCTCGCTCGAGCCCGGCCAGTTCCAGGCGATGCGGCAGGACGTGAATGCCTCGAGCAAGATCGATGTCGACGAGACCGTGGGCGAGGCCCGCGCGGATCAGTTCGACGGATTGGTGCTGCCCGGCGGCACCACCAATCCGGACAAGCTCCGCATCGACGACAAGGCGGTTGCGTTCGTCAAATCGTTTGTCGATGCCGACAAGCCGATCGCGGCGATCTGCCATGGTCCCTGGACGCTGATCAACGCGGGCGGCGTATCCGGGCACCGGATGACGTCCTGGCCGTCGCTGCAGACCGACCTGCGCAATGCCGGCGCTGAATGGGTCGACGAGACCTGCGTGCGCGATGGCAAGCTGGTCACCTCGCGTAACCCGAAGGATCTGCCGGCGTTCTGCGAAGCCATCGTCGAGCTGTTCGCGGCGTAACGGCGCGGCTTACCCGAGCAGCCCGATCAGGGCTGCCGCGGCGAGGGCGAGGGCGGCTCCCAGGGCCGGTCGACCGACTCGCTCGCTTCCTGGCCCGCTTCGGCAGATCAGCGCCACCCCGGCGAGCCAGATCGCAAGCACCGCCAGAGTGGCTGGCCTCAACGCGCCGCCTCGTCCGCCAGCAGCGCCCAGCGCTCGTGGTCACGCCAAGCGCCATCGACGAAAAGGTAACGCGGCGAAAATCCCTCCAGGCGAAATCCAGCCCGGCGCGCCAGCGCAATCGACGCGACGTTGCCAGGCTGAATGTTGGCCTCCAGCCGATGCAGGCCGAGGGCTTCAAAGCCGAAGCGGCATGCCTGCCGCAAAGCGTCCGTCATCAGCCCACGCCGCGCCGTTGCAATCATCCCGTAATAGCCGAGATAGGCGTTCTGGAAGCTCCCAGTGACGACCTCGCTCAGCGTCAGGACGCCGGCAATCTCGCCGGAGATGGCTGCCCTGGCGACAAGGGCCACCAGGCCTCTCGTCTGGACCCGGCGGAACCATGTCTCGAAGCCGGGTCGGTCGACGGGAGGGGTTGCCCATGGGTGATGCAGCGCGCGGCTCTGCCGATTGGCCTCGATCAGCGCTTCTGCGTCTTCCCAGACAAGCGGATCAAGGCGCGTTGAAGGCATCGCGCAGCCTACCTTGCCGAGGCAGCCCGCCGGCGTGAAGAGCCTTCGTTGAGACGCCGCGCGGGCGGACGCGAGCCAGAGGGCGTACTAGAAGGTGCTCCGGACGCGGCCTCGATGCGGACCTCGTCATCCTCGGCGCCGGCGACGCATTCCTTGAAGCGGGCGGCGGTCGACGGGCTGATCTCGAACAGCGTCTCCCGCTCGGCGATACGGATCGCGCCAATATCGCGCTTGGTGACACCGCCGAGGCGGCAGATCAGCGGCACCAGCCATTTTGGATCAGCGCGCTGGTGCCGTCCGATCGCCATACGGAACCAGATTCCCTCGCCGGGAGCGATACGGTCCGGCCGGTCGGCGCGTGTGCGCGGCGCGGGCGGCGCATCGCCGGCCGGGCGGCGCTCAAGCGCCCGCGCCGAGACCGCCACGACCTCCTCGGGCTCCGGCAGACGCGCGCGGTGCAGCCGGATCAGGGCGGCGGCGATGTCCTCTGGCGCGCGGCCCTCCAGCAAGGTGCGCGCGAGTTCCCTGTCCTCTGGCTCGATCGGCCCGGCGAGCAGCGGATCCGCAAGCAGCCGCTCGCTGTCCCGGGCGCGTATCTCGTCCACCGTCGGCGGTCCGCTCCAGCTTGCGCTGACATTGGCGGCGGCGAGCAGCATCTCGGCGCGCCGCCTGCGTAGTTGCGGCACGATCACGACGCACGTGCCCTTGCGTCCGGCGCGGCCGGTGCGGCCGCTGCGGTGCAGCAGCGTCGCCGCCTCGGTCGGCAGGCTCGCATGCACCACCAAGCCGAGATCGGGCAGGTCGAGGCCACGCGCCGCCACGTCGGTGGCGACGCAGACCCGTGCCTGACCGGTGCGCAGCGATTCGAGCGCCCGCGACCGCTCGCTCTGGCTCAGCTCGCCGGACAGCGCCACGGAAGCGAAGCCGCGCTCCAGCAGGCTGCCGTGCATGTGCCGGACCATCTCGCGCGTGTTGCAGAACACCATCGCCGTCGGGCTCTCGAAGTAGCGCAGCACGTTGACGACGCTGTGCTCCTCTTCGCTGCGCGCGGCGAGCACGCAGCGATATTCAATGTCGGCATGCTGGACGCGGTTGCCGCCGCCAGTGTCGATGCGTAGCGCGTCACGCTGATACCGCCGGGCAAGGCTCGCGATCTCGCGCGCGATTGTGGCCGAGAACAGCAGCGTGCGGCGGCTCTGCGGCGTCTTGTCGAGAATCGTCTCCAGTTCCTCGCGAAAGCCGAGATCGAGCATTTCGTCGGCCTCGTCGAGCACGACGACGCCAAGCCCGGAGACGTCAAGACGTCCGCGAGTGAGATGATCACAGAGCCGGCCGGGGGTGCCGACGACGATATGGCAGCCGCCGGCAAGCGCCTGCGCCTCACGACGGAGGTCCATCCCCCCGATGCAGGAGATGATGCGCGCGCCGGTGTCGGCATAGAGCCAGGACAGTTCGCGATGCACCTGCATGGCGAGCTCGCGGGTCGGCGCGATCACCAGCGCGAGCGGGGCCGCGGCGCGCTCGAACCGCGGCGCCGTGCCGAGCAGCGTGTCCGCGGCGGCCAGACCGTAGGCCACGGTTTTGCCGGAGCCAGTCTGCGCCGAGACCAGCAGGTCGCGACCGGAGGTTTCCGGCTGCAGCACCGCATCCTGCACGGAAGTCGGTTCAGCATAGCCGCGCGCGGTCAGCGCCTGCGCGAGCGAGGGATGGATCGGAGGAAAGGGCATGGCGCGTCTATAGGACGAACCAGGCCATGTCCGACATCATTTTCGCCACGCTGGGAGAGGAAGCACACTAAAGTCGGGTTCCGCCGCCGCCGCTTCCACCGGCCCGGCTTCCATCGGATGCCGCCCGATGACCGCGTAAATCGGATCACGCCAGTCAGGATCATCCGGGTCGGGCAGCACCTCGCCGACCTCGTTCTCGCTCAATCCGGCGCGCGACAACAGCATCAGCAGCAGACGCTGCCGTTCCGTGGCCTCCAGCGCCTGCCAGATTGCCACCGCCTTGGACGGAAAGCACCGGTTGGAGGAGGTGATCACCAGCGGCGCGCCTGGCCGCAGACAGCGGGCAAGCTCACGGAACACCGCGACCGGCCGCTGCAGGTATTGCACACTGACGCACACGCAGGCCGCGTCCAGGCAACGGTCGGCGAGCGCGAGCGCAGGATTTTCGTTCAGGTCCTGCACAAAATACTCGTCGAGCCGAGGGTTGGCGGCAAGTTCTTCCTCGTTCATGCCATGGCCGATCACCCGCTGGAACGCCATCTCCTCCGGCAGGTGGCTGATCCAACTGCTCATCAGATCAAGGATGACGCCGCCTTCGCGCAGCACGGTGCGGTATAACGCCGTTACCGCGCGTTGTGCCCCATCGTCGATATGCGTGACGAAGCGCGGCTGCGCATAGAATAGAGAGTCGGGCGTGGGGTCGGCCTTGTCGAAGGCGCGTGGATGAAGCCCCTCGATGTCGTCTTCCATGATCAACCGCCATCCAGCCCCGCGTCGATCGCGTCGCGGGCCGCCATTACCGCGGTCTTGAACGATCCCCGCATTCCCGTGCCGCCCGCAACACCGCGTTCAAGGCCGCCGCCGAAATGTACCGTCCAGAGACGCTGGCCGTCCTGCTCTGGACCGATCACGTATTGCACATTCCGGTAGAGCAGGATTTGTTCCATAGCCTCACCTCGTGCTCTCACTATGCAACGTTTCAATGCGGTTCAAGATGCCTGCCCACTGGACAATGCCGGGCAAGTGATCGGATCGCCGGGCCAATCAGCAGTCTCGACCGGAGTCATCATGTCAGCACCGTCCGCCATTGCCGTCCGGGCGGCGCCCCTCGTGCAACCGAGCCGCACCCGATCCTTCTCCGTCGTGCTGATGATCGAGCTCTGGGAGCGGTTCGGCTATTACGGCATGCAGGCATTGCTGCTGCTGTTCATGGTGCAGCGCCTCGGCTTCCACGACTCCCGCGCCAATCTGCTCTGGGGCGCCTTTGCCGCCCTGACCTATGCCGCGCCCGCGATCGGCGGCTGGATCGGCGATGCGGTGCTCGGCTCCAGGCGAACCATGCTGCTCGGCGCCTGCACGCTCGCACTCGGCTACCTGCTGCTGTCGTTGCCGGTGGGCGGCATTCTGATGCTCTACCTGGCGATGGGGGTGATCAGCGTCGGTAACGGTCTGTTCAAATCCAACGCCGCCAACATCGTGCGCCGGATTTACGAGGGCGACGACGCCCGCCTCGATGGCGCCTTTACCATCTACTACATGGCGGTCAATGTCGGCGCCACGGTTTCGCAGTTGCTGTCTCCGTGGCTGAAGGACCAGTACGGCTGGCACGCCGCCTTCATCGCCAGCTTCATCGGCCTGGCGTTCGGGCTTGCCAACTACGCGGTGATGCATCGCTGGCTCGACCATGTCGGCTCGGCGCCGGATGCGCAGCCGTTGCGGCTTGCGCGCCTGGGCGGCGTGCTTGCCGGCGGCATTGCCGCAATCGCCATCATCGGCTTCGTGCTGCAGCATCCCGCCGTCGCCCGCGATTGCATCTGGCTTGCCGCCATCGTCGTGGCGGGGATTTGGCTGTGGACCTTCCGCGCCAGCGCGGCGGGCGAGCGGTGCGGCCTGCTGATGATGTATCTGCTGACCGTCGAGGTGATGCTGTTCTTTGTTTTCTACCAACAGATGGGCACCTCGCTGACGCTGTTCGCGCTGCGCAATGTCGACCTCAGCTTCCGCTTCGCCGGCATGGCTTTGTTCCAATGGTCGCCCGGCCAGTTCCAGGCGCTCGATCCGATCTGGATCATGCTGCTGAGCCCGCCCTTGGCATGGCTCTACAACCGGCTTGGCGCCTCCGGGCGCGACCTGCCGATGGCCGGCAAGTTCGTGCTTGGCTTCGCCTGTGTCGCCGGCGGCTTCCTGATCTGGTGGCTGGCCTGCAGGGCAAGCCGCACCGGCTTGATTTCACCCTGGGTGATGGTGTGGGGCTATGGGTTGCTGTCCCTCGGCGAGCTGCTGATCAGCGGCCTGGGGCTGGCGGTGGCGGCACGCTACGTGCCGGCGCGGATGAGCGGCTTCATGATGGGCGCCTACTTCGTCGCCGTCGGCGTCGCCATGTACACCGGCAGCGCGGTCGCCAATTTTGCCGCGGTTCCCGAACTCGGCGGCGCGGCTGCGAGCCCGCTCACCAGCCTGCCGATCTATGCCGGCCTGTTTCTTCGGCTTTTCGTCGCCGCCTGCGCCTTGACGGTGCTGTTCGCCGCATTGCTGCCGGTTGCCAGCAGGCTTGACCGCGCCCATCGCCGTGCCACCGACATGTAGGCGGCAACGCCGAGCATTCAGACAGGGTCATTCACCTGGCTTTAATGCTCTTGCGTCACACTTGGCGGAGCGAAAGGAGCGCTCATGACAGCCATGCCGTCTGGATGTGCCGCGTGCCGGACCACGCAGGAAATCTTTCCGTTCACCATGGCTTTCCAGGCGATCGTCGACCTGGAGGAGAACCGGATCGACGCCTATGAAGCCCTGGTGCGCGGGCCGAACAACGAGGGCGCCGGCTATGTCCTGGCGCAGGTCAACGACGCCAACCGCTATGCCTTCGACCAGGCCTGCCGGGTCCGCGCGATCGAACTGGCGGCCAGGCTCGGCGTCGACCGACAGCTCAACATCAACTTCCTGCCCAACGCGGTCTATGAGCCGCGCGCCTGCATCCGCATGACGCTGGATGCCGCCGCCCGCACCGGCTTTCCGCGCGACCGCCTCACCTTCGAGATCGTCGAGACCGAGACTATCGCCGACAGCGACCATCTCCGGCGCATCATCGCCGAATATCGCCGCCAGGGCTTCAGGATCGCGCTGGATGATTTCGCCACCGGCTATTCCGGGCTCGCCCGGCTCGCCGAGCTCAAGCCCGATATCGTCAAGCTCGATCGTGCGCTGGTGCGCGACTGCGATCAGGATCACGCCCGGCTTGCCATCATCGCCAGCATGATCGGCCTCGGCCGCGAACTCGGGATCAAGATCGTGCTTGAAGGCGTCGAGCGTGCCGGCGAGATGGAGGCGCTGCGCGCCGCCGGCGGCCGCTTCATGCAGGGCTTTTATTTCGCCAAACCCGCCTTTGAGGCGATCGACCGCGAGGCGGCACTCTGGTCCTCAGTCGCCCGCCGCGTCGTCTCGCCATAGCGGCCCGCTCTGCAACCGCCGGCGCCGCGCCTGCTTGTAGCGCCAGGCAGGCGGCACGGCGGCAAGGCAGGCAATGGATATCCAACCCCGAGTGATCGGGCATCCGATGACACGGACCGATGCTGTGCTGAAAGCGACCGGCCGCGCCCGCTATGCTTCGGACATGCCGCTTGCGGGCGCCGCGCATGCCGCCCTGGTCACCAGCCCCATCGCCCGCGGCCGCATTACGGGGATCGATCTCGACGGCGCCTGGGCAGGCCAAGGCGTGCTGCAAATCCTCACGCATCGCGAGCTAGCGTCCGAAATCCGGCCGGTCGCGCACCTGATGCAAGGCGGCGCCGCCAACAGCTCCTGGCTGCCGCTCGGCTCCGACGAGATCGCCTATGCGGGTCAGATCATCGCCCTGGTGGTGGCGGAAAGCCGGGATATGGCGCTTGCAGCCGCGGCTCGGGCGACTTTTCATCTCGAGGAATGGCCAGCCGCGTTCGGGTTCGACGATCCCGGCGCGGAGCGCATCGCCCTCGCCGATCTCAAGCCGGCGCACACCGATCCGGCTGTTGGCGACGCGGACGCGGCGCTGGCGGCGGCGCCGTTCCGCATCGACCTGCGCACCAGCACGCCGACCCAGCACCACAATCCGATGGAGCTGTTCACCACCAGCGCCGCCTGGGACGGCGACCATCTGACCATCTACGAGCCGACCCGCTTCCTGCTGGCGGCCCAGCACGGCCTGGCGGAGCAGCTCGGCCTTGATCCGGCCCAGGTGCGGATCGTGGCGCCGTTCATCGGCGGCCATTTCGGCTCCAAGCTGGCCCTGTCGCAGCACACAGCATTGGTCGCCATCGCGGCGCGCAGGCTCGGGCGGCCGATCAAGTTGATGCCGACGCGCGCGCAATGCTTCACCATCGCCAACTACCGGCCGGAGACCCGACACCGGGTGCGGCTCGGCGCCCGCTCGGACGGACGTCTGCTGGCCCTGGTGCACGAGGCCGAGATGGTGACGTCGCGCTTCGACGATTTCGCCATGGAGGGCACCGACGTCACCGCGAGCCTGTATGCGTGTCCGGCAATACGCACCGCCGAACATGCCGTACGGGTCGATCGCAACACACCCGGGCCAATGCGCGCTCCCCCGGAGATGCCCTATCTGTTCGCGCTGGAGAGTGCCATCGATGCGCTCGCTGCGGAACTCCGCCTCGACCCGATCGAACTGCGCCGTCGCAACGACACCGCCAACGACCCGGTCACTGGCAAGCCGTTCAGCACGCGGCCGCTGATGCGGTGCTTTGATGCGGGTGCGTCGGCATTCGGCTGGCGGGATCGCAGCGCGCCGCCGCGTTCGACGCGCAATGGCGACTGGCTGGTGGGGTTGGGCTGTGCCAGCGCGGCGCGTCCGGTCAAGATCGCGCCGGCTTCGGTGCGACTCGTGCTGCACGCGGACGGCCGCGCCGAAGTCGAGACCGCGCATCACGAGATCGGCAACGGCATCCAGACCGTGCTCGCGATGCTGGCGGCGAACGCGCTCGGCCTGTCGTTGGATGCGGTGACGGTCAGGCTTGGCGACACTGCTCTGCCGCCCGCTGGTCTCTCCGGCGGCTCGTCGACCACGACCAGCCTTGCGCATGCGGTGCGCCAAGCGTGCGCCGAATTGCGCGCCCAGATTGGAGCGCCCGGGCAGGGCGGGGATCTCGCCGCGCTTATTCGCGCCTCCGGCCATGACCGTGCCGCGGTGCTGAGCGAGTTCGTGCCCGCGGGCAGCCCCAATGACGCGCGCGAAAAGCTTCATCAAGGCAAGCTCGCCTTGAGTGTCGGCGGCGATCACCTCTCCTGGGCGTTCGGCGCGCAGTTCGCCGAGGTGCGTGTGCACGCGCTCACCGGCGAGATACGCGTGCCGCGCCTGCTCGGCGCCTTTGCCGCCGGCGCCGTGCTCAACCCGCTGACCGCGCGCAGCCAGCTCGAGGGCGGCATGATCTGGGGCCTTGGCTCGGCATTGCTGGAGGCGACGGTGCTCGACCGCAACACCGGCCGTGCCGTGAACGATAATCTGTCGGAGTATCTTGTCGCCACCGCAGCCGACATCGGCCGCATCCAGGTATTGCTGCTGGAAGACGAGGACGCCCACGTCAACCCGATGGGTGTCAAAGGGTTAGGCGAACTCGGCGTCATCGGTGTCAATGCGGCCATCGCCAACGCGCTCCACCATGCGACCGGGGTGCGCGCACGCGATCTGCCGATCCATATCGAATCGCTTCTGCCACTTCGGCAAACGAGCTGGGAGCCGCAGCCGCACCCACCTCAATCGGTGTGACATCGGTGTCTCCGCTCTTGATCAGCCGCCGGATGATGGCCGGAATGCCGCTCCTGCTCGCCGGCGCCTGTTCTCCGGCCGGTATTGTCAATGCGCTGGCGCCGGACCGGCTGGTCGCAAGCTCGATACCCTATGCGAGCGGACCGCGTCACAGCCTCGACGTCTATGCGCCCGCGCGGGCGGGCAGCCACGGCCATCCGGTGGTGATGTTCATCTATGGCGGAACCTGGAACGCTGGCTGCAAGCGGATGTATCGTTTCGTCGGCGGCGCGCTTGCTTCGCTCGGCTTTGTCGTGGTGATCCCCGACTACCGGCTCTATCCCGAGGTGCGCTACCCGGCGTTCCTGCAGGACTGCGCGTCGGCGTTCGACTGGACCCGACGCAATGCGCGTCATTTCGGCGGCGACACGCGCCGGCCGTTCCTGATGGGTCATTCCGCCGGCGCCTATAACGCGGCGATGCTGGCGCTCGACGCGCGCTGGCTGCTTCCGTTCGGCATGACTCCGCTCGGCGACATCCGCGGCATGGTCGGGCTTGCCGGCCCCTATGATTTCCTGCCGCTCGATACCGACGAGCTGCGCGCCGTCTTCGCGCCGGGCAAGCCGCTCATCAGCACCCAGCCGATCGACCACGTCGATGGACGCAATCCGCCGCTGCTGCTGCTCGCCGGCAAGGACGACCATATCGTGCAACCATCGAACACCATCCGCCTCGCGGCAGCCGTCCGCGCACAGGGCGGCTTTGCGCTCGACCGGCTGTATCCAGGCATTGGCCATGTCGAAATCATCGGCGCCTTTTCCGGCGCGCTGCGCTTCCTCGCACCCAGCCTGCGCGACAGCGCCGCGTTCATGCACGCCTCGCCCGCTGGCTTGGAGACGCTGTGATCGCGGCCCGAAGAACACAACAACATAGTGATTTGCTGCTAATACACTGGTTGACATGAGCCGATCCGGCGGTCACTGTTTTCTTGCGTAGTTCGGATTGGGAGCCATGATGAACGAAATGCCTCTTGTTGCGACCGACAGGGCGACCAAGCCGGTCGCGATCGCATCCGCTGCCCGGGTATTGCGCTCGCCGGAGGAAGCGCTGTCCGTGGCGCACGAACTGGCGCATCGCTTCCGCGAGGGCGCATCCGATCGCGACCGGCGCCGCCGGCTGCCGATCGAGGAGATCGATGCGTTCTCGTCAAGCGGTCTCTGGGCGATGACCGTGCCGCGCGGGCTTGGGGGCCTTGATGCCTCGTATGGTACCGTGGCCGAGGTGATCCGTATCATCTCCGCGGCCGATCCCAGCATCGGGCAGATCCCGCAGAACCATCTCGGCGTGGTGCAGGCGATCCGCTCGAACTCGGACGCGGACCAACAAGCGCTGCTGCTCGGAAAGGTGCTGCGCGGCGCGCGGTTCGGCAACGCCTTCTCCGAGCTCGGCAGCCGCAATGCCGGCGTGTTCGAAACCACGATCCGCCCTAGGGGCGACGGCTATGTCGTGCGCGGGCGCAAGTTCTATTCCAGCGGCGCGCTGCTCGCGCATCTGGTGCCGATCGCCGCCACCGACGAAAACGGGTCCGTGTTGCTCGCGATCGCCGAACGTGATGCACCAGGGCTTAGCATCATCGATGACTGGTCGAGCTTCGGCCAGCGCACCACCGCCAGCGGCACGGTGGTCATCGAGGACGTGTTCGTGCCGGCCAGCCATGTGGTGCCATCGGGAGCAGGCTATGACCAGCCGAGCGCCGACGGACCGGCCTCGCAGATCATCCAGGCGGCGGTCGATGCCGGGATCGCGCATGCGGCGATCGAGGATGCGATCGACTTCGTGCGCACGAAATCACGCCCCTGGATTGACAGTGGCCTGGAGCGCGCCTCCGATGATCCCTATGTGATTCACGACATCGGCGACCTCAAGACACGCCTGCATGCGGCCGAGGCGATGCTGGCGCGCGCGGGGCAGGCGGTTGACGCGGCGATCCTACGGCGCAATGCGGAGACGGTCGCCGCGGCATCGGTTAGTGTCGCGGAAGCGAAGATCCTGACTACCGAGATCGCGATCCTGGCGACGAACAAGCTGTTTGAACTGTCCGGCACGCGCGCCACCCTGGCCGAGCACAATCTCGACCGGCACTGGCGCAACGCCCGCACCCACACGCTGCACGACCCGGTGCGCTGGAAATATCATGCCATCGGCCAGTATTATCTCAACGGCAGACCGCCGCCCCGCCATGCCTGGATTTGAGTTCCAGGCAGTTCCGCCCGCGCGCCCGGACGCCGCGCGGATCAGCAACGACGAGGCGGCTTTGCGTGTCGCGCAAGACTTGGCCTTCGATCTTGCGGCGGGGGCAGCCGCGCGCGACCGCGACCGCCGCCTGCCGCGCGAGGAAATCGACCGCACCAGCGCATCCGGCTTGTGGGCGATCACGGTGCCTCGGGCGTATGGAGGCGCCGACGTCTCCGCGGCGACACTGGCTTCGGTGACGTCCATCCTTTCCGCAGCCGATCCCAGCATCGGCCAGATCCCGCAGAATCATTTCTACATGGTCGAGGCGCTGCGTCTGGATGGCACCGAGGCGCAGCAACGCTTCTTCTTCGATCTCGTCCTGCGCGGCGCGCGGTTCGGCAACGCCTTCAGCGAAAAGCACTCGAAGCGCGCCACCGAGTTCACCACCCGGTTGCGTCGCGACGGCGACAGCTATGTCCTTGACGGGGAGAAGTTCTATTCCTCCGGCGTGCTGTTCGCGGACTGGATCGCCGCGGTGGCCAGCGACGATGACGGCCGCGCGGCCATCGCCTTTCTGCCCGCAGACGCGCCGGGCGTCACCCGCCGTGACGACTGGTCGGGGTTCGGCCAACGCACCACCGCGAGCGGCACGACGGTGTTCGAGCGCGTGGCCGTTCCGGCCGGAAACGTGGTGCCGCACCAGCGTGCCTTCGACCGCCCGACCGCGATGGGACCGCTCGCGCAGATCATCCATGCCGCGGTGGACACCGGCATCGCCCGTGCCGCGATCGCCGAGGCCGAGTTTTTCGTGCGCACGAAATCGCGGCCCTGGATCGACAGCGGCCAGGAGCGGGCCTCGGATGATCCCTACACGATTGCCGCGGTCGGGCGCCTGCGCACCGATCTGCATGCGGCGGAAGCAATGCTCGCGCGAGCCGGCAGACTGGTGGACCGCGCACGCGCCGCACCGGACGATCTCAGCGTTGCGGAAGCCTCCGTTGCCGTCGCGGAAGCGAAGATCCTGACCACCGAGATCGCGATGCTGGCGGCGAACAAGCTGTTCGAACTGTCCGGCACGCGCGCCACCCTGGCCGAGCACAATCTCGACCGGCACTGGCGCAACGCCCGTACCCATACGCTGCACGACCCGGTCCGCTGGAAATACCACGCCGTCGGCAACTTCTTCCTGAACGGCGTCAATCCCCCGCGCTACGGCGCGATCTGAGGAGTGAGGCCATCGCCGATGAGTAAGCAGATCCGTCTGAACGCGTTCGACATGAACTGCGTCGGGCATCAATCCTCGGGCCTGTGGCGCCATCCGCGCGACCGTGCTGGCACCTACAACACGCTCGGCTACTGGACGCATCTGGCGCGCGTGCTGGAGCGCGGGCTGTTCGACGGCCTGTTTCTCGCCGACGTCCTTGGCACGTACGATGTCTATGGCGGCACTCCGGAGGCCGCCTTGCGCAACGCCTCGCAGGTGCCGGTCAATGATCCGTCGATGCTGGTGCCGGCGATGGCGGCGGTAACCGAGCATCTCGGTTTCGGCCTCACCTGCACACTGTCCTACGAGCCGCCGTTTCCGTTCGCCCGGCGCATGTCGACGCTGGACCATCTCACGCTGGGGCGGATCGGCTGGAATATCGTCACCGGCTATCTGAACAGCGCCGCCAAGGGCACGGGCAGCGCGAAACAGGCCGCGCACGACACGCGCTATGAAATCGCCGACGAATACATGCAGGTGGTCTATAAGCTCTGGGAAGCGAGCTGGGAGGACAACGCCGCGGTGCGCGACGTGGCGCGCAATATCTTCACCGATCCGGAAAAGGTGCACCGCATCCAGCATGAGGGCGAGCATTTCCGGGTCGATGCGATCCATCTCTGCGAGCCTTCGCCTCAGCGCACCCCGGTGCTCTACCAGGCCGGCGCCTCCACCAAGGGGCGCGCCTTTGCCGCAGCTCATGCGGAATGCGTGTTCCTGGCGGGTCCCTCAAAGCAGGTGATCGCGCCCGCCGTTGCCGACATACGCAGGCGCGCCGCCGACCTCGGCCGCGATCCGGCCTCGATCCTGATCTTTTCGCTGCTGACCGTGATCACCGGCCGCACCGATGCGGAGGCACGTGCCAGGTTCGATGAATATCGGCGCCATGTCAGCCGTGAAGGCGCACTCACGCTGATGTCCGGCTGGACCGGCGTCGATTTCTCGAAATTCGCACCCGACGATCCGGTCAAGCACATTCGCAACGACGCGATCCATTCCGCCATCGACGCGCTTACCGTCGATGATCCGGACAGGATCTGGACGGTGCGCGAGCTGGCCGAAAGCTCAGCGATCGGCGGCCTGGGCGCGCGCATCGTCGGCGGCCCGGAGCGTGTGGCCGACGAGATGCAGGGCTGGATGGAGGATACCGGCGTGGATGGTTTTAATCTCGCCTACGCAGTGACGCCGGAAAGCTTCGAGGATTTCGTGGATCTCGTCGTGCCGGAGCTGCAGCGCCGCGGCCTCTACAAGCAGGAGTATGCCCACGGGACGCTGCGCGAGAAGCTGTTCGGCGCGGGTCCTCGGCTCGCATCCCCGCATCCCGCGGCCGAGTGCCGGTCCTGGGCGACCGTGTCCGCGCGCGCTGCCGACGCCGCCTAAAGGAGAGAACCGCCATGAAACGACGCTCGGGCCGCCTCTTCGCCGCGGCGCTGCTGACGGCAACCTGCCTGTCCGCGGCACGCGCCGCCGATAGACCGGACGTGCCCTCGCTTGCCGGCAAGCGCATCGGCATCACCACCGTGGGCACCAGCCACTACTGGGACCTCAAGGCTTACCAGGCCCAGGTCGCGGAGGTGAAGCGGCTTGGCGGCACGCCGATCGCGCTGGACGCGGGACGCGACGACAAACGCCAGATCGCGCAGATCCAGACCTTGATCGCGCAGCGTCCCGACGCGATAATTGAGGAGCTGGGCAATTCGAGCGTGCTGGAGCCCTGGCTGCGACGGATCCGCCGCGCCGGCATTCCGCTGTTTACGGTCGACACCGTCTCGTCCTCCTCGATCAACGACAGCACGTCCGACAACCACAGGATCGGTCATGAACTTGCCGAGCAGCTCGTCTCCGACCTGCACGGCCATGGCAGGATCATCGTGTTCAATGGCTTCTACAGCGTGCCGGTCTGCGCCATCCGCTATGATGAGCTGCGGGCGGTGCTGAAGCAGCATCCGGACATCACCGTGATCCAACCCGAGCTTCGCGAGGTGATCCCCAACACGGTGCAGAACGCCTACAGCCAGATCAGCGAGATCCTCAGCAAGTATCCGCAAAACGGCAGTATCGCCGCGATCTGGTCGGCTTGGGACATTCCGCAGATCGGCGCCACGCAGGCGCTGGAGGCGGCGCACCGCACCGAGGTGAAGACCTATGGCGTCGATGGCAGCCCGGAAGCGGTGCAGATGCTGGAGAACCCGAACTCCCCGGCTGCCGCGATCGTGGCGCAGCAGCCTTCGCTGATTGGCAAGGCGGCGGTGGACAACGCGGCGCGCTATCTCGCCGGCGACCACACGCTTGCGCGCACCACGCTGATCGCTTCACGCCTGGTGACCAAGGCCAACGCGGCAGAGGTGCGCAGGCAGCTCGGGCAAGGTTCATGATCGGCCGGGGCTCATGACCCAGCCGGCGCTCGCGATGCACGGGATACGCAAGAGCTTCGGCGGCGCAATCGCGCTCGACGGCTGCGATCTCGTGCTGCGGCCGGGAACCGTACACGGGCTAGTCGGCCAGAACGGCGCTGGCAAGTCGACCCTGATCAAGATCCTGGCCGGCCTGCTGCGCCCGGATGGCGGCAGCATCGCGCTGTCCGGCCGCACGCTGTCGGCGATCTCGCCCGCGGACAGCGCGCGGCTGGGATTGGGCTTCATCCATCAGGAGCGATTGCTGGTGCCTAGCGCCACCGTCGCCGAGGCGCTGTTTCTCGGCCGTGAGCCGCGCCGGCTCGGCCTGGTCGACCGCCGACGCATGCGCAAGGCGGCGCGCGAGGCTTTCCGCACCCATTTCGATCTCGAGCTGCCCGTTGACGCGCTGGTCTCGGAGCTGACCACCGGGCAGCAGAAGATCGTGCAGATCTCCCGCGCGCTGATGGACAACCCATCCGTGCTGGTGTTCGACGAGCCGACCGCGGCCCTGGTCAGCCGCGAGGTCATGCACCTGACCGGGATCGTGCGCCGGCTACGCGCGGCCGGCATCACGATTCTCTACGTTTCGCATTACCTCGATGAGATCGAGCGGCTGTGCGACGTGGTCACCGTGCTGCGCAACGGCCGCAGCGTCGGCACGGTGACTCCACGCCAGACACCGCTTGGCGACATCGTCTCGATGATGGTCGGCCGCAGCATCGATACGGTGTTTCCGCCCCGGCGAAGACCGGCCGCACGGCGCCTGCTCGGCGTGTGCGGCCTCGCGCGCCGAAACGCGTTCGAGGACATCTCGTTCGATGTGCGCGCGGGCGAGATCCTGGGCATCACCGGCGTGCTCGGATGCGGCGGCAAGCCGCTGCTGCGCGCGCTGTTCGGCGCGCCCGGCGCGGGTGGCGGCGAGATCACGCTGGATGGCGCGAAGCTCGCGATTGCGACGCCGCGCGACGCGATCCGGCACGGCATCGCCTTTGTGCCGGAGGACCGGCGGGCGGAAGGCGTGCTCGGACGTCTCTCCGTGCGCGAGAACGCGACCCTTGCCAGCCTCGACGAGTTCCGCCGGCACGGCTTGCTCGACCGCCCGCGTCAGGCGCGCGCCGCCGATGCGCTGATCGAGCGGCTGCAGGTGCGCAGCATTGGCCGCGAGCAGCCGGTCGCGGAGCTGAGCGGCGGCAACCAGCAGAAGGTCGCATTGGGCAAATGGCTGCGGCGCGATGCCCGGCTTTATCTGCTCGACGAGCCGACCGTCGGCGTGGATGTCGCGGCCAAGGGCGAGATCTACGCATTGCTGGCGGAAACGGTGGCGAGCGGCGCTGGCGCGATCCTGTTCTCTTCGGACCTGGAGGAGCTGCTCGGCCTCACCGACCGCATCCTGGTGCTGTATCGCGGCCGCATCGCCGGCCGGTTCGAGACGGCGCACACGGATGCGTCGACCCTGCTGGCCTGCGCCACCGGCGCCTCGGAAATGGCGGCGTGAGCGGAACAGCGCCCCTTGCCGCCGGCAGCCAGACGCGCCGTCCGTTCGCGGTTGCGTCCACACTCTCGCTGCGCGCGGCCGGTCTCGCGGTAATGGCGGTGCTGCTCGCGGTCTGCGCCTGGCAGGCGCCGGGCTTCCTGCGTCCCGCCAATCTCGCCAACATTGTGCAGCAGGCCGCCGTGCCGGGCCTGCTCGCCTTCGGCATGACCGCGGTCATGATCGCGGGCGGTGGCGAGGTGGTGCGCGGTGGCATCGATCTCTCCATTGCCGCGAACATGGGGTTCTGCGCCGCCCTCTACGCCGTAATCGCCCATCGCGGATATGGCGATGGCGCGGCCCTCGCGGCGGCATCGCTGGGCGGGCTCGGGATCGGCGCGCTCAACGCGGTGGCCGTGCGGCGGTTCGGCATCGTGCCGCTGCTGGCCACGCTCGCGATGATGAATCTCGCGGGCGGCCTCGAACTGGTCCTGACCCGGAACACCGTGATCTCCGCGACGACGCCGCTTCTGGACCGGCTTGGCGGCAACGGTCCGTTCCAGCTCCCCTGGCTCGCCATCGTCTTTGTTGTAGCGGCACTGCTGCTGGGGGCGTTGCTCGACCATGCGCCGTTCGGCCTGCGGCTGCGCGCGGTTGGAGCTCATCCCGAAGCCGCGCGCGCGGCCGGGCTGCATGTCGGCGCCTACGTCGCCGGGAGCTACCTGATTAGCGGCGCCTGCGCCTCCGCGGCGGCCGTGCTGTCGGCCGCCCTGCTCAGCGGCTCCTCGCCCGGCTCCGGCGACAGCCTGCTTCCGGCCGTGCTCACGACGCTGCTCGGCGTCGTCGTCTCGCGCCGGCTCACGCCCTCGATCGGCGGCACCGTGCTCGGCGTGCTGTTCATCGGCGGGCTGGTCAATGCGTTCCAGCTCCTGAACCTGTCGAGCTATTGGGTCAGCGGCGTCGAGGGCACGCTGATCCTGCTCGCGGTCGCGTTGACCACGCTCGCGCGCCGGCAAGCCCCGTCATGAGCGCGAGCCTTGCCTCCGCGCCGTGGCGGACGGTCGCCCGGCACGCCGTGCGCTTCGTGCTCCCGACCGCCCTGCTGGCACTCCTCGTGTTCTTCTCGGTGGCGGCGCCGGGGTTCCTCACCGCCGGCAACCTGCGCAGCTTGCTGGTCGATCATTTCGTCATGCTCGGCTTTGTCGCCGGCGCAATGACACTGGTGGTGATTGCGGGCGGCATCGATCTCTCCCTCGGCACCGCGGCCGATATGGCCAGTCTCGCCTTCACCCAGTCGCTGCTGGCTGGCGGCGGCTTCTCCCTGGACCTGCTCGCGGCGCTGCTCGCGGCGCTCGCGGTCGGCACGCTCAATGCGCTGCTGATCGGCGTCGTGGGAATCGCGCCCTTTCTCGCAACACTGGGCACGTTGTTCATCGGCCAGAGCGTGCAGCAGCTTGCCTCCGACGGCGGACAGACGATCTACCTAATGAATGTGCCGCTGCCAGCGTCGGTCGGCTTTGTCGCCCGAGGCAGCCTGCTTGGCGTGCCAATGCCGGTCTGGTTGGTTGCGATCTGCCTTCTCGGGCTCTGGGTGATCACGGAACGGACATTGCTCGGTCAGCGCATGACCGCCCTCGGCCTGCAGCGCGAGGCGGCGCGGCTTTCGGGCCTGCCGGTACGGCGCGACACTGTTCTGGTCTATGTCCTCGCCGCCGGATGCTGCGCGGTCACCGGCGTGCTGCTGTCCTGCACGGTGAAGTCCTACGCGCCAGGCGCCGGAAGCGCGTATGTGCTGGATGCGATCGGCGCCACTTTCATCGGCACCACCTTCCATCCGGGCCATCGCCCAAGCATCATCGGCACTGCGCTTGGCGTGTTGATGCTGAGTGTTGTTGCGGACGGCCTGGTGCTGATTGGATGGAATTTCGAATGGCAGCAGGTCGCCAGTGGCCTGCTGGTCCTGGCGATTCTGGCGATCAGCTTCGGGTCCGCGCGGCGGAGGGATTGATCGCCCTCGTCACCAACAAGGGAAAAACGCAGAGTGCCTGTAGAACGCATGCTGTATCGCGACGCCATGTCACGCCTCGGCGCCGCCGTGAACGTGATCACCACTCAGTCGGGCGGCCAACGGCAAGGCTTCACCGCCTCGGCGGTGTGCTCGGTGACCGACGAGCCGCCGACGCTGCTGGTCTGCATGAACCGCATGTCGAGTTCGCGTGGAGAGTTCTTCGTCGGCGCTCCGCTCTGCGTGAACACGCTTGCGGGGGACCAGCGCGAGATCTCGGCCTTGTTCGCCAGCGGCGTCGCGATGGAGCAACGTTTTGCGGGAGCACGCTGGGGCACGCTTGTCACCGGTGCGCCGGTGCTCGAACGGGCGATTGCCGTGTTCGACGGGTTCATCGCAAGCGTTCTCGAAGTGGGAACGCACGATGTGCTGTTTTGCGAAATAGAGGCCGTCCGTATCGGCGACGTCGCGCACGGCCTGGTCTATTTCGACCGCCGCTATCATGGCCTGGAGCCGCGCGACCGTAATGATCTAGCGGCGCCGCACAGGGAGGTTGGGCACAGGGAGGCTGGGCACAGGCAGGCTGGCCAACCTCTATACGCTGGAGTCCGATGACGCCTCGTGATGATGCGCCGGCGGATCGGAGGCGAGCGCCAGCAGTTCGCCCGCCAGGGTGCGCAGGCTGGTCTCGCCCTTGGCCAGTACGCGGTCCACGCCCTTCAGACGCTTGCGGTCGTCGGCGGAGAGGTCGCGCGCGGTCATCACCACGACCGGCACATCGCGGCAGTCCGGCTTTTCCCTCAGCGCGTGCAGGAAGGTGAAGCCGTCCATCACCGGCATCGTGAGATCGAGCAGAATCAGGCGCGGCACCGACTGGGTGACCCGCTCCAGTGCCTCCTGGCCGTTCGCCGCTTCCACCACCGACCAGCCGTTGCGTTCGAGCACGGTACGCATTCGATGCCTGGTGTCGGCTTCATCGTCGACCACGAGCACATGGCCCTCGCCGCGGAAACGCTCCATCACATGGCCGAGCCGTTCCCAATCCACCGGCTTCGGAACCAGTTCGGCGGCGCCGAGCGACTCGCCAAGAGCCACGTCGTTGATGAACGTCACCAGCACCACCGGAATGGCGGCCAGCGCCGCATCGGCCTTGAGCGCGCTCAGCACCGACCATCCGTCCATCTGCGGCATCATCACGTCGAGCAGGATCGCGCGTGGCAACAGCTCGCGTGCCAGCGCCAGCCCGGCCTTGCCGTCCGACGCCGTTCGCACCGCGAAACCTTCGCGTTCCAGGAACCTGGTGAGTAGCTCGCGCTGGCTCGGATCATCATCGACGACGAGCACCAGATGATTGCCGACCGCCTGTGTCGGCGCCGTATCCTGAACCGGCTCGGGCTCCGCTTCAGGCAGCAACGCCGGAATGCGTATAGTGAAGGTGGAGCCATGCCCTTCGACGCTCTCCACAGTGACGTCGCCGCCGAGCAGGCGGCAGAAGGCGCGCGTGATCGCAAGACCGAGGCCGGTGCCCCCGAAGCGGCGCGTGGTGGACGCATCCGCCTGGGCAAAGCGTTCGAACAGGCGTTCGAGCTGCTCTGGCGACATGCCGATGCCGCTATCGGCGATGCTGAACAGCATGTCCGCGTCGTCGCGGCGCGCGCGCAGGGTGATGCTGCCGTTCTCGGTGAACTTGGCCGCGTTGCTGATCAGGTTGAACAGGCACTGGCGCAGCTTGACCTGGTCGGTATGCATGGCGCCGAGCGCCGGCTCGTCTCCCAGATCCAGGACCAGCGTGTTGTGCTTTGTATCGATCAATGCCTGCACGGTCGAGGCAACCTCGCGCAGCAGCGCCGCCGTATTGAATTCCTCGGCATAGGTCGTCATGCGTTCGGCTTCGATCTTCGAGATGTCGAGCACGTCGTTGATCAGGCTGAGCAGGTGGCGCGCGTTGCTGTTGATCTTGCGCACATCCTCGAGCAGCGACTTCTCGCCAAGATCCTCGATCTCCTCCTCAAGCATCTCGCTGTAGCCGATCACCGCCGACAGGGGCGTGCGCAGTTCGTGGCTCATGTTGGCGAGGAACTGGCTTTTGGCGCGGTTGGCGTCTTCGGCGGCCTCCTTCGCGGTCAGCAGATCGGCCTCCGCCTGGCGCTGATCGGTGATGTCGGTATGGGTGCCGACCCATTCGCGAACGCCTCCCGCCTCGTCGCGGACCGGAACGGCGCGCACGAGCATGTTGCGCCAGCCTCCGTCGGCGCGCCGCAGCCGGTGTTCCAGGATGAACGGCGCCCCGGCCGCGATCGCCTCCGGCCAGAGCCCCGCGGTCGCCGCCTGGTCCTCGGGATGGATGCACTGCATCCAGCCGGTGCCCTGCAATCCGGCCGAACCCTGCCCGGTGAACGACGTCCAGGCCGCCTGCGGCTCGGTGAAGCGTCCGTCAGCCGCCATCAGCCAGATGATCGAGGCGCTGGCCTCGATCGAGGTGCGGAAGCGCTGCTCGCTCAGCGCGAGCCGGGATTGGCTCTGCTGCTCGGACCGACGCCTGCGCCGCGCCACCAGCAGGACGCTGCCGAAGCCGCTCAACAACGCCAGGATGGCGATGGCGAGCAAAGCCGAGCGTTGTGACGCATCCTGCGCCTCGATGTGTCGGATATGCTCCTGCGATTCTCCTTGCAGCCCGGCTACGGCCTCGCGGACGCGGTCCATCGCCGCCTTGTCCTGTCCGTCCAGCATGAAATGGAGCGCGGCCTGGTTGTCGCCCGCACGCTTGCTGGCCACGATCCGCGCCGCCACGTCGAGCTTGGCCGCCACCAGCGCCGGCAGCGTCGAGCCGAACGGCCCGCGCGCGGGCAGGTCGCGCAAGGCGCCGCGGCCATCGGCAATGCCGTCCTGGTAAGGCTGCAGATAGCTCGTCTCACCGGTGAGGATGTAGCCGCGTTCGCCGGTCTCCACGTCCTTCAGGGCGGAGAGCAGGCGCTCGGCGTTGATGATCCGGCCGTTCCAGACGGCGGTTCGGCTGTCCACGCGCTCCTGAAGGGCAACGTAGCCGGCGAAGGCGCACAACCCGGCCGCGAACAGCAAGGCGGCCAGCGCGATCAGGGGGTCGAGTCGACGGTGCCGCGGGGAGGGAAGGCGTGCCATGGGTTTTCAATGTCCGTGCAAAGGCCAGAAGAAGGCGATCAGCGGTAGTCCGGCAACCACCACCAGCAGCGACAGCGGCGCGCCCAGACGGGCATAGTCGCCGAAACGGTAGCCGCCCGGCCCCATCACCAGGGTGGTGCATTGATGTCCGAGCGGCGTCAGGAAGTCGCAGCCGGCGCCCAGCGCCACCGCAATCAGGAACGGATCAGGGTTGAAGCCAAGCTTGACCGCCAGGCTGGCGGCGATGGGACCCAGGATCAGCACCGTCGGCGCGTTCTGCAGGAACGGCGTCGCCACCATCGTCAGGACCAGAACGAACCCCAGCACGGCCATGCCGGGCAAATGATGCGTGACATGCAGCATCAGGCCGGCGATCAGGTTCGTCCCGCCCGTGTCATGAATGGCGCGGCTGATCGGAATCAACGCGCCGAGCAGGATCAGCAGGTGCCATTCGACCGTCTCGTAGGCCTCGTGCATGGTCATCACACGCATCAGCAGCAGCACGACCGCGGCCCCGAAGAAGGCGATGCCGACCGGGGCCACGTGCAGGGCGACGAGCACCATCGCCGCCAGCAGCACCAACGCCGGCAGGAAGCTGCGATCGTTGCGGCCCAGCGTGATGCTGCGTTCGGCCAAGGGCAGCACGCGCAGTTCACCAAGGGTTTCAGGCATCTGCGGCGAGGCGCTGCGCAGCACGACGACATCGCCCGCGCGCACGCGCACATTCGCCAGGAGCTGCCTGATGCGCGCGCCGCTGCGGCTCACTGCGAGCACGCCGATGCCGAAGCGCTGCTCAAGCCCGGCGTGCGCGAGCGTCTCCCCGACCAAGGGTGAATCCGCCGTCACCACGCCCTCGACGACACGCGCCTCGCCATGGCCGCCGCCGGCGAGCGTGAGCCGCGCGCGCGCGACCAGCCGCTCCAGGTCGGAGGGCTCGCCGCGCAGCAGCAGCACGTCATCCGCGCGCACCGGCCAGTCCGGGCGTCGTGGATAACGGCGATAGCGTTCGCGCACCACGGTGGCCACCTGCACGTCGCCTTCGGCCATCGCCTCGATTTCGGCGATGGTGCGTCCGCAGGCGTGCGATGTCTCGGGCACGCCGGCCTCGGCGGTGTAGTCCTCCAGGTTGAAGGCCGCCTCCATCCCCGAGACGGCCCGTCGTCCGCGTGGCAGCAGCGGCCAGGCGAAGGCCAGGAAGACGAAGCCGACCAAGGCGACTGACAAGCCTACGGGGGTGTAGGAGAACATGCCGAACGGCTTGCCCTCGATATCAAGGCGGACCTTGGCGATCAGGATGTTCGGCGAGGTGCCGACCAGGGTCACCAGGCCGCCCAGCATGGAGGCGAACGCCATCGGCATCAGCAGGGCGGAGGGCGGAGTCTTGGTGCGCCGCGCCAATTGCAGCGCCACCGGCATGAAGATGGCAAGCGCGCCGACGT
This sequence comes from uncultured Acetobacteraceae bacterium, assembly GCA_964246745.1. Lineage (GTDB taxonomy): Bacteria > Pseudomonadota > Alphaproteobacteria > Acetobacterales > Acetobacteraceae > Lichenicoccus. The sequence continues at coordinate 76,862 of CAXTRK010000014.1, forward strand.
TCTTGGTGACCATGGAAAGCAGCATGACGCTGCCGACCAGCACCGGCACCTGGGTCCTGGCGGTGCGCAGCCGGGGCACGATCGGCCGCATCGCCGCCTCGACGATCCCCGACCGCGCGACGGCCGCGCTGACCACGAGTGCTGCCGCGATGATGATCACGACTTCGCTGGAGAAGCCTGCGAAAGCCTGCTCGGCCGGCACGATGCCGATCGCGACACCCGCGACCAGCGCGGCGAGGGCGACCAGGTCATAGGGCAGGCGGCCGGACAGGAACCCGCCGACGGTGGCGGCGACCAGTCCGAAGGCAAGCGCCTCGTGTAGTGTCATCGGCGTGGAGCACTCCCGTGGCGACTCTGGATTGGGGGGGTCTAGGTGGTTGCGGAGTCGAAGCCATCTGGCATAACCGGCGTTGAACGCGGGCGCCAGCCTTGGATGTGGCGCCGAGGGGAGATCGTATGAGCCGTATCCTGCTGGTCGAGGACCATGAGGAGATCTGGGACTTCCTGTCGCGTCGGTTGAAGCGGCGCGGCTATGATGTCGTCGTGGCGACGGACGGGCAGCAGGGCGTGGACAAGTCGATCGAGGAACGTCCGGACATCGTGCTGCTGGACATGAACCTGCCGGTGATGGATGGCTGGACCGCGGCCGGCATGATGAAAGCCGACGAGCGAAGCCGCGCGATCCCGATCATTGCGCTGACCGCGCACGCGATGTCGGGCGACCGCGAAAAGGCGCTCGCGGCGGGCTGCGACGACTATCATCCCAAGCCGGTCGATTTCTCGCGTCTGCTGGCACAGATCGACGCGCTGCTGGCGCCGCCGACCTCCGCCTGAGTGCGGATACAAGATGGTTTTCGACCGGCTGTTGCTGCGTCTGCGTCCGCGGGACGGCGTCTCCGCGTCGCTGGAAAGTCTTGCCACCGGCATCGACCTCGCGGCTTTCCCGCCGGAAGCCGATCCGCCGCCGCCAGTCGCGGGGGTCGGCAGGCGCGAGCGCCCCGTAGGTGGCGGCGAGGATGTGGTGCTGGCGGCGATGTCGGAGAAAGTGCTGCATGCCTGGCTGCAGAACCGCCATCAGACACTCTACCCGTTATCCCTGAACTTCCGCGTGCTGCGCGAGGAGCAGCAGGAGACGCTTGCCGGGTTGCTGGCGATCGCCCTGCTCGCGGGCCGCCCCGTGCGCGACCTGACCGGCGAGTCCGATCGTCTGCGCGGCTGGCTGACCTCGGTGGGCGCCGGGGCGGCGACGCTTGCCATCTTCCAGAACGCCCTGGAGGCGCCTCCAAGCCTGGGCCACCAATTGGAGCGGATCGTGGCGCAGGATGTCGCGGCCTACGCCTACGTCATCGGGATCATCGCGTCCGACGCGCGCTTTCCGGCGACGCTGCGTTTCCTGGATTACCTTGAAGCCCGTCTCGACCTGCCGACCGCGGTGGTTCGCAGCGCCGCCCGTCGCTACGGGCGGTAGCAGGCGCGCGCCATCATTCAGGCGGCTTCCGTCAGTTCCCGCAGCGCGCCCTGCAGGGCCGCATTATCGACAAGCAGACGACGCGAGAGATCGGCGAGCGTGATCCATCCCACGACACTGTCGGCGGCGCCGCGCACCGGCATGCGTCGTATGTGGCTGGCGGCCATCATGTCCATCACCGCGAGCACGGTATCCTCTTCCCGGCAGGCCACCACGGGCCGCGACAGCACGTCGCGCACCCGGGTCGTGGCCGGATCAAGACCGCGGGCGACGACGCGGTAGAGAATGTCGCGGTCGGTGAGGACGCCGATCAGCCGGTCCGGCGTGCCGACCGGAAGCGCGCCCACATCGATCTCGCCCATCAGTTCCGCCGCCGCCTGCACCGTGGCGCCCTCCTCGATGAACTCGACGTCCCGGCTCATCACCTCGGAAACGTTCACCGCGACATCTCGCCAAGCGGCTCGCCCTTGCGATCAAGTTCGAGCAGCGACAGCGACCGTTCGATCATGACGTAGGAGTGTCCGAACCCGAACGCCTGCACCTCGTCCATTTCCGGCCGATCAGTGTCGACATGGAGCAGCCAGCCTTCGCCTCCCGCGACCTCCGGCAGGGTGAAGGCCACCCGTTCATGGTGCGCGTTGAGCAGCAGCAGCACGGTGCGATCGATGCCGCGCTTGGGCAGCCCGGACGGCTGCGCCCGTCCGTCGAGGATCAAGCCGATGCATCGTGCCGTCGGATCATGCCAGTCCGCGTCTTCCATCTCGATGCCATTCGCGGTGACCCAGGTCAGCTCGCGTATGTCCAGCGTCTCGTTGTGGGCGCCGGTCAGAAAGCGCTCGCGCCGCAGGATCGGAAAGGTGCGGCGCAGGCGGGCGAGCTTGGCGGTGAAGGCGGCGAGCGAGTGCCCCGCCGCGTCATGCTCCCAGTCGACCCAGGAGATTTCGTTGTCCTGGCAATAGGCGTTGTTGTTGCCGCCCTGGGTGCGGCCGAACTCGTCGCCCGCGACCAGCATCGGCAGACCCTGCGACAGCAGCAGCGTCGCCAGCATGTTGCGCTTCTGCCGCTCGCGCAGCACGATGACGGACGGATCGGTGGTCGGACCCTCGGCGCCGCAATTCCAGCTATGATTGTTGTCGGTGCCGTCGCGGTTGTTCTCGCCGTTGGCCTCGTTGTGCTTGTCGTTGTAGGAAACCGTGTCGTGCAGCGTGAAGCCGTCATGCGCGGTGAGGAAATTGACGCTGGCCCACGGCCTGCGGCCGGCCCAGTTGAACTTGTCGGCGGAGCCCGTGATGCGGGTCGCCAGTTCGGGCAGCATGCCTTCGTCGCCCTTCCAGAACGAGCGTACCACGTCGCGGAAACGATCGTTCCATTCCGCCCAGCCCGGCGCGAAGCCGCCCACCTGGTAGCCGCCCGGCCCGCAATCCCAGGGCTCGGCGATCAGCTTGACCTCGGACAAGACGGGATCCTGTCCCACGGCGCGCAGAAAGCCGCTCTGCTGATCGAAGCCGTACGGCTCGCGTGCCAGGATGGTGCCGAGATCAAAGCGGAAGCCGTCGACATGCATCTCCTCGACCCAGTAGCGCAGGCTGTCGGTGACCATCTGGATGACACGCGGATGGCTGAGATTGACGGTGTTCCCGGTCCCCGTGTCGTTAATGTAATAACGTGGCTGGTCCGGCAGCAGGCGATAATAGCTGGCGTTGTCGATGCCCTTGAACGACAAGGTGGCGCCCTTTTCGTTGCCTTCCGCGGTATGATTATAGACGACGTCGAGAATCACCTCGAGTCCGGCCTCGTGCAGTCGGCCGACCATTTCCTTGAACTCGGAAAAAGCGAAATCGGGAACGCTGGCGTAGCGGCGTGCCGGCGAAAAGAAGCTGATGGTGTTGTAGCCCCAGTAATTGGTGAGCTTCTTGTCGAGCAGGTAGTCGTCATCGAGGAAGCTGTGCACCGGCAGCAGTTCGACCGCGGTGACTCCGGTCGATTTCAGATGTGCCAGCACCGCCGGATCGGTGAGGCCGCGAAACGTGCCGCGCAGCGCCTCGGGCACCGCCGGATGGCGCTGCGTATAGCCTTTGACATGCAGCTCGGAGATCACCGTCCGGTCCCAACCGTGCCGCGGCGGTCGGTCGTCGCCCCAACTGAAGGCGCCATCGATGACACGGCCCTTGGGCATGAAGCGGGCGCTGTCGCGCGTGTCGAAGGTCAGGTCGTCGCCGCTTTCCATGACATAGCCGAACAAGGCCGGGTTCCATTCGATATGGCCGACGATTGATTTGGCATACGGGTCCATCACCAGCTTGTTCGGATTGAAGCGGTGGCCGGCGGCGGGTTCGTAAGGCCCGTGCACACGATACGCGTAAATCGCCCCCGGACGGGCATCGGGCAGAAACCCATGAAAGATCTCGTTGGTGTATTCCGGCAATTCAATCCGTTCCAGCTCCTGGGTTCCGGAATCGTCGAACAGGCACAGCTCCACCTTGGTGGCGTTGGCGGAGAACAGGGCGAAGTTGACGCCTCGTCCGTTCCAGGTAGCGCCTCGCGGGCTTGGTCGTCCTTCGCGCAGGCGGGAACGCGCGGCTGTGTGCTTCATCGTGGACTCCGGTCTGTTGGCGCTCGGTCAACGATCCGCGGCATAGGTGGTTCTCAGCGCATGACGCAAATCGAGTCCGCCACCCGCCTCATCCAAATGCCCGCCTCATCCAAATGCCCGCCTCATCCAAATGCCCGCCTCATCCAAATGCACGACTGTTTCGTAAGGCGCATATGAGGGACGCCATAGCCGCTTCGTTCTGCGTCTCGCTATTGTTCGAACAAGCCGCTAGCGTGCGCCCGGTGCAGCTTGGATGGTTTCGGCCTGGCATGGCGGACGAGTCGAATGCGGATGACGCTGAGTCGCTGGAGTCGCTCCTCGCACGCTGCGGCGGCGGCGACCGCGTTGCGTTCCGCCGTCTCTACGATCTGCAATCGGCCCAGCTCTATGGGCAGGCGCTGCGGCTGACCCGACAACCGCAGCTCGCGGCCGACGCCGTGCATGACGCCTTTCTGCAGGTATGGCAGCGCTCGTCGCGGTTCGATCCCTCGCGCGGCCGCGCCGAGGCCTGGCTGGCCAGCCTGTTGCGCTACCGTGCCATCGACATCGTGCGCAAGCGCGGCCGGGAGAGTTACGGCGGCGAGCCGGCGGACGAGGCGGACAGCGCGCCCGACGCGCTCGACCGGCTTGCCGCGGACGATCAGGCCTCGGCGCTGCGTCGATGTCTCGACGAACTCGATGATGAGCAGCGGCGCGTGGTGCTGCTGGCGTTTGCCCAAGGTCTGACCCATTCCGAGCTGGCAACCAGAATGCGGTCGCCGCTCGGCACGGTCAAATCCTGGGTCAGGCGGGCGCTGCTCAACCTGCGCCGGTGTCTCGAGAGATGAGCGGGAGCGGCGCCAATCCGGCGGGCGAAGAGGCCGACCTGCTCGCCGCCGAGTATGTGCTCGGCACGCTGGACCTGGCCGACCGTGCCGCCCTGGAACGCGACGCCGCGACCGATCCCGCCTTGCGCGCGTCGATCGCCGCCTGGGAGCGTCGTCTGGCGCCGCTCGCCTCGCTGAGCCGCCCGCAGGCGCCGCCGGAGACGCTTTGGTCACGTATCGAGTCGAGCGCCTGGGGCGGCAATGCGGCCGCCCAGGAGGAGGCGGCGCCCGCGCCGGGGCCCAGGGTCGCGCCGGAGCCCGGGGCTGGGCGCGGCGCGCTGCGTTTCTGGCAGGGCGGCACCGCGGCCGGCTTCGCGCTTGCCGCCGCGATCGCGGGCTTTGCCGTGTTGCGGCCGCCGCCGCCTCTGCCGCCTCCTGCTGGTCGGCCGCAAGTCGCGGCATTGCTGCCGCTGACGCAGCCGGGTGCCTCGGTGTTCCTCGTCGAAACCACTCCAGGTGGCGGCGTCAGCGTCACACCGGTCGGCGCCGTGCATGTGGCGCCCGACCACACCCTTGAGCTATGGCTGCTGAAGAGCGGCTCAAAGGTGCCCCAGCCGATCGGGCTGCTGCCGGTAGGCGGCGTGCGGCTGGCTCCGGGCACGGTGCTGCGGACAGGAATCAGCGGCAAGATCCTGGTCAGTCAGGAGCCGCGCGGCGGCTCGCCAACCGGGCTGCCGACCGGGCCAGTGCTCTGGGGCGGCTCGATCTGAGCACAAGCTGAGCTCGCGCGTCCTCCTATGCCATCGTAAGTCCGCTCGCCGGCCTATCCATTCCCCCAGGAGCGCGTCCAGGAGTGCTTGATGAAAGACATCGCCGTCATCGGCGCCGGCAAGATCGGCTCGGCCATCGCGGAACTGCTCGCGATGTCTGGGGACTACGCGGTGACCTTGATCGACCGCGACCAGGCGGCCCTCGACCGCGTCGTGATCGAGGGCGAGGTCAACCGTCTGCCGCTTGATATCGCGGCACCCGAGGCGCTGTCGCGGGCGCTGCATGGGCGCTATGCGGTGCTGTCGGCCGCGCCGTTTCATCTCACCACGCAGATCGCGGCCAACGCGTTCGCCGCCGGCGCGCATTATCTTGACCTCACCGAGGACGTTGCCAGCACGCGTGTGGTGCGCGATCTCGCGCGCGAGTCGCGTTCGGCGTTCATTCCGCAATGCGGTCTTGCCCCCGGCTTCGTCTCGATCGCGGCACATGACATCGCGCAGCGTTTCGAGACGCTGGACAGCATCCGCCTGCGCGTGGGCGCGCTGCCGCGCTATCCCGACAATGCGCTTGGCTACAACCTGACCTGGAGCACGGAGGGCGTCATCAACGAATATATCGAGCCCTGCGAGGCGATCGTGCGCGGCGAGCGCTGCCTGGTGCCGGCGCTCGAGGAGTGCGAGAGCCTGAAGGTCGACGGCGTCGCCTACGAGGCGTTCAACACCTCGGGCGGCCTCGGCTCGCTGTGCGAGACCTATGCCGGGCGGGTGCGCGAGCTGAACTACCGGACCATGCGCTATCCCGGCCATGCCGCGGTGATGAAGCTGCTGCTGCGCGACCTGCGTCTGGCCGACCGGCGCGACCTGCTCGGCGCGCTGCTGGAGCATGCGCTGCCGGCCACGGCGCAGGACGTGGTGGTGATTTTCGTCACCGTGATCGGCAGCCGTGACGGCAGGCTGACGCAGGAGACGCTGGCGCGCCGGGTGGAGCATGGCGGCATCGGCGGCCGCGCGCGAACCGCCATACAGCGCACCACCGCGGGCAGCATCTGCGCGGTGCTCGACCTGCTCGCCACCGGCGTGCTGCCGGACTCCGGCTATATCCGTCAGGAGCAGATCGGGCTCGGCGCGTTCCTCGGCAACCGGTTCGGAAAAGTTTTCGCGTGAAGTTAGTTTACTAATCGTAAGAAACCCAGCAGAGTGCGGCGTTGTCGGTAAAACTTTGTGACTCTTTTTTGGCGCCGGTGATCGCGCAGAGACGGCGGAAGGTGGATATGGACCGACCCGGCCGCCTCTTACCCAACTCCTCCCGCCTGCTTCCTGCGCAGCAGGCGCTTGCCGAGGCGATGACCGAGCTGGCCTGGGTGTGCGATCCAGCCGGCGCCATGCTCTGGTGCAACCGCGCCTTCGACGAGAGCTTCGGCGACGATGCCGCGGCGCACGCCTTCCTGGCGCGTTGGCGCGAAGGCGGGGGGCGCGAAGGCGGGGGGCGCGAAGCCGCGAATGAACCGGCGGCGGAGTGCCGGGCGCTGGTGCCGGCGTGGCTCAGGGACGAGCGCCCCGGCTGGTTCAAGACCCGCGCGCAGCCGCTGAGCGCCACGGGCGAGACGCTCACTCTCGGCCTGGCCATCGACGTCACCGTGCAGATCGACTCCGGCCTCGAGTTCGCGCGGCTCGGACCATTGCGTGAGACCAGCGGCCCGCAGGTCCTCGCACTTGAGCGTGTGCTTGACGGCATGCTCGGACGGATCAAAGCCATGCTCGCCCACGCCCCGGCGCCCGAGCTGCGCCGGCTTGGCGACGAGCCGATCCTGGTGCGGTGCGATCCGGTCCTGCTTGAGCGAGCCTTGCTCGATGCCGCGTTGGCCTGCGCTGCGCTGCCTGGCGCCGGCCGGCTGGTGGCCGAGCTGTCATCGCGTCCCGCAACCGGCCAGGCGGCGCTGACACTCTCGCGGGAGCAAGACACGCCAGCATCGGACGGGTCGCATTGGGGCGGCGAGTCCGCGCTGCCAATGGTCCGTGCGCTGCTGCGCGCGACCGGCGGCGGCGCCGAGATGGGCCAGCCGACGGAGTCGGGCCTGCGGCTGCTGCTGCCGCTGCACCGGACACAGGCCGCGGCGCCGCAGCCGCCTGCCGCTCGCATCCTGGTGGTGGATGACGAGGCGGTGGTGCGCATGCTGGTCGTCGATCTGCTGCGCGAGCGCGGCCATACGGTTCAGGAGGCGGAGGATGCCTTCGCCGCCATGGCCCTGGTGCAAGGCGATGCGGCACTCGACCTGATGATCACCGACATCGGCCTGCCCGGCGGTTTCGACGGCTCGACGCTGGCCCGACGCGCGCGCCTGCTTCGCCCCGGCCTGCCGGTCCTGTTCATCACCGGCTATGCCTTCGGCACCAACAACGACGTGATCCTCGAGCCAGGCATCCCGGTGCTGACCAAGCCGTTCACGCTGCGCGCGCTGTCGTCGCGAATCGCCGATCTGCTGGTGCCGAGCGCCGCCTGACCGCGAGTCGCGGCACCTGTGCAAAGCGGGCATCGAACCCATAGGCCGCTGTCCTGCCTAGGGTTCGGGCTTGGCCTCGGCTCGCATCGATAAATCGTTGTTGAAACCGCGCCCAAACATCATCTAGTGGTTGCAGGCGGATTGCCGCGCGACATCTAGCGCCGGTGGCATAATAATAGGCGCCGCTTGCTGCACTCTCCAACGGAGAACTTGATGCCTTTGCACGAAGCCCATGACGCCGCCTCCGATCCTGGCTGCGCCGACCTGCTCGCGCCCGCGGTGCAACTGCCCGGCCATCATCAGGTCCGCGTCGACCGCACGCGGGATGCCCTGATCACCGATTTCGGCCGCGCCACGCTGGACAACCGCTATTTGCTGCCGGGCGAGAGCTATCAGGATCTGTTCGCCCGCGTCGCCAGCGTCTATGGCGACGACGCGGCGCACGCGCAGCGCATCTACGACTACATCTCCAGGCACTGGTTCATGCCGGCCACACCGGTGCTCTCGAACGGCGGCACCAGCCGCGGCTTGCCGATCTCCTGCTTTCTCAATGAGGCCTCCGACAGCCTTGAAGGCATCGTCGGCCTCTGGAACGAGAATGTCTGGCTCGCCTCCAAGGGCGGCGGCA
>CAXTRK010000015.1:0-75785 GCA_964246745.1 uncultured Acetobacteraceae bacterium
CGTCATAGTTGCGCTGCACGGCGACTTCGGAGAGCGCGCCGTTATCGGCTCCTATCGCGGTGCCGGCGATCAGACCTGTTCCGGCCCCTGCGGCGGCGCCGAAGCCGGGCGCTCCCGCCGCGGCGCCAAGCAACGCTCCGGCGCCGGCGCCGATCGCTGTGCCAAGCACCGCCCCGCCCGCGGTCGAGTTGGCGCCGGCGCCACTGGAGTAGCCGCTGCGGGAGAATGCCAGTTGCCGGCAATAGCCGTCTTCATTGGAAAACTGGGCGTAGGTCTTGCCATCACCGGGAAGCGCCACAAAGCTGGGCCCGCTCGGCGGCGGCGTCGCACATGCATCAAGGCTCAGGAGCGCCGCCACGCAGACAAGACCGGAAAGCTTTCGAAGACCCGACATGTTCAATGCTCGATACGGATTGCCGCCGCCACCCCGGCGGCCAGATGATGAAATGGTGCGGCCGCGCGCCTCCGACACCATCCTCTTGTTTAAAGAATTGTAAGCGTCATGTCTATAGAAACACAGCAACGAAGCGTAGTTTAGCCGTTCCACCGAGACGTTGACAGCCGGCGCAAAGCGGACGACCACTTTGGTCATCATCTGGAGGAAGGCACATGGTCGCGCAACACAGCCTCAAGCCGGAAACGCTGGCCTTGCATGCCGGCTGGCGTGCGGACCCGACCACCGGCGCTGTGGCGGTGCCGATCTATCAGACCACCTCCTACCAATTTGAAAGCGCCGAGGAAGCCGCCGCCCTGTTCGGCCTGCAGAAGCTCGGCAACATCTACACCCGCATCATGAATCCGACCAACGACGTGCTGGAGAAGCGCGTGGCCAGTCTGGAGGGCGGGGTGGCGGCCTTGGCCCTGGCTTCCGGGCAGGCGGCGTCGGCGCTCAGCGTGCAGAATCTGGCGCGCGCCGGCGACAATATCGTCTCCTCGACCGACCTGTATGGCGGCACCTGGAATCTGTTCGCCAATACGCTGCGCGACCAGGGCATCGAAGCCCGCTTTGTCGATCCGGCAGACCCGGAGGCCTTCGTGCGCGCCAGCGACGATCGCACACGCGCCTGGTATGCCGAAACGCTGCCCAATCCCAAGCTGCGCGCCTTTCCGATACGCGAAGTGGCAGACCTCGGCCGCCCGCTTGGCATTCCGCTTATCGTCGACAACACCGCGGCGCCGTTTCTGGTCAGGCCGTTCGATCATGGCGCCGCGATCATCGTTTATTCGGCCACGAAATATCTCGGCGGCCATGGCACCTCGATCGGCGGCCTGATCGTCGATGGCGGCACCTTCGACTGGGCCGCGCACGCCGAGCGCCAGCCGGCGTTGAACACGCCGGAGCCATCCTATCATGGCGCCATCTGGACCGAGGCCGCGGCCCCGCTCGGCCCGATCGCCTATATCCTCAAGGCCCGCACCACGCTGCTGCGCGACCTCGGCTGCGCGCTCTCGCCGTTCAACGCCTTCCTGCTGCTGCAGGGTATCGAGACGCTGCCGCTGCGCATGCGCGCTCATTCCGACAATGCCGAGACGGTGGCGCGCTTTCTTGCCGATCATCCCAAAGTGACCCGGGTGATCCACCCGTCGCATCATCCCGAAGGCGTCGGCAGGCAGCGCAGCGAGACCTATCTGCCGCGCGGACGCGGCGGCCTGCTTGGCTTCGAGCTGGAAGGCGGCGCCGCCGCCGGGCGCAGCTTCATCGATCGCCTTGGCCTGTTCTATCATGTTGCCAATATCGGCGACTCGCGCTCGCTGGCCATTCATCCCGCCAGCACCACCCATTCACAGTTGAGCGTTGACGAACAGCTCGCCACCGGCGTGTCGCCTGGCTACGTGCGGCTTTCCATCGGCATAGAGCATGCCGACGACATCATCGCCGATCTCGATCAGGCGCTGGCCTGATCACGTTGCGCGGCAAGGCTGAAACTCCGGTCGCCTTGCCGCCTACAACGAAGATCGAGGCGATGGAGACTCAGCATGGAACGGCGTGACCTGTTCAAGACCATCATGGCCGGCGGCGCGATTGCAGCACTTCCGGCGATCGCGGGAGCGCAGACGCCCGCCGGGACGCCGCCAGCCCTGCCCAAGCTGACCGATCCCGGAGTGCTGCGCGGGGACATGCTCTACCGCAAATTCGGGCGCACCGGCGAGATGGTGTCCGCGATCGGCTTCGGCGGCTCGCATTTCGCCAAGAAAAGCATTGATCAGGCGCAGTCCATCACGCTGTGCCATGAGGCGATCGATCGCGGCATCACCTACATGGATAATTCGTGGGACTACAATCATGGCGTCAGCGAGGAGCGCATGGGTCTGGCGCTGTCGCAAGGAAACTACCGGAGCAAGGTGTTTCTGATGACCAAGGCGGACGGACGCACCGCCCAAGCCGCTCAGCAACAGCTTGAAACCTCGCTCAAGCGCCTCAAGACCGACCATATCGACCTATGGCAATTCCATGAAGTGCTTCGCTTCGAAGACCCGAACCGGATCTTCGCCAAGGGTGGAGCGCTCGAGACCGCGCTCGCCGCCCGCAAGGCCGGCAAGATACGCTATATCGGCTTCACCGGGCACAAGGATCCCGAGATCCACCTGACCATGCTGAAGGTTGCCAGGCAGCACGGCTTCCAGTTCGACGCGGTGCTGATGCCGAGCAATGTGATGGACGCGCATTACCGCAGTTTCGCGCGGGACGCGATGCCGGTCGCATTGCAGGACGGCCTCGCGGTGCAGACAATGAAGCCGTTCGGTGGCGGCGACGGCATCATTCTGAAGAGCGGCACGGTGACACCGATGGACTGCCTTCATTACGCGCTTAATTTGCCGACATCGGTGGTCATCACCGGTCTGGACAGCAGCAAGATCATCAATCAGGCGATCGAAGCGGCACGCACCTTCAAGCCGATCGAGGCACAACAGATCGATGCCATGCTGGTCAAGACCGTGGACGCGGCTCAGCGTGGGCAATACGAGCTGTTCAAGAGTTCATCGCATTTTGACACAACCGCGCAGAATCCGAGTTGGTTGGGCGGTGAAAGCCCGCATGTCAAGGAACTGGCGCCGCAGAAACCCGGCTGATCAGCTTGTAATCTGCACCTTGATTGAGCCTTCGCGCTCCAGCACGTTGACCGCCACCTCGTTGCCGACGCGGGAAAGGTGCACGTTGACCCGGGCGCCTCCCACCGAGAGATTATAGAGCGTCATCTCCTGGAGGAAGGCCGGCAGTCGCGGCGTGTCGAAATGAACGGTCGCCGTGGACGGGTCGAACCGCAGTCCCAGCGTCGCCTGCAGCAGGCATGGCAGGGTGGCCGCCGCCCAGGCTTGCGGGGAGCAGGCGACCGGATAGCGGACCGGGCCCTCGCCGCGCTGTCGGGCAAAGCCGCAGAACAGCTCCGGCAGGCGGCGCAGATCGGCATAGAGGGCGGCGTCGAACAGGCCGCCGAATAGTCGAACCGCTTCCTCCTTGTAGCCATATCGTGCAAAGCCGAGCCCGATGAGCGCGTTGTCGTGCGGCCAGACCGAGCCGTTGTGGTACGCCATCGGATTGAAGCGCGCCTCGCCCACTGGAATCGTGCGTATGCCCCAGCCGGAAAAGAACGGGCGGGCCATCAGGCCGGAGACGATCCGCTCGGCGCGGTCGGCGGGAACGATGCCGGTCATCAAAGTCTGTCCGGCGTTGGACGAGCGCACCCGGCAGGGGCGCTTCTTGCCGTCGAGCGCGATGGCGTAGGTGCCGAGTTCCTCGCACCAGAAATGGACGTTGAAGGCAAGACGTAGCGTCTCGGCCTCGGCGTCGAGGCGTTGGGCTTGGGCGCCGTGGCCAAGCTGGCGCGCGATCGCGGCGGCGGACTGCTTGGCCGCATAGACGTAGGCCTGCACTTCGCACAGCGCGATCGGGCCTTCGGCGAGAGTGCCGTCGGCGTGAAAGACGCTGTCGAAACTGTCCTTCCAACCCTGGTTGGCCAGCCCGTTTTCGTTGCGTCTGCCGTATTCCACGAAACCGTCGCCGTCGCGGTCGCCATACTGGTCGATCCAGTCGAGCGCGCGCTCGATGTTCGGCCACAGTCCGGCAATGGTGGCGACGTCGCCGGTGCGCTCCAGATACTGGCCGGCCAGCATGACGAACAGCGGCGTCGAATCGACACTGCCGTAATAGTGCCGGAACGGCACCTCGCCCAGTTCAGCCATCTCGCCGTGACGTACTTCGTGCAGGATTTTGCCGGGCTCGGCGTCGGCGACCGGATCGACGGCGTCGGCCTGGTGCTCGGCAAGGTAGGCCAGCACGCCGGCCGCGATCGGCGGATCGAGCCAGAGCGTCTGCATCGCCGTGACCAGCGCATCGCGGCCGAAGGCGGTGCTGTACCAGGGCACGCCGGCGTAGGGATAGGGTCCGGTCGGCTTGTCGGTGACCAGCATATAGATATCGCAGATGCAGCGGCGGATCGCCTCGTTGAAGATTTCGTTGGAGGAGGCGATGGCGGCCGCGCGCGCGGACGAGACGCGCAGCGAGCGACGCGCTTCGACCATCGAGAACAGGAACGTCTCCGAGGGTTTCTGACGCGGGCGACCCGCCTCCGCCTGCGGATCGCAGGCGATCTCGACATGCATCAGCACCCGGGCGCCGGGCTTGAGCGTGAGTTCGAAGCGGGCGGTGGTCTCGCTCAGCGCGTCCGGATGCGGCTCGAAGCGCAGCCTCGTGCTGCGGACGCGATGGTCGAGGCCGGTATAGGAGAGCAGCACGCAATCGCCGTCGACCGCCGGAGTCGACAGCGTGCCGCGATGCGCGCGCGGGGTGCCGCGCGCCTCGAACAGGTCGGCGAAGTCGGCGCCGAAGTCGATTTCTATGCTGACCTGGCGCGTGACCACATCGAAATTACGCAGCAGCATCCGCTCGTAGCAGGCACTCTTCCATAGGAAGCGGCTGCGGCGCAGTTGCAACACGTCATGCGCCATGGTCTCGCCACCGTCGAGCGCCAGGTCGGGATTGGTCAGGTCGCAGGAGAGCGTGGCGTTGTTCTCGCGCAGCGTCGAGGACAGCAGGATCGGCTGCATTCCGCCCAGCGTCAGCGAGAGCGACGAGAGATGGCGCGTATCGAGGAAATAGATGCCGTCGGCGCTGCCCGGACCGTGCAGGATGTTGCCGCTGGTATCGAACACCCCGAACATGTCGCCATGCTTGAGGGCGTGCAGCCGCCGCTCCGACAGCAGGGAGGTGGCGCCCACCGTGTAGGCGCTGGCGGTGGCCGGCTTGTCTTCGGCGGGGCTGTCCAAGAGGCGCGTTCCTTGCGTTCTGTTCGGTGCAGTAGGGTTAGCGGAAGCCTCGGCAACCGGCCATAGAAGAGAACGTTGCACCACCATCATGGCAAAAGCGACTTCCGGCGGCGCCGCACGCCGCTCCTACTCGGAAAAGCGCGATTTCGCGCGCACGCCGGAGCCGCGCGACGGGGCGGCGGGCGGCGATGGCGCGCGGATCTTTGTCGCACCGCAAGGTGCGCCAATCTTCGTGGTGCAGAAACATGCCGCGCGTCGGCTGCACTGGGATTTCCGGCTGGAGCATGGCGGCGTGCTGTGGAGCTGGGCAGTGCCGAAAGGCCCGTCGATGGACCCGGCCGACAAGCGCCTGGCCGTGCATGTCGAGGACCACCCGGTGGACTATGCCCGTTTCGAGGGCACCATTCCGGCCGGGAACTATGGCGCCGGCTCCGTCGAGATTTGGGATCGTGGGCATTGGTCGCCGCTCAGCCACGACCCGGCGGCCTCGCTGCGCGCGGGCGAGTTGAAGTTCCGTCTGGATGGCGGACGGCTCAGCGGCAGCTTCGTGCTGGTGCGGCTGAAGCCCAAAGCCGGCGACAAGGCGGATAACTGGCTGCTGATCAAGGAAAAGGACACCGCGTCGCCTCCCCGCACGCAGGCGCCGCAGCTCGCGACCTTGGTAGCCGAGGCGCCGGATGGGCCCGGCTGGGTCACCGAGATCAAGTTCGACGGCTATCGCATGCTTTGCCGCAAACAGGGTGACGCGGTGACATTGTTGACCCGCAATGGTCTGGACTGGACCGAACGTCTGCCTGCTCTCGCGGAGGCGGTGCGGCGGCTGCCGACGCAAAGCCTGATGCTCGATGGCGAACTGGTCAGTCTCGAGGGTGACGGGCGCAGCTCGTTCGCGGCGCTGCAGGAGGCGCTATCGAACAATCAGACCGGCCGTCTGTCGTACTATGCCTTCGACCTGCTGCATCAAGACGACACCGACCTGCGTCCGTTGCCGCTCGGCGCGCGCAAGCAGGCGCTCAAGACGCTTCTGGAGGCGGCGGACGCGGATCAGCCGATCCGGATCAGCGAGCACCTGACCTCCAAGGCGGCGCGTGTGCGCGGCGAAGCCTGCAAACACGGGCTGGAAGGGGTCGTCTGCAAGCGTCTCGATGCGCCCTACCGCGCCGGCCGCGGCACCGACTGGGTCAAGCTGAAATGCGAGAACCGGGAGGAGTTTGTCATTGTCGGCTTCACGGCGCCGAAAGGCAGCCGCGCCGACCTCGGCGCCCTCCAGGTGGGGCGATATGATGCGGGCCGCGTCCTGCATTTCGCCGGCGGCGTCGGCACCGGCCTGTCCGTCTCGACGCTGCGCGCGCTGCGCGGCAGGCTCGATGGGCTGGTCTGCAAGAGCCGGCCGCGCGGATTGCAGGGCGCGGCAGCGGCGCCGCGCGGCACCGTCTGGGTCAAGCCGAAGCTGGTCGCGGAAGTCCGTTTCGCCGGCATCACCACCGACGGCATGCTGCGCCAGGCGAGCTTTCTCGGCCTGCGCGAGGACAAGCCGGCAGGTGAGGTGGTGGCGGCACGTCCGCCCAAGCCAAGCGCCGCCGGCACGATCCATGGGCAGCGCCTCACCCACCCCGACCGGCTGCTCTGGCCGGACCCGGGCGGCATCACCAAGGCCGAGCTTGCCGAATACTGGCAGGCGGTGGCCGCGCGTGCCTTGCCCGGCATCGAAACCCGGCCGCTCGCCCTGGTGCGCTGCCCGGACGGCATCGAAGGACAGCATTTCTTCCAGAAGCACCGTACCCGCGGCATGCCGGAGGCAATCGCGGAAGATGCTTTCGAGGGCGCGCCTTACCTCACCGTGTCAGGATTGGACGGGCTGATCGCGGCGAGCCAGATCGCGGCCATCGAGCTGCACTGCTGGGGCTCCGGGCTCGACGATGCCGGCCACGCCGACCAGCTCGTGTTTGATCTTGATCCCGGCGATGGCGTCCGGTTCGGCGACGTCGTCGCGGCCGCCAAGGAGGTGCGCCGCCGTCTGCGCGAGCACGGTCTGGCGGCCTATGCGCGCACCAGCGGCGGCAAGGGGCTGCACGTTGTCTCGCCGATCCGCACCAGTGCCGATTGGGACGCGGTGCGTGCCTGGTGCAGAGGCTTCGCCGAACGCATGGAACAAGAGGCGCCCGACAGCTATGTCGCAAGCACGCGCAAGAGCCGCCGCGTCGGCCGCATCCTGGTCGATTGGCTGCGCAACGGCCTCGGCTCGACCGCGATCGCGTCCTACGCGCCGCGCGCCCGCCCCGGCGGCCTGGTCGCCACACCGCTCGCCTGGCGCGAGGTGAACGCGGCACTCGACCCCGGCGGCTTCACCATACGCACCCTGCCCGGCCGGCTGCGCGGCGCCGATCCGTGGGCCCGCTTTGACGCCGACCGACGCGATCTCGACATCTGAGGAACCGCCATGGCCGAACGCCCGATCTGGCGAGGCAGCCTGCGCCTCGCTCTGGTTTCCTGCCCGATCGCCCTCTACAGCGTGCGGCAGCCGAGCGAGTCGCTGCATTTTCACTATATCAATCCCGAAACCGGCCACCGGGTCCGCATGATCACCCAGGATGCCGAGACCGAGGTGGAGCTCTCGCGACGAGACCTCAAGCGCGGCTACGAGTATGAGCGCGACCGCTACGTGCTGCTTGAGGACGAGGATTTCGAAAGCGCCAGGATCGAGAGTTCCAGCGTGCTCACGATCGGCAAGTTCGTGACCGCGGGCAGCATCGATCCGGTGTACTACGACGCAAGCTACTACGTGGTGCCGGACGGCAATGCGCGCGACCGGCAGGACGATGTCTACGTCGTGCTGCGCGACGCGATCGCGCGTACCGGCCAGGTTGCGCTGTCGCGGCTGGTGCTGTCAAAGCGCGAGCGCGCGGTGGCGCTGATGACGATGCAGCGCGGTCTGGTGCTGCATACGCTGCACGATATGCGCGAGATCACCGATCCCGGGCACCTGTTCGCGGATTTGCCGGATGTCCGTCCGGACAAGGAGATGATTGCGCTGGCTGTGCAACTGATCGGGCGGCAAAGCGCACGGTTCGAGCCGGCCGACATGGAGGATCGTTACGAGGCGAGGCTGCGTGCCGTGATCGAAGCCAAGCTCAAGGGGGTGGCGCCGAAGCCGGAGCCGGAACCGGAGAAGAGCGGCCAAGTGATTGATCTCATGGCGGCGCTACGCCGCAGCCTGGGCGAGGACGCGGCGAAACCTCCGACCCCAGCCCGCCGCAAGGCGGCGAGCGCGTCGAGGCCAAAACGGGCGACCAAACCCGCGACCCGATAGGCGCAATAGATATAAATGAATGATGGCATGCGTTACCTCATTTAATTCGCCTCGGACCGGGAATATTTTGTTGTCCGATCACTCACTCGTCACCACGCTTTGGCAATGCCGCTGTTGCAGACAGCTATCACGGAATGCGAATAAATAAGGACGCGTTCCGGGAGCAACCATTGTGAAAAGGCTTTTTGCTTGTGCTCTAGGCCTTTTCGGCCTTTGGCAAACCGCGGCATCGGCGCAAAGCGTCTTGACTTATCACAACTCGGTGTCCCGGCAGGGTGCTTATGTTGTGCCTGGGCTGACGACACAAGCCGCAAGCGGCATGCATATCGATGCCGGTTTCAAGGGCGTCGTGGACGGCAGCGTCTATGCGCAACCCTTGTTCTGGCAACCGCCTGGTGCCAAGACCGGCCAGGTCATTATCGCGACTGAAACAAACAAGGTCTATGCCCTCGACAGCGTCAGCGGCGCCGTTGATTGGCAGACGCAGTTGGCCGCGCCAATCGCCAACGGGCTGCCGTGCGGCAACATCGACCCGGAAGGCATAACCGGCACGCCGGTGATCGATCCGTCCAATGCGACGATGTATCTGGACGCATCAACCATGGGTCCGGCCGGCCCCAGACACATGCTTTACGGTCTTTCCTTGAAGGATGGACACGTGCTGCCCGGATGGCCGGTCGACATCCAGGCGAAATTGAACGCCAACGGAGTCGATTTTTCCAGCTCGGTGCAAGGCAACCGCAGCGCGGTGCTGGAGGTCAATGGCGATATCTATTTCGGCTATGCGGGCCGATCCGGCGATTGCGGCGCGTATCACGGCACGGTGGTGCAGTTGAACACACACACGGCTGCGCTTGCGGGCGTATGGCAGACCGTCACGACCGGCGGCGGGATCTGGTCGCAGGGCGGCGTCGTGCAAGACGCAAGCTCGCTGTTCTTCGTCACCGGCAACGACTTCTCCGCGACACAATGGGGCGGAGGTCAGTCGATCACACGTTCGCAACCCGGTCTCGGCTTTTCGTCTAGCCCCTCGGACCACTACACGCCGGCGAACTGGATGCAGCTCGACAACCATGACTTCGATCTGGGTGGCTCGGGCGTGCTGCCGTTGCACATCCCAACCGGACGGGGGCAGACCGCGGATCGGCTCATCGCCTTCGGCAAGGACGGCGACGCCTATCTGGTCAATCCGGCCGACCTGGGTGGAATAGGCGGCCCCGCCGTCATCGATCCGATCGGACGCGGCGTGATCATCACCTCGGCCTCGGTCACTTATACGGCGGACGCGGCGATGGTGGCGATGACGGCGCCCGCGGCCAATTACTGCAGCGGCCAAAGCGTCATCATGCTGAACGTGGCAGGCGCCGGTCCTAACCCGATACGACAGGAATGGTGCCAGGAGCTCAACGGACAGGGCACGCCGATCGTGACCACGACGGATGGGGTGTCGGACCCCATCGTCTGGGTGACCGGCGCGGAAGGCGACAACCAGCTCCATGGCTACGACGCAATGAGCGGTCGTGTGGTCTTTGGAGGCGGTGGAACCGCCAACACGATGAGCGGCCTGCAGCATTTCCAGACGATCCTGGCGGCACAGGGCAAGCTCTACGTTGCTGGCGCGGGACGGATCTACGCGTTCACCTATTGAGGCATCGCGTTAACGAAGCACTGCCGGGGAGAACAGAAATGCAACGAACTGCAGAGTCTGGGCGGCATCGGGGAACGCTGGCGATCGCGTCCGCGGCCCTGTGCGGGATCGCTCTGGGGACCGACCCTGCTTTGGCCCAGGTCGGACCCGGCGACCCGGTGGCGGAGACGCCTCAGGGAACCGTCGCCGGTCCGATACAGGCGCCAAACGCCGCCACAAATCCCTTCGGGGGTCCAGGCAGCCGCGTGATCGTGGACGACAACATCACCGCGACCGAGGCGGAGGCGCTGCAAGCGGCGATGCAGGGCGTCACCGCCTCGGTGGCAGGCAGGCAGGCGCTCGGCAAGCTCATCCTGTTCGACCGCAATCTTTCTCCGAACCGCCAGGAGGCGTGCGAGACCTGCCATACCCAGGAGGCCGGCTTCAAGGGCGGCATTTCCGGGATCAATGCCTCACTGATGGCCTACGCAGGCGCACTGTTCTACCGTTGGGGGCAACGCAGCCCGCAGAGCTATGGCTACGCCCCGTTTTCGCCGGTGCTACATTATGACGCCTCGACGAGCCAGTTCATCGGCGGCAATTTCTGGGACGATCGCGCGACCGGACTGATGACGGGCAATCCCGCCGGCGACCAGGCCACGGCGCCGCTGATCGATCCGCTGGAAATGGCGTTGCCGGATCCTGCCTGCGTCGCCTGGCGCATTGCCACCGGCCCCTACAAGGCGACGTTCCAGCAGGTGTGGGGTGCGTCGTCGCTGGCTATCGCCTGGCCGGCCACAGCGGAGGCGCAATGCTCTGAGCCGCAATCGGCTGAGGCCGCCAACCCGACGCTGCCGACCTTCAACGGAAACGCGCCTCCGACGGTGCTGGCGCTGAGCGCCGCGGACCGCGCCAAGGCCACCCTGGCCTGGCACGAGACGGGACTTGCCGCGGCCGCTTACGAGGCTGGTCCGGAAGTCAGCGCGTTCACGTCGAAATTCGATTACTATCTCAAGGGTCAGGTGGCGCTGACCGCGCAGGAGCAGCGCGGCTACGCGTTGTTCACCGGCCAGGCGCATTGCAGCCAATGCCACAGCGCTGCCGGCGCGCAGCCGCTGTTCACAAACTGGGCCACCGCGAATATCGGCGTTCCCAGGAACACGGGGAATGTCTTCTATACCCAGACTGCGCCGGACCAGTATGGCTTCATTGCCAATCCGAGCGGCCAAAACTACGTGGATCCCGGTCTGGGCGGGTTCCTCGCAGGCCCAAGCGACACCAACCCCGCCTGGCACGCCCTCGCGCAGCGGTTCCTGGGCAGCTTCCAGATCGCCACCCTGCGCAACATCGCCAAGATCCCGTTTCCCGGCTTCGTGAAGGACTACATGCATAACGGCTACTTCAAGAACCTGAGGGACGTGGTTCATTTCTACAACACACGCGACGTGCTGCCGACCTGCCCCACCGACGTCCAGGATGGCGTCTATCCGTCCGGGGCGCAGACCTGCTGGCCGGCCGCGGAAGTGCCGCAGAACGTGAACCATGCGCAGACCGGCAATCTTGGCCTGAGCGGCGCCGACGAGCAGGCAATCGTGGCGTTTTTGCAGACGTTGTCGGACGATTACGGGCACAATCTGAACGGCGACTAAAGGTTTCCTCCAGTCGTGCCACGCTGTATAGGCCTCACGGCTTGTACATCGTAGGCACGGTTGGAGTATCAGCAAGGTCATGAGCAGCAGCACCGTGGAAGAGGGCCACCGATCGGACTACAAGGTGAAGGATATCAGCCTTGCCGGCTGGGGCCGGAAGGAGATTTCCATCGCCGAGGGCGAGATGCCCGGGCTGATGGCGCTGCGGGAGGAGTTCGGCGCCAGCCAGCCGCTCAAGGGCGCCCGCATCGCTGGCTGCCTGCATATGACCATACAGACGGCGGTGCTGATCGAGACGCTGACCGCGCTGGGCGCCACCGTGCGCTGGTCGTCCTGCAACATCTTCTCGACGCAGGATCACGCCGCCGCCGCGATCGCCGAAGCCGGCGTGCCGGTGTTCGCCTGGAAGGGCCTCACCGAGGACGAGTTCTGGTGGTGCATCGAACAGACCGTGCGCGGGCCGGACGGCTGGACCCCGAACATGATCCTCGACGATGGCGGCGATCTCACCGTGCTGATGCACGACAAGTACCGCGACCTGCTGGCTGACGTGCGCGGCATCTCCGAGGAGACCACGACCGGCGTGCACCGTCTGTGGGAGATGGCCAAGAAGGGCACGCTCGCGGTGCCGGCGATCAACGTCAATGACAGCGTCACCAAATCCAAGTTCGACAATCTCTATGGCTGCCGCGAAAGCCTGGTCGATGCGATCAGGCGCGGCACCGACACGATGATGGCGGGCAAGGTCGCCGTCGTTGCCGGCTACGGCGATGTCGGCAAGGGTTCGGCGGCATCCTTGCGCAACGCCGGCTGCCGTGTGCTGGTCACCGAGATCGATCCGATCTGCGCGTTGCAGGCCGGCATGGAAGGCTACGAGGTGGTCACCATGGAGACCGCCGCCCGCAGGGGCGACATCTTCGTCACCGCCACCGGCAATGTCGACGTGATCCGCATCGAGCATATGCGCGAGATGAAGCATCGCGCCATCGTCTGCAATATTGGACATTTTGATTCCGAAATACAGATCGATGCGCTACGCAATCATAAATGGGACAACGTCAAGCCGCAGGTCGACGAGGTCGAGTTCCCTGACGGCAAGCGCCTGATCGTGCTGTCCGAAGGGCGGCTGGTCAATCTGGGCAACGGCACCGGGCATCCCTCCTTCGTGATGTCGGCCTCGTTCACCAACCAGACGCTGGCGCAGATCGAGCTGTGGACCGCGCCGGCCGGCAAATATGAGCGGCGCGTCTATACCCTGCCCAAGCACCTCGACGAGAAGGTCGCGGCCTTGCATCTCGCCAAGATTGGCGCGGAGCTCACGGTGCTCACCGAAAAGCAGGCCGCCTATATCGACGTGCGGCAATCCGGACCGTTCAAGCACGAGCTATACCGCTACTGATGACGACGCTTCGCCTGTCCGACTATGGCACGCTCTCGAACGGAGAGCGTGTCGGCCACGCCGCCCTCACCACATCTCGCGGCATCTCTGTGGGCGTCATCAGCTTCGGCGGCATCATCACCGCCATCGAGACACCCGACCGGCATGGCCGCCTTGGCAACATCGTGCTGGGGTTTGCCGATCTCGCGGCCTACGAAGCGCATAACGGCGACTGCCATTTCGGCGCCGTCATCGGCCGCTTCGCCAACCGTATCGCTGGCGGCCGGTTCACTCTCGACGGCACGACGCATCGGCTTCCAATCAACAACGCACCCAATTCGCTGCATGGCGGCCCGAACGGCTTCGGCCGGCGCAACTGGACGCTTGCTCCGCATGGCGAGGATGGGGTTCGGCTCACTCTTGTCAGCCCGGACGGCGAAGCTGGCTATCCCGGCACGCTCCAGGTTGCCGTCACCTACCGGCTGAGCGACGACGGCGCGCTGCGCATCGATTACGAGGCGCGGACGGATCGGCCAACGATCACCAACCTGACCAACCACAGCTATTTCAATCTGGCGGGCAACGGCAGCGGGTCCATCGAGGCGCATGTCGCCCGGCTCGACGCCGATCACTACACTCCGATCAGCGCCGACCTGATCCCCACCGGGGAGATCGCGCCGGTGGGCGGCACTCCGCTCGATTTCAGGACTCCCGCCGCCATCGGCGCGCGTCTGCGCGAGGCGCATCCGCAACTGGCCCTGGCCAGGGGCTACGACCATAACTGGGTGCTTCGCGCCGGCACGGCAGGGGCGCTTGCCGAGGCCGCAACCATCCACGATCCGCACAGCGGCAGGGCGCTCACCTGTCTCACCACGCAGCCGGGCCTGCAATTCTACACCGGCAACTTCCTTGATGGCACCAGGACAGGCTCGGCCGGCACGCTCTACCGCCAGGGCGACGGCTTCACCCTGGAAACCCAGCATTTCCCCGACAGCCCCAACCAGCCGGGCTTTCCGAGCGCGGCGCTACGCCCGCACCAGACCACCCGGCACAGCACCGTGTTTCGCTTCCATACCGTCTGAACCGGGCTCCGCTCTGAACACCGCGCGGATGCGCTCGATCGCCCAGTCCACTTCGTCCTCGGTGATGACCAACGGCGGCGCGAACCGGATGATGTGGTCGTGCGTCTCCTTGGCCAGCAGCCCGCGGCGACGCAGCGCCTCGACGAATGGACGCGCACCGCCAATTTCGGGGTGAAGCTCCACCGCCAGCATCAGCCCCCTTCCCCGCACCTCGCGCACGACGCTTGGATCGAGCTGGCGCAGCCCGCGCAGGAAGCGCTCGCCCATGCGTGCCGCATTCTCGATCATGCCCTCCTCGACCAGCACACGCAGCGAGGCGCGCGCGACGGCGCAGGCGAGCGGATTGCCGCCGAAGGTGCTGCCATGCTGACCCGGCCGCAGCAGTCCCAGCACATCGCTGTTCGAGAGCACCGCCGAGACCGGGTAGAAGCCGCCGCCGAGCGCCTTGCCGACCAAGGTGAGATCGGCCTCGATGCCTTCGTGCTCCTCCGCGAGCAGCCGGCCGGTGCGGCCAAGGCCGGTCTGGATCTCGTCGAGGATCAGCATGACGCGATGTTGCGTGCAGATCTCGCGCACGCGGGCGAGATAACCGGCGGGCGGGATGATCACGCCGGCCTCGCCCTGGATCGGCTCGACCAGGAAGCCTGCGGTGTTCGGCGTGATCGCGGCCGCGAGCGCCTCCGCATCCCCGAACGGGACGACTTTGAAGCCCGGCAGGAACGGGCCGAAATCGTCGCGGGAGCCCGGGTCGGTCGAAAACGAGATGATGCCGAGCGTGCGGCCGTGAAAATTGTCGGCGCAGACGATGATTTCCGCCTGCCCGTCGGGCACGCCTTTGATCTGGTAGGCCCATTTGCGTACCGCCTTGATTGCGGTCTCCACCGCCTCGGCGCCGCTGTTCATCGGCAGCACCTTGTGCGAATTGGTCAGCCGCGCCAGGTCCTCATAGAACAAGGCGAGCTGATCGTTGCGGAAGGCGCGCGAGGTCAGCGCCAGGCGCCCGGCCTGCCTGGTGAGCGCCGCCAGGATTTTCGGATGGCAATGGCCCTGATTGACCGCGGAATAGGCGGCAAGGCAATCGAGATAGCGGTTGCCGTCGACGTCGGTGACCCAGACGCCCTTGCCCTCGGTCAGCACCACATCGAGCGGCTTGTAGGTGTTTGCACCCAGGCGAGTCTCGATTTCGATGAACTGCATGGTCGTGACCCTCGATCTCAGCAAGAATCGGCTTCGACGGCACGGGTGCGGGCCGCCGGCCGATCGAGCACGACGCGTCCGAACAGGCTCGCGACCAGTTCGGTCAGCACGCGCGCGGTGCGGCCATGCTCTTGCCAACGCGGCAGCGGCGGCGCGCCTCCGTCGGGAACATCATCTCGGTCGGGCGACGCGTCGCCATGGTCGTGCACCAGATGACCAAGGTCGCGCAGCGAGTCGAGCAGCCCCGTGGTGCGGAACGCGGCCGGTCCCATCGCGGTGCCGCGCACGCCCACTCCGCATTCCATCGGACAGCCGAGAACGCGGATGGTCTCGATCATGAAAGGTTTGGGAACGAAAGTGCTGGGCGGCGACAGGCTGTCAGGCATGCTGCATCCTCACAGGTCTCATCCGCAGCATGGAAGACGCGGCGTTAGCGCGCCATCGGGCAATGTGTCAGAAACGTCAGGATCTTGGCGATAGGGCAGGTTCGGCTGGCGGAAGGGCATGGCATGGACGAACTCGACCATCGGCTCATCCGGCTGCTGCGGCACGATGGGCGGCTTTCCGCCGCAAGCCTGGCCGAGCGCCTCGGCACCTCGCGCGGCACCGTGCAGAACCGCATCGAGCGGATGCGGTCCAGTGGCGTGCTGCTGGGCTTTACGGTGCGCATGCGCGGCGACCTGGAGGAAGGCGGGGTCCGCGCGGTCACGTCGCTCGAAGTGCGCTCGGCCGAGACCGCTTCGGTCATCGCCGCCCTGCGCAGGATGGCGGATGTGGGCCGCGTCTTCGCCACCAACGGACGCTGGGATTTGGTGCTGCATATCAATACCGACAGCCTGGCCTCGCTGGACCGCTGCCTGCAGCAGATCCGCGCGCTGCGCGCGGTCGGACAGTCGGAGACCAGCATCCTGCTTTCCGAGCACATCTGAGGCGCTGCCAAAACAGCATCATCATTCGGCATAAATCGGCATAGATCACGCGCCAGGATCACGATAGCGAAGATGCGACGCACAAGCGGATGTCCGGGGAGCACGACGATGAGCGTAGCAGCCACGACGGCCTTCATCGGTGTCGATGTCGGCAGCACGAGCGCACGGGCCGGTGTGTTCACGGCCGACGGCCAGGCGCTCGGCCGGCACGTGGCGCCGATACGAACCTGGCGGCCGCGGACCGACCATGTCGAGCAATCGAGCGAGGATATCTGGGCATCGGTATGCGCCTGCGTCCGCGCCGCGGTGGCACAGAGCGGCTCCGTGCGGATCGGCGGCATCGGCTTTGATGCGACCTGCTCGCTGGTGGCGCTGGACGCCCAGGGCGGCCCGGTCAGCGTCAGCCTGGACGGCGAGGACGAACGCAATGTCGTGGTCTGGATGGACCATCGCGCACAAGCGCAGGCAGAGCGCATCAACGCCGGCGGCCACGACGTTCTGCGCTATGTCGGCGGCCGCGTTTCGCTCGAGATGGAAACGCCCAAGCTGCTCTGGCTGCGCGAGACTCTGCCGGACACCTGGCAGCGTGCCGCGCGGTTCTTCGACCTGCCGGATTTCCTGACCTGGCGCGCCACCGGCTCGGAGGCGCGTTCGCTGTGTTCCATGGTCTGCAAATGGACCTATCTCGGCCATGAGCAGCGCTGGGACGAGAGCTATTTCCGGGGTATCGGCCTGGCTGATCTGGCCGATGAGGGTTTCGCGCGGATCGGCCGTACGGTGCTGCCGATCGCCACTCCGCAAGGGCGCGGGCTCGACGCGCGCGCGGCGGCGGCTTTCGGACTGCCGGAGGGCACCCCGGTGGGCACGTCGGCGATTGACGCCCATGCCGGCGGCATCGGCACCATCGGCGTGACACTCGCCGGCGCGGAGCTGGATTTCGACCGGCGCCTCGCCTTGGTTGGCGGCACCTCGAGCTGTCACATGACCGTCTCGCGGCAGGCCCGCTTCGTGCCCGGCGTCTGGGGGCCATATTTCTCGGCGATGATCCCGCAGATGTGGCTGAACGAGGCCGGACAGTCGGCCGTCGGCAGCCTGGTCGATCACGTCGTGCAGACCCACGCCGCCTATGCGGAGATGATGCAGCCGGGATCGGGCTCGATCTTCGATCGGCTTAACGCGCGGCTCACTGAGCTTGCCGACGACGAGGGCATCGCACATCCGTCGATGCTGACCGCGGGGCTGCATGTCGATCCGGACTTCCATGGCAACCGTTCGCCGCGCGCGGATTCGAGCCTGCGCGGGATGATCTCCGGTCTCAGCCTGCAGGCCGGCCCCGACGATCTTGCCCGACTCTATCTGGCGACAGTGCAGGCGCTGGCCTACGGCACGCGGCACATCATCGAGACCCTGAACGAAACCGGCTACCGGATCGACACGATCCTGGCTTCCGGCGGCTTTACCCGCAATCCGGTGTTCCTGCGCGAGCACGCCGACGCGACCGGCTGCCGGATCGTGCTTCCGCAAGAGCCGGAGGCGGTATTGCTGGGAGCTGCGATCCTTGGCGCGGTGGCGGGCGGCGCCTACGGTTCGGTGCAGGATGGCATGGCGGCGATGACACGCGCTGGACGCGTCATCGAGCCCGATCCTGTCAGCCGCGCCTTCCATGACCGCAAATACGCGACGTTCCTGCGTATGAGCGAAGACCAGCTTGCCTACCGCGCGCTGATGCAATCCCCGCAAGGCTGACCAGCGCCCGAACATGATAAGTTCATGTCGAATTCATTATGAGTTTTCCTGTCTCAGGAATAAACTTGTGGTCGGGTTCCTTGCAAGCACACGGAGTTTCTGAGTGCCAATCATCCAGTGTCATCTTGACGAGGATGTCGCGCGACGGCTGTCGGTTTTCGCGTGCCTGAACGATCGTGAAGTTGGCGAACTTGCGGCAAGCTGGATCGCCGAAGCCGCTCGTCGCGCGATCCCCTGCACCAGCGGAAAGCCGACAGACGCGCACCAACTTCAGATTTGGGAAGCGCAACAACGCTCGGCCTAAGTTTTTGCGCTTACGCGATCGTGCCGCCGAGCGCGCTTAACAGAACGACAAGCCATGGCGGGGCTTTCCAGATGGACAGCACGAAGGCGGCGGCGGCGATGACGAAGTCGCCCGAACTGTGGATAGCGCTGGTCCAGACCGGCCGATACAGCGCCGACGCAAGCACGCCGACCACCGCCGCATTGATCCCGCGCATCACCGAGCGCGCCGATGCAACGAGACGCAGCGCGTTCCAGAACGGCAGCATGCCATAGACGAGCAGCAGGCCGGGCAGGAAGATCGCAACGAGCGACAGCGCGGCAAAGGCGAGGCCGGCCGCCCCTGGACGCATGACCGCGCCAAGGTAGGCGGCAAAGGTGAAAAGCGGCCCAGGCACGGCTTGAGCCGCGCCGTAGCCGGCGAGGAAGGTCTGCTGCGAGATCCAGCCCGGAGCCACGACCCGCGCCTGCAGCAGCGGCAACACCACATGGCCGCCGCCGAATACCAGCGCGCCGCTCCGGTAGAATGCGTTGAAGACGGCGAGCGCGTGCGCGTGACCGGCCGGCAGCGCGGGTGTTGCGAACAGGAGCACGAAGAGTGCGAGAGCGGCGCACCCGGCCATGCGGGAAACCGGAAAGTGGATGGCGCCGCTATCGGCGTCGAGCGCGCTGCGGCACAGCACAAGCCCGGCGAGGCCGCCGGCGAGAATGGATGCCATCTGCCCGACGCTGCCGGACAGCCAGGCCGCGAGTGCCAGCGCCATGATTGCGATGGAGGCGCGGCTGCGGTCTGGCGCCAGACTGCGCGACATGCCCCAGACCGCCTGCGCCACGATGGCGACCGCGGCAAGCTGCAGGCCATGGATGAGTCCCGTAGCAAAGCGTCCACCGAGCCATCTGGCCGAGAGGCCGAAGACGGTCAGCGCGGCTGCGGAAGGCAGCGTGAAGCCGGCCCAGGCGGCAAGGCCACCGAGCAGACCCTGTCCCCGCGCCACGCCAAGCGCGAAGCCCACTTGGCTTGAGGCCGGACCGGGCAAGAATTGGCAGAGCGCCACGATATCCGCGTAGGCAGCCTCGTCCATCCAGCGCCGACGCAGGATCAGCTCCTGACGGAAATAGCCGAGATGGGCGACCGGACCTCCGAACGAGCCGAGCCCGAGCTTGAGGAACGCCGCGAACACCTCGCGCGCCGATCCGTTCGACATCAGATCCTCCCGCGCGGCCAGTCAGGGGCATGTCATGCCACGTGATTGGAGAACGGGGCGACTATTTTGCACTCAGGCGCTTCGGAGCAGCCGCTGGGCAAGGAACGCGCCGACATCGTTCTGCCAGAGCCACAGGCTGTTCATCTGTCCATGAAACGACGGCTCGCCTCCCACCGCGCGGCCGGCGGCCAGGCCGGCGGCGAGACCGATGCCGTAGAGGCCGGGTATTTCCTGGCCGCCGGCATCGAGCACGCCGGATTGCGTGCCGACCATGACGCCTCGAGGCTGATCCGCGAGCAATGCCATCCGCTCACCATTGGTGTCGAACACCGGCAGCGCCATTGGCCGATAGCCGAGACAGGAGATCACCAGATCGGCGTTGTCGAGAATGCGCCGGCTGTCGGCAACGGCCGCGCCCGGTGCAAGCCGATGCAGCGCGATCCGGTTTTCCGAGGATCGGCCGCCGATGCCACGCAAGCGCATGACCAGCTCACGCGAGTCGAAGCGAGCGCCGCCGAAACGAAATACGAAGCCGCTCACCGGGCACACGTCACGCGGGCCAAATTCGGTGTAGCCTTCGGCACGCGCGGCTGGCGCCGACGGATAGAACAGCTTGAGCCGATGCCGATGCATCAACGTCATCGCGCCGGGTTGCAGACGCGCCCCGAGTTCGTCCAGCAGCAATCGGGCGCAGGCGAGAGCGCTGGTTGAGCCGCCGACAATGACGATGCGCGGCCGCGCGATGCCGCGCAATCTCTGCTCGATACTGGCGAGACCCTCGGCAGTGAGCGCCGCGTCGGATTGCATGAGCTTTTGCCGGTATCGCGGTAGCAGCGGCCTGCCGGCGACGCGCTCCCTGCGGAGGCGCGCCTCCGGTTGATGTCCGCCGGTGGCAATGACAACGCTCCGCGAGATGACATCGACGGGCGCGCCGGTCAACGCGTCCTGTAGCCGCGTGGACCACTCTCCGCTAGGCAGGCGTGTGGTGTGCAGCGCCGTGTGGTTGCTCAGCACGTGACCGCCCGGCATCGTCTCGATCAGCTCACGCATCGCCGCTCCGAGCGCGGTCATGAACCGACCGACGAGGGGAAGTGGCGCCGGACCCGTGCCGTAGGCCGCGATTGCCGCCGCCTCCGGCAGCGTGGTGACGGCCGCCAGCAGCGGCTCGGGATTGTCGCGAACCGATGACAGGAAGGTTTCGGCGGCACTATCGGAGCTGACAAGATGGCGGCCGATGCGGCCTGCGCCGATCGCGTCCGAGCGCTGGGCGACGATCACTCCCTGTTCGAGCAGATCGGCGAGTATGCCGCGCTGCGAGGCCGCGAGCAGCGGGGCGAGGCCGGCCGGACCGCCGCCAACGATCAATGCGTTGCCATGCAGCACCCTGCTCACCGGGCATGCTCCTGGCGCGGCGTCGCTTGCTGTGCGGTCTGGTCACTCGCGTAACGGAACGTCAGCCTGGACCCAAGATTGGCTTGACCGGCAGCCAAGCCGGCGCTGGCGGGTTTGAGATTATGACGGCAGTATAAGTCCAGAACAGTGAGACCCGCGCAAGTATGCTGATAAGACGATCCAGCCGGTTTCATTATCTCACGTTGGCAATCAGACAATTTCGGGCATGCGCGTATGGTTCGAAGCAATCGAATGTTCATGAGCCGCTCGGTAGTATTGTGGAAACTCTGTTGCTGGCGTTCGCCGAGAAGCAAACGGCTCAATGTCCGATCATTGATTGTATAAACTTGAGATCGGCATTATTGATAAAGATCACGATACTATCCTCAACCGACAATGACTGGTCGCGGATGTGTTAATCAGGGCTTTGACGAAGAATTAAGTCAAGACCAGCCAGTTCAGCCGCGCTTACCTTAAAAGCATAGGTACGGGCCGACTTCTACCAAAATGTTTCTATTTCTGATCTTTTAACAGTTTATGAGATAGATAGCTTGCGAATATTGTTATTACTCGGCGTTCGAGGGCAGCAGAGCCGATCGCAGCAGCGCCGACATCTCCCTGGCATCACAGGCTGGCGCGTAGCGGTGACCTTGTCCTGCCTTGCACCCGAGCGCGCGCAGCGCCGCCTCCTGGTCGCGCGTCTCGATCCCCTCGGCGACGATGTCCAGACCGAGTTCGAGCGCAAGCGAGATCACGGCGCGCGTGATCGCCGCGTCGCTGCGGTTGGTCAGAAGATCCTTGATAAAGCCGCGATCAACCTTGAGCGTCGTCAGCGGAAAGTCCTTGAGGGTTTTCAGTGAAGCGTGCCCGGTGCCGAAATCATCCAAGGCGATCCGCACACCGGCCTCATGCAGCGCACGCAGTGCTACGAGCGACTGCCGGTCATAGTGCAGCGCGGTGGTTTCAGTCACTTCGAGCTCGAGGCTCGCGGGAGCCAGGGCGCTATCGGCAAGCGCCGCCATCACCTGCTGGGGCAGCGTGCGGCACCGGAACTGGCTTGAAAACAGGTTCACTCCAACACGCAGGATGGTTTTGCTCTGCTCCTGCCACACGGCAAGCTGCCGGCATGCCTCTCGCAAAATCCACCAGCCAACCGGCAGCACCGCGGGACTCGCCTCCAGCGCCATGAGAAAATGGTCCGGTGCAAGCAGGCCATGCTCGGGATGCCGCCAGCGGAGCAGGGCTTCGGCGCCAAATATTCGGCCGTCAAGCAGATCGACCTGGGGCTGATAGTGGAGCACCAGCTCGCCCTCGGCCGCGGCGCGCAGCAGATCGTCCGCTGTCGTTTGTCTGACAACAGGCTGCTTGACCATGTCACCCTCTGCGATACGGCTTCGCATAGGCCGATCGGGCGATCGGGAGCAATTGGAATGAGGCGGTTTGTATTTTAATGACGGGTATGATGAAGCCATACCGCCGACTTCCAGGGGCGCTCGCCCTGCTCGTCCCGCTCACGGCGGCAGCGCCTGCTCCAACCGAAACGCAGGCCCTACGGGCTTTCGAGCGGCACGATTACGCCCGCGCCCACACGATCTGGCTTGATCTCGCCCGGCATGGCGACGGGCAGGCGGCTTTCCGTCTCGGTCTGCTCGCGGATGTCGGCGAGGGCGGCCCTGAGGACGCGGCCGCGGCCTATCACTGGTTCCAGCAGGCGGCGCAGTCCGGTCTTGCAGAGGCCGAGTTCAACGTCGCGGTGCTGAAGGATAGTGGACGCGGCACGCCGCACGATGCGTCAGGGGCGGCGGAATGGTACGCACGCGCCGCGGCGCACGGCAACCGCCGCGCCCAATACAATCTCGGCCTGCTCTACAAAGCGGGCGACGGGGTTCCGCGCAACCAGGCCGCGGCGAGCGCCTGGTTCCACGAGGCCGCGACGAACGGTCTGCCCGCGGCGGCGGCGAAGCTGGAGGCTGTCGACCGCACCCCGAGCGAAGCCCGCCTCGACCGGAGCGCCACACTGCGCCCGGTCATCCCGGTCTCGCCGCTCGCGGCGGCCACCGTGCCGATGGATCAGGAAGGTGCGACGGTGTTCGTCTGGACGGCGCCCACGCAGCCGGCGCCGACACGGTTCTTCTTGCAGGTGGTGACGCATGAGGCAGGCAGTCAACGCGAGATCCACGCCGCCTACACCGATCTTACCGCCGCCTTGGTGCATCTAGGCGGCGACGCCCGCACCTATTCCTGGCGCGTCTTCACGGTGTCGCCGCAATCCAGGAGCTACGTCGTGACCGCCTGGACGCAATTCCACACAGGCCTCATCAAGTAGCCTGGCGCCATCAGGTAGCCTCCAGCGCGCCGCCCGCGGCGGCCAGGCGCGCCAGGTGGGTGTCGGCGTCGCCGAACAGCAGCTCAATCATCGACATGCGCTTGAAGGCGTGACCCACGGCATACTCCATGGTGACACCGATGCCGCCATGCAGTTGCACCGCCTCCTGGCCCAGCTTGCGTCCCGACCGGCCGATCTGCACCTTCGCCGCCGCGCATACCTTGTGCCGCTCGGCCGCATCCTCATTGTCCGCCATCATCGTCGCCAGCAGCGCCATCGAGCGCGCCTGTTCGAGCAGCACGACCATGTCGACGGCGCGGTGCTGCAGCGCCTGGAACTCGGCGATCGCGCGTCCGAACTGCTTTCTTTGCTTCATGTAGTCGGTGGTGGCATCGAGCATGGCGCCCATCACGCCCACTGCCTCGGCGGCGAGAAAGGCGAGCGCCGCGTCGACCACGCGCTCGACGATGGGCAAGCCGCCGCCCGGCTCGCCCAGCAGCGTGCCGCGGGCGCCAGCGAGCGAGATCTCCGCCGCGCGCCGACCGTCCTGGGTCGGGTAGCCGCGCACTGACACGCCCTCGCCCGGCACATCCACCAGAAACAGTCCGATGCCGTCGCGATCGAGCGTGCCGCCGCCGGTGCGCGCGGTCACCAGCAGCTTCGAAGCGGTGTCGCCGTGCAGCACCACGCCCTTGTCGCCCTCCAGACGCCAGCCGTCCGCATGCGCGCCCTGCCTGCGTGCCATCGTCGCCACGTTGTTGAGGTCGTAGCGCGAGTGCCGCTCGACATGCGCGAACGCCAGCAGCAGCTCGCCCGACGCCACGCGTGGCAGCAGCTCCGCCTGCGTCGCCTCGTCCGCCGCGCGTCGCAGCAACCCGCCGCCGAGCACGACGGTGGCGAGATACGGCTCGACCACGAGTCCGCGCCCGAATGCCTCGGCGACGATCATGCTTTCCACCGGACCGCCGCCAAAGCCGCCTCGCGCCTCGCTGAACGGCAGGCCAAGCAGGCCGAGTTCGGCGAACCGCGCCCACATCGCCCGGCTCCAGCCGTCCGGCTCGGCCATGTATTGCCGGCGCTGCGCGAACCCGTACTTGTCCGCGACCAGGCGATTGACGCTGTCTTTGAGCAGCCGCTGATCGTCGTTCAGTTCGAAATCCATGGTTCCGCCTTAAAAGCCGAGGATCGCCTTGGCGACGATGCTGCGCTGAATTTCGTTGGAGCCGCCATAGATCGAGAGTTTGCGCCAATTGAAATAGGTGGGCGCCGCTTCGGCCGCATGGTCGGGACCGATCGACATCGGGTCGTTGTCGCCCTCTGTGTGTTCCGAGCTGTAGGGCATCGCATAGGGACCGACCAGTTCGAGCAGCAGTTCGGTCGTCGCCTGCTGGATCTCCGAGCCCTTCAGCTTGAGGATCGAGCTTGCCGGGTTCGGCTTGCCGGCCTCCCGGCCGCGCTCGCTGGCGACCACGCGAAGCTGCGTGATCTCGAGCGCCCGGAGCTCGATCTCGAGCGCGCACAGCTTCTCGCGGAAAGCGCGGTTGTCGATCATCGGCTCGCCGCCGCTCAGTTCCAGCGTGGCGAGTTCTCGCAGTCGCAGCAGCCTCGCCTTCGACACACCGACGCGGGCGATGCCGACGCGCTCGTTGCCGAGAAGAAACTTCGCGTAATCCCAGCCGCGATTCTCCTGTCCGACCAGGTTCTCCGACGGCACCCGCACCTCATCAAACCAGACCTCGTTCACCTCATGGCCGCCATCGATGGTCTGGATCGGCCGCACCGTGATCCCGGGAGTGTTCATGTCGATCAGCAGGAAGGAGATGCCTTCCTGGCGCTTGGCGGCATTCGGATCGGTGCGGCACAGGCAGAAGATCCAGTCGGCGTATTGCGCGAGCGTGGTCCAGGTCTTCTGGCCGTTCACCACCCAGGCATCGCCGTCGCGACGCGCGGTGGTGCGCAGGCTGGCGAGGTCCGAGCCCGCGCCCGGCTCCGAGAAGCCCTGGCACCACCAGATATCGAGATTGGCGGTCGGCGCCAGAAAACGCCGCTTCTGCGCCTCCGAGCCGAACTGCGCGATCACCGGGCCGACCATGCTGGTGTTGAAGCTGAGCGGCGCCGGCACCGAGGCGGTCTGCATCTCGTCGAGCCAGAGATAGGATTGCACCGCCGTCCAGTCGCGCCCGCCCCATGCCACCGGCCAGTGCGGCACGGCAAGGCCGGCCTGGTTCATGATCCTCTGCGTCGTGACAAGATCCTCCTTCGAGACATGCTCGCCGTGGCTGGCGCGCCCGCGTATCTCGGCGGGGATCTCGTTTCGAAAGAAGCGGCGCATCTCGTCCCGGAAGCGGCGCTCGTCGTCGGTAAAGCTCAGATCCATGAATATCTCCTACAGCGGCGACGGTGGCCGCGCGCGCTCTTCGTCCGCCAACTGCTTGCGTGACAGCTTGCCCACGGCGGTGCGTGGGAGCGAGTCGCGGAACTCGAGCGCCGCCGGCAACTCGTGGCGGCCGAGACGATCGACAAGGGCCGCGCGCAACGCCTCCAGCGTAAACGGGGCGGCACCCTCTCGCAGCTTGACGAAGGCCTTGGCGGCCTGGCCGCGATAGGCGTCGGCGATGCCGATGACGGTGCACTCCTCGACACCCGGATGCTCGTAGATCGCATCCTCGATCACCCGCGGATAGACGTTGAAGCCGCCGGAGATGATCATGTCCTTCTTACGATCCACGATCGAGAAGTTTCCGTTCGCGTCCATCCAGCCGATATCGCCGGTCAGGAAAAATCCGTCGGCGAAGGCGGCGGCGGTCTCGTCCGGCGCGTTCCAGTAGCCGGCGGTGACGTTGGGTCCGCGTATGCGCAATTCGCCGGTCTCGCCGACGCGCAGCACACGGCGGGGATCATCGAGGCTTGCCACGTCCACTTCGATATGCGGCATCGGCACGCCGATCAGGCCGGCGCTGCGCTCCGTGCCCGGCAGGATGTTGGTGCCGGCGGGCGAGGTTTCCGTCATGCCCCAGCCGCCGCGCACCGACTGACCGGTCAGTGCCGCGAAACGGTGCGCCACCTCGACCGGCAGCGGCGCGCCGCCGCAACTCGCGACGCGCAGCGATGACAGATCGCGCGCGCCGATATCGTGCCGTGCCGCCATGGCAATGAACATGGTGGGAACGCCCGCGAACATCGTAGCCCTGCCCTGCTCGATATCGTCGAGCGTCTGCGCCGCATCGAAGCGTTGCCGCAGCATGATCTCGGCGCCCCCTTTCAGGCAGCGCAGCAGCACCGTGGTCAGCATGTAGATGTGGAACAGCGGCAGCACGCCGAGCACACGGTCGTCCGGCCGCCAGGAAAAGCCGGTGCCGGCAAACCAGATCTCGTAGATGGAGGCGGCGGCGCTGAGATTGGCGTGGGTCAGCATGGCCGCGCGCGGCAGCCCGGTGGTGCCGCCGGTGTATTGCAGCACAGCCACCTCCTCAATCGATGCCTCGGGCCACGTGCCCGGAAGCTGCGCCTCGCTCAGGCGCGCGAAGCTTATGATGCGCGCATCCTCGGGAATGCTGTCCGCCGCCATGCCGCGGCCCCAGAACGCATCCTCACCGACCACCAGATGGTCGAGCAGTTCCGCCCGCAGCAAATCCACCGCCTGCGGCACCATGGAAGCGAGATCCGTCGTGATCAGCATGCGGGCGCCACTGTCAGCGAGTTTGCGCGCGAGCGCGCGGGGCGCGTCCAAAGGACTGAGATGCACGACCCGGCCACCCGCGCGCAGCACGGCGAAGAAGCTGATCGGATGATACGGCACATTGGGCAGATAGAGCGCGACCGCGACCCCCGGCGCCACTCCGAGGCGGCGCAGCCCCGCGGCGGCGCGGTCCACCATCGCGCCGAACGCGGCAAAGCCGATGCGCCGGCCGCGAAACTCGATGAACGGCCTGTCGCCATGGGACGCGACCGCCGTGTCCAGCATCCGCGTGAGCGTGGAGACGTGAAGCGGCGCATCCCATGCGAGCGCCGGCGGATAGGAAGCCTCCCAGGCGAAAGGTCGGCCAGCCACCGCGATTGCTTCCCTCATAATGGAATCGAGACTGCTCCGCGCGGCCGGCCGGCACAAGGCTGGCTTTGCCGGGGCCGATGGAACAGACTGACGCTCACACCTATCCCCGGGAGGCTGGCATGCGGCGCAAGATCACTGTGGACGAGCTCCAGAGCCTCATCGGCCAGGAACTCGGCGTCTCACGATGGTTCCCCGTCGATCAGTCACGCATCGACGCATTCGCCCGTCTGACCGAGGACGAGCAATGGATCCACGTCGATGTCGAGCGGGCCAACCGCGAGATCGGCGGCACCATCGCGCACGGCCTGCTGACGCTGTCGCTGCTGCCGGCGATGGGCGCGGACATCTGGGCGATCGAGGGCGCCACCAGCACGCTGAATTACGGCTTCGACCGCATCCGCTTCACCGCCCCGGTGCCGTCCTCCGGTTCGGTGCGCGTGCGCGAGACTCTGCTCAAGGTGGAGCAGCGCACCGGCGGCCTGCTCATCACCCGCCGCTGCGCCGTCGAACTGCAAGGCAGCGACAAGCCGGTCCTTGTCGCCGACTGGCTTGGACTTTGCCGCTTCGACTGATCTGGCTGCCGACATCGGCGGCACTTTGGTCCAACGCGAGTCTAGCGCCAGCGCGCCCATAGATCCGCGCAATGGGCGCAGAGAGCCAGGAACAGCGCGCCGCAGAGCGTAAACCATGGCGCGCCGCCGAGGGCGAGACGCGTCGTCAGCAGCAAGAAGAACCCGGCCGGCAACATGCTGAGCGCCAGGCGTGGCGGCACGCCGCGTCCGGTGGCGCGATAAAGCAGCAGCAGCGCCGCGGCCTCGATAACGACCAGGCCGAGAATGGCGTCGACAAGCAGACGGATCACGCCGCTTGCGAACCCCGCAGGTCCGAGACGAACGTGCCGATCAGCGCCGCCACCGCCGCCGGCTGCTCCTCATGCGCGAGGTGGCCAAGTCCCTCCAGCGTGACCAGCCGGGACTGCGGCAGGATCGCGTGCAGCCGCTCGGCGTCGGCCGGCGGGATCATGCCATCGGCGCTGCCGGCCACCAGCACGGTCAGCACCGCAAGACGCGGCAGATCGTCGGCCAATGCCCGCAGGTCCCAATGCGCCATCATCTGCAGAGCCGCCGAGACATGACCCGGATTGAGCAGCAGCCGTCGATAGAAACGCAGTTGCTCCGTATCGAGCTTCGAGCCGGTATTGCCGAGCAGCCGCTCGACCAGGTCGCGATTGGCCGCGTGCAGCGAAAAGATCCATGGCACCACGCGCGTCCTGGCCAGCAGACGCGCCGCCGCCGGAAACACCTGCGAGTTCCGCCCCGGCAGCGGCATCAGCGCGCCGTTCAGGCTGAACAGCGCGCGCGGCCGGATCGTGCCATCGAGGATCATGCGCGACGCGATCGCGGCGCCCGCGGAATGGCCGACCACCAGATCCGGCGCGAAGCCGAGCTTGTCGAGCAGGACAGCGAGCCGACGCGCGATCGCGGGCAGCGACATCTGCTCGGCGAGCGGCATGCCGGTAAAGCCATGGCCGGGCAAATCGCACGCCAGCACATGACTGTGCTGTGCCAGGAGCGGCAACAGACCGGCCCAGGAATGGGTGGCAGCTCCGGTGCCGTGCAGAAGCAGGATTTTCGCGCCCGTGCCCATTTCCTGCACATGCCCCTTCTCCTGCACATGCCAGCACAGGCCCGCGGCGCGCACGAACCGGCTGCTGTCGCGGTTCGGCCAATCCTGGCCGTCTTGCTCCCAGCGCAGGCCGACGGTCATGCCGCCCGCGCCTCCCGCACCGCACGCGACAGCGATTGCGCGTCAGGCAATTTCAGGTAGAGCGCGCCCATCCGTCCGGCCAGTGCTTCCGCCTTTGTCTCCGGACGCGGCGAGATGTCGACCAGCAAAGCGGCCAGGCCAGCCGCGCGCAGCCGCGTGGCGCACAGTCCGGCTTCCTCGGCGGCCAGCGCCCGGTCGGCGGTTCCGGCCTGGGTTATGTTGGCGCGGCCGTCGGTCAGCAGCACCACCAGCGGCATCTCGCCGCGCTTGCGCAACGACAAGGCGAGCGTGGTCGCCGCCTCCAGCCCGGCCGCAAGCGGCGTGCCGCCCCCGCCCGGCAGGCCGGCAAGGCTGCGTCGCGCCCGGGTTAGCGCCGATGTCGGCGGCAGCAGCAGTTCGGCCTCGCGGCCGCGAAAGGCGATCAGCGCCACGCGGTCGCGACGCACGTAGCAATCGCCAAGCAGCCGCTCGATGGCGCCCTTGGCTTCGGCCAACCGGTTCATGGCCGCGGAGCCCGACGCGTCAACGACGAAGATCGCGACACTGCGCGGCGTCTGCGCGCGCGGCGCGACACGAAAATCGCCCGAGCGCACCTCTACACGCTTTTCGGGGGGGCGCTTTCCAGGGGGGGGCTCTCCAGCGACGCGCTTTCCGGCGACGCGCACGGCCTGCCACGGGGCTGCCGCGCGTAGCGTCTCCACCACCGCCAACCGCGCCGACGCGGTCGGACGGCCGGCGCGGGCATAAAGCGGCCTGCCATGCTGCGACGCGCGCACCAATGCGGACTGAGAACGGCCGCCGCCCGCGGGTGCCGCACCCGTTGCCGCTTGGCCTTGCAGCCGCTCCAGCAGATCCGCGGGCAGCGACGCCTGCGCCGCCTCGACAAGACGCTCCGTCATGGCGTCCGCGTCATTCATATCGGTATCTTCGTCTTCACTCGGCTGTGGACCCGACTGCTCGGGGTGCTGCCGCTGTTGCTCCGGCTCCGCGTGGGGCAGCACCGTGGCCCGCCAGGCCAGCACCAGCCGTGCCGCGAGAGCCGCATCGGCTTCGCTCACAGCATCGCGGCCGGACAGCGCCGCAGCGGAGCGCGCCACGCGCAGCGCCAGCAGCGGCGCGCGCAGCGAGGCAATGCCGAGCGCCTGCGCCGTCTCGCACAGAGCCTCGATGATGCGCGCCTCAGAGCGCACGCCGGCACGTCGGCCGCGTGCGGCGGCGAGCTCGCCGATCGCCTCGAACTCGCTTCTCCGATGCGGCAGCGCCACGCGGAAGGCGGCACGTTCCAGCAGCGCGGCAGGCGGGGCTTCGTCCTCCACGCCTTCGTCGAGCAGCACGAGTCCGATGCGTGCCGGATCGCGCAGCGCCACGCCGTCGCGCTCCGCCACCACCTCGCCGGTGTCCAGCACGTGACAAAGCCGCGCCGCCGCTTCGCGTGTCAGACGCTCCGCCATCGGCAGCGCCAACACCCCGCCATCGGCTTCCGCCAGCAGACCGCGTTGCGCAATGCGGCGTCCGCAAGCCAAGGTGGCGGACAGGTCCAGGCCGCCGAGCAGCCGATCGTCGCTGATGCCGAGCGGACAGCGGCGCCACGGCGCGAGCAAGGCCAGGAAGGCATCCCGCGCCGGACCGGCGGCCGATTTCAGATGCAGCACCATCCCGGCCGGGTCCAGCGCGAACAGGCGTGCGGCAAGCAGCGCCTCGTCGCACCGCTCGTCGGTCACGGTCCGAACAGTTCCGACACCGCGCGTTCGACGCGAGGCGCTGCACCCGCCTCGTCGAGCGGATTGCGACGCAGCCGATGCCGCAGCG
This sequence comes from uncultured Acetobacteraceae bacterium, assembly GCA_964246745.1. Taxonomy (GTDB): domain Bacteria; phylum Pseudomonadota; class Alphaproteobacteria; order Acetobacterales; family Acetobacteraceae; genus Lichenicoccus. The sequence goes on from CAXTRK010000015.1 coordinate 31,016, forward strand.
CGGGCAAGGCGACCGCGCGCAGATGGCCGGTCTGCACGCTCACGGCGCCCTCCAGGCAGGCCAGCGCACGGGCGGCGCGCAGCAGCGACAATTCGCCGCGCAGCCCGTCGGTGCCCAGCGTCAGGCAGAGCCGCGCCGCCTGTTCCAGCATCGCGTCCGGCGTGGGGAGATCCCGCAGCCGCGCGCGCGCCTCGTTGATCCGTGTGCGCAGCGCCGCTTCGGCAGCGGCCCATTCCGAGGCGAACTCGGCCGGGTCGCGGTCGAACGCGTCACGTCGGCGCAGCACCTCGACCCGCTGCGGCAGCAAAGCCGGCGTGGTCACCTCGACGGCCAGACCAAAACGGTCGAGCAGTTGCGGCCGCAAATCGCCTTCCTCCGGATTGCCGCTGCCGACCAGCACGAAGCGCGCCGGATGACGCACCGACAGGCCCTCGCGCTCGACCACGTTCTCGCCGGAGGCGGCCACGTCGAGCAGCAGGTCGACGAGATGGTCCTCCAGCAGGTTGACCTCGTCGATATAGAGGAAGCCGCGATGCGCGCGGGCAAGCAGGCCCGGTTCGAACGCCTTGACGCCCTCGGTCAGCGCGCGTTCGAGATCGAGCGCGCCCACCACACGGTCCTCGGTGGCCCCGAGCGGCAGATCGACCGTCGGCACGCGCGCCATGCGCGTGCGCGGCTTGCGCGGACGCAGCGCACAGCTCGGACAATCGCGCCGGTCCGCCAGCGGATCGCAGCCATACGGGCAATCCTCCACGACGCGTATCTGCGGCAGCAGGCCGGCCAGCGCCCGCACCGCCGTCGATTTGCCGGTGCCGCGATCGCCCAGCACCAGCACGCCGCCGATGCCGGGATCCACCGCCGCCAGCAGCAGCGCCTGCTTCATCTCGTCCTGGCCGACAATGGCGGTGAACGGATAGACCAGCCGCGCCGGCGCGTCCCTCCTGGCCGCGACAGGCGACGCGACCGGTGTGAGAACGTTCATTCAGGCACTCCGCTTGAGGCTGAATTCGAACCACTCGGCGCTGAGGCTGTCCACCAGATGGTCGATAGCCGCGTCGCTGTGCAGCGGCGAAGGGGTGATGCGCAACCGCTCGGTGCCGCGCGGCACGGTCGGATAGTTGATCGGCTGCACGTAGATGCCGTGATGCGACAGCAGCCGGTCGGTCAGCAGCCGGCATTGCACCGCGTCGCCGACGATCACCGGGACGATATGCGACGGGTTGGCCAGATGCGGCACGCCCGCCTCGTCGAGCTTGCGGCGCACACGCGCCACACGGTTGGCGTGGAGTGCCCGCACATCGTCCGCGGCGCGCACGGTGCGTATGCTGGCCAAGGCGCCCGCCGCGACCGCGGGCGGCGTCGCGGTGGTGAAGATGTAGCCCGACGCAAACGAGCGCACGAAGTCGCACAGCAGGCTTGATGCCGCGATATAGCCGCCGACCACGCCGAATGCCTTGGCGAGCGTGCCCTCGATCACGGTCAGGCGGTCGGCGACGCCGTCGCGCGCGGCGATGCCGGCGCCCTCCGGCCCATACAAGCCGACGCCGTGCACCTCGTCGAGATAGGTCATGGCGCCAAATTCATCCGCCGCGTCGCAGAGGTCGGCGATCGGCGCAATGTCGCCGTCCATCGAATAGACGCTCTCGAAGGCGACCAGCTTGGGCACGCCGTCCGGCAGGGCGGCCAGGCGACGGCGCAGGTCGGCGGCGTCGTTATGGGCGAAGATCTGCCGTTCGGCGCGGCTGTGACGAATGCCCTCGATCATCGAGGCATGATTGCCCGCATCCGACAACACGACGCAGTTCGGCATCGACGCGGCCAGTGTGCCCAGCGTGGTCCAGTTCGACATATAGCCGGAGCCGAACAGCAGCGCCGCCTGCTTGCCATGCAGATCGGCCAGCTCGGCTTCAAGCTCCACGTGCACCGTGCTGGTGCCGGAGATGTTGCGTGTGCCGCCGGCGCCGGCGCCGAAGCGGTCGAGCGCCTCGTGCATGGCAGCAAGCACGGCCGGGTGCTGACCCATGCCGAGATAGTCGTTCGAGCACCAGACCGTCACCTCGCGCGGCGCCGGCTCGCCGGGGGCGTTGCGTCCCAGCGTCGGCGCGCCGTGCAGCGTCGCGCGTGGGTAGGCGCCGGCCTGACGCTCCAGTTCGGCGAACACACGGTAATTGCCTTCCTTGCGCAGGCCGTCGAGCTTCCACTGGAAAAAGGCCTCGTAATCCATCGACCGTCCCTCCCGGCTCATGCCGCGGCGTCCTGCTCACGGCCAGCGCAGGCATCAAACGCCGCCTGCAGCCGCGTGCCGTGCAGATCGTGGCCGATCGCGATGACGCGCGGTATTTCGTTCTCTCCCGGCGCGAAGGCGGACATGCTGGCCCGCCCCCCGGCCACATCAAAGCGTATCCAGCCGCCGCTTGCGCGCGCGATCCCCTTCAGCCGCTCCACCTGACCATAGGCTCCCTCGCTCACATCGTCGAGCAGATCGGCCAGTCGTCCGGGCTCGCAGGCGCCATGCAGCGTGCCGTTCCAGGACGCAAAGCCGAATGCCGCGTCATGCCCATGTTGATCATGGTCATGGTGATGGTCATGGTCATGATGGTGGTGGTGAGGCTCATGCGCCGCCGGCTGTACCGGAGCCGCCATGGCGATTGGCTGACGCGTGAGCGGGGCCGCGATGCCATAGGTCGACTGCATGATCTGCACCGCCGGGTTGAGCATGCGCAGCGTGGTCTCGATCATCGCCACCACGGCCGGGCTCACCAGATCGGTCTTGTTGATCACCAACACCGTGGCCAGGCGCGCCTGCGCCTCGATATGGGCGGTCATGCGCGCGTAGTCATGCAGAAAGGCGCCGGCATCGAGCAGGGTGGTCACGTGCAGCGAGCGCACCAACGGCTTGAGCGTGGGCGCGCTCAACACCCCAAGCAGCGAGGCAAGGTCGGCGACGCCGCTCGGCTCGATCAGCACGCGCTTCGGTGAGAACTGGGCGACGATGCTCTGCAGTTGCGCCGCCAGGTCCTGCTTGAGCGAGCAGCAGATGCAGCCGTTCGGCAGTTCGACCACCTCGGCGCCGCGCTCGCGCAGCAGCGAGCCATCGACACCCACCGAGGAGAAATCGTTCACCAGCACCACAGTGCTGCCGTCGCGCGGCGCGCCGGACATCGCATGACGCAGGAAGGTGGTCTTGCCGGCGCCGAGGAAGCCCGCGACGACCTCGATCTCGAATGGCTTGGTGGCCTTGCGCGACTTCAGGCTCCAGCCCCACAGCGCGGCGGCCGGCAGCGGCAGCATCAGCAGCCAATGCTCCAGGATCGCCAGCGCCATCATCGTCGCCAGGAACGTGAATCCGACCGCGTCGAAACTGGTCGCATGCGGAGCCGTCGCCGCCTGGATCAGACGCACCAGAATGACCGTCGAGACTGTCACCGAGACCGGGAACAGCAGGTTCATCGACTTCTTGGTCAGAAACGAGCGCAGGAACTGCAAATGCTCCGGCAGGAACTCCTCGTTGAGGTTGCGCACGCCGAGGAAGACGTTGAGCTTGGCGCTCTGGTGCATCCACCACAGCACCATGAAGGTCCACATGCCGACCTGGTTGCCGCCGTGCCAGGTGAGCGCCACCACGGCGAGCGCGGACGCGATGATCGCCAGTTCGTGCCAGAGACTGGTCTGTATCGCATGGCCGAAATGACGCCAGCCGCGGCAGCCCTCGGCGCACGGCGCCCGTCTGGGGCCGGTGACGAAGCCCATATAGAACGAAATCTCCTGCCAACCCCAGCCGAGCAGTCCGCAGGTAAAGGCGAGATAGGCGCCGCGCGTCGAGACATCGGCGCTGGTCCGGGACAGACCCCAGAACGAGGCCAGCAGCAGTATCGAGGCGCCGATCATGCTCCAGCGGAAGGTCCGCCGCGGCAGTCCGTCCAGGTACATGATCAGCCCGGTGCTGAACCACCAGAAGAACAGCGCGAACAAAGCGGGAAGGATGTAGAGATGCAGCATCGCCGAACGCCTACCAGGAGGGAGCCATGCGCACGTCACGCGGCATCCGGTTGCGGCGCACCGGCAGCGTATAGACGCGCAGGAAATTGGCGCCGGCCGCGAGCGTCAGCGCGCCACGCCGCACGCGCGACAACGCGCCGCCGCGCGTGCGCGCCCGCCCCATCGCCTCGGTGATGCGTCGGAAGCGCTTCATGCCGGCATGAAAGCGCGGATCGTCGAGGTCGAGCGCCACCGGGAACACCTGCTTGCAGATCTCCTGGGTGACGCGGAACACCTGCATGTCGTACTCGGTGGGATCGAGACCGAGCGCTTCGTGGAACACCGGACGAGCGTGGTCGCGCACATACATGGTCGCGAACACCGCGAGCAGGAAGAAGCGTATCCACAGCAGGTTCATGCCGCGCAGCAGCGCCGGGTCCGAGCGCATCAGCAGCGCGAACGCCTCGCCATGACGGAACTCGTCGCCGCACCAGTTCTCGAACCACGAGAAGATCGGATGAAACCGGCGATCGGGGTTGCGCTCGAGCTGGCGGAAGATGGTGATGTAGCGGGCATAGCCGATCTTCTCGGACAGATACGTCGCGTAGAACACGAATTTCGGCTTGAAGTAGGTGTATTTCTTTGCCTTCGCCAGAAAGCCGAGATCAACGCCGACGCCGAAATCCTTCAGCGTGTCATTGATGAAACCGGCATGACGCGCCTCGTCGCGCGCCATATAGCTGAACAGCGCCTTGATGTCCGGGTTGCGTATGCGCTTCTTGATCTCGGCGTAGAGCACGCAGCCGGAAAACTCGGCCGTCACCGAGCTGACCAGGAAATCCAGGAACTCCTTCTTCAGATCGGGAGGCAAGCTGGAAAGATCACAATCGAAACGCGCGTCGCGGACGAAATGGTTCTGGTTGAGATCGCGTCCGAGTTCGGCGATCAGCCCGTCCCATTCCCGCCGCACCAGCCCGACGTCAAGGCTGTCCATGTAATCGAAGTCGGTGGTGTAGAAGCGCGGGGACAGCACGGTGTCCTCGCGCGCCGATTCCGTGCTCGCGTTGACCTGTCTTTCGAGAACTTCGCTCATCATGGCTCTCCCGCCTCGAAACCGACTTCATACAGGCCCGCGAGCAGAAACACCGATGTCGCGCGCGTCCAGGCGCGCGACATCGGCCCCGCCCTCCGCACCGTGATACGGCATTCCCGCCGCAGCGTCTCGCCGTAGCCGATCCGCATCGGCGGATCATGGATCAGCACTTCGTCGCCAGGCATGATCTCCACATCTTCGGGGATCGCATAGGCGTGGAAACTGGACGGGCTTTTCTCGATTTCGACCATGCAGGTCGCCTCGATCGCCCGCGCTGCGAACATCATTGCGTCTCCTTCTCGGACGCGTGCAGGTAGGCGGTGAACAGCGCCGCATTGCCGCGTCCGAAGCTCTCGAGATCAATCTCGCTCTTCGTCGGGGGATCGATCAAGAGCACACGGCCGTCGCTCATCTCGGTAATCCGGTAGGGCAGGCTCAGCGCCACTCCGTCATGCCTGCGTATGATCGACATCCCCTGGATCATTCCTGGAACAAAGCCGTCCTTCACGGTCGCCAAACGGCCGACCTCGCGGCCGGTGCCGTCGTCGATCACCTCCATCGCGCCCGCTAGCGTGGCGACGAAGCGCAGCTCCTTGGAGGCGACAGTCACCGCGCCATCCTTGAGCGGGCCTGTCGGCGTGATCGCCACGACCGCGATCAACCCGACCCCAGCCGCCGCGATCAGCGGCGGCCACGCCAACCGCGCCTGCCGGGCAACGCCGCGCCGTACGCTTCCGGCCACCGCCTTCAAGCTCCCACCGAGGCCGGATAATCGGCGCCCGCCCTTCGCGCCCGTGCGGGAGCTGCGAGCGGCGCCGCGGGTGCCGACTGACCGGCACTTGCCGCGAGCGCCCGCGACAGCATCGTCGCCACACGCGCGGCATCCGGAATCGCGCGCAGCATCGGCTGCACCCGACTGAGCCGCCATGGCCGCACATGCGGCCAGAGCGTGGTGACGCCGATGCGGTTGGGGCCATTCAGCAGGATCGGGATATCCCCGGTGCCGTCCGGATAAAGCCGTACCGATGCCGAATCGATCGAGGAGAACGGCAGATTGATGCTCATCGGCAGGGCGATGCCGATACGCAGCACGACGCGCTTTTCGGTCATCGTATAAACTGTGGTGCGCGCCACCAGAAAGGCGAACAGCCCGAGCAGTCCGCTTGCGATCGCGCCCAGAACGATCAACGCCACCGCCGAGAACCACAGACTCGGCCTATCCGACAAGCCGGCGGAACCGGCGCACCAGAGCGCGAGGATGCCGAAATACACTGCAACCTTACGCACGTGCATGGCGCGGCGGGCGAGCATGCGCGCGTCCGGCGCGCCTTGCCATAGCATGGTCTCGCCCTCCGGCAGCGGTCCCGGCAGACCATACGGCCGCTCGCCCTTGACATCGCGGACGACGCGTATCCGCCGGCTCACAGGAACGGCTCCGAACGGCCGGGTCTGCCGTAGAGCGTGCCGCCGCCGAAATAGCCGACAATCTTATCCTCCTCGAGACGGGTGATCATGTCAGGATTGCGCGTGCGCGGGACATTGAGGAAGTGCTCCGCCGCCAGCGCGCGGACCACGACCTCACGCGCGCGCCCCCGGTAGCGCACATACATTTGCGGGATGAGGATGCGGGGCTGCGTGGTCACGCCCGCAAGCTCAACCTCGAGGAAGACGATCTCATGCCCGATTTCGTCAATCCAGACGTCGATCACGCCTCCCACGTCCAAGCCGTCCGCGGAGATCACGCGCATTCCTTGCGGACGCGGCATATGCGGATCGACCCGGTATTCCAGCGCCACGCGCAGCGGCTTGAATTTCTCCTGTCCGTCGATGGTGAGATCAGGCACGTCCTTGCGGTAGCAATAGGAAGCCGGGCCCACCCCGTCGATCAGCGGATTGCCGGTCGGTACCAGCGGCGCGCCCGGGAAGGTCGCCGCCGGAACCGCTCCTTCCGGTCCGCGGGGAACATCCCCCGGCGGCGAGTACGAGGCGCCCCCATGATAGTCGCGGAGGATCTTGGCCGGGGGAATAGGGAAGCCGATGCCCGCGCGCCCGACGCCGCCATGCGGTTCGGTGACCAGCGGATAGCCTTCGCGATGGTCCTCGCGCCGCAGATAAAACACCAGGCACACCCAGAAGCCCCAGAACACGTAGAGCACGACCTGGGCGACATCGAGCTCTCTGGTGAACCCACCGATCAGCATGACCTGATTTCCTTTCGGGACAGCACGGGAGTGTTGAAGCGGACGAGCGGACCGACTGCCACCATGGTTGCGAACAGCAGCCCGATCTCCAGCACATAGACGGCCTGGTAGCCGACCGCCGGGCCGGTGAGCGTCGGGCCGAGGCCGCCATGGGCCGCAAACCAGCCAACGCCGTCGCGGATCATGCCGCCGGCCGCGATCGAGGCGCCTGCGGCAAAGGCCTGCACCGCGCCCCAGGTGCCCAGAGCGAGACCGTTGCGGCCGGCGCGCGACGCGTCCATCGCGCCGGCCAGGGTGCCGACCAGGAACAAGGCGGCGCCGAAGCCGATGCCGACGATGCCGCAGGCGAACAGCGCCTCTGATTGCGCGGGCGCCGAGGCGATCACCAGGGAAAAGGCGAACACGCCTTCCAGTGCGCCGAAGGCCGCAATCCGGTAGCGGTCACGGCCGGGCGCCAGCAGGCGGGCGGCCAGCGCGAATCCGGCGAGGCCGCCCAATGCCAGCAGCGCGGTCAGCGACGTGGTCGCACTCACCGGCAGATGCAGCACTTGGCCGCCATAGGGCTCCAGCAGCACATCCTGCAGGCCGAACGCGAAGGTGCCGAACCATACCGCGACCAGTCGGCGACGGGCGTTGGCCTCGCCCGCGAGCAGCGACCAGGCGTCACGGAAGCGGGGCGCCGAACTCCCCTTGATCACCACGGATGCGGTGCGCGGCTCCTGCTTCCACAACGCCGCGAGATTGAGTGCGACCGTCACCACGGCGGCGCCCTGCACCACCTGGATCAGCCGCTTCTCGCTGAAATGATCGAGCAGCGCGCCGAAGATCAGCGCGCTCGCCAGAATGCCCACCAGCATCATGACGCAGAGCAAGGTGACCACCAGAGGACGCGAGCGGGACGGCGCCAGGTCGGTGGCGAGCGCCAGTCCCACCGTCTGCACCGTATGCAGCCCGGCGCCGACCAGAAGAAAGGCGAAACCGGCCGCGATCGGTCCGGCGATCTTCGGCGCGTGGCTGTCGCCGGAGAGCAGCAGCAAGGCGAACGGCATGATCGCGAGGCCGCCGAACTGCAGCATCGTGCCGATCCAGAGATAGGGCACGCGGCGCCAGCCGAGAATGGAGACATGGGTATCGGAGCGGAAGCCGATGATGGCGCGGAACGGAGACAGCAGCAGCGGCACAGCCACCATCGCCGCCACCAGCCAGGCCGGCACGCCGAGTTCGACGATCATCACCCGGTTGAGCGTGCCGATCACCAACGCCAGCGCCATGCCGACCGAGACCTGGAACAAGGAGAGACGCAGCAGCCGCCCCAGCGGCAGTTCGGCCGTGACCGCGCCGCCGATCGGCAAGTAGCGAAGCCCGACGCGGTTCCAATATCGGCTGACGGCCGCTTCCATCTTCATGGCACGCGCAGCTCCATCGCCTGCGAGGTGTAGAAACCCGAGGCGATGCGCCGCGTGCGGCTCGGCTGGTATCCCGCCTGGGTCAGCAAGGCTTCGATCCGGCGCACGCCGATCGGCTCGATCGCCGGCGCCCGGTCGCCGCGCGGAAACAGCCGCCCCGCCGCATGCATCGCCGACAATGCGGGCGTGCGCGGCGCGAACGTGAACAGCGTCGAGACCGTCGAGCGCGCGGCGAGCGCTGCCGCCGCGTCGGCCATTTCCCGAGCCGGGTAGTGGATCAGGCTGTCCATCGCGACGATATGGTCGAAATCACCGAAGGACGCGTCCAGCATGTCGCCGGCATGGAAGCGCATGCGGCCGCGCAGATCCGCAGGCAGCCGGGAACGCGCCAGATCGAGCAGCGTGGGCGAGAGATCGATCGCCACGACCTCGGCGCCGCGACGCGCCGCTGCCACGGCGAGGCTGCCGGTGCCGCATCCGGCATCAAGCAGTCGGCGTCCGGAGAGGTCGGCCGGCAGCCAGTCCAGCAGCATCGCCCGCATGCGCTCGCGCCCGGCCCGGACGGTGGCGCGAATGCGTCCCAGCGGCGCATCCGAGGTCAGGCGCGACCAGGCCTCGAACGCGGTGCGGTCAAAATACGCCTCCAGCGCGGCGCGGCGCCGCTGATAGACCGCCGTCGTCATCATTCGAAGCCCAGCAGGTCGAAGATGTCGCGATCCTTGAGCGGCTTGCACGACAGTGGCGCCACTCCCGCCCACAGGCTTGCCGCCAGGCGCAGATATTCGTTCTGCACCGCCTCGATCTCGGGTGTCGGCTCCATCTCGAACAAGGTCGCCTTTTTCAGGCGGGAGCGGCGGATGGCGTCGAGATCGGGAAAGCGCGCCAGCGTGCCAAGCCCGGTTGCCGCGTTGTATTTGTCGATCTGGTCGGTATCGGCGCTGCGATTGACGATGACGCCGCCAAGCCGCACGTCGTAGTTGCGCGACTTCGCCTCGATCGCGGCGACGATGCGGTTCATCGCGAAGATCGAATCGAAATCGTTCGCCGCCACGATCAGCGCCTGATCGGCGTGCTGCAACGGCGCCGCGAAGCCGCCGCAGACCACGTCGCCGAGCACGTCGAAGATCACCACGTCGGTGTCCTCGAGCAGATGGTGCTCCTTCAGCAGCTTGACCGTCTGTCCGACCACGTAGCCGCCGCAGCCGGTGCCGGCCGGCGGGCCGCCGGCCTCGACGCACATGACGCCGTTGGTGCCCTCGACAACGAAATCCTCGGGCCGCAATTCCTCCGGATGGAAATCGACACCTTCCAGCACATCGATCACCGTCGGGATCAGCCGCTTGGTGAGCGTGAACGTGGAATCGTGCTTGGGATCGCAGCCGATCTGCAAGACCCGCTGTCCCAGTTTGGCAAAAGCCAGAGACAGGTTCGACGAGGTTGTGCTTTTGCCGATGCCGCCCTTGCCGTAGATCGCGAACACCTTCGCGGTGCCGATCTTGGCGGAAGGTTCCATGCGCACCTGCACGCTGCCTTCGCCGTCCTCGCCTGCGCTTGTGCAGGTCGAACAGCCTGAAGCGATCTTGGCCGGTCTGGTGATAACAGTCATGCCGCGGCTCCCATGGTAACTCCCTCAAGCCGGTCTTCCAGCTCTTCGCGGGCGCGTTGCAGGTCGTCGAGCATGTCGCGGCCTGGCAGCCAGTAGTTGCGTTCGCTGGCCTCGATCAGCCGTCCGACGATGCGCGCGGAGGCGACTGGATTGAGCGCGGACAGGCGCTCGCGCATGACCGGCTCCTGGATAAAGGTCTCGGTGAGCTGGCGATACACCCACGGCTCGACCTCGCCGGTGGTCGCCGACCAGCCGAGCGTGTTGGTGACGCAGGCCTCGATATGACGCACGCCTTCGTGGCCGTGCTCCAGCAGCGGCTCATACCATTTCGGGTTCAGCGCGCGCGTCCGTGTCTCAAGCGACACCTGCTCGGAAAGCGTGCGCACCACGCCCTGCCCGCGCGTCTGGTCGCCGATATAGACCTCGGCCTTTTCGCCGCGCGCGCGCTGCACGGCGCGGCCGATGCCGCCGAGCGTGTCGAAATAATGGTCGATGGTGGTGACGCCCAACTCGACGCTGTCGAGATTCTGGTAGGCGGCTTCGACGGTTCCCAGCATCTGCGACAGCAGCGCATCATGCCGCTTGGGCTTGCCGGACACGCCGTAGGCAAAGCCTTTGCGTTTGACAAAGGCTTCGGCGAGCTCGTTTTCATCGTTCCACCCGCCGTGATCGATCAGGTGGTTGACGTTGGAGCCGTAGGCGTCGTCGGCATTGCCGAACACGCGCAGCGCCGCGTCCTCGATGCTGCCGCCATGCTGGGCCTGGAACGCCAGCGCGTGCTTGCGGATAAAATTCTGCGCCTCTGGTTCATCCGCCTCGGCGGCAAGCAGGGCGGCTTCGGCGATCAGCCTGGTCTGCATCGGCAGAAGATCGCGGAAGATGCCCGAAAGCGTCACCACCACGTCGATGCGCGGCCGGCCGAGACGATCGAGCGGCACAAGCTGCGCGCCGCAGAGACGCCCATAGCTGTCGTGACGCGGCTCGGCGCCGAGCAGCCAGAGCACCTGTGCGAGCGGACCGCCCTCGGTCTTGAGATTGTCCGTGCCCCACAGCACCATCGCCACGCTCTCCGGAAGCGCGCGGCCTTCGGCGGTGTGGCGCGACAGCAGACGCTCGGCTTGCGCCGCTCCGTCCTGCACCGCGAATGCGCTCGGAATACGGAACGGATCAAGCCCGTGCAGATTGCGCCCGGTCGGCAGCACGTCCGGGGTGCGCAGGAAATCCCCGCCCGGCGCCGGCCGGATGTAGCGGCCGTCCAGCGCGTGCAGGAGGGCGGGAATTTCGTGGTCGGCGGCGAGCAGCGCGTCGAGTGCCGACCGCCGCTCGGGGTCGGTGATGCCGGCGGCGTCAAGCATCTCCGCGCGCGCTTCGGCATTCGGCGGCGCCCCCACCACGTGCAGACCGTGCGGGATCAGCGCCTCTTCGAGTTCCAGCAAAGCCAGACGCAGCCGGTCGACCCGTGATTGCGCATCCGGCCAAGCGGGCTCGGCATCGGCGAGTTCTATCGTTGCTGCCTGCGCCTGGATTAATGCGGCGAGTGCGGCGCGCTGCGCGTCGTCGGTCTCAGGCTCCAACAGGCGCCAGCGGTCGATCGAGGATTTGAGGTCGAGCAGCCCGCGATACAGACCGGCACTTGCCACCGGCGGGGTCATGTAGGAAATCAGCGAGGCGTTGGCGCGACGCTTGGCGAGTGCGCCTTCCGAGGGATTGTTCGAGGCGTACAGATAGAAGTTCGGCAGGTCGCCGATCAGCCGGTCGGGCCAGCACGCCGCCGACATGCCGGCATGCTTGCCCGGCATGAATTCGAGCGCGCCGTGGGTGCCGAAATGCAGCACTGCATGCGCCCCGAAATCCTCGCGTATCCAGCGGTAGAATGCGGAAAACGCATGCGTCGGCGCAAAGCCGTGCTCGAACAGCAGACGCATCGGATCGCCCTCATAGCCGAAGGCGGGCTGGATGCCGACGAAGACGCTGCCGAATTGCGCGCCCAGGATCAGGATGTTGCTGCCGTCGCTGTCCTGACGGCCGGGGGCGGCGCCCCATTGCCGCTCGATCTCGTCGAGCCAGGTCTCGCGTCTGACATGCTCCCCCGCGGGAATGCGCGCGGCGACGTTTGCCGGCATGCCGTAGCGTTCGGCGTTGCCTTTGAGCACGCGCGCCCGCAACGCGTCGACGCAGTCCGGAACCTCGACATTCCAGCCGCCCGCGGCAAGGCCCTTGAGTGTGCGGTGCAGCGACTCGAACACCGAGAGATAGGCGGCGGTGCCGGTGGCGCCGGCGTTCGGCGGAAAGTTGAACAGGACAATGGCGAGACGCCGCTCCGCGCGTTCGCTGCGGCGCAATGCCACGAGTTTGGCGACGCGCGCGGCGAGCATCGCGGCGCGCTCCTTATGCGGCGACATCTGACGGCGCTGGTCGCCGGAGGCTTCCGATCGCCCGCCGAAGGTCATCGGGCAGATCGCGCCGTCCAATTCCGGGATCGCCACCATCATCGCGGCCTCGACCGGGATCAGTCCGCGCGCATCAGACTGCCATTGCTCGAGGGTCTGGAATTCGACCGGATGCGCCGAGATGTACGGCACGTCGAGCCGCGACAGCATTTCCTCCGCCGCTTTCGCATCGTTGTAGGCGGGGCCTCCAACGAGCGAAAATCCGGTGAGCGAGACCACGGCGTCGACGCACGGCGCGCCGTCATGCATGAAGAACGCCTCGACCGCCGGGCGCTGATCGAGCCCCGAGGCGAAGGCGGGAATGACGCGCAGGCCGCGCGCTTCGAGCGCGTCAATAACGCCGTCATAATGCGCGGCGTTTCCCGCCAGCACATAGGAGCGCATCAGCAGCAGTCCGACCGTGCCCGCGCTTGTGTCGCGTCGTCCGAAACCGGCAAGCTCGTCCTTGGCGGCGATGATTGCGCCGCTGCGACGATCATACAAGCCGACATCCGGATATTCCACCGGGGCGCCCGCCGTCAGCGTGCCGGCGAGGCCCGCGCGCTCGCCGGCGGCGTAACGGTCGATGAGCATGCGCAGCAGATTGGCGATGTTGGTCTCCGAACCGCCAAGCCAGTACTGCATGCCGAGGAAATAATGGCGCACGTCCTGCGCGGTGCCGGGAATGTAGCGCAGCAGCTTGGGCAGGCGGCGCAGCATCTTCATCTGGTCGCGGCCACTGGCGGCGCCGCCCTTGCCGCGTCCGCCGCGCAGCTTTTTCAGCATCGCGAGCGGCCCTTTCGCCTCGCGGCTCATGTCGAAGCGCCCAAGCCGTGTCAGACGCACGATCTCGCCCGCGGAAACACAGGCCAGCATGGCGTCGCAGCGCTCGCGTCGCGCCTGCAAGGCGGGCAGCACGGCGCGGACATGATCGTCAAGGAACAGCATCGTCGCAATGACGATGTCGCCGCGGGCGATGTCGGCGTGACAGGCTTCGAGCGCCGCCGGATCGTGGCCCCATTCGTCCGCGGCATGGACGCTGAGTTCAAGGCCCGGCAGTTCTGGGCGGAGCGCCTCGCGCGCCGCCGCCGTCGCCTGCGCCAGGTGACTGTCCATGGTCACCACCACGACACGGATGGGGACCACACGGACAGGGATAATGTCAGCGGGCGAAATGCGCTTTTGCATCGTACAATGCCTCGAGCGTGATCGTGGCGAGCCCTCGCTCGCGCGCGAAATGTTCAGTGTTGCGGCGGGCCTTGCCGCGCACGAAGAACGGAATGCGGCCAAGCTCGCGCTCGGCGTCGGGCGCCCAAATGGCCGTCATTGGCGTCGGCGCCGGAACCGATGGCAGATGCGACGGCGCCGCATCCGGCGTGAACTCGAAATCTTCGCGAAACATGCCGATCAGGTGTTCTTCGAGGCCCATCATCAACGGATGCACCCAGCCGTCGAACAGCACATTCGCGCCCTCGAAGCCCATCTGCGGCGAATAGCGGGCCGGGAAATCCTGCACGTGCACGGGCGCCGAAATCACCGCGCAGGGGATGCCAAGTTTTTTCGCAACGTGACGTTCCATCTGCGTTCCGAGCACCAGCTCGGGCTGCAAGGCGGTGATGGCCGCTTCGACGTCGAGATAATCGTCGGTGATTAGGGCAACCAGGCCGTACTGCTCCGCGGCCGCACGCATCTCGCGGCCGAACTCACGGCTGTAGGAGCCGAGCCCGACCACCTCAAAGCCAAGTTCCTTTGACGCCACCCGTGCCGCGGCAATGGCGTGCGTCGCGTCGCCGAAGATGAAGACGCGCTTGCCGGTGAGATAGGTGGAATCAACGGATCGCGAATACCAAGGCAGGTTCGAGCATTGCTTGGCGTGGGCCGCATCGATGCCGGCGGCGCGCGCCACCTCGGCGATGAAGTCGCGTGTCGCACCCACGCCGATCGGCACGGTGCGCACGGTTTTCTGTCCGAACTGCCGCTCGAGGAAGCGCGCGCTGGTGTCGGCGATTTCCGGATACAGAACGATGTTGAAGTCGGCATCGCCGAGACGGGCCAGATCGGAAGGTGCCGCGCCCAGCGGGGCAACAACATTGATCTCGATGCCAAGCCTGCGAAGCAGGTCGGTGACTTCGCGGACATCATCGCGATGACGAAAGCCGAGCGCCGTCGGACCCAGCAGGTTGCAGCGCGGAACGGCCCCTGGTTCGCGCGCGCGAGCCGGACCGGCGAAGCGGCGCACGAGCTGGTAGAAGGTCTCCGACGCCCCCCAATTCTCCTTGCGCTGATAGGCCGGCAGTTCGAGGGCCACCACGGGGACCGGCAGGTCGAGCGCCTTGGCCAGTCCGCCCGGATCGTCCTGGATCAGTTCCGCGGTGCACGACGCGCCGACCAGCATCGCCTGCGGCTGGAAGCGCTCGTAGGCTTCCCTGACCGCGTTCTTGAACAGGCCGGCGGTGTCGCCGCCGAGGTCGCGCGCCTGGAAGGTGGTGTATGTCACCGGCGGACGCTGATCGCGCCGCTCGATCATGGTGAACAGCAGATCGGCGTAGGTGTCGCCTTGCGGCGCGTGCAGGACGTAATGCACGCCGTGCATCGCGGTGGCGATTCGCATCGCGCCGACATGCGGCGGCCCTTCGTAGGTCCAGAGCGTGAGTTGCATGGCTCAGACCTCCAGCATGGCGCGCCGCGCCAGCGGACGGACAAACAAGCGGGCCAGGTCGCCCGCCTGCTCGAAGCCATGGATCGGCGAGAACATCAGCTCGATCGACCACTTCGTGGTAAAGCCCTCCGCCTCCAGCGGATTAGCGAGACCCAGTCCGCAGACGACCAGATCGGGCCGCGCCGCGCGGCAGCGGTCGAGCTGGCGCTCGACATCCTGGCCTTCGCTGATCCGCACGTCGGGAGGCAGCAGCGCCAGTTCCTCGGCGAGATGCTGGCGGTGCAGATAGGGCGTGCCGACCTCGATCAGGCGCATGCCCATCTCGCGCGAGAGAAAGCGCGCCAGCGGGATTTCGAGCTGGCTGTCCGGAAACAGGAACACGCTTTTGCCGGCGAGCGTCTCGCGCAGCCGCGCCACCGCCGTCTGCGCGCGTGCGAGCGCCGTCGCGGTCTCGGCGCGGAGCCTGGCCAGATCCGCGCCCATCGCATCGCACGCCGCCTGCAGCCAGAGCATGGTGCCCTCGGCGCCGATCGGAAACGGCGCCGCGATCAGTGTCGCGCCGCGTGCTTCCAGAGCGCGCGCGGTGTCCGCAAGGAAGGGCTGCGCCAGCAGCAGGCGCGTGCCGCGGCCGACCGCGGGCAGCTCGGCCGCGCGCCTGGGCGGCAGGAAGGCGACCGGGCCCAGGCCGACGCGCGCGAACAGATCCGCCATCTGCGCCTCGCCCACCTCTGGCAGCGCGCCGGCGACGAGCAGCCCGGGCGCGTCGCTCTGCCGCATTTCCGGCACGAGGGCGGCAAGGCAGGCATCCTCGCCCTGCGTGAAGGTGGTCTCGATGCCGCTGCCGGAATAGGCGAGCACACGCACATCCGGCAGGAAACGTTGCGAAAGACGCTGCGCCGCGCGGCCGAGATCAAGCTTGATCACTTCCGAAGGGCAGGAGCCGACCAGGAACAGCAGCTTGATTTCCGGGCGGCGGCCAAGCAGCTTTTCCACCACCCGGTTCAGTTCCGCGTCCGCGTCGGCGCGGCCGGCAAGATCACGTTCCTCGATGATCGCGGTGGCGAAGCGCGGCTCGGCGAAGATCATGACGCCAGCCGCCGATTGCAGCAGATGCGCGCAGGTGCGAGAGCCCACCACCAGGAAGAACGCGTCCTGGATACGCCGGTGCAGCCAGACGATTCCGGTCAGGCCGCAGAACACCTCGCGCTGGCCGCGCTCACGCAGGACCTGGGGTGTCATCATCGGAGGTGTGGTGCCGCCGCTCATGCCGTGAGCGCCATCTGGCCGAGCCGCGCCGCGCGCAGCTTGAGCACGAACTGGGTGGCGTTCAGCACGTAGCTCGCATAGGCGACCAAAGCGAGAATCAGCGTGTGCGCCGCACTCAGCCATCCCGTGAGCAAGGCCGCGACATAGGCGGTGTGCAGCGCCAGCACGACGAAGCTGACCGCGTCCTCCCAGAAGAACGCTGGCGCGAACAGGTAGCGCCCGAACACGTCCCGCTCCCACAGCGAGCCGGTGATCATGATGGTGTAGAGCACGCCGGTCTTGACCAGCACCGAGGCCGAGGCGGCGGCGACGCCGTGCCCGTCCAGCAACGCGCGCAGCACCAGGCACAGGCTGACCAGGAACACCGCGAACTGGATCGGCGCCAGCACCCCCTGCACCAGGGTCCAGCGCGAGGCGTCACGCCTGCGGCGCTGTTCCGGCGTGTAGAGCGTTCCGGCGTTGGTCTCTGATCCCGTCACGATCACGGCAGGCTCACTCCCGTTCAACGTGAGCCGACGCTAAGACCCTGCTCAACAAACTGTCAAGCTAGACTGACGTAACGGATGGTTGACACTCGCTCGGGGAAACGTTTTCATCACCGCTGAGACAAGGAGCGCGCGATGGCGGTCTCGACGAGAAAGGCCGGGAGTTCCAGAAGCCCCGGCGCGGGCCGCGAGCAGACGATGGCGGCGATCGCCAGCGTTGTCGAGACGCAGGTCGTGCCGCGTCTGCTTGCCGCCCATCAGGTGCCGCAGCGCCGGGACGCAGCGCCGGCGCGGGGCGCAGCATCCTCCGCAAGTCTGGATGGCGCCTTCATCGCCGAGTTCGCGGCCGAATTGATCGCCTCGGACGAAGCCGCGGTGCAGGCTCGCGTCGCCCGCCTGCGCCAAGGAGGCCAACACCAGGAGGCCATGAGTGCCGAGTCGGTGTGTCTCGAAGCTCTTGCTCCCGCCGCGCGTCATCTCGGCGATCTCTGGGCTGCCGACCTTTGTTCCTTTATCGAAGTCACCACCGGTGCGGCATTGCTGCAGCGGCTGATGAACATGCTGCGTCCGGCCTTTACCGTCCGTGCGGTGTCCGGCATGCGAGTGCGCCGCGCCATGCTGGTGGCCGCACCCGGGGAGCAGCATCGCTTTGGCCTGTCCATGCTGGCCGAGTTCTTCCGCAAGGACGGCTGGCAGGTGGCGCTGCCGAATGCCGCGACGATCGCGCAGATCGTTGCCAGCGCCGCCGGCCGCCCGCTCGAACTGGTGGGGCTGTCCTGCGGCGGCGACCGTCACCTTGGCGCGCTTGCCGCCTGTATCGCGGCCCTACGCGCGAGCGCCGCCAATCCCGGCCTGATCATCATGGTTGGCGGCCCGATCTTCCTCGCGCGTCCGGAGCTGGTGCGGACGGTCGGCGCCGACGCCACCGCCGCCGATGCCGAGCAGGCGGTCAAGCGCGCCCGGGAACTGCTCAGTCAGCGCCGCGAGGCGACGGCAGGCGACGGCGCCGCGGTCTCTGTTCTGCGTCCCGCTCGAAAACGCATCCCGGCCGTGGCAGGCGGCCGGACCGCCATGCACGCCCGCTAGCGCAATGGTCCCCCTGCACGCCTTCTCGCATTCCGCCGATCTGTTCAAGACGCTGGCGCCGACGATGACGGCGCAGCTCATCGCCGCCGCCGCCGACATGGCGCTGATCATCGACCGCGCCGGCGTCGTCACCGACCTCGCCTTTCGCAATCCGCGCCTGCAGAAGGATTTGAAGAGTGTGAGTAGCTGGCTTGGACGTTCCTGGATCGACACGGTGACGCTGGAGAGCCGGCCCAAGGTCGAGGCGCTGCTTGACGAGGCCGCGCGGGCGCAGGGGCCGCATCTGCGCCATCTCAACCATCCCTCGGTCGAGGGCCTCGACGTCGCCATCCAGTATGCCGCCGTGGATATCGACGGGCACGGCATGATCGCCGCCTTCGGCAACGATCTGCGTCCGCTCTCGATGCTGCAGCAGCGCCTGGTCGAGGCGCAGCAATCGCTCGAACGCGACTACACCAGCCTCAGGCAGACGCAGCAGCGCTATCGGCTGCTGTTCGATACCTCTGCCGATCCGCTGATCGTGCTGGATGCGGCGAGCCTGAAGGTGGTGGAGATCAACACCGCGGCGCGCGAGATCGCAGGCCCGGTGAACACGCGGGCCTGGTCGTTCAGCGACATGTTCGAGCCCCAGGATCGCAGCGCCGTCGGACGGTTTCTCGCCACCATGCGCATCTCCGGCCGCGCCGACGCCCTGAAGTTGCGTCTCGCCGGGCACACTCGCGATGGCGCCAAGGGCGGCATCCTGGAAGCGGCGCGCGAGATGACGCTATCGGCGTCGCTGCTGCACGAGGATGACGGCGCGCTGCTGCTGGTGCGTCTGTCGCTCGCCGCCGCACCCGCCAACCTCAATGCCGCGACGCTCAACGGACGATTGCTGACCGCCCTTGAACAGGCGCCGGACGGCTTCGTGTTCACCGACGAGCACGGCACGGTGATGGCCGCCAACGCCGCCTTCCTCAACATGGCGCAGCTCGCCTCGCTCGACCAGGCGCGCGGACGCAAGCTCGCCGACTGGCTCGGCCGCGCCGGCATGGAAGTCGACATGGACGTGCTGATCGCCAACCTGCGCAGCCGCGGCTCGGTGCGTCTCTACAGCACGGAGCTGCGCGGCCAGTACGGATTCGAGACCACCGTCGAAATCTCCGCCGTCACGGTGCGCGGCTCGGAGCCTGCCGCGTTCGGGTTTGCCATACGCGATGTGGCACGACGGATCGCGGCCAACGACCAGCAACAGACGCCTGACCTGGGCCGCTCGCCGGAGCAGCTTGTCGAGCTGATCGGACGCGTCTCGCTGAAGGACCTGGTGCGCGACGCCACCGACGTCATCGAGCGGCTCTGCATCGAGGCGGCGCTGAAGCTGTCCGGCGACAATCGCGCCTCCGCCGCCGAGATGCTCGGCCTGAGTCGGCAGAGCCTCTATGTCAAACTGCGACGCTACGGGCTTGGCGATCTCGACGACGCAGCAGGCGAGGATGTGGGCGCCAACGAGGGCGCGGCCAGCGAGGGCGCGACATGACCACGCTTGCGGCGCCTGGCCGGGCACAGCCCCGCCTTGCCGACCTGCTGGCCCTGCTCAAGCCGATTACCTGGTTCGCGCCGATGTGGGCATTCGGCTGCGGGTTGATCTGTTCGGACCGCTCGATCGCCGCTCATCCCGCCACCGCGATCATGGGCATTCTGCTGGCCGGGCCGCTGCTCTGCGGCACCAGTCAGGCGGTGAACGACTGGTTCGACCGTCATGTCGACGCGATCAATGAGCCCGGTCGGCCGATTCCCTCTGGACGCGTGCCGGGATATTGGGGCCTGGGACTCGCCATCGGCTGGAGTCTGCTGTCGCTCATTGTGGCGCTGCTGCTCGGTCCCTGGGTGTCGGTCGCGGCCACGCTCGGGCTGGTGCTGGCCTGGATCTACAGCGCGCCGCCGCTGCGGCTGAAATGCAACGGCTGGCTCGGCAATCTCGCGGTCGGCCTTTGCTACGAGGGGCTGCCCTGGTTCGCCGGGGCGGCGGTGCTGCAATCGACCATGCCCGATCCGCGCATCATCGACGCGGCTGTGCTCTACAGCCTTGGCGCGCACGGCATCATGACTCTGAACGACTTCAAATCCATCGAAGGAGATAGGCAGATGGGCATTGCTTCCCTGCCGGCGCGGCTCGGTGCGCAAGGTGCCTGCCGGGTCGCCTGCCTGGTCATGGCGCTGCCGCAACTCGTCGTCATGGCGCTGCTCTGGCGCTGGAGCCTGCCGCTTTATGCCGCCTGCGTCGGAGCGCTGCTTGCGGCGCAACTCGTGCTGATGGTCCGCCTGCTCGCGTCGCCCCGCGAACGCGCACCCTGGTACAACGCCACCGGCACCAGCCTCTATGTGCTCGGCATGCTGGCGGTCGCCTTCGGGTTGCGGCCATGAGCGTCGCCACGATGCGTGCGGACTACGACGTCGTCGTCATCGGCGGCGGCCCGGCGGGCGCCACCGCCGCGCGCAACCTCGCCCTGGCGGGACGATCGGTGCTGCTGCTTGAACGCGGCGGCCGCATCAAGCCCTGCGGCGGCGCCATTCCGCCGCGCCTGATCTCGGACTTTTCGATCCCGGAGCATTTGCTGGTGGCGCGCGCGCGCAGCGCCCGCATTGTCTCGCCGTCCGACCGTATCGCCGACATGCCGATCGATGGCGGCTTTGTCGGCATGGTCGACCGGGAGCATTTCGACGAATGGCTGCGCGCCCGCGCGGAGGAAGCGGGGGCCGCGCGTCTGTGCGGCCGCTTCGAGCAGATCGGACGCGATGCGGATGGCGCCGCCCTCGTGCAAGGCGTGGCCGCTGGCGCGCCGTTCAGCGTGCGCGCGCGCTGCGTCGTCGGCGCCGATGGCGCCCGCTCGCTGGTGGCCAAGCAGACGATTCCGCGGGCGGACCGCATGCGCTACGTGTTTGCCTATCACGAGATCGTCCGCTCCCCGACGCGCACGGATTTCGACCCGTCGCGCTGTGACGTTTACTATCGCGGCGCGCTGTCGCCCGACTTCTACGGCTGGGTGTTTCCGCATGGCGACGTCACCAGCGTCGGACTTGGCAGCGCGCACAAGGGGTTTTCGCTGCGGCGGGCGACTGGCGCGCTGCGCGAGGCGGCAGGGCTCACCGACGCGCAGACGGTCCGCAGGGAGGGTGCGCCGATCCCGATGAAGCCGCTGAAGCGTTGGGACAACGGACGCGACGTCGTGCTCGCGGGCGATGCCGCCGGCGTGGTGGCGCCCGCTTCCGGCGAAGGCCTCTACTACGCGATGACCGGCGGCGCGCTGGCCGCCGAGGCGGCGGACGCGTTCTGCGCCACCGGCGACGCGCGCGCGCTGCGCCTCGCGCGACGCCGCTTCATGCGCGCGCACGGCCAGGTGTTCATGATGCTCGGCATGATGCAGCGCTTCTGGTACCTGAATGACGCGAGACGCGAGCGGTTCGTCTCGATCTGCCGCGATGCCGACGTGCAGCAACTGACCTGGGCCGCCTACATGACCAAGGAGCTGGTCCGTGCCAAGCCGGCGGCGCATCTGCGTATCTTCGCCAAGAACATCCTGCATCTGACCGGATTGGCCACGACATGAGAAAGCCGGTGATCGTGGCGATAGCGGCCACCGTCGGCGTGCTCGGGACCGGCGGCGCGCTGACCAAGGTCGGACCCTGGTACTACGGTCTGGCCAAGCCAAGCTGGCAGCCGCCGAGCTGGCTGTTCGGACCGGCGTGGACGCTGATCGGCGGCGCCACCGCCTGGTCCGCGGTGCTCGGCTGGGAGGCCTCCCGCAGCCGCTCCGAGCGCGGCACGCTGATCGGCCTGTTTGCCGTGAACGGCGTGCTGAACGTGGCCTGGAGCCTGCTGTTCTTCAACCGCCGTCGGCCGGACCTGGCGCTTGCCGAGGTGGTGCCGCTCTGGCTGTCGGTCGCTGCATTGCTGCTCGCGATGACGCGCCTCTCGCGTGGCGCGGCGTGGCTGATGGCGCCCTACCTCGGCTGGGTGGGCTTCGCCGCCTATCTCAATCTCGCGATCGTCCGCCTCAATCCACAGCACGCGTCCTGATCAGGAGAGCTCATGAGCCAGCACGCCCCGGAAGCAGCCATCGCTGACAAGGTCAGTGTCGCTCTCGAACAGCTTGTCTCGGTGCCACGCCACCGTCCCTCGCTGCCGTTGCGGGTGGGCACGCGCGGCTCGCCTCTGGCGCTGACCCAGACGCGCAACTTCCTCGGACTGATCGCCCGTCTCTGCCCACGTCTGAACGAGATGGACGTGTTTCGCGAACACGTGATCCGCACCACCGGCGACGCCGTGCAGGACCGGCCGCTTGCCGATCTCGGCGGCAAGGGCCTGTTCGCCAAGGAGATACACGAGGCGCTCGCGGATCGTCGGATTGATCTTGCCGTGCACAGCCTGAAGGACCTGGAGACGGAGTTGCCCGACGGCATCGTGCTCGCCTGCACGCTCGCGCGCGAGGATCCACGCGATGCGCTGATCTTGAGCGACGAGTGCGCGGAGCCGGGCGCGCGCGATCCCTATGCCGGCCTGAAATCTGGCGCTCTGATCGGCACCGCCTCGGTGCGCCGCCAGGCGCAATTGCTGCACGCTCGACCGGATCTGCGCTGCGAAGTGCTGCGCGGCAACGTGCAATCCAGGCTCGACAAAATCCGCCATGGCGTCTGCGATGCGAGCCTGCTTGCCCTCGCCGGGCTGCGCCGGCTCGGCCTTGAACACGAGGCGTCGGTGGTCCTGGAGCCGTCGGTCATGGTGCCAGCGGGGTGTCAGGGAGTCGTCGGGATCACGGTGCGCGCGGAATCGACCGAGCTGCGCACATTGCTCAGGACGATCGAGGATGAGTCGTCACGGGTCACCGCGATGGCCGAGCGCGCATTGTTGCGCACGCTCGACGGCTCCTGCCGCTCGCCGATCGGTGCCTACGGCGAAATGCTGCCAGGCGGCGGCCTGCGTCTGAATGGTCTGATCGCGCGCGTCGACGGATCGTTCCTGTTGCGCCGCAGCGTGCAGGGAGATGCGGCCGACGCCACGCGCCTCGGCGTGGAGCTTGGCCGCTCGTTGCGCGCGGACAGTCCGGACGATATTTTCGCCTGAGCGCCCCTCAGTGCCCGATTGCCCCTCAATGACAGCCGAAGCGCATGGTCGAGAGGCTCTCGATCACCGCGGCCAGCCGCTCCTGTTCGAAAGGCAGGCTCGCCGTCTCGCATGACAGCCGGCTCTGCACGTCGCTTAACACCTCGACGGCGCGCAGCATTTCCGGATCGATGTCGGTACAACCGGTTTCAGGCAGCAGGAAAAGCAGCAGCAACGTATGGGTGTCAATCCGTTCCGGATCGAGTGCGTCGTGCAGGTCGTCGCACTCGGGCAGGGTGCGATGCCGGGTGGACACAGATGGATCGAGAGGCAAGTTCTTGCGCGCGAGCATGTCATCACTCCGTCGAAGATGGTCGCAATGCGTCGACAGTGCTCAAATCCGGGACCGATGAAGCTGCCCCACGGCGTTTATGAGATTGTTGTAACGAAGCTTCGCGTGCTGATCGATGGATAGGTCAGTCGATCCATCAAGCTTATGATCACATTGCCGGCATCAATCCTTGTTTCGCGGTATTGCCGCATTGCACAACGACATTGCCGAAGCTTTTGACTTTTTATGTCAGCCGGCGTGCGTGAACTTTTCGCCAGCGGGAAAACGGGCGCGTATCCGCGGCATGATGTCGCTGACGAAGACCGGCAGCGAGACCAGATAGTCCGGGAAGATGAGCATCATGCCATCTAGGTCGCATTGGTCCAGAATGGCGATCATGCGTTCGGCGACGGTGTCGGGCGAGCCGATGATGCGCGCGGACATGAAGCCGGAGCGGGCGGTGTGCACGAAGGCGTTCTCTCGGCCGATCTCGGCGTCGAGAAAGCCATAGGCGCGCATCATGCCGAAGCAAGCCTCTTCATCGAAACCTTCCCGGTAGCGGGCGGCGTCGGCTTCGGCCTCAGCGTCGGTCCTGGCGATCACCAGCGTCATCATCGTGTAGGTGCGGATCTGTCGGCCGGCGTCGCGCGCCATCGCCTTGACGCTGCGGCTGATGCTTGCGAGTTCGGCGTCATCACGGCCGCCGACGAACATCGCGTCCATCTGTTCGGCAGTGAATTTCATGCCGCGCGGCGAGGTGCCGGCACAGACCAGGAAGGGTGGGCTTATGGGCTGCGGATGTGACTGGCAATCCATCATGGTGAAGTAGCGGCCCTGGTAATCGACGGCTTCCTCGGTCCAGAGCCGCTTGATGATCCGCATCCATTCATCGGCGAGATCATAGCGTTCGTCGTGGCCGACATTGTGCCGCCACGCGTCCATCTGCTCGAATTCGCCCCTGTAGGCGCCGTTGACAACGTTAAGGCCGGCGCGGCCGTGACTGACATGATCAAGGGTCGCGATCATCTTGGCGGTGACGGCCGGATTTTGCAGCAGCGTGTGCACGGTTGGCAAAATCCGGACCCGCCTGGTGACGGCGGCCAGCGCCGCCATCAGGATTTGCGAATCCAGCGCCGAGCGCCAATGCTGGGTCGCTCCGCCATAGCCTCGCCACTTCGCCATCGACATGAGAAAGTCGAGGCCGGACGCCTCGGCGGCCAGCGCGACACGGAGGTTGTACTGGTAGGAGCCGTCGAGCTTCGGCGCGGTGCTGGACAGGATCCAACCACCATTGGCCATAGGCAGGAAGATGCCGAGATCCTTGCCGCCGGTATCCGAGGGAAGCCCGAAGCTGGGCCGTGCGATCGCGCTCATCGTCCGCCTTTAATCCGCCGAGGCGCTTTCCGCGCCGGGCAACGGACCAATGCCGCGTTCTCCCTTCAGGTGCTCGTGCAGCCGGCCGTCGTGCCGTCCGCTGCGCCGGCACGCGAACGAGGTCGGCAGGCTGCGGGTGAGGATGATCAGACGCCGACTCTGCGGCACCACGCAGCGCGGACGCTCCAGGTAGCCTGGACCGTCGCGCAGGATGCGCCGGCCGATTTCGCGATACACCGAGGCGGCGGCGCCGATGGCCAGACGCGGCCGCCATGGCAGGTAGGCAAGCCCGCGCTCGCCACTCTCATAATAGCGATCGGCGAGTGACAGCACACGGCTGACGGCGGCGAATACCGGCCTGGCTTGCGCGAGGTCGGCCCCGGCCAACCAATCGGCGGGAAGGTAGATCCGGTCGCGCGCGGCATCTTCGGTGACGTCGCGCGCGATGTTGGTGAGCTGCATGGCGACGCCGAGATCAAGCGCGTGCGGACTCGCCCGCGGTGTGGTGACACCGAGCAGCCGGCACATCAGCAGCCCGACGGTGCCGGCGGCGCCGTAGGCATACCGCAGCAGCGCGGCCTGGTCGGCAATGCGCACCGGACCGAGGTCGCCGATCATGGTTTCAATCAGCCGTGCCGCGATCGCGGGATCCAGCCCGTGCCGACGTGACAGCCTGCGGAAACCGGACACGGCCGGGCAGAAATCCTCCTCAGAGCCGAGCACGGCGCGACGCACGGCGAGCAGGTCCGCGCGCGCCTGCCTGGCGTCGAGCGCGGTGTCGGCGAGATCGTCGACATGGCGGCAGAATGCGTACAGCTCGGCCGCATCCTCCAGCATGTCGCGCGGCAGCAGGGTGCCGGCAAGCCGGAAGGTGCGGCCATGACGACTGAGCGTGGCCAACGCCGGCGCGCCGGCGGGCTCGCGTCGGCGCACGCTCACGGACGCTCTCCCCTCCAGGCCTGTTGGGGAGAGCGCTCGGACGAGAGGGTGGGATCCGTACGGAGCAAGCGCTCGACCACCTTGGCCGACGTCAGCACACCCGGCAGTCCCGCGCCCGGATGGGTGCCGGCGCCGGCGAGATAGAGCCCGTCCACTTCCTCGGAGCGGTTATGAAAGCGGAACCACGCCGATTGCAGCAGCCGCGGCGCCACCGAGAAGCCGCTGCCGTGCAGGCTGCGGTAGTCGCGGGCGAAGTCCTGCGGCGTGAGCCACAGCGAGGTGCAGAGCGACTCCCGCAATCCCGGCAGTTCGCGTTCCTCGAGGATTCGCAGCACGTGCTCTCGCAGGATCGGCGCGGCCGTCGTCCAGTCGATCGGAGCAAGCAGGTTGGGCACCGGGGCGAGCACATAAAACGCGTCATGGCCTTCAGGTGCGCATCCGGGATCGGTGGCGGTGGGCCGGTGCAGATACAGGCTGGGATCGTCCGGAAGCACCGCCTGCTTGCCGAACACCTCGTCGAGCAGCGACTTCCAGCGCGCGCCCAGGAGGATGGTATGGTGCGCGGTCTGGGGATAGCGGCGCGTGGTGCCGAAATAGAGCACGAACAAGCCCATCGAGTAGTCGAGCCGTCGCAGCTTGCGGTTGTTCCAGACGCGCTTGGCGAGCCCGGGCAGCAGTTCGGCGTAGAGCGCCGGCGCGTCCGCGTCCGCGATCACCACGTCTGCCGGTAGATGACGGCCGTCGGCGAGCATGACACCGGTGGCGTGCCGTCGGCGTCGGCCGTCGGCGGTCGAGACGGTGATGCGCGCGACATCGGCGCCGGTCAGCACGGAGATGCCGTGACGCTGCATCAGGCCGCCGAGCGCTGCCACCAGGGCGGCGGTGCCGCCTTGGGCGAACCACACGCCCCAGCGCCGCTCCAGATGCTGGATCAGCGCGTAGATGCCGCTGGTATGGAACGGGTGGCCGCCGACCAGCAGCGGCTGGAGGCTGAATACCCGTCGAAGCGACGGATCGCGCAGGCAGGAGGCGACCAGGCTGGAGACGGAGCGATGCCCGCCAAGACGCAAGATGGCGGGAAAGGCGCGCAGCATGGTGGAAAGCCGGTGGAACGGCTGTGCGCCGTAGCGCTCGTAGCCGATCGCGTACAGACGGGCGGCGCGCGCCAGCAGCCGCTCGTAGCCGGCGACATCGGTCGGCGAGAACGCGCGCACACGCTCGCGCATGGCGCGGGCGTCGCCATCATAATCGAAATGCCGGCCGTCGGCGAAGGCTATGCGGTAGAACGGCGAGACCGCGAGCAAGGCGACATGATCCGAAAGCCGCTCGTCAAACAGCGCGAACAGCTCTTCGAGCAGAAACGGTGCGGTGATCACGGTCGGTCCCGCATCGAAGGTGAAGCCGTCTTGCGAGAGCCTGCGGGCGCGTCCGCCGAGTTGGCCCAACCGCTCGACGAGCGTCACGTCGTGGCCAAGCGCGCGGGCGCGCAGCGCTGCGGCCATTCCTCCGAACCCGGCGCCGATGACGACGACCCGACGACGCGGCATGCCGTGCATGGTTTCCCCCCGAAGCAGTGGGCCAAGCGGTGCGGCAGCGTAGTGGCTTACGTCGCCACGAGAAAGAGCACTCCTGAAAGCGGCTCGGCGGATGGTGCGCCGCGCCCTTATGCGGCATTCAGGTTTCCCTGGGAGGACGGCGACTATGGACAAGAACGCATTGACCGATTGGGCGCTTGCCAATGGCTGGACGATGATGGCGGGCGTGCCCAGCCTGACCAAGCCTACGGCTCCGAAGGAGGCGATCGTGCGCATGGTGCTGAAGGCGACCGTGGTGAACCTCGAGGTCAAGAAGCCTGCCGGCAAATGGGAAAAGGTCGCCGGCGAGAGCTACGGCAAGATCACGCCGGACCCGGATACCGGGGTTCCGACAGGACTCGGCTTCGAGCGCATCCCGAGCTTCTCGCGGTTGATGCAGGAAAACAAGGATCGCCAGGTTTTCGGAAGATAGTGTCCTGCCTCCGAAGTTTGTCGCCCTTCGCGACAGACTTCGGAGATAAGCAGGCCACTGAAAAGACTTAGCTAGCACCCGCCGCGGCACTGGAATTCGAAAGCAGGAGCCGGAGTGTGGATGCGTGAGCGTGGCGGCATGATGGGCTGATCAACGCAGACGAGAGGACTTCCCTTGGCTTCCATCGCACCACGCGGGCAGCTCCGCCTTCATCCGACCGAAGCCGATCCGCGCTGGGCGCGGGTGCTGGCCCGCGACGCTGCCGCCGACGGCACGTTCTGGTATTCGGTGGCCACGACGGGCGTGTATTGCCGGCCTTCCTGTCCGTCGAGAGCCGCGCGTCCTGAAAATGTGTCGCTGCACGACACTCTCAAGGACGCCAAGGCGACCGGGTTCAGAGCCTGCAAGCGCTGCAATCCGGACGCGGCGTCACGAGCGGCGGAGAACGCGGCGATGGTCGCCCGAGCCTGCCGCCTGCTGGAGCGGCAGGAGCCTGCCTGCCTTGCCGAGCTGGCCCGGACGGCGGGACGCAGCGCCGGATACTTCCACCGGATTTTCAAACAGCTCACCGGTGTCACCCCAAGGGGCTACGCGGCCGCGCACCGTGCCGCCCGGATGCGCCAGGCGCTGCTCCGGGAGAACAGCGTCACCGCCGCCATCTACGAAACGGGCTTCAATTCGAGCGGCCGTTTCTATGATCAGTCGACGGGACGGCTCGGCATGACGCCAACGCGCTATCGTGCGGGCGGCCTCGATGAGCAGATCCGCTTCGCGGTCGGGGAGTCATCGCTCGGCGCGATCCTGGTCGCGTCCACCGACAAGGGGGTGGCGGCGATCCTGATCGGCGACGATCCCGACGCGCTCGTTCACACTCTGCAGGACCGCTTTCCCAAAGCCGGTCTCGTCGGCGGCGACCTAGCCTTCGAGACGCTGGTCGCCCGCGTCGTCGGTCTCGTTGAAGCTCCTGGCCTCGGCCTGGACCTGCCGCTCGATATCCGCGGCACGGCTTTTCAGCAGCGCGTGTGGCAGGCGCTGCGCGAGATACCGCCAGGCGCCACGGCATCGTACACGCAGATCGCGGCGAGGATCGGGTCGCCGCAATCGGTTCGGGCGGTAGCCGGCGCCTGTGCCGCCAATCCCATCGCGCTGGCGATTCCCTGCCACCGGGTAGTTCGCAACGATGGCGCGCTGGCGGGCTATGCCTGGGGCGTCGAGCGTAAGCGCGTGCTTATCGAGCGTGAGAGATCGGACAATGAACGCGACGCAAAAGACTGAACAGCTTGCCGGGATCGAATGGTCCCGGGTCTCGGATGCGCTCGACGCGCAAGGCTGGGCAGTCGTGTCGGGCTTGCTGTCGGCAGCCGAGTGCGAAGCGGTCGCGGGGCTGTATGACAGGGGCGACGGCTTCCGGTCGCGCGTTGTGATGGAGCGCCACGGATATGGGCAGGGTGAGTACCAATACTTCTCCTATCCCCTGCCGCCACTGATCCAGCAGCTCCGAGCCGGCATCTATCCGAAGCTCGCGCCGATCGCCAACGGCTGGAACGAGCGCATGAGCATCGACGTGCGCTTTCCCGACACCCACGCGGAGTTCCTCGAGCGATGCCATGCGGCGGGCCAGGCAAGACCCACTCCGCTGCTGCTTCGCTACGGGCCCGGCGACTACAACTGCCTGCATCAGGACCTCTACGGGGAACAAGTGTTTCCCTTGCAGGTGGCAGGGCTGCTTTCCGAATCGGGCCGCGACTTCACCGGTGGCGAGTTCGTCCTGACGGAGCAGCGGCCGCGTATGCAGACCCGCGCTTCGGTGGTGCCGCTCGGCCGCGGCGATGCGGTGGTGTTCGCGGTCAACAGCAGGCCGGTCCGTGGCAGCCGGGGCGACCATCGCGTGACGCTCAGACACGGGGTCAGCAGCCTCCGTGGCGGACGGCGCCTTACGCTCGGCCTCATCTTCCACGACGCGGCCTGAGACGAGCTTATGGCGGACTTGTTCGAGAGCGCCGTGCGGGATCATGTCTCACTCGGCGTCTGCGCCAGCCTGCTTGGCGGTTTCGCGCGCTCGATCGACCAGAGTCTGCTGGCGGCGCTCGACGAGGTTTCGAGACGCGCCGCGTTCCGGCATATGACGGTTCCGGGCGGCCGGCGGATGTCCGTCGCGATGACGAATTGCGGCTCGCTCGGCTGGGTCGCGGATAGAACGGGCTATCGATACGATGCCGCTGATCCCGAGACCGGACGGCCCTGGCCGCCGATGCCCGCAAGCTTCACCGACATTGCCGTGCGCGCCGCTGGAGCCGCGGGTTTCTCCGGCTTCGCGCCAGACGCCTGCCTGATCAACCGCTACGAGCCGGGATCACGGCTGTCGCTGCATCAGGACAGGAACGAACTCGATGATCAGGCGCCGATCGTATCGGTGTCGCTCGGGCTGCCTGCCCGGTTCCTCTGGGGCGGGCTGGCGCGAAAGGATCGCCCTCGCCGGATTTGTCTCGTCCACGGCGATGTCGTCGTCTGGGGCGGACCGTCTCGCATGGCGTTCCACGGCGTGGATACGCTCGCCTCCGGCGATCATCCGGCTACCGGAGCCAGACGATACAACCTCACCTTCCGATGCGCCGGCAACTGCCCTACAGCTTGATCGTTTCGCTTTCCTTAGGGCAGGGCCGTGCCACCCAGCGACGCAAAGGAACTATCTAGTAATGCCGGTTGAAGCGACCACGTCCACCATGCTGCCCAAGGCTCCCACCGGCATTGCCGGCTTCGACGATGTCACCCTGGGAGGCATTCCGGCTGGGCGCCCCACTCTTGTCTGCGGCGCCGCCGGCTGCGGCAAGACCTTGTTCGCCGTGACCGTTCTGGTCAACGGCGCCACCCGCTTCGATGAGCCCGGCGTGTTCATGAGCTTTGAGGAACGGGCCGAGGACCTGGCCGCCAACGTGGCCTCGCTCGGCTACGATCTCGACGGCTTGGTGGCCAGGGGCCGGCTGGCCATCGACCATGTGCGGGTCGAGCGCAGCGAAATCGAGGTCGGCGGCGAATACGACCTCGAAGGGCTGTTCGTGCGGCTTGGCTTCGCGGTCGACTCCGTGGGCGCCAAGCGCGTGGTGCTCGACACGATCGAGACGCTGTTCTCCGGCTTCACCGATCCGAACTTGCTGCGCGCCGAGCTGCGCCGGCTGTTCGGCTGGCTGCGCGAGCGCGGCCTGACCGCGGTGATCACCGGCGAGCGCGGCGACGGGCAGCTCACGCGGCAAGGTCTTGAGGAATACGTCTCCGACTGCGTGGTGCTGCTCGACAACCGCACCGACGACCAGATCACCACCCGTCGACTGCGCGTGGTGAAGTATCGCGGCTCGGCGCATGGCACCAACGAATACCCTTTCCTGATCGACGAGCAGGGCATCAGCGTGCTGCCGGTGACGTCGTCGGGTCTGAACCGGCCCGCCTTGGACGAGGTCGTCTCCAGCGGCATTCCCGGACTCGACGCCATGCTGCGCAGCGGCGGCCTGTTTCGAGGCTCGAGCATCCTGCTGTCCGGCGTCGCCGGCACCGGCAAGACCACCATCGCCAGCCTGTTCGCCGATGCCGCCTGCCGACGCGGCGAACGCTGCCTCTCCTTCGTATTCGAGGAGAGTGCGCAGGAGATCTGCCGCAATGTCCGGTCGGTCGGGCTCGATCTGCCGAATTGGATCGAGCGTGGCCTGCTGCGCTTCGAGGCGGCGCGTCCCTCCCTCTACGGCCTCGAGATGCACCTGGCGCGCATGCACCGCGACATTGATCGCTTCAACCCGCAGATCGTGACGATCGACCCGATCTCGGCGTTCAGGGGTCCCGAGGCGGAGGTGCATGCCACGTTGCTGCGCATGATGGACCTGCTCAAGTCTCGCGGCATCACGGCGTTGTTCACCAGCCTGCGCACGGACGCAAGCGCGATGGCGGGCAGCGATCAGGGTGTCTCCTCGCTGATGGATGTCTGGATCAAGCTGGAGGACGTCGAGGCCAACGGCGAGCGCAATCGGATACTCTATCTGATCAAGGCGCGCGGCATGAGCCACTCCAACCAGGTGCGGGAATACCGGGTTGGCGACAACGGCATCGAGCTGATCGAGCCTTATATCGGCCCGGAAGGCGTGCTGACCGGAACCGCCCGGCTCACCCAGGCGGCCCATGAGCGGGCTGTGGCGGCGCGCCGCCGGGAGGAGGTGGAACGCCGCCGACGCGAACTCGTCGGCCGACGCGAAGCGCTGGAGAGTCGAATCCAGGAGATGCGCGCGGCACTCGAAGCCGAGGAGCGCGAGGCAAACATCATGCTGAGCCACGAGGATGCCCACGAACTGGCGCTCGCGATCGATCGCGTAGCACTCGCCGCAGAGCGGGGTGCCGCGGAGTGAACGCCGGGGATCCGCCGGCCGTGGATCAGCAGGCGGACTCCGATCATGGCCGCTATCATCTGCGGCTCTATGTCGCTGGGCAGACCGCGAAATCGCTCGCGGCGATGGCCAATCTCCGGCGTGTCTGCGAGGAACATCTGGCGGGACGCTACGACATCGAGGTGATCGATCTGTTGCAACACCCGAAGCTTGCGGCGGGGGATCAGATCCTGGCGATCCCCACGCTGATCAGGCGGTTGCCGTCGCCGCTCAAGCGCATCATTGGCGACCTGTCGAATACCGAAAAGGTGCTGGTCGGGCTGGACATCCGGCCTGGGTCCGCCACGTGAGCGACGGGGGAGAAGTCCTGCCCGTCTATCGGCTGCGGCTGTTCGTGGCTGGAAGCACGCCGCGGTCGCAGCGGTCGATCACCAATCTTCGCCGCATCTGCCTGGAGCAACTGGCGGACAAGGTCGATCTTGAAGTCGTCGACATCTACCAGCAGCCCGAACTTGCCGGAGAATTCCAGGTCATCGCGGCGCCAACCCTGGTCAAGCTGCTGCCATTGCCGGTGCGGCGCATCATCGGCGACCTGTCGGAAACCGAACGTGTGCTGCGTGGACTCGATCTGGTGGCGCGACCGGCATCATACGATCAGGACGGGTGAACTGAGGCGGGCTCACAAACCGGCCCGGGCACGCGCCGCCTCTCCGAAGGCGGCGAAGATCGCGGTGGAGAGAGCGTCAGTTTCGTAATCGTATTCCGGATGCCACTGCACGCCAAGCGCGAAGCCTGTGGCCCGTGTCACCCGCACCGCTTCGATGACTCCATCCGACGCCGCCGCCTCGACCGAAAGATGCGCTGAAAGCCGGTCGATGCCCTGATGATGCAGCGAGTTGACGCGCGCCGTGCGGGCAGCTCCGGCCAAGCCGTGCAGCAAGCCGCCTTCGGCAAGATCCACGTCGTGCGACTTGCCGCGACGCACCGCGGCATCGGCACTGTCTGGAGCCGCATGACGCATCCGGCCCGGCAGATCGCATAGCCGCTGATGCAGAGTGCCGCCGAGAGCGACGTTAAGCTCCTGCAGGCCGCGGCAGATCGCCAGCACCGGAACATCCGCGTCGATCGCCGCCCGGATCAACGGCAGGGTTACCGCGTCGCGCCGGGCATCCTCCAGCGTGCCTTCGAGATGAGGGTCGCCACCGTAATGGTCAGGGCGCACGTTGGAAGGACTGCCGGTCAGGATCAGGCCGTCCAGGCGGCGCAGAAGTGTTTCGGTATCGACCGCGTCGCCGTTGGCAGGGATCAATACCGGCACGCCAAGCACGATCCGGTCGGTGACGTGCACATAGGAATCCGACGCGGCGTGATTAAGCGTCGCGTAAGGACCGAACGGCTTGCAGCAGCAGGTTATGCCGATCACTGGCTTCATCGTCCGCCACTGTGACGAAACCTGGCGGCGTTTTGAAGGAAAACCTTCACATGCCGGCTATTGCGGCTGTCCGATGTCGGTGTTGAACAGGCCTTGCCGGAAGCTGCCGCCCAGAACCACATCATAGAGGTCGACGCGTGTCTGTCGGCCCTCCGCGTCGATGACGCTCCAGGAACGCAGCGCCAATGGCTGGTCGGAAAAGATCAGCGTCAGGCTGCCGTCGCCGGGGGTAGCGGTGCGCACCAGGGTGAGCTGCACCTGACCGCCGGAATGGCGGAAACCGGTAATGGCGACATCTCCGGAGAGCGTCACGTGCGGGCGCAGCAACAGGCCAAGCGGCGTCTTGGCGAGCGGGATCACGGTGGTCTGCTTGAGCTGGCTGTCGTTGAACACCAGCTTGCCATCATTGGCCACGAGCAGCAGCGGGCTCGGCTTGTCATACTGGAATCGCATCCGCCCGGGCCGGTCGAGCCAGACCGTGCCTCGGCTGCTGCGGCCATCCGGCGCGATTTGCAGAAACTGCGCCTTGAGCGTGGTGATGCGATCGAGCGTGTCCTGCACGCGCTCCACCCAGCCGCGATCCGCCGGAGTAAGGGTGGCCGCGGCCGGCGCTTGCGCGTGGACGGCGGCGGGAAGCAGCAAGGCCGCGAACAGGGTGGCGGCCGCGATCGCGCGCATCCGCATCAACCCGGCTCCAGTATTTCGGCGATACGCTCGCAGGCTTGTTCCAGCCGCGCGCGTGCGACCGCGAAGCACAGCCTGAGGCAGCCCTCGCCGCTCGCGCCGAACGCGCGCCCCGGAGCAAGCCCGACGCGGCCCTCATGCAGCAGCCGGCGCGTCAGCGCCAGGCTGTCGCGGCACGCCTCGACGGCGAAGAAGCAATACATCGCGCCGCCTGGCACCGGCACGCTCACTCCGGGAATGGAGGCGAGCCGTGCGCAGGCGAGGTCGCGCGCCTCACGGTAGCGGGCCATGGTCTCGGCGATGAACGCCTCGCCATGCTCGATGGCGGCGATGCCGGCGCGCTGCACGAAGGGAGGCGAGCAGGAGACGTTGAATTCGCTGATCTTGCCCAGTGCCGGCATCAGCGCCACCGGCGCGGTGATCCAGCCCAGCCGCCAGCCGGTCATCGACCAGCTTTTCGAGAATGAGTTGACGCCGACGACGCGGTCGTCCGGTGCGGCGATGTCGAGGAACGAGGGCGCCGCACGACCCTCGAACACCACCCGCTCATAGACGTCGTCGGCGATAATCCAGATGCCATGCCTGCGGCAATGCGCGAGCAGGACATGCTGCTGTTCGCGCGACAGCATCCAGCCGGTCGGATTGCCCGGCGCGTTCAGGATGACCATGCGCGTGCCGGGCGAAAGTGCCGCAAGCAGCGCATCCAGGTCGACCGACCAGGCGCCGCCTTGCAGATGCAGCGGCACGGTCGCGATCTCAGCGCCGAGCACGCGCGGGATGCCGACCAGATTGGGCCAGTATGGCTCGACGACGACGACACGGTCACCGGGGTCGAGCAGCGCCTGGCAGGCCAGCATGACCGCGTTCACACCCGACGCGGTGACGCAGATGCGCTCGAAGGCGGCGCCGCGGCCGAGCCCCGATTGATATTCGGTGATCGCCGAACGCAGCGGATCGATGCCGTAATTCGAACTGTAGAAGGTCTGGCCGTCATCAAGCGCGCGCTTGGCGGCATCGCGGATGAAATCCGGCGTCACCGCGTCCGGCTCGCCGAACCAGAGCCGGATCACGTCGGGCATGGCGGCGCCTTCCGTGGAGACAACGCGTATCAGGGAGCCGTCGAGCCCCTCCATGGCATCGCGTGCGTAGGTCGGAAACATCACAGCCCGCTCAATGACGGAAGTGCCGCATGCCGGTGAACACCATGGCGATGCCGGCCTGGTCGGCCGATGCGATCACCTCGGCGTCGCGCATCGAGCCGCCCGGCTGGATGACGGCGGTGGCGCCGGCGGCGATGGCGGCTTCCAGCCCATCCGCGAACGGGAAGAACGCGTCCGAGGCAACCACGCTGCCGTGGCTCAGCGGTGTGTCGAGCCCGGCCGCCTGTGCCGCCTCGGCGCTTTTGCCGGCGGCGATCCGCGAGGCATCGATACGGCTCATCTGGCCCGCGCCGATGCCGACGGTGGCGCTGTCCTTGGCATAGACGATGGCATTCGATTTCACATGCTTGCAGACCTTGAACGCGAAGATCAGATCGGACAGCTCCGCTTCAGTCGGCGCACGCGCGGTGACGCATCGGAGCATCGCGCGGTCGATGCGGCCGGCATCACGGTTCTGCACCAGAAAGCCGCCGGCCACGGAACGCCAATGGAGACCCGCGGACGCGGGGTCCGGCATGGCGCCGGTGAGCAGCAGACGCAGGTTCTTCTTGGCCGCGAGCACCGCGCGAGCGCCATCGGTCGCATCCGGCGCCACGATCACCTCGGTGAAGATTGCCGCGACCGCCGCCGCCGCCGCCTCGTCAAGGGTGCGATTGACCGCGACGATGCCGCCGAAGGCGGAAACCGGGTCAGAGCGCAACGCCAGCCGCCAGGCCGCCTCCAGCGTCGCGGCACTGGCGGCCCCGCAGGGATTGGCGTGCTTCGCGATCACCACGGACGGCGACTCGAACTCGGCCACGGCCTCAAAGGCGCCATCGGTGTCGTTAAGGTTGTTGTAGGATAGCGCCTTGCCCTGGATTTGCCGTGCGGTGGCGACGCCCGGCCGATTGCCGCCGTCGGTGTAGAAGGCGGCCGACTGGTGCGGGTTCTCGCCGTAGCGCAGCACCTCGGCGCGGGTGCCGGACAGGCTGAGACGGCGCGGGAAAGACTCGCCGCGCGCGCGGGCGAACCAGTTGGCGATCGCCCCGTCATAGGCGCAGGTCCGCGCATAAGCGGCGCCGGCCCACTCCCGACGGTGCGCGCGCGTGCTGCCGCCGGCCGCTTCAAGCGTCGTGATGAAACCCTCATACTGCTCCGGATCGGTCAGCACGGCGACATGCGCGTGATTTTTCGCAGCCGCCCGGATCAGCGCGGGGCCGCCGATATCGATGGTCTCGATGCAGTCGGCATCGGGCGCGTCGGACGCGACGGTCATCTCGAACGGGTAGAGGTTGACGCAGACCAGATCGATCGGCGCGATGCCATGCCGCTCCATTTCCGTCTGGTGCGCGGCAAGGTCGCGGCGCCCGAGGATGCCGCCATGGATCTGCGGCGCCAGGGTCTTGACCCGCCCGTCGAGGATTTCGGGAAAGCCGGTCAGCTCGGAGACTTCGGTGACGGCGAGCCCCGCCTCGCGCAACGCGCATGCCGAGCCGCCGGTGGAGATCAGCGCGGCGCCATGACGCACGAGGGCACCCCCGAGCGCCGGCAGCCCGGCCTTGTCGGAAACGGAGATCAACGCGCGCCGGATCGGCAGGACATCAGGCTCGGAACTCATTCGAAGCCCTCTATCCTGTCCCGCGCCTAGGCACAAACGATGCCAATCCCACGACCATAAAGCTTGAGCGTCTAGGCGGCGGCATCAAGGTCGCTACCGAGTTCTCCTCGTTCCAGCCGACGATGATTGACGAGCAGGGTCAGGATGGTGCGGTCGGATACCTGGAAGTGCGCAGCCACGTCCTGCTGCGCCTCCGCGGAGAGGTCGCCATTTAGCATTGAATCGACCGCCTCGAACGGACTGAGCAGTTCGGCGGCGAAGGCGCGTTGCATTTTCTGGCGATAGGTATGGGCGCGGGTGGCAGCATGGAGATGGGCCGCTGGCACGGCGACAATCTGGTCTGCCAGCAAGCGGGCCAGATCGAACCGCCGCCCCGTCTCCCATCGGGAGCGCAGCACAAATCGGCTCTCCGAGGCGCTACCATCCAGGGAGAAGGAAAGGCGCGCCGGAGGAGTGTCCGCGGCAAGCGCTTGAGCTTCAGCTCCGGCCAGCTCCGCCAATCTCTCGTTACTGATCGGGCCATCGCCAAGCCGCTCCTGCTCTCGCAGCGCACGCGCGGCAATGGCTCCAAGCTGCCACGCCGGAGTCTCCGCCGATGATGGCGGCACGTGATTCAGATCAAGACAGACCATATCGTGCGGCCGTCTTTCGAAGCCGCTTGCCTGTGCGATCTCGCGCAGCTCTGTCGCATCCATCAGCGCGCCGCCTTGCGCTGCTTCAGCGGCGAGTTCCTCAACGGCTTGCTCGCCCAGAGCAGCCTCGTCGGCGAGCAAGCGTGCGACGGCAGCATCCTCGACAGCATCAGCATCCCGCCCGAGCAGAGCCTCCAGCCGGCGGGCGCGGGCGCGGGCGCGGGCAGGATCTGATCTCTCCGCCAGCACATCGCGCCATATGCAATCGAAATTGGTCTCCTCGATTGCGGACTCGCGCAGCCGACCCAGGATACGTGACATGAACAAATTAATGGCGGCCTCGAACTGCGTGGACGGCAGGACCAAGGCACGTGCCCCCAAGTAGCGGAACAGCTTCGCATCTGGCGACGACGCTTCGGAAAGCAGCATCGTTCTCACTCCATCCGAGAAGATGGTCAGGTTTGGCCAGACATAGCCCTCACCTATGGCGGTCATCCGATGCGCGCGCCACCAGTCAGGCACCGTGGAAGGCGCCTCGAAACGCAGGCGCCACCAGTTCCAGGCGAACCATTCGGCTGCGTGATAACCAGAAACGAGCGGCCCACGTCGGTAGGAATTCACAAACCAATCGATGCCCGCAGTGAGCGGACCGATCGCTGTCTCAATGCTGAAGAGGCCGAAGCAGGCGCACTCTTCTCGTGTGCCGACATCCAGCCGCTCCGGCGTCAGCGCAATCTCTAGGATGTTGGGCGTCGCTTTCTTCATTCCTCGTGAATCTAGCGGAGCATGTCCCGCTCATCCTCTCCCAGCCTATAGCCATGATAGACAATATCGGGCGGCTTGGTTTTGGCCTCGTAGACCTCGTTATGCCGCTCATCGACGGCCCACACATATTTCGGCGTACTGTCCTGCTCGAACGAGCTGATCATGCCGGCCTTGATGCCTGAGTGGAATAGCTCCCGCGCCTCCGTGAGAAGGATGGTCCGTCTGTCGTCGCAAAGCGATTTCGTGGGGCGCGGATTGATGGGTGGCGTGAAACCGTAATTGCCAGGATGTTGTTTGTGAATGCTCGTTCCTTCATAGCGTAGGCGACGCAGAAGCCATAGACGTTGATGACCCGAAGGCCCGAGCCAATCCGCAGGAGCCAGTCTTCTATCCGGTCGGTTGCTTTGCCGTTTGGTCACGCCAGATCGATTCCAATTGTCAACAATCCGTTTTACACCCAGCACCGCGATGAACACTAAGACTAGTGCGTGTCGTTTCGGCTTTCAGCGCTCGTCGGAAAAGCTCGCGACCAGACGCGCGACTTCCCGCGGGTCGCTCTCCTCGGTAACGCGTCGGGCGAAGCGGCGGCATTCGTCGAGGCTGAGTGCCCGCACCGCCTGCTTGACCCTCGGGACCGCGGTCGCGTTCATGCTGAACGAGCGCAGACCGAGGCCCAGCAGCAGCGGCGCCACACGCGGATTGCCCGCCATCTCGCCGCAGATCGACACCGGCCGACGCATGCGCAACGCGGCGCTCGTCACATCGCCGATCAGCCGCAACACCGAGGGATGCAGCGGATCGTAGAGGGCGGAGACCTCGGCCGAGCTGCGGTCCACCGCCAGCGTGTACATGGTCAGGTCGTTGCTGCCGATGGCAAGGAAATCCGCCTCCAACGCCAGCGCGTCGGCGCCGATCGCCGCCGCCGGGGTCTCGATCATCACGCCAAGCGGCGGCAGCTTTTCGCCCAGCTTCACTCCCCGCCGCCGCACACGCCTGCCAACCCGCTCGTAAATCTCGCGTGCCGCGCGCAGCTCGGCGAGCGTGGTGACCATCGGCAGCATCACGCGGGTGGGTCCTGCGACCGATGCGCGCAGGATGGCCGCGAGCTGTGTCTCCAGCACCGCCGGATGGCGCAGCAGCAGACGCAGGCCGCGCAAACCCAGCGCTGGATTGAGATCGCCGACGTTTGGCGCGAAGCCGGCATTGCCGAGCGCCTCGCTCTGCTTCTCGCCGCCCCAATCGAGCACACGGATGGTGGTGCAGTCGGCGCCGATCGCCTCGATCACCTCGCGATAGACCAACTCCTGAGCGGCCTCATCGGGAAGCTGCTCGGCATTGATAAACAGAAATTCAGTGCGCAGCAGGCCGATGCC
The DNA here is from genome assembly GCA_964246745.1 of uncultured Acetobacteraceae bacterium. Taxonomy (GTDB): domain Bacteria; phylum Pseudomonadota; class Alphaproteobacteria; order Acetobacterales; family Acetobacteraceae; genus Lichenicoccus. Next base: position 70,966 of record CAXTRK010000015.1, read on the forward strand.
GGCGGCGCCCGACTGCGCGATCAGCGGCAGCTCGGCGGGCAGCTCGAGATTGGCCTGCAGCTCGACCCTCTCGCCGCTCGCGAGCTGCGCCGGCAGACGGCGCAGGCGGGCATAGCGCTGCCGCTCGCGCGCATAGGCGGCGACGCCGCGCCGCGCCTCGGCCAGCGTCTCCGCGGAGGGCGCGATCACCACGGTCCCGGCCCGCCCGTCGACGATGGCAGTGGCGCCACCGCGCGCCGCGGCGGTCACGCCGGCAACTCCCATCACCGAGGGAATGCCAAGTGCCCGCAGCATGATCGCGGTATGGTCGGCTTCGCCGCCCTCGTCGGTGGCGACGGCGACGACCCGGGAGGGATCGATCAGGGCGGCATCCGCCGGCCGAAGCTGCTCCGCGACCAGCACGGCGCCCGCTGGAAGCGCCCCGAACGACCGGAACGGCGCCCGCGTCAGGTTGCGCACCAACCTGCGGCCGATCTCGCGCACCTCCTCGGCGCGCCGCGCGGCGGCGGCGGCATCCTCGATATCGGACGATCTGCGGTCCGCACGGAGCGACGCGGCCGACGCGCGCAGCAGCACGGCCAACGACTCCGCCTCCTCGATCACCGCAGCCTCGGCGCTCAGCCGCTCCTCGCGTATCCGCCGGTGGGCGCCACGCAACAGGCGCGAGGGGCCGAGCATTTGACGGTATGCATCGAGCAGCGGCTCGATCTCGCGACGGGTTTCCTCGGGCAGCAGCGCCAGCCTGGCGCGCAGCTTGCCGAGCTGCTTGAGCGAGCGGTCCACCGCCTCCGACAGGCGTTCGATTTCCGCCTGCTCGGCGCCCACCTGAATACGGCGTGTCGTCGTTGGCGTTGGCGTTTCGCTGGCCGTGGCGGCAACGCCGACGGCAATGCCGGGATAGACGGCGACACCGCTGAACCGCTGCTCGTGGGATACCAACCGCTCCGGACCGCCGGCGTCCTTGCCGTCAATCCTGCTCATCAAAACCGGCCTCGACGAGGCTAACAAGCGCATCGAGCGCCTCGCGCGCGTCCCAACCCTCCGCAATCAGCTCGATTTGCGCGCCGCGACCGGCGCCCAGCATCATCAGCCCCATGATCGAACGAGCCGAGACAACCTCGCTCTCCCGGACAACCTCGATGACAGCGCCATATTTTTCCGCGGTGGACACGAGCTTGGCCGCGGCACGGGCATGCAGGCCGCGCTGGTTGACAATGGTGACGAGGCGGCGGACGGAATCGCTGCGCTCCGATGGATGCTCCGCCTGCGGGCCGCTCGCCACGCTCAGCCTGCGGCGACTTCGGCCAGGTTGCGGGCCGGCGCCGGAGCGAGCGGCGTGTTGCTGCAGCACGCGGCGCCGCCAAGGCAGCTCGAGGGGAGGTGCGAGGCGGTGGCGATATATTTCCGGCCGGCGATCTCGGCGATCTCGGCGCATTCGACCAGAGTGCGCTGCGAGCGGATTTTGGCGAGCTTGACCAGCATCGGCAGGTTGACGCCGGCAATCACCTCGACGCCGCCCCGTTGCATTGCCGCAATCGCGAGATTTGAAGGAGTGCTGCCGAACATGTCGGTCAGCAGCATCACACCGTCACCGGTGTTGACCTGATCGATCTCGGCGTCGAGTGCCCGACGGCATCCCGCAATCTGATCGTCCGCGCCGATGCTCACGGTCCCGACCTGCTTTTGCGGACCGACGACGTGCTCCATCGCGGCGCGCAACATGCCGCCCAGCTCTCCGTGCGTTATCAGCACCATGCCGATCATGCAGGGGGTTCCGCGCCAATCCGTCCGCAATATGTCACGATGCGTGGCAGCCTGAATATATGCCGTTCATGATCATCCTTGGCGGACCGTGTTCAAAAGCCGTCATCGTCGAGCAATCAATCGCAACATATCACACATCGTGTCCAGGAAGCGGCGGAGCGGAGATCCATGAGTGTCGGCTTTGCCGCAAGGCCGTCAACGCCGCTCACAGACGATAATATGGTGTCGCAGAAGGGGTTACGCAGAAGTTAAGTTTAACCTGTCGTGCCTGAAGTGCAAGGCTGCCCTGTGCAATGCACAATGCGCGATGCTCCTTTGATCGCCGAGGTCAGGGATTGCCTACGGCGCCCGTATGCAGGTGGGTGTGCCCGTCGAGGCAGTTCAGGGCATGGACGACAAGCAGCGGGGCCGAGGCCGCGGCGGCTTCGAGGCGCAGCAGCGGCATGCCGAACGGATGCGTGGTCGGCGCAGGCAGCCGCGGCATTGGCTGACCGAGTTCGCACGCCAGCCGAACACGCGCTGACGGACGCCACGCAAGCCGCAGGATGCCAAGACCCCGCATCTCGATCAGTCCTTCCAGGCCCTCGGCCGGAAAGGCGCGACCATTCTCCATGACAACCCGGTCATCCGCCACCAAGGTAAAGCCGCGATCGATCAGCCGCAGCAGCAGATCGGATTTGCCGCTGCCAGGCGGCCCGAGAAGCAGCACGCCATCGTCATCGCGCGCGGCGCAGCTCGCATGGAGCTGTGTCTTCATCCCGGCAATCGGCCCAGCAGTCGGCGCGAAACAAAAGATTGAAAATTATCACATTTTGACGCAAACGTGAGGTTAGGCACGGAGAGTGACCATGCTGCTGACCGAAGACAGAACCAGGGTCCGGCCGTGCACGACCGACGACGCGTCAAACGTGCGCATTCGCGCCACAGCCAAGCGTGGTCCGAACCGTGCCGCCGGATCGATCTCTGAACAATGCCGCGACGCTTTGCGCCGCGCCGCGGAGCTGCTGGCCATGCAGGGTTTGTGCATGGAGGACGTGGTGCATGTCACCTATATTGTACGCGATCCCGACGCCTTCCCGGCCTGCTTTCCGCTGCTGAGGCACGCGTTTGGCGATGCCCGCCCGGCGGTGACGCTTCACCTCGTCCGCGCGTCCGATCGGCCAGGGGCACGGATCGAAATCGAACTGCTGGCGCGTCGCGCCGCACGGTAGCGCGCGTTCAGTCCTTTTTGATGTCCCGCAGCAGAAGTTCGGAGCGATCTTCCAGCGCGTCGGCCAACGGCACCGCGAATTGTCCTCTCGGCAAGGGTCTGGGTTGATCAGGCGAGGGCGCCCAGCCGGTCATCATCGCCAGGCGCAGCACGGTTTCGTGCGGCAGCGTGCCGCTCAGATTGCGCATGGCTTGAGCGAACAATGCGCGCGGGGGCGTGCGGCGGTCGCGCAGCATGACCGAATTGCCTTCTCCGGCGGCGCGCAGATCGGCCAGCAAGGACAGCGGCGAACGATAGGCCAGGCGCACGTCTTCGGCATCGGCGACCGGAAGCGCGAAGCCCGCGCGCTGCAGCAATCCGGCGCAGTCGCGCAACTCCGGAAACGGCGAGACACGCGGCGAAACGCCGCCGGCGATCTCCATCTCCGCTTCCAGCAAGGCCGCGCGCAAATCCGACAAGGTCGGCAGCACCGGCATGCTGGCGAGGAACAGACCGTCCGGCTTGAGCGCGTGACGGAGCTGGATCAGGGCGCCGGGAAGATCGTTGATCCAGTGCAGCGAGAGGCTGGCGACGACGAGATCGAAGCTTGCCGGCGCGAAGGGCAGCCACTCCTCGTCAGCGGCGACGCCAAGGCCGCCGGAGCGCTCCAGCATCGGCCGGGACATGTCGCAGCAGACCGTCTCGATGCCGCGCGCCCGCAACAGTGGCGCCACCACCCCGCGGCCGCCGACGTCAAGGGCAAAGCTAAAGCGGCGGGTCACGTCGTCCAGCCGGTCAAGCAGCCGGTCGGCGGCGCAACACAGGATGTCGCTGACCGCGTCGACAGTGGCCGCCGCCCGGTCGCGGCGCCGTCGCACCGCCGCCCGGTCAAAGATGACGTTGTCCTGCATGCCATGGCATGTGCGGTCCCAAGGTCCGATTGCCAAGCCAAATCGAGGCTTGCCCTTCATGCGGGAAGACGTTACGATATCATAATGTACGGGGCGCGCGCGGTGGGACGGGTGGCGGGCTGGAGCGGCCGCGTGCTGCTCGACCTCGTGTTGCCGCCGCACTGTCCGACCTGCGACGCGATCGTCGATGACGCCGGACGGTTCTGTCCGGGCTGCTTCAAGCGCGCCTCGTTCATTGTCGATCCCTGCTGCGTGCGCTGCGGCGTGGGCTTTGCCAGCGCTGGCGAGGCCGGCTTGGCGCGCGTCTGCCAGAATTGTCTCACCTCGCCGCCGGCGTGGCGGCAGGCGCGGGCGGCGCTGCGTTATGACGATTTCTCAAAAGGCCTGATCCTGCCGCTGAAATACGCCGACAGGACAGAGAATGCCCGCTTCCTGGCGCCCCACATGGCACGGGCGGGCGGCGTGCTGCTGCGTGACGCGGACCTGCTGCTGCCGGTGCCGCTGCATAAGAAGCGGCTGTTTTCGCGCCGCTACAACCAGGCGGCCCTGCTTGCTCTGCATGTCGGCAGGCACGCTCGCCGGGCGGTGCTGGTGGACGGGCTGATGCGCACCCGGGAGACACGCAGCCTCGCCTCGTCGCCCACGCTGGAGCGCGCCGACATCGTCGCCGGGGCGATCGCCTGCCGGCCGTCGCGGCTTGCGATGCTGCGCGGCCGGCGCATCATTCTGATCGACGACGTTCTGACCACCGGCTCGACGGCGGCGGAATGCACGCGCGCCCTGTTGGAAGCGGGAGCGGCATCAGTGGATTTGCTGGTGGCGGCACGCGCCGCCCGCCACTAGAGCTTGTCTTGGGGCTTGTCTTGGCATCGCGCCGTCACGACCCTAAGGGACGAAATTCGGACGCCACGTCGTCGTTGCTGGAGTTTTAGATGGCCACTATCGAGATCTACACG
>CAXTRK010000016.1:0-67319 GCA_964246745.1 uncultured Acetobacteraceae bacterium
CGTGCGCCGGGTGTCCAGCTGGTGATGGGTGCAGCGGTAGGTACGCCGGGCGTAGTCGAGCACTAAGGCGCGCAACTCCGCCAACACCGGCGTGGCGATCTCGGCCGCAGCGGTCGGCGTGGGGGCGCGGCGGTCGGAGACGAAGTCGATCAGGGTGGTGTCCGTCTCGTGGCCGACGGCGGAGATCAGCGGGATACGACAAGCGGCGGCGGCGCGGGCGACCTCCTCGTCGTTGAACGCCATCAGATCCTCAAGGCTGCCGCCGCCACGCGCCACGATCAGCACGTCCGGGCGCGGCACCAGGCCGCCAGGCGGGAGCCTATCGAAGCCGCGTATCGCCGCCGCGATCCGGGCCGCGGCGCCCTCGCCCTGTACCGGCACCGGCCAGACCAGCAGCGGCCGCGCGAAGCGCCGGGCGATCGTGGTCTGGATGTCGTGCAGCACGGCGCCCGAGGCGGAGGTGACGACGCCGATCACGGCGGGCAGCGCCGGCAGCGCGCGCTTGCGGGCCGCATCGAACAGGCCCTCCTCGGCGAGCCGCAGTCGCAGCCGCTCGATCCGCGCCAGCAGCGCGCCGACGCCCGCGTACTCCATACGATCGACGATGAGCTGATACGAAGAGCGCTCGCCATAGGAGGAAATCTTGCCGGTGGCGATCACTTCCAATCCGTTCTCCGGCACCAGCCCGAGGCGCGCGACGCCGCTTTTCCAGCAAACCCCGGAGATCTTGCCGCCTTCATCCTTGAGCGAGAAATACAGGTGTCCGGACGGATAGCGCTTGAACTCGGTGATCTCGCCGCGCACCCGCACCCGGCCGAACGAGCCTTCCAGCACGCGCTTGATTGCCCCGGAAATCTCCGAAACGGAAAACTCGGGCAGGTTTGACGGAAGAGTGGGCGTATCCATGGCCGCAGAGTAGAGGAAAGCGGTGTTCGGGCGAAAGCGAGGCGAGTGATGCGAGGTCAAGTGCAGCGTGTCCTGCTGGTCGGCGGTGGGGCGCGTGAACATGCATTGGCTGCCGCCATCGCGCGCTCGCCGCTGCTGGGGGCGCTGTTCATCGCTCCCGGAAACCCCGGCACCGCCGCGCTTGGACGCAACGTCGCGATCGAGGTCACGGACGTCCCGGCCCTGGTCGACTTCGCCGCCACCGAACGCATTACCCTCGTGGTGCCAGGTCCGGAGGCGCCGCTGGTAGCCGGCCTCGCCGATGCCTGCGACGAGGCCGGCATCGCCTGCGCCGGACCAAGCCGCGCCGCCTCGGCGCTTGAAGGCAGCAAGAGCTTCGCCAAGGAGATCTGCGATTCGGCCGGCATTCCCACCGCGCGTTGGGAGCGTTTCACCGACCCCGCGTCTGCGCACGCCTTCGTGCGGCGCCGTGGCACGCCGATCGTGGTCAAGGCCGATGGACTGGCCGCCGGCAAGGGTGTCGTGGTCGCGACGACACTTGACGAAGCCGAGGACGCGATCGACGCGATGATGCGGGAGCGCAGTCTCGGCGGCGCCGGTGCAGAGGTGGTGATCGAGGAATGCCTGGAAGGCGACGAGGTCTCGCTGTTCGCCCTCTGCGACGGCACCGAGACCGTGCTGATCGGCGCCGCTCAGGACCATAAGCGGATTGGCGAAGGCGATACCGGCGGCAATACCGGCGGCATGGGCGCCATCTCGCCGCCGCCGGGTTTCGATCACGCGGCGCAGGAACACGCGCTTGATCGGCTGGTTCGTCCCGCCCTTGCTGAGCTGGTCCGGCGCGGCATGCCGTTCCGTGGCGTGCTGTTCGCTGGCCTGATGCTGACCGCGCAGGGCCCGAAGCTGATCGAATACAATGTCCGCTTCGGTGATCCGGAAGCGCAGGCGCTGCTGGCGCGGCTGCAATCCGACCTGCTCGTGGGCCTCGTTGCCATGTGCCAGGGCCGCCTCGCCGAGTGCGAGTGGCGCTTCTCCGACGACTCCGCGGTCGCCGTCGTGCTGGCCGGCAATGGCTATCCCGCGACGCCGCGGACGGGTTCGGCGATCACCGGCCTTGCCGATGCCGAGCGGATCGCGGGGGTGCGTGTCTTCCAGGCGGCGACCAGGCGCGATCCGGACGGCAGCTTGCGCGGTGCCGGCGGCCGTGTGCTGACCGTCTGCGCCACCGCGCCCAACCTCGCCGATGCCCGCGACGCCGCTTACGCCGGCGTCGCCCGCATCGTCTGGCCAGATGCGGTCTGGCGGCGCGACATCGGCGTGCGCGCGCTGTCTTGTTCCGAGAAGAGTGAGCCAGCATAAGCATGTCGCTCTCTGCGCATGTCGCTCTCTGGCCAATTCGGCGGCGCGCCGTCTCAGTCTGTGATGCCGATGCGGCTTTCATGCCGCGCGACCCTGTCCTCCAGCGTGTCGGCGCGTTCCTCGGCGTGGTGGCGGCTGAGGGCTTCTCAGGCGGCGTCCTGGCGTAGTGCCGCTATGTCGCCCCCCATCGTTGTCAGTCGGCGCTTGATGATACCGAGGTCGGTGGTGTGTGCGTCCAGCGTGGCACGGATCGCCCGCAACATTTCGAAGACCAGGTTTTCGGGTTGGTCGCTCATGTCCTGGCTCCGGCTCGGCTGGAAACTCAGACCGGCGCCGGATTGCGCACGGCAAAACCTCGCTGATGCCAGTACGGGTAGGGCAGGGTGACGGCGCTGGCCTCGTCGAGGCGCGCGACCTGGGCGGGAGTCAGGTTCCAGCCGACGGCGTCGAGGTTCTGCCGCAACTGCTCCTCGTTGCGCGCGCCGACGATGACGTTTGACACCGTGGGGCGCTGCAGCAGCCAGTTCAGCGCGATCTGCGGCACGCTCTTGCCGGTTTCGTCGGCAATTGCGTCGATCGCCTCCACCACCTTATAGACCTGCTCGTCAGGAACCGGCGGTCCCATCGCGGCGGTCTTGTGCAGGCGCGAGACCGCCGGCAAGGGCTGGCCGCGGCGGATTTTGCCGGTCAGCCGGCCCCAGCCGAGCGGGCTCCAGACCACCGCGCCGACGCCCTGCTCGATGCCCAGCGGCATCAGCTCCCATTCGTAGTCGCGGCCGATCAGCGAGTAATACGCCTGATGCGCCACATAGCGCGGCAGGTTGTAGCGCTCGGCGACGCTGAGCGACTTCATCAGGTGCCAGCCGGACCAGTTGGAGACGCCGACATAGCGGATCTTGCCCGCGCGCACGAGATCATCCAGCGCGCCCAAGGTCTCCTCCGCAGGCGTGCCGGCGTCGTAGCCGTGGAGCTGAAACAGGTCGATATAGTCGGTGCCGAGCCGCTTGAGCGCCCGCTCGGCCGCGCGGATGAGATGGAAGCGCGAGGAGCCGACATCGTTCGGATCGTCGCTGACGGGAAAGGTCGCCTTGGTCGAGATGATCACCTTCTCGCGCCGTCCCTTGATCGCGCCGCCCAGGATTTCTTCGGCCGCGCCCGCCGAGTAGATGTCGGCGCTGTCGAACATGGTGAGGCCCGCGTCGAGGCAGATGTCGACCAGCCTCGTCGCACCCTGCACATCGGTGTCGCCCCAGGCCTTGAACAACTCGTTGCTGCCGCCAAACGTGCCGGTGCCCAGGCTGAGCACCGGAACCTTGAAGCCGGAGCGGCCGAGATACCTGTGTTCCATGATCATGATCCTCGAGAGGTAAGCCTTGCCGGATGATGACGCCGGCCAGCCGGCATGGTTCACTCGGCAGCGGACTTGACGCAGGCTGCCGCCACGCTGGATTAGCAGTCCGAACAAGGCCGGAGCGACCTGGTGCATCCCGTGACGCCGCCTGCACGACGCGGAGTCTGCCTGGTGATCTCGGCGCCATCCGGCGCCGGCAAGAGCACCATCGCCGAGGCCTTGCGCGCCTCGGAGCCGGAGCTTACCCATTCGGTCAGTGTCACCACCCGGCCGCCGCGGCCAGGAGAGATCGACGGCGTGCATTACTTCTTTCGCGCCCAGGAGCAGTTCAGCACGATGGCGGCGGCGGGCGAACTGCTTGAGTTCGCGACCGTGTTCGGACGCGGCTACGGCACACCGAGGGCGCCGGTCGAGGCGTGCCTCGGCGCCGGACGCGACATGGTGTTCGACATCGACTGGCAGGGGCACCGGCAGATACGCGCCGCTCTGCCCGGCGACGTGATCAGCCTGTTCGTGCTGCCGCCTTCGCTCGCCACTCTGGAGCAGCGTCTGCGTGCGCGCGCCTCCGACGACGCCGGCGAGATCGCCCGGCGCATGCGCGCCGCGCGCGACGAGATCGCGCACTGGGACGAGTTCGACCATGTGATCGTGAACGACGACCTCGACCGCTCCATCGCCGAGGCGCGTTCGGTGCTGGCTGCCGCCCGCTCCAGGACCGAGCGGCAGTGCTACCTGCGCGGCCTGGTGGCGAGCTTCGAGGCATGATGGATTTTTCCGGCGTCGCCGTGCTCTGCGTCGGCGACGTGATGCTCGACCGCTTCGTCTATGGGGAGATGGAGCGCATCTCCCCCGAGGCGCCGGTGCCGGTGCTGCGCCTGACCCGCACCCGCGAGATGGCTGGCGGCGTCGGCAACGTGGCCAGCAATATCCTCTCGCTCGGCGGCCGCGCGGTTCTGGTCGGATTGGTGGGGCAGGACCAGGCGGGGACCGCGCTCACCTCGATCGTGGCACAGCAGGGCTGCACGACAGACGGGCTGGTCGCGTCGAGGGCGCGTCCGACCATCTGCAAGACGCGTCTCATTGCCGCCCATCAGCAGGTGGTGCGCACGGACGAGGAAAGCCGGCTCCCGTTGCAGCCTGAAGAGGAGCACGCTGTCATCCAGGCCATCGACCGCCATCTCGACGCGGCGCGTGTGCTGGTGCTCTCCGACTACGGCAAGGGCGTCTGCGCCCCCAACGTGCTCGCCCATGTCATCGCCGCCGCCCGCCGGCGTGGCATGCCGGTGTTCGTCGACCCGAAATCAGACGACTTTTCGCGCTATCGTGGGGCCACCTGCATCACCCCGAACGCGCGCGAGCTCGCCGCCGCCGCCGGCCTGCCGACCGACGACGAAGCCGAGGTCGCGGCCGCCGCGCGACGGGTGATGCGACAGGTTGGAGACGGCGGCTGCGCGATCCTGGCGACACGTTCCGAGCAGGGGATGACGCTGGTCGAGGCGGCAGGCGGGGTGCTGTCGGTGCCGGCGCGGGCGCGCGAGGTGTTCGACGTGTCCGGCGCCGGCGACACGGTGATCGCGGCCATGGCGCTGGCGTACGGCGCCGGTCAGACGCTGGCTCAAGCCATGCGCATCGCCAACGCGGCGGCCGGCGTGGTGGTGGGCAAGCTCGGCACCGCGACCGCCGACATCGTCGAAGTGATGCAGGAACTTGACCTGCTCGATGCCCGGTTCGGCGATCACGCGGATCCCCCGGAGGGCGGCGCGGCTCTGGCGACGCTCTCGCATGCACGCGCGCTCCGCGAGCGCTGGCGTGCGCAGGGTCTGCGCGTCGGCTTCACCAATGGCTGTTTCGACATCCTCCATTCCGGCCACGTGGCGCTGCTGTCCGCGGCACGACGGGAGTGCGACCGGCTGATCGTGGCGCTGAACACCGATGCCAGCGTGCGACGGCTCAAGGGGCCGACCCGGCCGGTCAACGGGCTTGTCGCGCGCGCGCAGGTGATGGCGGCGATCCGCTACGTCGATTGCCTGGTCTGTTTTGATGAGGACACGCCGCTTGAGATGATCGGCGCGCTGCTGCCCGACATTCTCATCAAGGGCGCCGACTATGCGCCGGATCAGGTGGTCGGCGCCGACCTGGTGGAGGCGGCAGGGGGCAGGCTGGTGCTTGCCGGCCTGGTGCCGGAGCAATCCACCACGGCGACGATCGCGCGGCTCAGCCCCGCCGCATCGCCTCCCCGGTGATCCTGGCGGGAAACACTGGTGGAGCTGAGGGGAATCGAACCCCTGACCTCCTCATTGCGAACGAGGCGCTCTACCAACTGAGCTACAGCCCCGAGTTGTGGGCTGCTGGAAAATAGCCGAGGGAAGGGCGCAAGGGAAGGGGCCAAGTCAAGCGCGCCGACGCGGCCGTTGCCTCGTTCCCGCCGCCCCGCTAGTTTCCGGGCTCATAAGCGGAGCCTGCACGCGTGCTTCTGGCCAGCCTGTTCCAACTCGTCTTCCTGCTGCTCAAGCTTTTCTCCTGGGCGCTGATCCTCTCTTGCGTGTTCAGCTTCCTGTTTGCCTTCGGCGTGCTCGACACCCGCAACCGGGTGGTATGGAACGTCGGCAACTTCCTCAACCGTGTCACCGACCCGGTGTTGACGCCAGTGCGTCGCGTGATGCCGATGGTCGGCAACGTCGATCTGTCGCCACTCGTCGTTCTGCTGCTCATCCAGTATGTCGTCTCTCCGCTGCTCGCCGAACTCTTCACCAGGATCGCGGCCGGCGAAGGCGGCCTCTGACCGGCGGGACTGGCTGTTTGATCGCGATGGTTGAATTGCACGCGCCGACGCATTAGTTACGCCATGGCGCGCCGCGCGCGCTTTTCCCCAAGAGAGGGTTTTCCTGGCGCGGACGGAATACCGACGCCGAAGGAACGGCATCCATACCGGCCGAACCCATCCCACGATGCCGGTTCGCGCCGATCCTGATCTCTCTTCCCTTTGACGATCACGGTTTGCCAGGCGCCCTTTGGGTGCACTCTGGCGGGGCGTGACCATGACCTGGCGCCAGGAGGCGCCCCGAATGACGAATTTCGCTGACCTCAAGCTTTCCGAGCCGCTGCTGCGCGCCCTTCATGAGGAGGGCTATACCGAGCCGACCCCGATCCAGGCGGGCGCGATTCCGCATCTGCTGCATGGCCGCGACCTGCTCGGCCTGGCCCAGACCGGAACCGGCAAGACCGCGGCCTTCGCGCTGCCGATCCTGCACCGGCTTTCCACGCACCGCCATCCGGCGCCGCCGCGCGGCGCACGCGTGCTTGTGCTGGCGCCGACGCGCGAGCTTGCCGCACAGATCGACGCGAGCTTCGTCACCTATGGCCGCCATGTGCGGCTGTCGCACGCGGTGGTGTTCGGCGGCGTCGGACAGGGCCGCCAGGTCGATGCCATGCGCCGCGGCGTCGACGTGCTGGTTGCCGCTCCCGGCCGACTGCTCGATCTGATCGGACAGGGCCATATCGATCTCTCCTCGGTCGAGGTGCTGGTGCTCGACGAGGCCGACCGCATGCTCGACATGGGCTTCGTGCGCGATATCCGCCGCGTTGTCTCGATGCTGCCCAAGGAGCGGCAGACCCTGCTGTTCTCGGCCACCATGCCGAAGAGCATCGCCGAACTCGCCGCCGGCCTGTTGCGCGACCCGGCGCGTGTCGAGGTGACACCGCCCTCGACCACGGTCGAACGTATCCGCCAGGCGGTGATGTTCGTGAACGCGGCCGACAAGAAGGCCGCCATGCTCACGCTCCTGCAATCGCCCAAGGTGCAGCGGGCGATCGTCTTCACCCTGATGAAGCACGAAGCCAACAAGGTGGTCGAGTTTCTCTGCAAGGCCGGCATCAATGCCGAGGCGATCCACGGCAACAAGTCGCAGGGTGCGCGCGAGCGCGCCATGGCGGGTTTCCGCTCGGGGCAAATCAAGGTGCTGGTGGCGACCGACATCGCCGCGCGCGGGATCGACGTCGACGATGTCAGCCACGTGTTCAACTACGACCTGCCGAACGTGGCGGAGAGCTACGTGCATCGCATCGGCCGCACCGCGCGCGCCGGGCGAGGCGGCTGGGCGGTTTCGCTCTGCGACCCGGAGCAGCGCGCCTGGCTGCGCGACATCGAGCGCGAGATCGGACAAAGCATCCCGGTGTTCACCGACCATCCGCATCACTCGGAGGCGGCGCGCGCCTCGACGCAGCGGCCGCCGGTGCTTGGCAGCGGCGGCCAGGGTCGGCAGGGCGGGCACAATCGGCAGGGCCAAAACCGCAATGCCGGCCGCTCCAATGCGCGTCGGGCGGCGTGACGCTCAAAAAAATCTTGTGCGACGCAACAAAGGCGTTGACTCTTCCTGCGAACGCCCTTAGCTTCTGACTCGCGGTGCTGCTTAGGCACGCCGCATCTTGGACGTTTCCTCCCTAAACTTGGGCGGCGCCTCGTGCGCCGCCTTTTTTTTTGCCTTGTCCCCTGATCAGTGCGGATACAGCCGTATGCTTGCCGCCACCGAGCCGGCGATCGTGTTCTGGGTAATGAGCCCAAGGACACGCTCCTGCTGATCGGCATGGACCGTATCCAGCACCACGGCGACGGCCGCCTTGCGATGATCCATCAATGAGATCACGTCGAAGGCGACATCGAGCGGGCGAACGGTGACGAAGCGGCCGGTGACGAGATCGCCGAGCGGGGTTTCCGGGCTTCCCGTGGCCAAAGCGCGCATCATCGAGCGGTCGAGCGGCAGTACGCCCACGACGCGGCGGTCCTCGGTCAGCACGGCATAGCGCACGTCCGCGTTGCCTGGATCGGCGCGCAGGTCGGCGAGCGAGGCCGAGCGGTCGATGACGACGATGTCGCGCTCCATCAGATCGGCGACGTCGCGGATCAGGAACGTGTTGGCGTGCAGCGCCTTCGGGATCGGATTGCCGCGGCGCGCCAGCTTCATCGTGTAGATGTTTTCCGCCGACAGCAGCCGGCGCGTGCCGAGCGCGACCGCCACCGCAATGATCATTGGCAGCACCACGTCGTAGTCGCGCGTCATTTCGAAGATCATGGTGACGGCGGTCATCGCGGCGCCGGTGCTGCTGCCGACCATGGCTCCCATGCCGACCATGGCAAAGGCGGCGAGGCTCACCGGCACCCCCGGCGCGAGTGCATGAGTCACCGCCGCGAAGCCAGCGCCGATCGCGGTTCCCATGAACAAGGAGGGCGAGAACACGCCGCCTGATGAGCCGGAGCCGAGACTGACGCAGGTGGCGAGCAGCTTGGCCGCGAACAGCAGAAGCAGGAACCAGGCGCCGATGAGTTGCCCGTTCAGCACCGCCTGGATCGTCGCGTAGCCGACTCCCTCCACTTAGTAGTGACCGGCGAAGCGCTGCAACAGCCAGATCAGCACGCCGACCAGCAGCATGCCGACGATGTGCCGCAGGTAGCGTCCGTGGATGCGATCAAAGACATCCTCGAGCAGATGCAGCGAGCGTATGAAGCCCGCCGACGCGCCGCCGATGACCACGCCAAGCGCCGCGTAGAGCAGCAGCGTCGCCGCCGCCGCCGCGTTGACGGAGAGCGGCATCAACCCGGTCGGCACCACGAAGGCGGCGGAGGAGCCGAAGAACAGCCGTCCGACGAACGTGGCGGTCCCGGTCGCCAGCGCCACCGGCATGAAGCTGTTGACGCTGATCTCCGGCAGCATCAGTTCGGTTGCGAACAGCACGCCGCCGATCGGCGTGTTGAAGGTAGCGGCGATGCCGGAACCGGCGCCGGCGGCGACCAGGATGATGCGCTGGCCGGCCAGCATGGGCACGAACTGGCCGAGGGTCGAGCCGAGTGCCGAGCCGATCTGGATGATCGGTCCCTCGCGTCCGACGGCCGCACCACTGCCGATCGCCAGCGCCGACGCGAGCGATTTGACCACCGCGACGGTGGGGCGGATCACGCCTCGGTGATAGTAGATCGCGGCCATGACTTCCGGCACGCCGTGTCCCTTGGCTTCCGGCGCGAAGTTCGAGACCAGCCAGGTGACGCCGAGGCCGCCGATCACCGGCGCCAGGATGATCAGCGCGCCCCACGGCGAGGCCGGCGTGAACAGGTTGGAGTCGTAGGTCGCGGAGAGGCGGCCGAGGAACAGCAGGTTATGCACCAGCGCGATCAGGTCGCGGAACACGCTGGCGCCGATGCCGGTGACGATGCCGATGACGATGGCAAGCGCGCAGAGCGCGGACAGCGTCATCCGCTATTCGCGCACCTCCTCCTCGATCACCGGCACCGACGCCGGCCGCGACGGCGTCTGCACCGCGATGTCGGACCCGCCCGCCGCCGCCTGCCCGGTCGCCGCCTTATCGGTCATCGAGGCTTCTGCGCGAACGCATCGGTCGCGCGCACCAGCGCATCGAGGATGCCCGGCTCGGTGGTCGCGTGTCCGGCATCGTCGATCATACGGAATTCCGCTTCCGGCCAGGCGCGGTGCAGGTCCCAGGCGGTGCGTGCCGGAGTGGCCACGTCGTAGCGTCCCTGCACGATCAATCCGGGCAGATGCGAGAGACGGGCGACGTCGCGCAGCAACTGACCCTCGTCGAGCCAGGCGCCATGCACGAAATAATGGTTCTCGATCCGCGCGAAGGCCAGCGCGTAGCGGTCATCGCCATGCTGTGCGGCGATCTCGGCGCTCGGACGCAAGGTCAGCGTCTCTCCCTCCCACAGGCTCCAGGCGCGGGCGGCCTCGATCTGCGCGTCGCGGTTGTCGCCGACCAGCCGCTTGCGGTAGGCCGCGATCAGGTCGCCGCGTTCGGCCAACGGGATGGGTGCGACGAAGCGCTCCCACTTGTCCGGGAAAATCCAGGAAGCGCCCTCCTGATAGTACCAGAGCAGCTCGGCACGGCGCAGCGTGAAGATGCCGCGCAGGATCAGCCCGGTGGCGCGTCCGGGATGGGTTTGCGCGTAGGCCAGCGCCAGCGTGCTGCCCCAGGAGCCGCCGAACACCAGCCAGCGCTCGGTGCGCGTCATCTCGCGCAGGCGTTCGATGTCGGCGACGAGATCCCACGTGGTGTTGGCCTCCAGCGAGGCATGCGGCGTCGAGCGGCCGCAGCCGCGCTGGTCGAACAACAGGATGCGAAAGGCGCGCGGATCGAACAGGCGGCGCTGCATCGGCGAGGAGCCGCCGCCGGGGCCGCCATGCAGGACCACCACTGGAATGCCGTTCGGGTTGCCGGACAACTCCCAGGCGATACGGTGTCCGCGGCCCACGTCCAGCATGCCCTGCGCATAGGGCTCGACCGGCGGGTAGAAGCCGCGCCGCGGGTCAGTCTGCATTGGCGGCATTGCCGGCATCCTTCGGGCCTGAGCGCGGATGGGAAGCCCGCCAGACCTGCATCAGACGGGTCTCGTCTGCCAGCGTATAGACCTGGGTGGTGGACAGGCTGGCGTGGCCAAGCAGCTCCTGGATGGAGCGCAGATCAGCGCCGCCTTGCATCAGGTGGGTGGCGAAGGAATGCCGCAGCGCGTGCGGTGTGGCGTGTTCCGGCAGCCCGGCGAGACGCCGCCAGGTGCGCAGCGCGCGCTGCGCCACCGCCGGATCGAGCCTGCCGCCACGCACGCCGGGAAACAGCGGCGCATCCGGCCGTGGATCGGGATGACGCGCGCGCCAGGCGGACAGCGCCTCGAACACGGCGGGCAACATCGGCACCAGCCGCTCGCGGCCGCCCTTGCCACGGATCAGCAGCGGCTGATCGGCGGCGTGCGGCACCATGCGCAGGTCGAGCCCGAGCGCCTCGCCGATGCGCAGCCCGCATCCATACAACAAGGTGAACAGGGCGGCGTCGCGGGCCGCGGCCAGCTTGGTGTGCGCGAGCGCCCGCATCCCGTCGGGGATTTCCAGCGCCTGCTCCGCCGGCAACGGCCGTGGCAGCCGGCGCGCGACGCGTGGGGTGGCGAGCAGCGACGGCGCCGCGCAGGCAAGCCCATAGCGGCGCGCGAGGAACCGGTAGAACGCGCGCAACGCCGCCACGCGCCGCGCACGCGTGCGGTTGTTGCCGTCAGGGGTTGATCGCGGACGTCGGACCGAGACCGCGGCCAGTCGCGTCGCCTCATGGGCCAGCCAGGCGCGCAGGTCGGCGAGGCGGAGCGAATCGAGTGCCGCGAGATCGGGCTCGGCGCCCTGATGGACGGTGAGGAAGTCGAGCAGGCCGGCAAGGTCGTGGCGGTATGCGGCCAGCGTGTTCGCCGCCGCCCGCCGCTCGCTCAGCATCCACTCCAGGAACGCCTCCAGTGCGGCGGCGCCCGTCACCACGGGCGGTCCGGCCAGATCGCCTCGATACGCGCCGCCAGCACGCGCCCGAGAAAGGCGAGAGCGCTCCCGCCGGCGCCATCGGCAGCCGTCGGGTTGAGCACCGCGTCATCGCGCGCGGCCAGCGCCAGCAGCATCGGCGGCTGGCCCGCAGCCGGCACACGCAGCAGGGCGTCGTGGCACGCCAGCGGCGCGGCCTCGCCGTACAGAGCGGCGGCATCGGCCGGAGCCGCGCGCAGGACCACGTCGCGGCTGCCGAGCAGGCCGGCGACGGTGCCGGGAGGCAAGGCGCGTGCCTGCAATGGCGCGGGCAGGCCGCTCTCGCCGCAGACCAGGGCGGCGTCGATGCCGAGCAGGGCAGGCAGATCGTTGGCGATGCAGGCGGCGAGGTCGTCCGCGCGCACCAGCGACAGGATCGCCTCCTGCACCTGTCCGGCGACTCCGGAGCCGGCGCGAAGCACGCGCAGCATGCCGGCGGCACGGGTGCGCGCCCGGCCCAGCATGGCTTCCATATGATCGGCCAGAACCTCGCCGTGCACCCGGCGCGGAGGGGCGAGATGTTCGTAGAGGCCGTCCTGCTCGGCCAGCCAGTCCGGATTTTCACGCAGGAAGCGGACCACCTCGCCCGGATCCGGCGTATGCCTCCTCACGCCGTGCTTCCGCGCGCGATTGCCGGAGACATCGCATACGCCCACACTTGCCGTGAACCACGCGAGCCGAGAGAGCCGTATCTGAACACCATCACGACGCCGAGTGTAGCTCTCCCGAAGCTGCCGGCAAACAAGCAGTCGGCAACACGGGTCAAGGTGCTGCTGCCTTATCCCTTTGCCGGCCCTTTCGACTATCTGGCGCCGGCCGGTCTGGCGCTCACGCCAGGCTGCGTGGTGATGGTGCCGCTGAACCGGCGCGAGGAACTGGGCGTGGTGTGGGACGAGGATGCCTGCGTCCCTGTCGAGTTCCGACCAACGCCGCAGCCCGCTGTCGCGGAGTCGCGGCTCAAGCCGGTGAGCGGCGTGCTGGACCTGCCGCGCCTGCCGCTTGTCTCACGCCGCTTTGTCGACTGGGTCGCCGGCTACACGCTCACTCCGCCCGGCCTGGTGATGGCGATGGCGCTACGCGTCGGCGCGTATGCCGCGCGGCCCGCGCCGCTGGGCTGGAGCCTGGCCGCGACGATGCCGCCGCAGGCCAGGCTGACCCCCGCGCGTTTGCGCGTGCTTGCCGCCGCGCGCAAGGCGGACGCGCCGCTCGACAGCAACGCGCTGGCTCAGGCCGCCGGCGCCAGCGTCAGCGTGATCCGCGCGATGGCCGAAGCCGGCCTGCTGCGGCAGACGCCGCGCGCGCACACCCCTGCCTTCCGGCCGCCCGATCCCGGCCATCCGAACGCCACGGTGCTCTCCGACGCGCAGTCCGAGGCGGCCCGGCTGCTCCGGGACGGGGTGCGGGCCCGCCAGTTCTCGGTGACGCTGCTGGAGGGCGTCACCGGCTCCGGCAAGACCGAAGTCTATCTGGAGGCGGTGGCGGAATGCGTCGCCGGCGGCCGCCAGGCGCTGGTGCTGCTGCCGGAGATCGCGCTTTCGGCGCAGTGGCTGGCGCGTTTCGCGCGCCGTTTCGGGGTCGAGCCCGCGGTCTGGCATTCGGACCTCGGAGCCAAGCGGCGGCACATCACCTGGCGCGCCGTGGCGGCGGGAGAGGCATCGGTGGTGGTGGGCGCGCGCTCGGCGCTGTTCCTGCCGTTCACCGATCTCGGCCTGATCATCGTCGATGAGGAGCACGAGACCGCCTTCAAGCAGGAGGACGGCGTCACCTACAACGCCCGCGACATGGCGGTGGTGCGCGCGCGCCTGTCCGAGGCTCCGATCCTGCTGGTCTCCGCGACGCCGAGCCTCGAGACCTTGTCCAATGTCGAGGCCGGCCGCTACCGGCGTCTCACCCTGGCATCGCGCCACGGCGGCGCGCGCATGCCGGAGGTGTCGGCCATTGACATGCGCGAGGCCCCTCCCGAGCGCGGCCGCTTTCTCTCACCCGCGCTGCGGGACGCCATCACCCGGACGCTGTCGCGCGGCGAGCAGGTGATGCTGTTCCTCAACCGTCGCGGCTACGCGCCGCTGACCTTGTGCCGCGCCTGCGGACACCGGCTGGCCTGTCCGAACTGCACCGCCTGGCTGGTCGAGCATCGCGCCCGGCGCATTCTCACCTGCCATCATTGCGGCCACACCGAGCCGGTTCCGCCGGCCTGTCCTGAATGCAGGGCGCAAGGCAGCCTGACCCCGATCGGCCCCGGCGTGGAGCGCGTGACCGAGGAGGCCGCGTCGCTGTTCCCGGACGCGCGCCTGCTGGTGATGGCGAGCGACACGCTGCCCGGGCCGCACGCGGCAGGCGAGGCGGTGCGTCGCATCGCCGAGCGCGAGATCGACCTGATCATCGGCACCCAGATCGTCGCCAAGGGCTGGCATTTTCCGCATCTGACCCTGGTCGGCGTGGTCGACGCCGATCTCGGTCTGGCCGGCGGCGACTTGCGCGCCTCCGAACGCACGGTGCAACTGCTGCACCAGGTCGGCGGCCGCGCCGGCCGCGCCGAGGCGCCCGGACAGGTGATGCTGCAGACCTACAGCCCCGAGCACCCGGTCATGGAAGCGCTGATCCAGAACGACTTTGCGAGCTTCATGCGGCGCGAGGCGCAGAGCCGCAGGCCGGGCTTCTGGCCGCCCTACGGACGCCTCGCCGCGCTGATCGTCAGCGCCGACACGGCCGCCGATGCCGACACCGCCGCCCGCCTCCTGGGCCGTGGCGCGCCCGAAGCGGAAGGCGTGCAGGTGCTTGGCCCGGCGCCGGCGCCGCTCAGCATCCTGCGCGGCCGCCATCGCCGCCGCCTGCTGCTTCGCACACGAAAGCACATCGCCGTGCAGCCGCTGCTGCGCGACTGGCTGGCCAGGGTTGCGCCGGCGCGTGGGGTGCGGGTTGACGTCGACATCGATCCCGTATCGTTCCTGTGAACCGCAAGATGCCGCAACGACGGGCCACGCGAGCCAGGCGGAAGTGGACGTGGCGGGCAATCTCGGCATGTCTCATCCTGGCGCATCCTCTCGGCGTCCACGCGTCGGCGGCGCCATCCAAGCCGCCGCCGACGCTGCATCTCAGCACGGCGCAAGGCAGCCTCGCCTACGATGACACCGGCGGATCGGGTCCGCTCGTCATTGCAACTCCGGGCCTGGGCGATGTGCGGCAGGAATACCGCAGGCTCACCCCGTTCCTCACCAAGGCGGGCTTCCGCGTCGCGACGCTTGACCTGCGCGGCTTCGGCGGCAGCAGCGCCCGATGGAAGGATTATTCCCCGCAAGCGATCGGCAGCGACATTCTCAGGCTGGAGACCGTTCTGGGCCGGCCGCGCGCGATCCTGATCGGCAACTCCTATTCGGGCGCCGCGGATGAATGGGCGGCTCATGACGCGCCGGAACGCGTGATCGCCCTGGTGCTGATCGACCCCTTCCTGCGCGATCCTCCCGGGACAGTGCCTTGGGTTCAACGCGCGGCGATGGCGCTCGCCTTTGCCTGTCCGTGTCGGGTGTCGCTCTGGATGCGTTATTGGGACAGCCTGTTTCCGACCCGGACGCCGCCGGACCAAGCCGCCTATCGTGCGGCCCTCGCACGCAATCTGCGGCAGCCGGGGCGGATGGCGGCGCTGGACGCCATGCTGCATGCATCAAGGGCGCCAACCGCGGCAATCCTCGGGCAGGTCAGGGTTCCCACGCTCGTCGTGATGGGATCAAGGGACCCTGATTTCAACGATCCGGCAGCGGAGGCGGCATGGATCGCCGGGCGCACCGGAGCGCGGACGCGGATGATCGAAGGCGCCGGACATTATCCGCATGTGGAGATGCCCGCGCAGGTCGGACCGGACGTCGTGCGCTTCCTTGATGCGCCGCTTGAGGCAAGCCGGGGGGCACGTTGACACCGCGCGGGATTGCGCCACCCTCGCGCGATGATACGGCGATGCGGGATCATTCTCTGTCTGGCGCTCGTCGCCGCGGCGCCGCCAGCGGACCGCCTGGCCAGCATCGCGCACTCGGACACGCTGGTCTGGAACGGAGTCGTGGTGGCGCCTGACAAGCGGGTGTTCGTCGAGTTCCCGCGCCTCGCCGGCAATTCGGGACCCTCGCTCGCCGTGATCGGCGGCGACGGCAAGCCCGCCGCCTATCCCGGCGGGGAATGGAACGAGTGGTCGCCAGACAGCAAACGTGATCCGACCAACGTTTTCATCGGGCTGAACGCGGTTCATCTGGGTCCGCATGGCGGCCTCTGGGTGGTCGATACCGGCTCGCCAGGACACGGCAAGGCGCTGCTGCCCGACGCCGCCAAGCTGGTGCGCTTCGATCTCTCCCGTAACGTCGCCACGCGCACGATCGTGCTGCCGGCGGACGTGTTGCGCCCGAAGAGCATGATCGACGACGTCCGCTTCAACGGCGGCCATGCCTACATCACCGACGCCGGTGCGCCCGGGCTGATCGTGGTGGATCTCGCCACCGGCGCCGCCCGTCGCCTGCTCGATGGCGATCCGTCGACCACCGCGCAGCGCCCGATCGTGGTCGACGGCAAGACCGTGATGGGCCCGGACAACAAGCCGGAGATGATCAACGCCGACCAGCTCGAAGTCACCCCCAACGGCGCCTATCTCTACTATCAGCCGCTCTGCGGACCGATGTTCCGCATCGCCACCCGCCTGCTCGACGACCCGCAGGCGACCAAGCAGGCGGTCGCGGCGGGCGTCGAGTTCTGGTATGACACGCCGGCACTCGGCGGCACCGCGATCGCGCCGGACGGCACGCTCTATCTGGACGATGTCGAGAACAACAGCGTGCTCCGTCTGACCCCGGGACGTGAGCTGACCACGGTGATCGCCGATCCGCGCCTGCACTGGCCCGATGCGCCGTTCCTGCAGGACGGCGTGTTGACCATTCCGGTGCCGCAGCTCGACCGCGCCGCGGTGTTCCATCACGGCAAGTCCGAAATCCAGTTTCCGGTCGAGTTGTTCGCACTTCGTGTGGCGCCGGCCGCCTCCGTCCAGCCGCCGGCAACTTCCCAGCACTAGCCGGACTTCGCGCAGCGCTCCGGTCAGTCTATGAGGGGGGCCATGCGCTACGTCTCCACCAGGGGGTCGGCCCCGGTCCGCGACTTCGCGGGCGTCCTGCTTGCCGGCCTCGCCGAGGATGGCGGGCTGTACATGCCGCAGAGCTGGCCGCAATTCAGCGACGGCGAGTGGCGGGCGATGCGCGGGTTGCCCTATGCCGCTCTCGCCGCCCGGATCATCGCCCCCTTCACCGAGGGCGCGATCGACCGCGCCACCATCGAGCGGCTGTGCCGGGAAGCCTATGCCGGGTTCGACCATCCGGCGGTGGTCCCCTTGGTGCAGCTCGACACCGGGCTGTTCGTTCAGGAGCTGTTCCACGGCCCGACGCTCGCCTTCAAGGACCTGGCGATGCAGCTCCTCGGCCGCCTGTTCGACCACGTTCTCGAAGAGTGTGACGAGACCGCCACGATCATCGGCGCCACCTCCGGCGATACCGGCTCGGCGGCGATCGAGGCCTGCCGCGACCGCCCGCGCGTGTCGGTCGCGATCCTGCATCCGCTTGGGCGCACCAGCGAGGTGCAACGCCGGCAGATGACCACGGTGCTGTCGCCCAACATCGCCAACCTCGCTGTCGATGGCAGCTTCGACGATTGCCAGGATCTGGTGAAGGCGATGTTTGCGGATGCCGGCTTGCGTTCGGAGATGCGGCTGTCGGGCGCCAATTCGATCAACTGGGTGCGTATCGCCGCCCAGATCCCCTATTACGCCGCCTCCGCGCTCAGCCTGGGCGCGCCCGACCGGGAGGTCGCGTTCGCGGTGCCGACCGGCAATTTCGGCAACGTGCTGGCGGCCTGGGCCGCGCGCCGTATGGGCCTGCCGGTGGCGCGCCTGGCGATCGGCTCCAACCAGAACGACATCCTGGCCCGCTTCATCGCGGCCAACGACATGAGCCTGCGCCCGGTCATCCCCAGCCTGTCGCCGTCGATGGATATCGGCGTCAGCTCCAACTTCGAGCGCCTGCTGTTCGAGCTGCTCGGACGCGACGCCGCGGCCTGCACACGGATCATGACCAGCTTTCGCGCCAGCGGCCGGATGGACGTTGCCGATGCGGTCTGGCGCGAGGCGGCCGGATTGTTCCACGCGACCGCCCTTGACGATGCCGGCACACGCGCCGAAATCCGTCGCTTGCACGAGACCACCGCATACCAGGCCGACCCGCATACGGCGATCGGCATCGCCGCCGCCCGCAAGGCAGCGCTGCCGGGCGTTCCAGGCGTCGCCATGGCGACCGCTCATCCCGCCAAGTTTCCTGAGGCGATGCTCTCCGCCACCGGCATCCGTCCGAACCTGCCGGACCGGCTCGCCGACCTCTACGATCGCGAAGAGCGTATGCTTCGGGTGCCAAACGATCTGGACGCCGTCCGTGCGGCGATCCGCACGATTTTTCCGTCTCGACCTTCTGCTATTGGAATATCATGACCGATCCGATCCAAGTGACCCGACTGCCCTCCGGCCTGCTCGTCGCCACCGAACGGATGGAGCGGGTCGAGACCGTCTCGTTCGGCGCCTATGTCGCCAGCGGCACACGCAACGAACGGGCCTCCGAGAACGGCGTCTCGCACTTCCTCGAGCACATGGCCTTCAAGGGCACGGAACGGCGCTCGGCCGCGCGCATCGCCGAGGAGATCGAGAATGTCGGCGGCCATATCAACGCCTACACCGCGCGCGAGCAGACCGCCTACTACGTCAAGCTGCTCAAGGAAGACCTGGCCTTGGGTGCCGACATCATCGGCGACATCCTGACCCATAGCAGCTTCGAGCCAGCCGAGATCGAGCGCGAGCGTGGCGTCATCCTCCAGGAGATCGGCCAGGCCAACGACACGCCCGACGACATCATCTTCGACCATTTCCAGGAGACCGCGTTTCCCGGCCAGCCGATGGGCCGCCCGACGCTGGGCACCGACACGCTGATCCGCGGCATGTCGCGCGAGTCGCTGACCGGCTACATGCGACAGCACTACACCACCGGCAACGTGGTGATTGCCGCCGCCGGCAACCTGCGCCACGAACAGGTGCTGGACCTGGTCTCGTCGCATTTCGCGGGCCTTGAGACACGTGCGCCCGAGGCGTTCGAGCCCGGCGCCTACAAGGGCGGCGAGTTCCGCCACGACCGCGAACTCGACCAGGTGCATGTCGTGCTTGGCTTCCCGTCGGCCGGCTACTCCGATCCCGACTATTATCCGGTGCTGCTGCTCTCCACCTTGCTGGGCGGCGGGATGTCCTCGCGCCTGTTCCAGGAAGTGCGCGAGAAGCGCGGCCTGGTCTATTCGGTCTATTCCTTCAACGCGCCGTTCCTCGATGGCGGCCTGTTCGGCATCTATGCCGGCACCGGCGAGGATGAGGCGCGCGAGCTGCTTCCGGTGACCATCGAGGAGCTGCGCAAGGTGCAGGACAGGGTCGGACAGGAGGAACTCGACCGCGCCCGCGCGCAGGTCAAATCCAGCCTGTTGATGTCGCTGGAGAGCACCGGCAGCCGTTGCGAGCAGCTCGCCCGGCAGCTCCAGGTGTATGGCCGTCTGATCCCGGTCGCGGAGACGGTGGCGAAGCTCTCGGCGGTCGGCATCGAGGATGTGCGCCGCGCCGCGTCGCGTCTGTTCCGCGGCACGCCGACCTTGGCCGCGATCGGACCGGGGCGTCACATCCCGGAGCTGGGCAGCATCGCCGAAAGGTTGGCTGCATGAGCTTGAACCTGCTCGAACATCTGGTCTCGCTGGCTCGCAAGCAGGGGGCGGACGCCGCCGAGGCGATCCTGGTGCGCGGCACCTCGCTGGGCGTGCAGGTCAGGCAGGGCCGGACCGAGGAGCTGGAACGCTCCGAGCACAACGATATCGGCTTGCGCGTGTTTGTGGGGCAACGCAGCGCCATCGTCTCGGCCACCAGCGCCGATCCCGCCGGCTTCGGTCAGCTCGCCACCCAGGCGATCGCGATGGCGCGCGTGGTGCCGTCGGACCCGGTGGCGGGTCTGTGCGAGCAGGCGTACGCGGGAGCCCGGCTCGACGCCGCGGGCCTGGACTTGGAAGACCCGTTCGAGCCGGACGTGGCCAGCCTTGCCACGCGCGCCGGACGCGCCGAGCACGCGGCGATGGCGGTGGCCGGAGTGGCGAACTCGCTTGGCGCCTCCGCCGGCTATGGCCGCAACGAGGTCGTGCTGCTGACCTCCGCCGGCTTCTCTGGCGGTTACGCGCGGACCAGTCATTCGGTGTCCGCGAGCGTGCTGGCGGGCGCCGGCACCGCCATGCAGCGCGACTATGACGGCCACTCGGTGGTGCATCTCGAGGATCTCGACGATGCCGCCGTGATCGGCCGCAGCGCCGGCGAGCGCGCGGTCGCCCGGCTTGATCCGGCACGCCCGAAGACGGCGCGTATGCCGGTCGTCTATGACCCGCGTGTCTCCGGCAGCCTGCTCGGCCACCTGGCGGGAGCGGTGAACGGCGGCTCGGTGGCGCGCGGCACCTCGTTCCTCAAGGACCGGCTCGGCAGCCGCATCATGCGCGCGGGGGTGCACGTGACCGACGATCCGCGACGGCCGCGCGGCCTGCGCAGCCGGCCCTTCGATGGCGAGGGCGTGCTCACCAGCCCGCTCGTGCTGGTCGAGGACGGCATGCTCGCGAGCTGGGTGCTGGACGGCCGCAGCGCCCGGCAGCTTGGTCTGCGCACCACCGGCCACGCCTCGCGCGGCACCTCCTCGCCGCCGTCGCCCTCGACCACCAACCTGAGCCTGTCGCCAGGTCCGCTCAGCCCGGCCGAGCTGATGGCTGACATCACCGAAGGTCTCTATATCGTCGAAATGATGGGCTCGGCGGTGAACGGCATCACCGGCGACTACAGCCGCGGCGCCACCGGCTTCATGATCAGGGATGGCGCGCTTGCCGAGCCGGTGGCGGAGATCACCGTCGCCGGCAACCTCATCGCCATGTTGGCGGAACTCACCCCTGCCAACGACCTGGTGTTCCGACGCGGCACCGATGCGCCGACCATACGCATCGACGGCATGACCGTTGCCGGGGCCTGATCCGCGCACCATCTCATGGTCATCATGAACACATCCCGCCTTTCCCGCCTGGCTGCCGCCGCTCTCCTGCTCGGCGGCCTTGCCGCGGCACCCGCCGCCGCCGACGCGCGCGCCGGCTCCGGCTTCTCGATGGGCAGCCGCGGCAGCCGCACCTTCAGCATGCCGGCGCCGACCCGCAGCGCGCCGTATGGCGCCTCGCCGTTCAATCGCACCATGGCGCCGAATGCAACACCCTACCGCTCGTTCGGCGGCGGCATGGTTGGCGGGCGTCATCCGCTCGCGGCCGGGCTGCTCGGCGGCTTTCTGGGCGCCGGCCTCGCCGGAATGCTGTTCGGGCACGGCTTCCTGCATGGCGGCATGGGCCTTGGCAGCCTGCTCGGCCTGATCTTTCAGCTTGCCTTGATCTACTTCGTGGTGCGCTGGCTGCTGCGCCGCTTCTCCGGAGCACCCGCGCGCGGATTGGCGGGGCCCGCTCCAGGACCCGGCACCGCCCAGCCGAACGCTCGCGTGCAGGCCGCCGGATTCGGCGCCAACGCGCCGCCGCTCGCCATCTCGCAGACGGACTACCAGCAGTTCGAACAGACTCTCGGCGCCGTGCAGTCGGCCTGGACGCGCTCAGACATCGGTGCGCTGCAGCGCCTGGTGACGCCGGAAATGGTGAGCTATTTCGGCCAGCAACTACAGGAGCAATCCCGTCGCGGCGTGCGCAACGCGGTCTCCGATGTGCGGCTTGACCGCGGCGATCTCTCCGAAGCCTGGAGCGAAAACGGACGCGACTACGCCACGGTGGCGATGCGCTATTCGATGATCGACGTGACCACGGATTCCGCCGGCCGCGTTGTCGACGGCAGCCCGAGCGAACGGGTCAGCGTCGCCGAATTCTGGACTTTTGTGCGCACGCCGGGCGCAAGCTGGGTGCTGTCGGCGATCCAGCAAGGCCGCTGACGCGACCGCGCCTGGCGGCAGTTTAGGCCGGGCGGCGCACACGTGGGGGTCTGATAGCAACGGAGCCACAAGTTCGATTCGGCATCAATCTGGGTATCTCCCGCCCGCTCGTGCGGCGGCGCATGGATACCGGCGCGCTGCCGTTCCGCCGGGTGGGCGCGCATCGGCGCCTTCGGCTGACCGACGTGTTGGCGCTGCGTGCGCGCGAGGAGCCGGTGCGCGAGGCCTTGGAAGCGCTCGCCGCAGATACCGAGGATCTCGAGCAAACATATGGCCTCTGAGCGGCCAGCATCGCCGCCGATCGTCGTTCTGGATGCCAACCTGCTCTATCCATTCCAGCACCCGGACGGCTTTCTATGTGAGCTGCATGATGCCGATCCGGAGTTGGTGCGGGCGTCCGCGGAAGCGGCGCGCGCCAATCTTAGCCGCAGCACGCCGTCGTTTGCGGATTACCTTGATGCCCTGGCGCCCCAGGGCCTGCTGGCGTTGGCGCAGCGCTTACGAGCATAGCCCGATCGTGGCGGCGGAGGTGACGGGAGCATCCAGGCGACACCGCATTTCGCGCAGGAGGAGGCCCGCAGCCGCATTGCTCTCGGGCGACCGATCGTCCGCAGGGGCAGCACGGACACGCATACGACCTGACGCCGAACGTCTGAGTTGGGCAGGAAGCAGCGGCTGCCGGCAGCCTGGCAAATCTGAATCGAACTCTCGGTGCCGCTAGACCCAGACCCCCCAACCTCAACGCGAGCACCTGATGAAATGGCCCTTGGCGTCACGGCATTTCGTGGGCTTGAGCGAATCGCACTTGACGAAGTGTCCGTGCGAATCCCGGCACGGCTTGGCCTCGGCACTGGTGGCGCTGACGACAAAGGCGAGAGCGAAACCGACGAGCAGAAGATGGCGCATCGTATCCTCCGGGGTGTCTCGGCAAGCGTAACAGAGTCGAGGAACGCTGCCTATCCCCGGCTTCCGCGCGCGCTCAGTGTGTCGACGCCATCTTCACAATGGCAAGACCATAGAAAATCAGGCTGAGACAGAGCAGCGCGAGCAACAGGGCAATGTTGCGTCCGCGCCGGCGCCGCTGCCATTCGCGGACTTGCTGGGGGACGCTCGAAGGCTGGGGATCGATCGACACTCAGGTCAGGCGGTCGACGATGACAGCGGTGAACAGCACGGCGAGATAGAGCAGTGAGAACCGGAACGTCTGCCGTGCCGGCTTGTCGCTGGTCAGGCTGATGCCGCCCGCGTCCTGTCGGTCGCGCAGCACACGCCAGGAGCAGATCAGGAAGCCGGCGTCGAGCAGCATGGCGGAGATGGCGTAGATCGGTCCGGTCAGATGGAGCGCCACTGGTGCCAGGGAGACGGCGGAGAGCAGCACTGTGTAGAGCATGATCTGGCGCCGGGTGTGCGCCGCCCCGTGCGTCACCGGGAGCATCGGCACGCCGGCGCGGGCGTAATCCTTGCAGGCATAGAGCGACAACGCCCAGAAATGCGGCGGCGTCCAGAAGAAGACGATGGCGAACAGCACGATCGGCAGCAGGCTGACATCGCCAGTGACGGCGGCCCAGCCGATCAGCGGCGGGAAGGCGCCGGCGGCGCCGCCGATGACGATGTTCTGCGGCGTCGAGCGCTTCAGCCACATGGTGTAGATGAACACATAGAAGGCGATCGAGGCGGCGAGCAGGGCGGCGGCCACGACATTCGTGTCCAGCCACATCAGCATGACCGACCCCGCGGACAACACGATGCCGTAGCCGAGCGCGGCGCCCGGAGCGATGCGTCCGGCGGCGACCGGGCGGGAGGCGGTCCGGTGCATCAGCCGGTCAATGTCGCGGTCATACCACATGTTGATCGCGCCCGCGGCGCCGGCGGCAATCGCGATGCAGAGCACGGCGATGCCGGCGACCAGGATGTTGATGTGGCCCGGCGCGATCAGCAGTCCGGCGGCGCCGGTGAACACCACCAGCGAGACCACGCGCGGTTTGAGCAGCGCCAGCCAGTCGGCCGCCTCGGTGCCGATGGTTGCGTCGAAAGCCAGGTCTGGCGCGGGCGATGGCATCATGTCGGTGTAGGTCTCAACCGGGACGGAGCGTTTTGATAAAAGGCGCGGGCAGTGCGGGGGAGGGCGCGCTCCACCCAAGCGTGTCGGCGCCCTCGTTCCACCGGTTCCAGCCCAGGCCGGGCTTGCGCGCCATAGTGACCGCGACGGTCAGCAGGAACAGCAGCATGGAGGCGCCGGAGATGAAGCCGCCGATAGCGGGGACGACGGACCAACCGGCAGCGCCCGGGAAAAGCTGAGGAAAGAAGGCAAGATTGACGCCCAGGAAGGCAGTCCAGAAATGCAGCCGGCCGAGCGTCTCGGGATAGATCCTGCCGGTCATCCGACCGATCCAGAAGTAGAAGCCCGCGAAGATCGCAAACACGGCGCTGAGCGCCAGCACATAGTGGAAACGCGCGACCATCGCGTCAGGGCCGCGTGCGAGCACGCCCGCCACGCCGCCCAACGCGAACAGGAAGATGAAGCCAAGCACCCAAAGCATCGGAGTCCTGAGCTCGATGCTACCGCCACGCAACGTGACAACCAGGCAGCCGAACACAATGGCCGTCGGCGCCGCGATCACCAGGGTCGCCGTGGTGAAGGCGCCGCCGGGCTCGACCGAGAGCCCGCCCACGAACATGTGGTGCGCCCACACCATGAACCCGATGACGCCGATCGCGACCATCGAATAGGCCGCGCCGAGATGAAAGACGATCGGCCTGCGCGCAAAGGTCGAGACGACGTGGCTGGCGATCCCGAAGCCCGGCAGGATCAGGATGCAGATCTCCGGATGGCCGAAAAACCAGAAGAGCTGTCGGAACAACGCCGCATCATCGCCGTGCGGTCTGCTGACCAGCACGGTGACGGCGCCGGCCAGCACCGGAACCGCCAGCAGCAGCAGGAAAGCGGTCACGAGCTGCGACCACACAAACAACGGCATCCTGTGCAAGGTCATGCCGGGGTCACGCATGTTGAGTATGGTGGTGATGAAATTGCTCGAGACAAGCAGCGACGAGCCGGCGGACAGAAGCAGCGAGAGCAAGGTGAAGTCCAGCTTCCGTCCTGCTCCGTGGCCGCAGATCAGGCCGGTCAGCGCCAAGCCGAAGCCGGCTGCCGCCATGCACAACGAAGCGGCGTTGAGACGTGGGAAGGCCATGTCGGGTGCCGCGATCATGAGCGGGATGAACCAGTTGCCGTAGCCTGCGATCAACGCCGGCATGATCCCGAAGACGATCATGATCAGCCCATGCTGAACCACGATCGCGTCCCAGGCCGGACCGACGTGCGGTCCGGCATGCAGCAGCCTCGCGCGCATGACCATCGACAGCGCGCCGCCGGTGAGTCCGGCGGCAAGCGCCAGGATCAGATACGCCGTGCCTATGGTCTTATGATCGGTCGCACCGGGCATAGCGCAGGCTCTGAAGCGGCGCGCCGGCTCAGGCACGGCGGTCGATATCGACATTCGCCAGGCTGACCAGCGTAAACAGGCCGGCCGGAGGCACCGGCTCGATGCTTGCGCGCAGACGATCCGCTGGAGGCAGCAGCGCCTCGATGGCGAAGTCGGGATGCCAGCCGAGCGGGCGCGACGCCCGCGCCATGCCGCGCTCGACCAGCAGACGCAGGCCGCCGGTGGCAAGGAAGTGATTGACGAACAGGATCTGGCCGCCAGGACGCACGACGCGGCGCAGCTCCGCATAGAGCCGTCGCGGATGCGGCACCACGGACGCCACGAACATGGCCACCGCGATGTCAAAGCTGTCGTCGGCGAAGTCGGTCTCCTCGGCGTCCATCTCGATGAGCGCCTCGACATTGCCAAGGCCATGCCGCTGCACGCGGTCACGCGCGCGCGCGAGCATGTCGCCGGAGAGATCGATCCCGGTAATCCGCTTGGCGGGATCGTAGTGCGGCAACGCCAGGCCGGTGCCGACGCCGACTTCCAGCACGCGTTCGCCGCGCACCTGGTTCACCGCCCGCACCGCGCGCCTGCGGCCAAAGGCGGAGATGCCGCCGAAGACTCCGTCATAGACGCCAGCCCAGCGTCGATAGGCCGCGCGCACCGCATCGGCGTCAAGCGCCGAGCGTGGCGCCGGTCCCTCGGGTCCACGTGGGGTATGCTGTCCTAAAGCGTGGCTCATCGGGCCTCTCTCTGCCCTGCCGGGGCCTGCCCAGCAAGAGGCAAGCGCATCACGTCCCTAGGCGCTCTCTGCGCCAGCCGCCGAAAAGCCGTTTGCTTCGGCGCCCGGAGCCACGCAAACTGGCGCGCAGCCAGACGAACGAAAGGGACGCGGCACGGTGTCGATACTGGATCTCTCGCTGGTGCTGCTCAATGTCGTGTTCTGGTTTGGCGCGGTGCTGCTTTATTTCCGCACCCCGATTTTCAAGTGGCTGGATAATCGCATCCCCCACGAGCCGGTCACCGATCGTCTGCGCGCCGCCTTCAGGTCCGCACGTCGCTAAAAATGGGGTCTGGAGAAGGCGCGAGGCGGGCCTCGATCCGGTTCCATAGCAGGCCCGCGCTGTTGATGCCGTCGAACCGGTCGAGCTGCTGGAGGCCGGTGGGCGAGGTCACGTTGATCTCGGTCAGCCAGTCGCCGATCACGTCGATGCCGGCGAAGATCAGCCCGTGCTCACGCAAAGTGGGGCCGATGCGCGCGCAGATCTCGCGGTCGCGCCCGGTCAGCGGCGCCGGTTCGGCGCGGCCGCCGATATGCAGGTTGGAGCGCGCCTCGCCTTTCGCCGGCAGCCGGTTGAAGGCGCCGATCGGCTCGCCGTCGGCCAGGATGATGCGCTTGTCGCCGGCACGCACGGCGGGCTCGTAGCGCTGGACCATCAGCGGCTCGCGCGAGCGGCTGAAGAACATCTCCAGCACCGAGCCGAAATTCTCGTCGTCCTCGCGGATGCGGAACACGCCCGCGCCGCCATTGCCGAACAGCGGCTTGATGATGATGTCGGAATGCTCGTCGCGGAAGCCGCGGATTGCGTCCGCGTCCCAGCTCACCAGGGTCGGCGGCATCAGGTCGGGGAAGTGCGTGACCAGCAGCTTCTCCGGCGCGTCGCGCACGGCGCGCGGGTCGTTCACCACCAGCGTCTCGGGGTGGATGTGTTCGAGCAGGTGGGTCGCGGTGATGTAGCCCATGTCGAACGGCGGGTCCTGACGCATCAGCACCACGTCCATGCCGGCGAGATCGAGCACCGTGTCATCGCCAAATCGCGCATGCGCGCCGCGCCGCCGTTCCAGCGTGACCGGCCGCGCACGCGCGGTCAGGCGGTGCAGGCGCGGCGAGGACGGATCGAATTTGCCTTCGCGCAGGCTCATATGCCGGACCTCGTAGATCCACAGCGCATGGCCGCGCGTCTGCGCCTCGAGCATCAGCGCGAAGCTGGAATCGGCATCGATATCGACGCCCTCGATGGGGTCCATCTGAACCGCGACCTTGAGCGTGCTGCGAGGCATGCCTCATTCCTTCACGGTGGGGGATAATCGATCGCGATGATCTCGGCCATCACCAACCCGCGCGGCGTCTGCATGCGCACCTCGTCGCCGACACGGGCGCCCAGCAGCGCGCGCGCCACGGGAGAGGCAAGGCTGACCTCCCCTTTGGCCAGATCCGCCTCGTCGACGCCGACGATGGTGACCGTGCGTTCGCTGTCGTCGGCTTGCACGAAGCGGACGGTGGCGCCGAAAAACACCTGGTCGCGACGGGTCTGCGCGCGCGGGTCGACCACCTCGGCGCGCTCGATGCGCTTGCCGAGGAAGCGGGCGCGGCGGTCGATCTCGCGCAGCCGCTTCTTGCCATAGAGGTAGTCGCCATTCTCGGAGCGGTCGCCGTTGCCGGCGGCCCAGGAGACGATCTCGACGATCTTCGGCCGTTCCTCACGCATGAGCTGGTTCAGCTCCGCCCGCATCCGCGCCATGCCTGCGGGCGTCACATGGCGCGGCATCCCGCCAGGCAGTGTCGCCTCGTCGTCGTCCTGCTCGTCCGCAAGGCTCACGGCGTGAACAGGGTGATGCGAACCCATCCCTCCAGCACGCCGCCCGCCGGCACCACGCGCAGCCCATTGTCCGCGAGCG
The DNA here is from genome assembly GCA_964246745.1 of uncultured Acetobacteraceae bacterium. GTDB lineage: Bacteria > Pseudomonadota > Alphaproteobacteria > Acetobacterales > Acetobacteraceae > Lichenicoccus. The sequence continues at coordinate 28,106 of CAXTRK010000016.1, forward strand.
CCAGGTGGTTGACGGCATTGGACATGTTGCTGGCCGGCTCGACCGCGAAGTAGGGCTTTCCGGGTGGGCTGAACACCACGAGGTGAGCAAACAAATCGGACGCGGTAATGCGGATGCCGCGCCGCTGCTCCGGCCAGAGCAGCACAGCCTCGCCGCTCCAGCCGGCATAGCCGTTATCGAGATCGGTGTTCTGCACGCGGCGTGTGGCCGCGAAGCTCCAATCGCCCTGCACCGGCAGGCGTGTCTCGGGCAGCGAGTTGGCGTCGGTCTTCCACACCGATGTTGCGTCGAAGCGAAGCTCGGCCTGTCCGTCGTTCGGAAAGAACGGATGCACTCCGAAGCCGACCGGCTGCGCCCGCGCGTCGGTGTTCTCGAAGCGGATCGCGATGGCAAGTTCGGTCTCGCCCAGGCTCGCGCTCAGGCTCGTGGTCAGCGAAACCCGGTAGGTGAACGGCCACTGCGCCGCCGGCCCCTGATGGTCCAGCACCAGCACGGCACCGGAGGCGGCCGCTTCCCGCACTGTCCAGGCGCGCTCCCAGGCATTGCCGTGAATGGTGTTCGGCTCGCCGGCGAAATTCGGCGCAAGCTGGAACGACTCGCCGCCAAAGGAGAAGCGGCCGTAGCCCACCCGGTTGGAAAACGGGATCAGCGGATATGCTCCAACCGGCTGCCCATGCTGGGCGATCAGCTTGGGATCGGAAACCCGGTGCAGGATATCGATCCCGCTCTGTGTCCAGCTCGCGACCGCGCCGCCAACCTCGGGAAGCAGCCGCAGCACCGCGGCGCCGCTCTTCAGTTCCAGCATGTCGCCTGTCTCCGTTCCCGCTGGTCAGAACGCGAGACGCAAACCTTCGGTTCTCGGCAGCCTCTCAATCGCCAAGAAACGCCTCAGCGGTGCGCAGGCTGAGCGCCATGATGGTGAGCGCGGGGTTTGCCGGCAGCGCGCTCGGGAACACCGAATTGTCGCAGATCCACAGATTGCCGATATCGAAGCTGCGCCCGTACGGATCGACCACGGCGCTGTCTGCGTCGCGGCCCATGCGGCAGGTGCCGACGGTGTGCGCCGCGCGCTCGAAGGTCCAGATGTCGCGTGCTCCCGCCGCCTGCCAGATCGCCGACATGCGCGCCGCCGCGTGCCGGCTCATGGCGCGTTCGTTCGGACCGTAGCTGAGATGCACGCGCGGCTTGGGCAGACCGGTCGCGTCGGTCTCGTCCGAAAGCTCGACGAAATTGCTGGGCCGCGGCAGGCAGTCGCCGTTGATGCCGATGCCCGCCTGGTGGTTGTAGCCCTGAATCGCATCGACCAGGGTTTGTCCGAACAGGCCGCGTCCGCGCGCCACCTGCGACGCCCAGGTGACCGGAACGATGCCGAGGCTTTGCACCAGATAACCGCCGGCGAAGTCGGCATCCGACGGACGGATCATGTCCTCGGTGATCAACGACGCCGGAAACCCCTTGTTCGGGCGCATCTCCCGCTCGAACGTGCCCCAGACCTGGGTCGCCACATGCGCCATGTAGTTGCGGCCGACCTGCCCGCTCGAATTGGCCAGACCCAGATGCAGCAGCAGGCGCGGCGTCTCGATCGCGCCCGCGCAGAGGAACACCGCGGCGCATCTCTGCCGGTACTCGACGCCGTCCTGTCGATACGCCACCTTGTTGATGCGGCCGTTGCGGTCACGTTCCAGGTCATGCGCGAAGCAGCCCGGACGGATTTCGGCACCCGCGCGCACCGCGTCGGGCAGGTAGGTCACGTCCATGCTCGTCTTGGCGCCGATGCGGCAGCCCTGATGGCAGTGGCCGCAGGCGATGCAGGCCTGCCGGATGCCGCGATCCTGGGAGAGGGCGGCAAGTGGCGCGGCGCAGCACCGGATGCCGAGTGCCTCGCAACCGGCTTGCATCATCTGTGCCGGCGCGTTCAGCGGCAGCGGCGGCAGGTCGTAGCCTCGGCGCGGATCCCACAGATAGACGCTGGGGCCGCAGACGCCGATCGCCTGCTCGACGCGCTTCAGAAACGGCACAAGCTCGGCATGGTCGAGCGGCCAGTCCTCGCCCACGCCAAACTCCGAGCGCAGGCGCAGGTCGCGAGGGTCCGGACGCGGCGCGTACGCGCCCCAGTGCAGGGTCGAGCCGCCGACGCCGGTGCCGCTGTTGTTGGCGCCGAACGCCTGCGGCGTGTCGCCGGCGGCGAGGCGCTCGCCCAGCCAGTACAGCCCTGCCGCGGCAATCTCGTCCGCCGCGAATTCGTCTGGCGTCCAGTTCCGCCCGGCCTCCAGGGCGACCACGCTGAGCCCGGCCTCGGCGAGCCGGGCCAACAGCGGCGCGCCGCCGGCGCCGGTGCCGATCACCACCGCATCGACCACATCATCCCGGCTATGCCGCCGCATCGTCTCCAGCCTCATAAGACGGGTGCCGGCTCCCAGTACTCGCGTTCGCCGGCGCCGATCTGCGTGAAGCCCGGCTTGCGCTCCGCGTCGCCGCCATAGAAGGCGCCGCCATAGCCCATGCGCGACAGCGTCGCCGGGTGGGACACATAGAGCTTGACCGCGTCGGCGCGCACATCCTCAAACCAGCGGCGCATCTGCAACTGGTCGAGCGGCGCGCTCCCGGGCACCAGATCATCAGGCGCGCCGTCGGCGATCGCGCGCAGCATCGCGTCCTGGACGGCGTTCTCGAGTTCCGCGAAGCCGCGTCCATGCCGCGCCCGCGCCCGCTGGTCGAGGGTGCGCAGTCCGGCGCGGTAGGCAGCCGCATCCGCGGGCAGCACGTCGTAGCGCCAGCCATCGCCGGAGCCTGCCGCGACCTGTGCGGCGAGACGGGCGGCAAGGTCGATCCGGGCGCCGCTCTGCGGAATGACGCGGTCCAGCAGCGCGCGCAGCAGCTCCAGCAAATCCGGCGTGAGCGCCGACGGCGCGGCCTGATCGTCCGTTGCGGCGCGTTCCAGCAGAAGCTGACGCGTGCGCGCGCTGGTTCTGTCGGAGAACAGCAGTCGGCCATAGGCCTCGCTGACGCCGGGCACGCAGCCGGCATGCTCGGCGATCAGCCGCGCCACTTCTTGCGGGCATTCCATCGGCAGCAGATGACCGGCTTCGGGCAGGGTGACGACACGGGCGTCCGCGCAATGACGCGCCGCCATGGCACGCTGCGCATCCGGGCCGAGGACCGCGTCCTTGTCTCCGGCGATGATCAAGGTCGGCGTGCGAAGCCGGCCGACACGCTCCGACCAGTCTTCCCGGCTGCCGCTCTCAAGCCAGGCGGCCCAGGCGGCGGGGTCGGTCCGCAGCACGTCCTCGACCGCCTGATGATTGGTCCGCGCGTCGAGCGCGCCGCCGACATTGGCCGTGATGTAGCCCTGGGCCTGGTCCTGGTTCTGCTTGAAGCTCGCCTCGGCCCTGAACCAGCCAAGCATTTCCTGGCGTTGCAGCTCCGGCATCGGCTCCGGCGACGGCGGTGAGCCAGCCAGCAGCACCAATCCGGCAAGTCCGTCGAGGCCAGGCTCGCCGTCCTCGGCGCGTCGCGCAACCGCGGCCGCGACCTTGGCGCCCATGCTGTGGCCGGCCAGCAGCCAGCGCGGCCGCGGCCTCGCGCGGATGATGCCGGCGACACGGTCGGCCATCGCCTGCACCGAATAGCCGGTCAGGTCCGCGGCATCGCCGAAGCCGTCCAGATCGATTGTGACGCAATCGAGGGCGCCTTGCAGCCGCGCCGTGACGGAGCGCCATTCCCGCTCGCTTCCACCAAGGAAGTGCAGGCAGAACAGAACCGTGCGCTGACGATGCCGGGAGTTCATGATGCGGGCGGCTGCTTTCGGGTGGGGAGAGGCTGGAAGGTGGTGAGAGGCCGCCCTGGAACAACGCCCACCCGTTCGGCATAACCCGGTGGAACGACGTATTACCGTTTGGCGCTCCGTGACGAGCGGGCAACCAGACGATCCCGGCACCGTTGCACTTCAATCGGTGTCTTCGAAGCCTGGGTTGTGGAATGCGGTTCATCGTAAGTTCGAGCGACGGTGCGCCAGTCATTTCGCCAGGGCGCGGCCGGTCCGCATGAATGTTGCGCACCGTCGTTCGACCGGGACAGCGCCGCGGGGCCTTGTCGGCATCGGCGCGTCAGCCGGCGGCCTTGACGCGTTTCGCGGCTTCTTCGAGCACATGCCGGTGGATAGCGGGCTGACCTTCGTCGTGGTGCTGCATCTGCCGCACGACCGCAAGAGTATGCTTGCCGAGATCATCGGCCGATGGACCGGGATGGCGGTGCGCGAGGCCGACGGCGAGGCTCGTCTCGAGGCGAATTACATCTATGTGCCGCCGCCCAACAGTGTCATCACGTTCACCGATGACAGACTGCGTGTGCGCCCGCGGACGCCTGACGAGCCGCGCGATGATCGACCGATCGACGGCCTGTTCGATGCGCTCGCCGGGGCCTATGGCGAGCGGGCGATCGGCATCGTGCTGTCCGGCACCGGCTCGGACGGCGCGCTTGGCCTCAAGGCGATCAAGATGGCGGGCGGCCTCACGCTCGCGCAAGGCAGCCGGATCCAGGAGAACGATGGCAGCAAGCCCGAATATGCGGGCATGCCGGCCGGCGCGATCGCCACCGGCGCCGTCGATCTGGTGCTTGCCGTCGAGGCGATGCCCGACGCCCTGGTCCGGTTGCGGCCGCCGCCGCCGGACGGGCAAGCGATTGCCGCGAAACAGATCGAGCAGGAGCGGCTCAGGATATGCGCGATCCTGAAGCGCCGCATCGGGCACGATTTCAGCGGCTACAAGGACAAGACCTTCCTGCGTCGCGTGGATCGACGCATGCAGGTCGTGGGCGCGGCCACGGTCGGCGACTATGTGGCGCGGCTTGAGCGTGACGACGACGAAGCGACGTTGCTGTTCAAGGACCTGCTGATCCGCGTCACTAGCTTCTTTCGCGACGCCGCCACCTTCGATCTGCTGGCACGCGAGGTGATGCCCCGCCTGTTCGCTGAAAAGGCGGCCGACGACACGGTCCGTGTCTGGGTGCCGGGCTGCGCCACCGGCGAGGAAGCCTACACGCTGGCGATCCTGCTGCGTGAGCACATGGATACGATGTCAGAGCCGCCCAAGGTGCAGGTGTTCGCCACCGACATCGACGAGCCGGCGATCAGCGTTGCGCGCGCGGGCCGCTACCCGAAGACTTTGCTGGATGGATTGCCGCCGGCGCGGCGTCAGCGCTTCTTCAGCGAGCAGGAGCATTCCTGCGCCGTCGCGAAGGAGATACGCGACCTCTGCACCTTCTCGGCGCACAGCCTGATACGCGATCCGCCGTTTTCGCGAATTCATTTGATCTCCTGCCGTAATCTGCTGATCTATCTCGACGTTGAGTCGCAGGCGAGCATTCTTCCCGCCTTCCATTATTCGCTGGTTGAGGGCGGCATCCTGTTGCTCGGCAGCGCGGAGAGTGCGGCGCGGCACGAAGATCTGTTCGAACCGCTCGACAAGTCGGCGCGCATCTACCGGCGCCGCAACGTGCACAGCCCGCAATTCAGCTTACCGCATGGCGGCACGCCGCCTGCGCGGCCTCAGCGGGCAATCCGCCAGCCGGAGGCGCCTGACCATGGGCGCGTCGAGGCGGCCCGAAGCCAAGCCGCCCGCGGCGCGAGCGCGGGCCGGACGCGCGGCGCCAGCCAGCACGGCTGGATCGGCCAAGGCGGCATCAGCCGCGGCTTGCGCGCCGCGCGTGGCCTGCTGCCGGCCGGCGGATCGCAGACCGCGCGCCTGAGGGCGAAGCTGCGCGAAACCTCCGATCAGTTGCAGTCGATCACCGAGGAGCACGACACCGCGACCGAGGAACTGCGCAGCGCCAACGAGGAACTCCATTCCGTCAACGAGGAGCTGCAATCCACCAACGAGGAGCTGGAGACATCGAAGGAGGAGCTGCAATCGCTCAACGAGGAGCTGCATACCGCGAACGCGCAGCTTTCCGAGAAGGTCGAGGAACTCGACCGCTCCGCCAGCGACATGAAGAACCTGTTCGACAGCACCGATGTCGCCACCGTGTTCCTTGACCGTCACCTGGTCATACGCGGCTTCACGCCCGCGGTCGGCAGCATCTACAACCTGATCCCGAGCGATCACGGCCGTCCGCTTACCGATATCGTGGGGCATCTCAACTACGACTCGCTGGCGCTGGACGTGCGCACCGTGCTCGCGACGCTGCGGCCGCTGGAACGGCGGGTCTCCAGGGATGACGGCACGACGCATTACATCCTGCGCATTCTCCCCTACCGGGCGCCGGACAGCAGCGTCGACGGCATCCTCGTGACCTTCCTTGACGTGACCAGCATCGTCGAGGCAGAAACCCATCAACGCCTGCTGGTCGACGAGCTGAACCACCGTGTGAAAAACATGCTGACAGTGGTGATCTCGCTCGCCAATCAGACGCTCAGGCGCGCCGATACGCTCGACGCGTTCTCGGAGTCCTTCATGGGCCGGATCAAGGCGCTGACCTCGTCCTATTCGCTGCTCAGCGACGCCAGTTGGAACGATATCGAACTCCGCGACGTGCTGATGGAAGAGATCCGGCCGTTCCTGTCGGGGCAGTGTGAGAACATCGCGCTCGACGGTCCGCCGCTCCGGCTGGGGCCGCAGGCGGCGCTGGCGCTCGGCATGGCGGTGCACGAGCTGGTCACCAACGCGGTCAAATATGGCGCGCTCTCGGTGCCGTCCGGCAGGATCGACGTGCGCTGGCGCATCGAGCGCGAGCCGCCGGATACGGCGTTCGTGCTGGACTGGATCGAGAGCGGCGGTCCACCGGTCACGCCTCCGGGCAAGCGCGGCTTCGGCACCGCCCTGATCGAGCGCGGCTTCGCCCATGAACTGTCGGGCTCGGCAAGAATCGACTTCGCACCTGGGGGGCTGCGCGTCACGCTGAGCGCGCCGCTCGCCCAGGCGGGTGCACAACAGGCAAGTGCGCAAGGGGAGAGGCACGCGGCGCCATGACCGGTCGACAGCGCATCATCAATCCCGTGCTTGCCGGTCAGCGCGTGCTCGTCGTCGAGGACGAGTTCATGATCGCGATGCTGATCGAGGAGACGCTGCTGGAGCAGAAATGCGTCGTGCTGGGCCCCTACAACAGCATCGAGGGCGCGTTGCGGGCGTTATCCGATGATCCTCCGGATGCCGCCTTGCTCGACGTCAATCTTCGTGGCGAGAAGGTCTATCCGCTGGCGGAACTGCTCGAAGCGCGCGGCATCCCGTTCCTGCTGCTCTCCGGCTACGGCGCCGACGCCATCCCGGCGGACCGCGCCACCTGGCGGGCGTGCAGCAAGCCGTTCAGTCCCGGCGACCTGATCGGCATGCTGGCGGCGCAGATCCTGCGCTGCCCGAACCCGGCGGTCTGAGGGCTTCGTCACCGGAAAATATATTTGTCGGCCTCCGTGCCATCGGCTAGGCATATGGCAATGCACAGTGACCCGCCTGGAAGCCTGACTGAGGCAGTCTATCGCGCGTTGCGTGCCGATCTGCTCGCGTGCCGCATCCGTCCCGGCGACAAGCTCCGCATCAACGTTCTGAGCGACCGGCATGGCGCCAGTTCCGGCGCGGTGCGCGAGGCGCTGTCGAGACTGTCCGCTGAAGGGCTGGTGATCTGCGAGCCTCAGCGCGGGTTCCAGGCCGCCGCCATCTCGGCGGAGGAACTGACCGATCTCACCCTGGCCAGGATCGAAGTCGAGGTGCTCTGCCTGCGGCTCGCGATCGACAATGGCGACCTGGCCTGGGAGGAACGTCTGCTCGGCGCGTCGCACCGGCTGCGCCGCACGGACATGCGCGAGCCGGGCGACACGGATCGGCTGAGCGAGAGCTGGGCATCGGCGCATGAGGCGTTCCACGAGGCGCTGGTCGCATCGTGCCGCAACCAGACGCTGCGCCAGGTCCGACGCCGGCTCTACGCTCAGTCGGAGCGCTACCGGCGGATCTCCGTCCCGCTCGCGCATGTCGAGCGCGACGTGGAGGGCGAGCATCGCGGCCTGATGACCGCCGCCCTCGATCGGGACACATCGAGGGCCGCGCGCCTGTTGGCACAGCATATCCAGGAGACGACACGCATTCTCCTCGAGGCGGCGCGCGGCGCGGACGCGGGGCAGGCTCATGAAAATCTATTTTCGATTGACGCTTGGGTATCGGGGTCCCAGGGTGACCTGAGCAAGACACGCGAGCGTTGCAGTGCCGGTGTTGAAGGGGAGTATCTAGCATGACCGCAATCGGCCGCTATCAGCCGCCACTCCGCCGCGGCGGCCTGCTTGGAGTGCATTCGATCGGCGAGTTCGTCCTGACCGTGCCCACGGTCGAGACCGCCGAGCATTTCTATGGGCATTTCGGCCTCGATGCGCATCCCGACGGCAATGCGCTCGGACTGCACACCCCGGGCGATGGCTATCGCTGGGGACGTGTCGTCGAGGGGCCGCGCAAGGCGATGCAGCACGTCTGCTTCCACTGCTTTGAGGAGGATCTCGGGCGTTTCCGCCAGCACCTCGTTGACCAGGGGATTGAACGCGTCGACCCACCGCCCGGCTTCGACAGCAACGGGCTCTGGTTCCGCGATCATGACGCCATGCTCGTCGAGATACGGGTCGGCGCGAAGACGTCGCCGGATCGCAAGCTGCCGATGGAGCTTCCACCGACGCCGGCGGGAAAGCGCAACGCGCCGTACCGACGGCTTTCGGATCGCGCGGCGCCGCGCCGATTGAGCCATATCCTTCGTTTCACGCCGGACGTCGATCGCGCGATCACGTTCTACAGCCGCGTGCTCGGCTTGCGCCTGTCGGACCGGTCGGGCGACGGGATCGCCTTCCTGCACGGCGTGCACGGTTCCGACCATCATCTGATGGCGTTCGCCAAGTCGAACGGGCCCGGCCTGCACCACCTCAGTTGGGACGTGCCGACCCTCGACGCCATCGGGCTCGGCGCGATGACGATGGCGGACAAAGGTTACATGAAGGGCTGGGGCTTCGGCCGGCACGTGCTCGGCTCGAACTACTTTCATTATGTGCAGGACCCCTGGGGCAGCTTCTCCGAGTATTCCTGCGACATCGACTATGTTCCGGACACCATGGACTGGGAGGGCGCCGATCACCCGCCCGAGGACGGTTTCTACTTGTGGGGGCCAAACCTGCCTCCGGACTTCGTGCATAACTACGAGGCGGAAGAACGCGTGTGAGCGCGTGCGCCGCCTCATCCGGTGTTGAGGAGCATAACGTTCATGCAGTTTATCGCCTATCGACAGGATGGCCGTACGGGATTGGCGGCATCGGACGGCTCGGGACCATTTCACGGCCTGTCGTTGGAGGATCCGCGCGCCCCGGGCGATCTCATGGCGTTGCTTCGACTTGGCGGGGACGCGCTCGCTGATGCCGGCCGCCTGCTGCTCAGCGCCGGCGCCCCGCTTGATCTTGAGAGTGTGCAGCACCTGCCGCCGATTGCCGCTCCCGGCAAGATTATCTGCATCGGTCTCAACTATGCCGACCATTCGGCGGAAAGCGGCTTTCAACAGCCTGACTACCCGACCGTGTTCGCTCGTTTCTCCTCCAGCCTGATCGGCCACGGCGTGCCGATCGTGCGTCCAGAGGCCTCCGAGCAGCTCGACTACGAAGGCGAGATCGTGGCCGTGATCGGCGCCGGCGGCCGCGACATCCCCCACGCGCGGGCACTCGAGCACATCGCCGGCTACTCCTTGTTCAACGACGCCTCGGTGCGTGATTACCAGTTCAAATCCCCACAATGGACCATGGGCAAGAATTTCGATGCGACCGGCGCGTTCGGGCCCAGCTTCGTCACCGCCGACGCGCTGCCGCCCGGATGCCGTGGCCTGCGGCTGCGCACGATCCTGAACGGCGAGGTCGTGCAGGATGCCTCCACCGACGATCTCGTGTTCGATGTCGCGACCCTGGTCAGCCTGCTCAGCGTGCCTCTCACGCTGGAGCCGGGCGACATCATCGTGACCGGCACTCCCGCCGGCGTCGGGCTCGCGCGCAAGCCGCCACTGTGGATGAAGCCGGGCGACATGTGCGAGGTCGAGGTCGAAGGGCTCGGCAGGCTCAGCAATCCGGTGGTCGATCAGCGTTCCGCGCCCGTGCTGCCGCAGTAGGGCGGCGCCAGCCGCTGATCTGCAATCCGTATGTCCGAATCCCTGTTCATGCGGAAACGCGCCGAGCTGATCGCGCAATGCCCGCCCGTGAGCCGTGTGCCAGAGGAGGAGGCGGCGGGGCTGCCCATCAACGTCACCCGTGTTGGTCATGGGCCGAGGGTGGTGATTGTCCATGGCGGCGTGCAGGGCGGGCTGGGAGGCGGCCCGATCACCTTCCGCAAACAGCACGACCTGGCGGAACACGGCTGGGAACTCACGCTGGTCGATCGGCCCGGCTTCGGCAGGTCGCCATCCCGCGGCGTCGACGACATGGAGGCGGACGCCGTCTGGCTCGCCGACATGCTCGGTGACGGCGCCCACCTTGTCGGTCATTCCTGGGGCGGCGCGGAGGCGTTGCTTGCAGCCGCAAGGCGCCCGGACGCAGTTCGTTCCCTCGTCCTGGTCGAGCCTGCCTTGCAGGTGCTGGCGCTGTCCGATCCGATGGTTCAGGCCGATCCTGCCGCACGTGAGCATCTCATGGGATTGGGCAAGCTCATGATGATGTCGGCTACTCCGCGCGAATACGGCCTGGCCTTCGCCCGAAGCCTTGGAACGATGTCTGTTGACGGCAATGCTCCGAAGCTTCAGTCGCTCATGCAGGACGAAGCGCGTGCCAGCGGCCTCGGCTGCTCGCTGCTACAGGCGCGGATGGCGTCGCCCGATGCCATGCGCACGGCGGTCGACACCGTCACGGCCGCCGGCATTCCGGTTCTGATCATCAGCGGCGGCTGGAGCGCAGTGTTCGATACGACAGGCGAGGTCGTCTCACGTCTGCTCCATGGACGCCATGTCATCGTCAGGTCGCCTAACCATTTCCCCCAGCTTGAAAATCCGCTCGAGTTCAACCGGGTCGTCGACGAATTCATGCGCGGCTCGGAGCCGGCCGGCCGCAAAGCGACATAGCATTCCCGAGAAGCTCAGGGCGCGGCTTCGAGCCGGTCGAGCCTGCGAAGCGGCGGAAACAGCCGCATCCACAACAAAGCCACCAGCACCGTGCCGACGCCGCCGAGCACCACCGCCGGCACCGCTCCGATCGCGGCCGCAAGCATGCCGCTCTCGAACTCGCCCAACTGGTTCGAGGTGCCAATGAACAGCAAGTTCACCGCGGACACCCGCCCGCGCATCGAATCCGGCGTCTGCAATTGCACCAGACTTGACCGCACCACCACGCTGACCACGTCGGCCGCGCCAAGCACGGCAAGCGAGCCCACCGAAAGCGGCAGCGAGCGGGACAGCCCGAAGACGATGGTGGCGGCGCCGAACACGCCGACCGCGGCAAACATCTTCATCCCGGCGCGGCCGCCGAGCGGACGCCGCGCCAGCAGCACCGAGACGGCGAGCGCGCCCACCGCCGGCGCCGCGCGCAGGAGGCCAAGCCCGAACGGTCCGGCATGCAGGATGTCGCGTGCATAGACCGGCAGCAACGCCGTGGCGCCGCCGAGCAGCACCGCGAACAGATCAAGCGAAATCGCGCCCAGGATAGCCGGACGCCCGCGGATGAAGACAAGGCCGTCGAACACCGCGCCCAGGCTCGCCGGCTGGCGCTTCGCCGGCGTCACACTCGGATGCACCAGGCTGACGCAGAGTGCGGCCAGCGCGAACATGCCGGCGGCCAGCTCATAGGGGAGTGCGGCACCCAGCCCGTAGAGCAGGCCGCCAAGCGACGGACCCACGATGGTCACGGTCTGGGAGAGCGACGAGGCCGTTGCCGCCGCGCGCGGGAACTCCGAAGGCGGCACCAGCGTCGGCAGCAGCGCCTGCATCGCCGGCGCCTCGAAGGCGCGCGCGGCACCGAGCACCGCCGCCACGGCGTAGATCACGCCAGGAGTGAGCGCATGCAGGGTCGAGCCGGCCGCGAGCCCTCCCGCCGCCAGCAGTTCGACGAGCTGGCAGGCAGCGGCGATGCGCCTGCGGTCGAGGCGGTCGGCGGCGTGTCCGGCCGCCAGGGTCAGCAGCAGAATTGGCAGGAACTGCGCGAGCCCGACCAGCCCCAGCGCAAGCGCCCGATGGGTCAGCGCATAGATCTGCCAGCCGATCGCCACTGCCTGCATCTGGGTGCCGAGCGAGGAGCCGCACCGGCTGAGCAGCAGCCGCGGCAGGCCCGGATAGGACAGCAGGGCCCGGTTAGGGGAACCAATGGCAGACAAAGACGGGGTGCCGGTTCAGCTCTTGAAATAAGGCTCGACCGGACCTTGCAGCTTCATCGTCATCGGGGTGCCGCTCCGGGTCATGGTCTTGCCGACAGTCACGCGGACCCAGCCTTCGCTCACGCAATATTCCTCGACATTGTCCTTCTCGACGCCCTTGAAGCGGATGCCGATGCCGCGTTCCAGCAGTGCCGGATCATGGAAGGGGCTGCGCGGATCGGCGGACAACCGATCAGGCGGGGCTTCGGTGGTCATTCGGTTCTCCGGCGTATGAGCGATAGCCGGTCATACGGGTTTCGGCCACCTTGCCAAGCCCCACTTCCATACCTTTCAGGAGTGATGCGGACTAAGCCTGCGCCGCCTCGATGTGGGCTTGCGCCGATTGCAGCCGGTCGAGATAGGGGCCCAGCGTGGTGATATCCGACTTGTCCGCCTCGTCGTAGGCGCGCTGCGCCTCTTTGAGTTTCGCTTCGCCGTCGGCACGCGACAGCTCGCCCAATGGCGTCGCTTCGTCGGCAAGGATGGTGCAGCGCTCCGCGGTGATCTCGGCGAACCCGCCGGCGACGAAGAACTGGTCGCCGACCTGATTGCCGTCGTGCAGCGAGACCACGCCGCCGCGCAGCAACACGATCATCGGCGCATGATCGGGCATCGCCGCGAGGTCGCCCTCGGAACCCGGCATCACCACCATGTCAACCGAGCGTTGCAGCAGGCGCTTCTCGGGACTCACGATCTCCACGTCGATCGGCATCGTCGTCAGTCCTTCTTCTTGGAACTTTCGAACTTGGCGACCGCCTCCTCGATGGGACCAACCATGTAGAACGCGCTTTCCGGGAGATGGTCGTATTCGCCGGCGACGATCGCCTTGAACGAGCGCACCGTATCCTCGATCGGGACCAGCTTGCCGGGAGCGCCGGTGAAGACTTCCGCGACATGGAACGGCTGGCTCAGGAAGCGCTGGATGCGTCGCGCGCGCGCGACGGTCTGCTTGTCGTCCTCGGAGAGCTCGTCCATGCCGAGGATGGCGATGATGTCCTGCAGCGACTTGTAGGACTGCAGGATCTTCTGCACGTCGCGGGCCACCTGGTAGTGCTCGTCGCCGACGATCTTGGGGTCGAGCGAGCGCGAGGTCGAGTCGAGCGGATCGACCGCCGGATAGATGCCAAGCTCGGCGATCGAGCGGTTCAGCGTCGTGGTCGCGTCGAGATGGGCGAACGAGGTGGCCGGCGCCGGATCGGTGAGGTCGTCGGCAGGCACATAGATCGCCTGGATCGAGGTGATCGAGCCCTTCTTGGTCGAGGTGATCCGCTCCTGCAGCGCGCCCATGTCGGTGGCCAGCGTCGGCTGGTAGCCCACCGCCGACGGGATGCGGCCGAGCAGGGCGGAGACCTCGGAGCCGGCCTGAGTAAAGCGGAATATGTTGTCGACGAAGAACAGCACGTCCTGGCCCTCGTCGTCGCGGAAATACTCGGCGACGGTGAGCCCGGAGAGGGCGACACGCATGCGAGCGCCGGGCGGCTCGTTCATCTGGCCATAGATCAGCGCCACCTTGGAGCCTTCGGTGTCGTTCTCGCCAAGCTTGATGACGCCGGCGTCCATCATCTCGTGATAGAGGTCGTTGCCCTCGCGCGTGCGCTCGCCGACGCCCGCGAACACCGACACGCCGCCATGCGCCTTGGCGATGTTGTTGATCAGTTCCTGGATCAGCACCGTCTTGCCGACGCCGGCGCCGCCGAACAGGCCGATCTTGCCGCCCTTGAGATACGGGCAGAGCAGGTCCACCACCTTGATGCCGGTGACCAGGATCTCGGCGGAGGCCGCCTGCTCCTCGAAGGCGGGCGCCTCGCGGTGGATCGGGTCCCAGCGCACCGCCGGCACCGGGCCGCGCTCGTCGATCGGCTCGCCGATCACGTTGAGGATGCGCCCCAGCGTGCCGGGACCGACCGGCATGCGGATCGCGCTTCCCGTATCGGCCACCTCGGCGCCGCGCGCGAGCCCGTCGGTGCCGTCCATGGCGATGCAGCGCACTTCGCGCTCGCCGATCTCCTGGGCGACTTCCAGCACCAGATCGCGGTCGTTCAGCCGGCAGGTCAGCGCGTTCAGGATGTAGGGCAGGGTGCCGCTGAACTGCACGTCGACCACGGCGCCGCGTATCTGCACGATGCGCCCGACCACGTTCGAGTTCTCTCTGCCGCCGGTAGCTGGCTTTTCGATGGTTTCGCTCTCGGACATGTGCGTCTCCTGCATGCGGACCGTGAACAGAGCTCAGAGCGCTTCGGCGCCCGAGATGATCTCGATCAGTTCCTTGGTGATGTTGGCCTGGCGGGTGCGGTTGTAGCGGAGCGTCAACTGGTCGATCGCCTTGCCGGCGTTGCGCGTGGCGCTGTCCATGGCGGTCATGCGGGCGCCCTGCTCGCCGGCGGCGCTCTCCAGCATGGCGCGGTAGATCTGGATTTCGAGGTTGCGCGGCAGCAGGCGCGAGAGGATGGTCTCCTCGTCCGGCTCGAACTCATAGGAGACCGACGGCGCCTCGCCACGCTCGTTGTCGTTCGACGGCAAGGAGAGCGGGACGAGCTGCAGCTCCGTGGGCGTCTGCGACATCACGTTGTTGAAGCGGTTGTAGATCAGCGTGCAGACATCGAACTCGCCGTCCTCCAGCATCCGGGCGATACGCTCGCCGATCTCGCGCGCCTGCTGGAACTGCACGTCGCGGCCGCCGGAGCCCGTCACCCGATCCACAAGCTGGTCGCGGAACTCGCGGGCCAGGTAATCGCCCCCCTTTCGTCCCACCGGCAGCAGCTTGACGGTCTTGCCCTCCGCTTGCAGCCGCTTGGCCAGCGTGCGCGCGGCGCGGCCGATCCCGGCGTTGAAACCGCCGGCGAGACCACGGTCCGAGGTGATCGGCACGATCAGATGCACCCGGTCCTCCCCGGTTCCAGCGAGCAGGCGCGGCAGGTCGTCGCGCCTTTGCTCACCCTGCCGTTGATCCATGACGTTGCGCGCCAGCGCCGCCAGCATGCGCTGCATTGCCTCCGCGTAGGGACGTGCCGCCTCGGCATGCGCCTGCGCACGCTTCAGCTTCGAGGCGGCGACCATCTTCATCGCCGAGGTGATCTTGCGCGTCGATTTCACGCTGCCGATGCGGCCGCGCAGCTCCTTCAGCGAGGGCATGGATCAGTCCTGGAGGAACTGCTTGGTGAAGCCGTCGAGAAACTGGCCCAGCTTTTCCTCGGTCTCCTTCTTGATCTCGCGGTCCTCGCGGATCGAGGTCAGGATGGCGCCCTCATCGCGGGAGCGCAGCTCGGACAGCATGGCGCGCTCATAGTCGACGATCTTTTCGACGGGCACCTTGTCGGTGTAGCCGCGGGTGCCGGCGAACAGCACGGCAACCTGCTCCTCGACCGGATACGGCGTGTTCTGCGGCTGTTTGAGCAGTTCGGTGAGGCGCGCGCCGCGGGCGAGCTGCTGCTGTGTGGAAGGGTCCAGATCGGACGAGAACTGCGAGAACGCCGCCATCTCGCGATACTGCGCGAGTTCCAGCTTGATCCGTCCCGCCACCTGCTTCATCGCCTTGACCTGGGCCGCGGACCCGACGCGGGAGACCGAGCCGCCGACATTGACCGCGGGGCGTATGCCGCGGAAGAACAGCTCCGTCTCCAGGAAGATCTGCCCGTCGGTGATCGAAATCACGTTGGTCGGAATATAGGCCGAGACGTCGCCGGCTTGCGTCTCGATCACCGGCAGCGCGGTGAGCGAGCCGCCGCCATGCGCGTCGGACAGCTTGGCGGCACGCTCCAGCAGGCGCGAATGCAGGTAGAACACGTCGCCGGGATAGGCCTCGCGCGCCGGCGGCCGTCGCAGCAGCAGCGACATCTGACGGTAGGCCACCGCCTGCTTGGAGAGATCGTCATAGGCGATCAGCGCGTGCATGCCGCGGTCACGGAAGAACTCGCCCATGGCGCAGCCGGTGTAGGGCGCCAGGTACTGCATCGGCGCCGGATCGGACGCGGTCGCGGCGACGACGATGGAATACTCCATCGCGCCGTTCTCCTCGAGCGTGCGCACGATCTGCGCCACCGTCGAGCGCTTCTGGCCGATCGCCACATAAATGCAGAACAGCGACTTCTTGTCGTCGCCCAGCGCGTTGATGGTCTTCTGGCCGATGATGGTGTCGATGAGGATGCTGGTCTTGCCGGTCTGCCGGTCGCCGATGATCAGCTCGCGCTGGCCGCGCCCGATCGGCACCAGGCTGTCGATCGCCTTGATGCCGGTCTGCATCGGCTCGGACACCGACTGGCGCGGCATGATGCCGGGCGCCTTCACCTCGGCGCGGCGGCGTTCGACGTCACGAAGCGGCCCCTTGCCGTCGATCGGCTCGCCGATGCCATCGACCACCCGTCCGAGCAGGCCGCGGCCGACCGGCACATCGACCACCGAGCCGGTACGCGCCACCGTGTCGCCCTCGCGGATGGTGCGGTCGTTGCCGAACACCACGACGCCGACGTTGTCGGTCTCGAGATTGAGCGCCATGCCGCGCAAATCCGAGCCCGGGAAATGCACCATCTCTCCGGCGACCACGTTGGCGAGGCCATAGACGCGGGCGATGCCGTCGCCGACGCTGAGCACGGTGCCGGTCTCGGAGATGTCGCTCTCGCTATCGAACGAGGCGATCTGCCGCTTGAGGATGTCCGAAATCTCGGCGGGACGGATCTCCATCACGCGGCTCCCTTCATGGCGTGGTCGAGGCGGGCAAGCCGCGACTTCAGGCTCGAATCATAGAGGCGGGCGCCGACGCGCACGACCAGGCCGCCGAGCAGCTCGGGATCGACCTGCTCGCGTATGTCGACTCGGCCGTAGCCGGCCTGGGTCAATCGGGCGCGGAGCTGCGTGCGCTGCAGGTCGCTGAGCGGGTGCGCGCTGGAAATTTCAGCGACCGTAATGCCGCGACGCGCCGCCACCAGCGACGCGAACGCCGCCAGCATCGGGCGCAGCACGGCGAGACGACGGTTCTCCGCGATCACGCCGACAAAGTGCCGCAGGGTCTCGCCGAAACCCTGGTCTTGCATCACGGCGAGCATGGCGGCCCGCGACTGCGCGATATCCAGCGCCGGATCGGCGAGCATTGCGCGAAGCGGCTTGCTCTGGTCGATCAGCCGGCCGAGTCCGTCAGCCTGATCAACCACCTCGTCAAGCTTGCGCCGCTCGTCCGCAACTTCGTACAACGCGGTCGCGTATCGGCCGAACAAGCCTGTCGAAGCAACCGGTCCTGCGCTCGGCGTTTCCATCTCTTTCCGTGATTGTTTTAGTGGATTTGGTTCGACCTGCGCCCCTGCCGGGGCTCTACCATGAGGGGGATGACCACGCAACCAAGTGACCAGGCGCCGCTGCTGCTGACCCTGCTTCTCAGGGAACCGGCGCAATCGCTGTTCCAGGCGCTCCGCACGCGGCACTTTCCCGCCGACCGCAACGTCGTGCCGGCGCACGTGTCGCTGTTTCACGCGCTGCCCGGCGGCGAGCGGCCGGGCATCCAGCGTCTGCTGCGTGGCCTGCGGGCGCCGCCTCCGGCGATCATGGTCGAGCCGCCACGCTCGCTTGGCCGCGGCGTCGCCTTCCCGCTCGCCTCTCCGGCGCTGTTGGCGCTGCGCGCGCGGCTTGCCGAGACGTGGTCGGCGTGGCTCACCGCGCAGGACCGCGAGCGCTACCGCCCGCATGTGACGGTGCAGAACAAGGTCTCGCCGGAACAGGCGCGGGCGACGCGCGACCGCCTCGCCCAAGGCTTCGCGCCATGGCCGACCGAGGGCGCGGCGTTGCTGCTCTGGCGCTACCTGGGCGGCCCCTGGGAGGCCATCGACCAATATCCATTGGCCAGTTCATCATGATGACCCAGGCACGCAGCGCCGCCCGTCTCTGCGCGGCCGGACTGCTCCTCGCTGGCGTCCTGCCCGCCGCCTCGTGCGCGCAACTGGTCGAAGCACCCGCCACGCACAATCCCGACAAGGTCGAGAGCGGCGCCTATCGCATCGACCCGGAACACACCCAGGTTCTGTTCAGCGTCTCGCATCTGGGCTTCTCAACCTATTGGGGCGAGTTCAGCAAGGTGAGCGGCACGCTCAAGCTCGATGCTCAGGCGCCGGCGCAGAGCAGCGTCGAGATCCATGTGCCGGTGGGTGAGCTCAGCACCACCAGCGGCAAACTCACCCACGAGCTCAAGGGCGGCGGCTGGCTCGATGCCGCGTCTTTTCCCGAGATGGTGTTCAAGTCGACCAAGGTAACCCTTCTCGGGCGCGGCCAGGCCACCATCGCCGGCACTCTCACCCTGCATGGCGCGACCCGCCCGATCCTGCTGCGCGCCAACCTGGTCGGCGCCGGGATCGATCCGCTCGACCACGCCTATACCGTCGGCTTCAATCTTGTCGGCACGATACGGCGCAGCGATTTCGGCGTCCGGCTCTACGTGCCGCTGATCGGCGACCTGGTGACGATCACCATCGCCAGCGCCTTTGAGAGGCAGTCCGGCGCCCCGACCAGGTAGCCGCCTCTCAGGCTTGCGACCGCATGAACTTGGCCTGTCCGGGTTGCGGTTCGCCCTCCTCAGTGCTTCCCGGCACCGAGACAATACGGGACGGAAGGATGATCATGAGGGCGGCGGAGACGACCGCAGCACTGGCGAGCACGTAGAGACCGGCCGCGGTGGAGCCGAAATTCGCGTCGGCCCAGGCGCGCAGGTTCGGAGCGACGAAGCCGCCGAGATTGCCAAGCGAATTGATCACCGCGATGCCGCCCGCGGCGGCCACGCCTCCCAGATAGCCGGTCGGAAAGGTCCAGAAGATCGGCTGCACGCAGATTGCGCCGGTGGTGACGAAACAGAGCGCCAGGATGGCATAGAGCGGCGGCACGTTGACCGACACCACCAGACCCGCGGTGATGAACATCAGGAAGCCGAGCGCGTAGGCACGCGAATGCCCGGTGCGCACCGCACGAGCGGGCCAGTAGGCCGCCATCAGCGCCGCGCAGAGCCACGGGATGCCGACCACCAGCCCGACCAGAGGGCCGATCTTGATGCCGAGCAGGGCGCTCACCTGGCTCGGCAGGTAGAAGGTCACGCCATAGACGCTGATCTGCAGGAAGAAATAAATCCCGAGCAGGTGCCACAAGCGTGGATCCTTCAAGGTCGCGCCGAGATGCAGACCGCCGCGTTCCGCCTTCAGCGTGGTCTCGTGCGCGATCGCGTCCGCCAGCACCTCTTGTTCCCGCGCGCTGAGCCAGCGGGCATCGCGCGGATGATCCGTGAGACCGAAGAAGGCGATGATGCCGACGACCACGGCCAGGAGTCCCTCAATCAGGAACATCCACTTCCATCCGGCAAGACCGAACCAGCCATCAAGCCCCAGCAGGCCGCCGGAAAGCGGACTTCCCAGGGTGAGCGCGATCGGAAAGCCGAAATACAGCAGTCCCAAGGCGCGGCCCCGCTCCTGGGCCGGAAACCAGTAGCTGATGTAGAGCACGGCGCCTGGAAAGAAGCCCGCTTCCGCGGCTCCGAGCAGCAGGCGTATGCCAATCAGCGAGGTGTCGCCCCGGACGAAGATCATTGCCGAGGCGACAAGCCCCCAGCTCACCATGATCCGGCACATCCATATACGCGCGCCGATCTTGTGCAGGATCAGGTTGCTCGGCAGTTCGAAGATTGCGTAGGTGATGAAGAACGCGCCGGCGCCCAGTCCGAACGCCGCATCCGAGATGCCCACCTTGCCATGCAGCGCCTGCTTGGCGAAGCCCATGTTGGTCCGGTCGAGCATGGCGACCAGATACATGACCAGGATCAGCGGCATCAGCCGCCAGCGTGCCTTGCGGATCGCGCTTCTCAGAACAGCGTCATCGGGCATGGTTGGCCTCCCTATCCGGCAAGCAAGATTGGGGCTCCGCCCCAAGCCCCGCCAAAGGCTCGCCTTTGGAAACCATTTGATGAAGTGAAAGGTTTCTTACGGTCTAGCCTTGATCAATCCTCGCCCAGATAGCGTCGTTGCAGATAGTGCTGGTAGGTCTCGGCGGAGAGCGCAACTCCGCTCGCGTCGCGCACGATCGCGGCGGCGGACGCGGAGCTTGCCCGTGCGTGCACGCGCGGGCGCAGCCAGGCCAGCAACGGCGCGAAGTCTCCTTGTTCCAGGCAGCCGGGCAGCTCTGGCGTGTCGCGGCAGGCGGCTTCGAACAATTGCGCCGCCGTGATCGCGCCCAGCGTGTAGGTCGGGAAATAGCCCCACAGGCCGGCCGGCCAATGGATATCCTGCAGGCAGCCGCGGCGGTCGTCCGGAACAACGATGCCGAGCAGGTCGCGTATCCCCTGGTTGAACGCTTCCGGCAGGTCGCAGAGGCCTAGTTCGCCCGCGATCAGACGCGTCTCAAGGTCGTAGCGCACCAGCACGTGCGCCGGATAGGTGATCTCGTCGGCATCCACCCGAATGAAACCGGGCTGCACCCGGGTGAGGCGGCGATGCAGGTTGCTGGCCTCCCACGCCGGTCCGGTGGCCCCGAAGCTCTCGCGCAGCACAGGCGCCAGGAAGGTCACGAACTCGCGTGAGCGGCAGGCCTGCATCTCGATCAGCAGCGACTGGCTCTCGTGCATGGTCGCGCCGCGCGCGCGTCCGACCGGCTGCGACAGCCACGCGACGGGTCGGCCCTGCTCGTAGAGGGCGTGGCCGGTTTCGTGCAGCACGCCCATCAGCGCGGTGCTGAAGTCGCTCTCGTCATAGCGGGTGGTGATGCGCACGTCGTCGGCGGCGCCGCCGCAGAACGGGTGCAGGCTGATGTCGAGACGGCCGCGCTCCGCGTCAAATCCCGCCGCCAGCGTCAGACGCTCCGCCAGCGCCTGTTGCCGCGCGACCGGGAACGGCCCGCGCAACGCCAGCGGCTCGGGCTGCCTGGCCTGATGCTCCATGGCGGCGGCAATCAAGTCGGGCAGGCCCTGCCGCAGCGAGCTGAACACCGGGTCGATCAGCGCCCGACGGTTGCAAGGATCGTACTCGTCGAGCAGGGCGTCGTAGGGAGCGAGCCCGAGCGCTTCGCCCTTGACCGAGGCCACGTCGCGCTTGCGCGCCAGCACCTCGCTCAGCAGCGGCAGCAGGCCCTTGAAGTCGTTGTCCTTGCGCGCCTCGCGCCAGGCGCGTTCGCAGGCGGAGGCGGCGCGCGAGGCGGCTTCCACCAGGTCAACGGGCACCGCGCTGGCATGGGCATGCTGGCGGCGCATCTCGGCAAGGTTGGCGGCTTGCCAGGAGTCAAGCCCGCCGTCCGCCGCGTCGAGCAGATCCGCCGTCTCCGGCGCGGTCAGCAGCTCATGCGCGATCACCGAAAGTGTCGCCACCTGGCCGGCGCGACGCGTTGCGGCGCCCGCCGGCATGATGGTGTCGTTGTCCCAGTTCAGGATGCCGAGCGCGTCCTCGACATCGGCGAGGCGGGCGAAGCGCTGCTCGAGTGTCTGGTAGGCCGACATCGGCGGAAATCCTCCATGACGTGAGGATTTCAGCCATAACAGGCTCTGCTTGCGTCTGGGAGGGGAGATGGATGGGAGTGAGAGAGGCCGACCGGCTTGCCTCGCTGGCGTCGCGGCGGCATCGAGAAGGCGGGCATGAAGAAGGCGGGCATGGAAAAGGGGGGCGCCAGGAGGCGGAACGGCTCTATTGCGCGGCGCTCGCGGCTTGTCCTGGGCATGCGGAAAGCCTGCACGGGCTCGGCTGTCTGGCTCAGGAGGCGGGACAACCTGAACGCGCGATCGGGCTGATCGGCCAGGCGCTGGCGGCGGCGCCGGAGAACGCCGCCTACACGATCTCCCTGGGCCTGGCGCTGCTGGCGTGCTCCCACGTCGAGGAGGCGCGCGCGGCGTTGCATGTCGCGGTGCTGCGGGACAACGGCGATCCGCGCGCGCGACGGGGGCTGGCGCAGGCGCTGTCGCGTCTCGGCAGGCTGGCGGAGGCGGAGACGCATCTGCGTCGCGCCATCGAACTCGATCCGCGCGCCGCCGCGGCCTGGCTGTCTCTCGGCGGCGTGCAGCGGGCGCGTGGCGCCGCCGACGCGGCGATCGGTTCGTTCCGGGAGGCGGCGCGGCTGGCGCCGGGCGACGCGCTCAACTGGCACGCGCTCGGCGCCTGTTGCGCCGCGACCGGCGCGCTCGATGAGGCGGAGGCTGCCTTCCGCCGTGTCGCCACGCTGCTGCCGGAGGATGCGGCGGCGCAGGCCAATCTGGGCGCCGCCTTGTTCGCAGTTGGCCGGCTGGAGGAGGCGCAACCCTGTCTGGAACGCGCGCGCGCGCGGGCACCCGACAACGCGCTGACGCTGAGCAGCCTCGGGCTGGTGCTGTTCGGTCTCGGCGAGACATTGGAAGCCGAGCGTGTGCTGGCGCGCGCTTCGAAGCTCGCGCCCGATTCGGTCGCACTCGCCGTCAATCACGGCACCGCCCTCGCCGCGGCGGGCCAGGCCGGTGAAGCGGAAGCGCTGTTCCGGTCGGTGCTGTCGCGGGAGAGCGCGCAGGCGCAGGCACGCTTCAATCTCGGCACGCTGCTGCTGGCACGCGGCTCGCGCGCCGAAGGCTGGCGCACCGAAGGCTGGGCCGCGTTCGAGGCGCGGCGCGCGCTGGTGGCGGGGACGCATGCTTCGGGGGCAGGGGGTTTGGGATTGGCGGAGTGGGACGGCGCCGCGCTGCACGCGGGCGCGGTGCTGATCTCTGCCGAGCAGGGGCTTGGCGACACCATCCAGTTCCTGCGCTGGGTGGGCCTGGCTTCGGCACGGGCGCCCATCGTGCTCGAACTGCCCCATGCGCTGCTGCGGCTGGTGGGCGAGGCGCCGCCGTTTGATCCGGCGCATGTGCGGATCGTCGCGTCGTCAGCCGAGGCCGATGGCTGCGTGGCGCGGACGTCGCTGCTCAGCCTGCCGCATCTGCTTGGCGGCGAGGCGATTCCGCCGCTCGCCCTGCGCGCCGATCCCGAGGCGCGTCGCGCGTGGCGCGCGCGTCTGCCGGAGGGACGGCTCCGCGTCGGGCTGGCCTGGGCGGGTGCCGCTGCCTACCGCTTCGATCGGGCGCGCTCGATCCGCCTCGCGCAATTGGCGCCGCTCGCCGCCGCCGGCGACGTCGCCTTCGTCTCGTTGCAGCAGGGACCCGCCGCCTCAGAGGCGCCGAGCGGAGGCATGACACTCGCGCTGACCGAGGCGGCGTTCGCGGATCTTGCCGAGACGGCCGCCTTGATCGAGGCCCTGGATCTGGTGATCAGCGTCGATACGATGATCGCGCATCTGGCGGGCGCGCTGGGGCGGCCGGTGTGGCTGCTCGACCGTTTCGGTGGGGACTGGCGATGGCAGCCGGGCTTTGCGGACGGACGCGATTGGTACCCGACGCTGCGCCGCTTCGGGCAAGCCGCACCCCTGCCTCCCGCGCGCGCCTGGGATCAGGTGATCGACGAGGTGGCCGAATGCCTCAGCCGGCTTGATGCACCGCC
This sequence comes from uncultured Acetobacteraceae bacterium, assembly GCA_964246745.1. Taxonomy (GTDB): domain Bacteria; phylum Pseudomonadota; class Alphaproteobacteria; order Acetobacterales; family Acetobacteraceae; genus Lichenicoccus. Next base: position 51,879 of record CAXTRK010000016.1, read on the forward strand.
ACCAGGTCGATCCTGAACACCAGCGGCGAGTCAGGAGGAATCGGGCCTGCGCCCTTGTCGCCATAGCCCAGCCTGGCCGGGATGTAGAGCATCCACACATCGCCGGGACGCATCAGCTTGAGCCCCTCCATCCAGCCCTGGATCAGGCCGCGAAACGGCATGCGCGCCATGCCACCCTGCTGGTCGGTGCTGTCGAAGATCGCGCCGTCCGGGAGCTGGCCCGTATAGTCGAGCACCAACTCGTCGCCGAGTGCTGGATGCGCGCCGGCCGGATCGCCCGACTTCAGCACCTTGTATTCCAGGCCGGACGGCAACGTCACGACACCGGGCTCGGCCGCGGTCTTGCGCATGAAGCCGGCGCCCGGATCGGCGCCGCTGTCAGCGCCAAAGGCGGCGCCGCTAAGCTGGCACGCGGCAAACGCCAGGGCCAAGGCTAGCGGGACAGGGCGCATACGCATTGAAGCTCTCCGGCAGATGGCGCCGAGCGATACCATCGGGGCCGGACTTGGTCTAGAAACCCGGAGTTTGATGCGAGGCCCGCCTTCATGCACGATGCCTTCGAGCCGACGATGAGCACTGGGCGCATGAGCACTGGGCGCATGAGCACCGGCGCTGGCGGATCGGGCGGCGCGTCCGACGAAAGCGAGACCATCCTGGTCCTGGCCCCGGCCGGACGCGACGCGCACCACGCCCGCAGCCTGCTGGAACGCCATCGGCTGACGGGCGCGGTCTGCGCCGATCTCGCTGAGCTTGCGGCCAGGATCGGCGAGCGCACTGGCGCCGTGCTGATCACCGAGGAAGCGATCGCCAGCGACGACACACGGCCGCTGACGGAGGCGCTCGCCGCCCAGCCGGACTGGTCCGATGTGCCGTTCGTGTTCCTGTTCAGCCGCAAGCGGCGTGGCGGCCAGAAGGTCCCCTCCGTGAGCATCCCGCGGCCGGGAGAGCGGCTGCCGGCGCGCGTCACCAACGTGATGCTGCTCGAGCGTCCGCTGGGTTCCGAGTCGCTGATCAGCGCGCTGGAGTGGGCGCTGGCCTCACGCCGCCGGCAGTTCATGCTGCGCGACCAGATCGAGGCGCTGCGCCGGCAGACCATGCTGCTTCGCGCCAACGAGGAGGCGCTGGCGGAGAGCCGCGCCTATCTGCGCGACTTGCTGGATTCATCGCAGGAGGGCTTCTTCGCGGTGGACCGGGACGGACACGCGACCGTGTGCAACGCCGCCTTCCGGCGGATGCTGGGATTGTCGCACCGGGACGCCATCGTCGGTCTGGCGCTTCCCGACATCATCCGGCGCACGCATGGCGACGGCTCGCCATGTCTGCCCCAGGACTGTCCGATCACGCGCACCGCGCGCGACGGCACGCCATGCCACGTCACCGACGAATACTTCCATCGCGGCGACGGCACCGCCTTTCCAGCGGAATATCGCGCCCAGCCGGTCTGGCGCGAAGGTGAGCTGGTCGGCGCGGTCTGCACCTTCTCCGACCTGACCGAGCGGCTGCGTGCGGAGAGCGCGCTGCGCACGGCGGACGAGCGCTTCAGCCTGGTGCTGAACTCCGGCGCCATCGTCGGCAGTTGGATCTGGGAGGTGCCGACCCACCGCTTCACCGCCGACGAACGTTTCGCGCAGAGTTCCATGCTCGATCCCGCGCGTCTGGCGATCGGCATGGCTCCCGAGGAGGTGGCCGAGGCGATCCATCCGGATGACCGCGCGCGGGTGTTGCGCACGGTTGGGGCCGCGCTGCGCGATGGCGGTCCGTATCGTGCGGAATACCGGCTCCCCGACGCGGAGGCAGGCTGGCGCTGGGTCGAGGCCAACGGCATTGTCTCGCTCGATGCGCGTGGCCGCGCGGAGCGGTTTCCGGGCGTGCTGCTTGATGTCTCCGAGCGCAAGAGGATTGAGGCGGCGCTGCGCGCGAGCGACCTGGAACTGCGCGCGATCGCGGACTCGCTGCCGTTCCTGATCGCCTATGTCGATCACGACCTGATCTACCGCTTTGCCAACCGCGCCTACCAGGATTGGCTCTATGTGCGTCCCGAGGAGGTGGTCGGGCGGCATGTCCGCGAGATCGTCGGCGAAGCGGGATTTGGCCTGCGGGCCGACGCGTTCCGGCGTGTTCTTGCCGGCGAGACGGTCAAGCTGGAGCTGTCTTGGCCGCATCGCGACGGCACCAGGCGGGAGGCCGAGGCGCATTATATGCCGAGGCTCGGCGAGCACGGCGCGGTGATGGGATTGCATGTGTTCGTGCTCGATGTCACCGAGCGCGTGCTGGCGCAGGAGCTGCTCCGGGACGCCGCCGAGGCGCTGGAGCGTCGTGTGGTCGAGCGCACGGCGGCATTGCGCGCGGAAATCGCCGAGCGGCAACGGGCGGAGGAGGCGCTGCGGCAGTCGCAGAAGATGGAGGCGGTGGGCCAGTTGACCGGCGGCATCGCGCACGACTTCAACAATCTGCTGACCGGCATCATCGGATCGATGGACCTGATGAAGCGGCGCATCGCCAGCGGCCGCTTTACCGGGATCGAACGCTTCATGGATGCGTCGATCGCCTCGGCCAACCGGGCGGCCGCATTGACCCACCGGCTGCTCGCCTTTTCGCGCCGGCAGTCACTGGATGCGCGAGCGATCGATGTGAACGCGCTGGTCGGCTCGCTCGAGGATCTGCTGGCGCGCACCATCGGCGAGCAGGTGACGCTGCGGGTGCGGCTGGCGCCGGATTTGCCGCTGGCCAATGCGGACGCGAACCAGCTTGAGAACGCCCTGCTCAACCTCGCGATCAACGCGCGCGACGCGATGCCGGGCGGCGGCCGGCTGCTGATCGAGACGTCGAGCTTCACGCAGGATGCCGATGAGACGCCGACCTCAGGCTTGGTCGGCGACAGCCTCGCCGCCGGCCGCTACGTGACACTTTCCGTCGGCGACACCGGCGTCGGCATGGAAGCGGGCGTGCTCGCCCGCGCCTTCGAGCCGTTCTACACCACTAAGCCGATCGGGCAGGGTACCGGCCTTGGCCTGTCGATGATCTACGGCTTTGCCCGGCAGTCGGGCGGCAGCGCCCGTATCCAGAGCACGCCGGGGGAGGGCACCACGGTGCGGCTTTGCCTGCCGGTCGCCGATCCGTCCGCCGGCGATGCCGACAAGCCAGGCGACAAGGCCGGCGACAAGAGGGGCATCGAACAGTGGGCGAAAGACAGCCCGATCCTGGCCCCCGATGCGGTCGCCGGACCCGTGTCCCCTGGCCGCGGCGAGACGGTGCTGGTGGTGGAGGACGACCCGGCGGTGCGGCTGATGGTGCTCGAGGTGCTGTCCGAGCTGGGCTATGCCGCGATCCAGACCGCCGATGCGGATGCGGCGGTTGCGGCGCTGACGTCAAGGCAGCGGATCGACCTGCTGGTCACCGATGTCGGGCTGCCGGGAATGAATGGCCGCCAGCTCGCCGAGTTCGCGCGTGAGCGGCGTCCAGGTCTGCGGGTGCTGTTCATGACCGGCTACGCCGAGAATGCGGCGGCGCGCGGCGGCTTGCTTGGCGAAGGCATGCAGATGGTCGCCAAGCCGTTTGCGCTGGACGCGCTGGCGGCGCGGATACGTGAGATGATCGAAAGCTGAAGGCTCTTGCATAGCGGCCGCGGCCGCTGTAGTCCGCCCCCAGCATCAAGAGTTGGGTGACGCCCAACGCCAACCTGCACAACCGACCGGAGGTTCTCCGGGCAAGGTGGCGGTCCGTTCCTCTCGGGGAGTGGACGATGTGGCCTTCTCGGCAAATGACGGGACGCAGCCACGGGTCAGCCCGCTCCACTTTGGAGGCTTTGGGGTGTTGGACTGCAGTGGCGTTCCACCGGATCTGTCGTTATGCGTGCGCCCAGGCGACGACGTGGTGTTCGTCTGCGCCTCGGTTCATGCCGGCGCCGGCTGGCGCGGCAAGCCGGGCCAGATCTACGTCGCCGTGCATCGCGGCCAGGGCGTCTGGACGCACGTCTATCGTGTGATGCCGGAGATCGCGGGCGGCAGAGTCGAGGTGTTCATCGAAAAGGTGCTGTCCGACGACCAGACAGCCGCCGCATGCCACTGGGCGCGCCGGCGCTTCGCCCTCTGATGGGATCAAAGGGCCCGCGGCCCTTTGCGGGTCTGGGCAGAGCCCAGCCTTTCATTCATCCGGCAGCGCATACCCCAGCCGAGAAAAAATCCCGGAACACTCCGAGCGCATCCAGGCCGCGTCCGCCGCCGACGTCTGAAAGTCCCGAGGCGCATGGCTTTGCAGACGATCGAGATAGGCACTGAACCGCGGCGCCGCCCGCTCGAAGCCGGGGAGTGCCAGCGCGTGATGGATGCGCTCGAGTTCGCCAAGCGGCGCGCGGCACAACGAGTCGTGGCGGACCTCGACGAAATTCGCCGCCGGCACCGTGGCGCCGTCCTCGATCAGCGTGCGCATCAGGCGCGGATAGACGCTCCTGACCAAGGCGGCCGCATCCGCGTCGGCGGCGCCGAGCGACAGCTCGCGGATCAGCGTGTTCATCATCCGCGTCGAGGACGCGATCACCGCCATCGGGTCGCGGTGAATGTGGATGAAGCGCGCTTCGGGCCAGAGCGTCCGCAGCAGCGGAATGCGTGTGCTGCTCGCGGGATTGCGTATCAGCAGCGGCCGGCCGCCGGCCGCGCGCCGCATCTTGTCGACGTAGCGGGCGAGCGCGCGGCGCCAGCGTGCCTGCTCGCTTTCGCTCACGCCGTCCGAGAACAGGCCGCGCTCGAACTCGCGGACCATGCGGCTTGGAAAATAGATGCCGTGATTGCAGGACAAGGTGGAGAGATTGGCCAGCGCCAGCTCGTTCTCCTGCGGCAGGTCGGCGGCGAGCGCGATGTCGTCAATCAGTCGGGTGCGAGGAAAGAACTGTTCGATGAAGGGTCGGACGGCGCGGGCGAGTCCCCGGGCCTCGGCAGGCAGGCCGACCTCGATCGGCGAGAGAATGGCAAAGGCCTCCGAGCGGCTGAGCAGGTTGGCAAGATGGGTGGTGCCGGAACGCCAATGTCCGACGATGAACACCGGCGCCGCGCCCGGCTCGCCGCGCGCGAGGAGTGCCGCCGTGGCTTCGCCCAGCGTGAAAGGCAGCCGCAGCAGCGCCATCGCCACGGCAATGCCTGCCACATGGGCGCGCGCCGGCGACACGCCGCCTTGCAGCAGCAGGCCGGCAAGCGTGTTCACGGTGGCGCCGCAGAGCGGGTGGAACAGCCGGTGCGCGCGTCCGGCGCCGCGCGAGGCCGGCGGCGGGAGTTTCACTGGCCTGTGGTCATGACGCGCTGGCGGCGGGCGCGCCCGGACGGATGCCGCCGCCGAGGGCCAGCGTCTTCGGGCGCAGCCGGTCGCAGCAGGCGGCGGCGATCGCGCCAGCCACCATCAGGGCCGCCATTGGCAGCGGACGGTCGCCGCCGAAATAGCCGACCAGGATCGTGCTGACCGCGCCGACGGCGAAGACGACGGTGCCGTAGAGCGCGGATGCGCTGCCGGCTTGTCTGGCATGCGGCAGCAGCGAGCCGATCGCGGCTCCAGGCAGCATGAAGCCGAGGGCGAGCATGCATCCCGTCATGCACAGCGCGAGGCCGAGCGCGCCCGGATGCGGCGAGAGCGACAATGCGAGCATCGCCAACGTCGACGCAAGCAGCAGCACGGCGGAGAAGCTGAGCGTCCGGTTGAGGCCGAAGCGCGGCAGCGCGCGCGCGTTGATCTGGACGCCAATGATGTAGCCGACCGAATTGAGGATGAAGACGGCGCCGAACATCGCGGGCGAGAGATGCAAGCCGCCGAGGAACACCGGCGGCGCGCCGCCGAGGAAGGCGAACAAGGTGAAGGTGCCGCAGCCGCCCTCCAGCGAGTGGGTGCGGAAGGCGCGATCGCGCCAGACCCTGCGGTAGCGCAGCAGCGTGGGGATCAGGCGCAGCGTGACGTGGCGTTCCGGCGCCAGCGTTTCGGGGAGCGTGCGCCAGATCAGCAGCGTGCAGACCAGGCCATAGGCCGCCGCGATCCAGAAGATGGCGCGCCAACCCAGGCTTTGCGAGATCAGGGCGCCCGCGGTCGGCGCCAGGATCGGCACGATCCCCATGACCAGCACCATTCTACCGATCAGTCGCGCTCCCTCGATGCCGTCGCTGACCATGTCGCGTATCACCGCGCGCGGCACGGTCAGGCTGGCGGCGCCGCCGAAGGCCGCGATCACCCGCCAGAACGACAGCTCCATCATGGAGGAGGTGACAGCACAGCCAATGGAGGCGGCGGTGTAGAGGGCGGTGCCGAGCAGCAGCGGTGGGCGCCGGCCGTAATGGTCGGAAAGCGGGCCGTGCGTGACCTGTCCGACGGACAGGCCAAGGAACCAGGCGGCCAGAGTGAGCTGGGTCTGGCCCGGACCGCCGCCAAGGTCGAGCTTCATCGCCGGAAAGGCGGGCAGGTACATGTCGGTCGAGAGCGGACCGACCGCGGTCAGCAGCGCCAGCAGCGCGATGATGGTGCCTGATTGATTGGACGAATTGCGATCGCTGGACATGGCTCCACAAGTTTTTCACTCACCCGGCGTTTCCGGCTCGATCAGGCTGAGCTTGGCCAGGTCAGCCGTGGTGTGGCCGGTCTCATCCCAGGAGACCGCATCCTGGTAGCGCATCCCGAAGCGGATGGCATCATGGCTATAGGTATGAATATCCTGCACGGTCGCGGCCAGTGCCACGTCCCAGGCCTTGACGGTGATGAACAATCTGATCTGCTGGCGGGCAACCTCGTCCGGATCGAGGGCGGCGAGCGGACTGTTCTCGTCGAGCGGATGGATCAGGGTCCAGGTGAGGGCGAACAACGGAAACTGCTCACGCAGCAGCGCCAGGTCGTAGGGGCGGCGGAAGCGCGTGCCCTCGGGACTTGTCTGCATCAGCAGCGCGGTGACACGCGCTTCGGCATTGGAAAGCAGCGTCGGGCGGCCGTTGGCGATACGCAGCATCAGGGCGCGCCCGCCGGAATGGCGGCAGATGACGGGATTGTCGGCGTAGATGATTTTCGCCTTGGGCCGTGCAAAGCGTCCGAACACCAGACCGGTCAGCACCGCGGTGAAGACGGTGCCGGTGACGATCTCGGTCGCCGAGACGACGTGGCCGTAGAGTGTCGCCGGCGCCATGACGCCGTAGCCGACCGTTGCCAGCGTCTCCAGGCTGAAGAAGAAGGCGTCGGCGAAATCGCCCCGGCGCAAATTGGTGATATCGCCGGCCCGCAGCAGATAGAGCCCGGCGAAGGCGCTGTTGAGCAGCAGCTCCGCCGCCAGCACGCATGCAAAGAAGCGCCACCAGCTTATCGAGAGCGCCAGGTGATAGGGATCGCGCCAGTCGAGCCGCGCGATGCCGGTCTTGCGCACGTCGAAGGCGCCCGTTCTCACCGGCAGAGATGCGTTGCGTGCGCCCGTGCGCGTCGGTCGGCTGGCCATCGGTGTTCAGATCATCTCCCTGGTTACGCCCGCTTGAGGGCGCCGCACTTGGATGACATCTCGGTTAACCGAGCGGTTGCGGCTGGAAAATGCTGTGCTGCAACATATCATTCCTATATGATGTGCACCGCAGCATCATGCTGCATCGGAGAGACCTTGCCATGTCGCAGCGTGATCCACGTCCCGGCACGCATGCCTGGGACGAGAGCGACAGCCGCTCGATCGCAAGCCATACAAGTTCCTACAACAGCCGCATGTTTGTGGCGCCAACTGTGCCAGTGATCCCCAAGCCGGCCTACGGAGTGTCGGCGACCGGCCGTCTCGCCTCGGCGCTGATGGGGCGGCTACGCGCGCGAGGCGCGGCCAGGGAGTGCGCGCGTCGGCCGTAGCGTCGAGCGCCGGTTCCGCGATTTCATGACAAAGTCGAGTCGATCAGCTCCGTAATGTGCGGGAACAGGGCCGCCTCATCGAGTTCAAAATTAAAGAACGAGGCCTGACCCGGCGAGACATCGACCAGCCGCGGCGCATCGGGGCGGTCTTGCACCAGTTCCGGATTGGCGAAGACGAGACGGGTTGGCGACTCCATGAAGTCCGGCGCGTCATAGATGTGCAGGTCGCGGCGATGGATCAGGTTGTGGCGGCTGGTGACCACAAAGCCGGGCTTGTTGCAGACCCAGCGGTATTTCGCCAGGCTGGCGCCCCAGATGGAGACAAAGCAGTCGCATCGCGCGGCCCATGCCAGGCTGACCGCGATCGGCTGTCCGATCGTCGCCACGATGCGCAGCCTGTGCCGCTCGAAGCGGCGGCGTAGCTGTGCCGCGAGGTCGTGCTCGACGTCCGCCGGGCTGCGCGCGGCGCGTGATTCCCCATGGCTTTCAATGAGCGCGCCATCCGCGCGGGCATTGTGCCCGTCCAATACCAGCACGGCGTCCGGATGACGCTCGGCGATGCAGCCTGCGAGCCGCTCGAAGAAGCCCGCCACGTCGACCAGCGTGCGGTTCTCGACGCGCAGGCCGAGCAGGATGACGAGCCGTCGTCCGCGGGTTTGCGCCGCCACGTCGGCCGCCGCCGCGCGGACCGCGGGGCCTTTGAGGATACGCTGTCTGAGGTGTTGCGAGACGTGCTCGCTGGTGACGCGCAGCATCATTGTGCCGCTTTCGTAGGTGTGGCGGATCAGCGACGCGGTGCCCTCAAGGTCGCGCCGCACCCGTCCGCGCAGCGCCGGGTAGAGCGCGTCGATGGCGCCGTACAGCTCGGTTTGCGCGTCGGCGTCGAGCACGATCCAGTGCGGCAGCAGACCCGCGGCGGCAAGGCCCGGCTCATTCGCCAGCAGATGGTCGATGCCGCTCAGCTCGTTCCAGAGCTGGTGGCCGATATGCACGCTGGCGCGGCCGCGCAGCACGCTGGCGAAGCGGCGCGGGCCGGCGTTCAGGTAGGGCACCAGCAGGCCGGCCCAGACCGCGACATGGGTGGTGATCCAGTGCGATAGATGCGGCAGGAGCTGCAGCCCGGCCACGCCGCGCGTGCGCTCTTCGGGTCCGGCCACGATCAATCCGAGGCCAGGAAACCAGATGCCGCCGGCGGTGGAGAAATGATCTCCGATCAGCACGAAGAACACCAGCCCGTGCCGGCGATCGGCAAAGCGGTAGGCGAAATGAAAGTCGTCGATGCAGACGCATCCCTGTGCGTGCAGCGTGGCGCCGTCGACCGGGCTTGGCCAGGCGATGGCGCCGCTTCGGAACGCGTCCGGCAGGCGGTCCTGCCAGGAGACGGCAAAGCCGGCGGCAAGCTGCGACGGATCGATCGCGCGCAGGCTGCGGTCCACGCGGTCGCGATAGATCAGCGGCGCGTCCGCGAGCATGTCGGACAGCAGCAGCGCCGGACGCGGCAGCACGGCGTCTCGGCACAGCAGCGCGATGGCGACGCGGGTGGCCGCGTTGAGGCGGAGGAAGGCGAGACCATCCGCCTCGAGCGTGGGCGTGCACTCCTCCAGCACGTTGCCGAGCAGCCGTTGCAGCACGGGCATGGCCTTCTGTCGCAGCAATGCCAGGGCCTCCGGGCCGATCCGGTCCAGATCGTCGCCGATCCGCTGCATGCGGCAATCAAGGAACCAGGTCGCCTCGCGCCCATCGTCGTGCGCCAGCTCAAGCAGGAACAATGGCGCGAAGCCGGTATGCAGCAGCACCGCCCGCCAGCCCGGCAGAAAGGCGCGGACGATCTGGCGCTCCATCAGCAACGGCATCAAACGGCCGCCGAGACGCACACGCAGGCCGTCGCCGCCGTCGACGACCGGGTCGGCCACGATGAGCTGTTGCAGCGCCGCGGCCTGCCCGGCTGACGCCGCCGCAATCACGCGCTTGCCCACAGCCACCTCGTGATCGTCGCCACGCGCCGCCGTACCATAGCGCGGGCAGGCGGTCCACAACGCGCGTTTGAGAAGTGGCCGACGCTGGCCAAGCGCGCGGACCTGCTCTATCCAAGCGCCTTCACAAGCAGCGGATAGAGTTCTCCGACGAGGCGATCTTGTGCGGCCTGGTTCGGATGCAGTCGATCAATGTGATAACGCGGCGCGTAATCCGTGGGCGCGCTGCCGTCTCCAAGGATTCTGTTCAGGTCAAGCGTCAGTTCACCCCGCGCGCCCAGGGCATGGCAACGCGCGACCGAGGAAAGTCTCGCCGCTTCATGACCGGGTGCCGCGCATTTGGCGGCCTGCGGCACGGCGCTCAGAAAGATGGGCGCGCCACCCTGGCGTCGGATCAGGTCCGCATAATGCAAGGCGCGATGCCACGCCAGGTCGGCGGCCGCTTGCGCATCCTCGCCCGACATCGCCGGATCCACGTCGTTGCCCGACCATGTCCCGCTCGGGCGATCCAGCTCAACGACCGGATTGTTCAAAAGCCGGCTGGTGGCCGCGACATAGGCCGCGCCGATCGCAGCCGTAGGGTCGTCGGTGTCCACCATATACAGAATGCGGAGATGGTCGAAATCGGCCTCAGCCGTCCAGTTCTCGATGAACGTGAAGGGTCCACTGTTGGTGACGCTGTTCTGCCCGCGGCTTACCGCGGTGATACGCATGGTCGCGAGGTGAGACAATCTCCCGCGCAAGACGGTTCCCCAGGACGAGGCTGGTCAGTCGATGCCGACAAGCGACAGGAACTTTCGGTTGTCGACCGAAAGGCGATAGCAGGGCATCGGCGAGCGCCTCCAGGTCCTTCATGCCGAGATACGGCAAGATGGCGTCCGGAAAATCCGACCACCGGCGTGTCCAATGGCTCCCTCTGCGGCTCCCTCTGCGGCTCCCTCTGCGGCTCAGTCAGCACATCCGGTCCGGAGACGATCTCACGGCTTTCATGGCTCACCGCAAGCGGGTGGCCATGCGAGGAGATGATCTGGTGGAAGGCGGTCATTTACATCCAGCCTGGCAGAAGCGTCGCGCCATCAGGGTTTGCTAAAGCCCGCTGCTCATTGGGCAGGAACTGCATCGCCGCCGCGCAGATCCCGATGGCGCCACCGGCCTTGATGATGTCGCGAACCGTGGCTGGCGAAGGCGGCGCGGCCGGCAGCAACCCGAGACCCGCATATCGCGGCTCAAGATCCTCTGGAGCCTCGGTGGGAACGAGGACAAAGCGCTCCCATTCCTTTGGCTCCCAGCGATCCGCGGAGGTGACGCCGATGCCGGTGCCATCGGGCGGCAACGCGGTCAGATAGCGCCGCATCGGCGTCTTGAGGGTGACGCTCCCGCCGTCTGGTGCCGCGGATTGCTCGAAGCCGAGCACGTTGCAGATGCGATGATCGTTCTTGATATGGATCGCATCGTCGGAGTCGGGCGCCAGCATATACAGGGCCTGGCTGTGCGCGGAGGCGCCGACCAGGATGACCCGCCGGCAGCCAGCCTTGGAGAGGGTCGCAAGCGAGCCATGGACGAGTTGGCCAAGGCCATCGATGGCAAGCACGCCGCCGAAACAAGTCTGCGCCTGCGCGGCGAAAGGCGCGGGGGCGCCGGCGTGGCACGGGCCGCGCGTGCCTAAATAATCCCGCATGATCTCGTTGTTGATCCTGAACAGGTTGCGGTACAGCAGCGGCAGCAGCCGCAGCGGCTCTCGGTCCTCTATCTCGTTGACGTTGAAGACGTTCCAGTACTCGTTGGTCAAGCCCTGCAGATCGGAGCGTCTGCGTATGCGCTCGATGAAATGTTCCATGCTGCGTGGAATGAAGTGCATCAGCTTGGCCACCGACCAATCAGGCGGATGATTGATCGCCCCGGGACCGCCCCAACGCACCGGCTGACCGCTGGGATCAAGATAGGGCTTGCCGCCAACGTTGAAGGTGTGCGGATCGCGCCATCGATCGACCACAAACTGCGGCCGGACAAAGGATTTCACGCTTCGGTTATGGCCGAACTCTGCGGGTGAATGGCGGGTGAAAGCCTCGACGGTCGGCGCCAGCGGCTTGAGCAGGTGCCCGTTGCTGCCGTAGATGCACCAACTGAACGCGATCGCCGCCGCTTGAGGGAAGCCGGAGAGAAAGCCGGGAAGGTCGGCGCCGCCGCGCAGATAGAGATATTCGTCGGCGTCAAGAAAGCCGATCCAGTCGAACTCGTCTCGAAACATGCGGATCGCGCCGAGATAGGTTTCGCGCTGGCGCGCGGTGAAGGGTTGCACGGACAGGTCGGTACGCAGCGGACGCACGTCGAAGCAGCGCGACGCCGCCAGCGCCGCCTCCCAGGTGCCGTCGGTCGAGTGATCGTCATAGACGATGATTGTATCGACGCCGATTGCGAAGTACCAGGCGATCCATGCGCAAAAGTCTGGGTATTCGTTCTTGACGAAGACGACAACTGCAACCTTTGGAGGCGTTCAGGGGACCTTGGCCTGTGTTTGCGCACGGTTCGCACAAAACCACATTCGAAACCTACCATGCCGCCATCGTAATGGCGAACAATCGTCGCATCGTCTATTCTTTTAAAAAAGTGGCACTTTGGCGCGCTCTAGATCAAGAGGCGCCGGTCCAGGACGCTGCATCCGGCCTGCCGGTCGCGCGTAATTCCTGCTCCTGAACAAGTCCGCGAGATGCTGCTTCGGCGTCACGCATGTCCGTTGGGAGCCCTTACGTGTTCCCAGCAAAGGGCGGAGGATAGCGCCGGTCGCAGCTTTGCGCCTGCCACACGGGCCATGCACGCCTGTGGCTTGAACCGGAAGGACATCGTGGACGCGCACGGGCAGATGACGCCTCACAGCCTGCGCCACACGTTGCGAGTTGGCTGCTACGGCACGGTGTGGACCTGGCTGAAGTGCGGGACGCGCTGGGCCATAAAAGCCGGCAAATGACCCGGCGCTATGCGCAACTGAGCAAGGTAGAGACCGCGAAGCGCCTTGGGTCGATATGGAGGCTTCGCTCTGATCTTGCGCTAGTATCACTCCACAGATTCGTATTCTTTTCAGTAGTATATGGCGCGCCCTACTGGATTCGAACCAGTGACCGATAGCTTAGAAGGCTATTGCTCTATCCAACTGAGCTAAGGGCGCGCAAGCGGTTTCTAGTCGCTAAGCCATTGAATGTGCTTATCTGCTACTTTACCAGTGGAAAAAAGGCATGTAGGCTTGGAAGCATACGAAAACGTCGACTGTGTCACTTCTTTTGGCACAATTTTGCCACACTGGTTGGCGCAATAGGAAACTGCTCGATGGTCCAAGCCGCTCCAGGACGTTCCGCCGATTAAATAGCCAGACAGGTCAGATGGGAACAGCTTGGCATCGACCGGGCTCGGCGGGGTGCCCGCGCGGCCGAGCAGCGGGCCATAGCGACCGGCGGGATGGGCGAGATGGCTCATACCAGCGCATTCCTTCAAGAGGTCGTTCCTGGCCTTACACGGGCCATGAAAGGATTGCAAAAGGATGCTTCTGAGGCGGACGGAAAGGCCGGCCGCGTGGTCCTTTGGCGACCTCTGATCGGCCTTCTTGAGCCTGATCTGATCGCCGTGATCGCGGTTCACGCCGCCATCCTCGCTACGACAGCCAAGTGCGGCACCGACGCTCAAACCTCAGTATCCGCTGCCGCGGCCATTGCCGAGGACATGCGAACACAGATCGAATTCGAGATGTGTCAGGCCGAGCAGGCGGCGGTCGATGCCGACGCGCAGGCCCGCCGGGATACCGCAGCCTGCTAAAGGCGTTCGCCGCCACCTACCCACACGCCGACAAGCTTAAATGGGACCGCTGGAGGCGCAAGACCGAGAGCGCGCGTATCGAAGGTGGCCTCTCTCCACCAAGGTGGCGATGGGCGGCGCGATCCTGCACCCGATCGGGCGGTCGGGAGGCCGTTTCGCCGCTATCATGGAACACCGTGGCGGCCGCCACCCAGTAGGCGTTCTCGTGTTGACGGATAAGGGCAAGGAGAGATGCGGCGTATCCGGACCAATCGTGAATTGTCCAGGCCACGCCTCATGCCGATGATTGTTCACCGCCTGGATTGGCAGTACGACGCCCCGATTGGCGAGATACGGAGACACCCATGCACGCCACAGGTGGTTTCATTCGGCGGTCAAACTTAACAAACGCTTGGCGGTTCGGCACTCTGCGCAAAGCCATACGGACGTTCTTGAGCGCCCTGTAAGCGCATCCGACATGCAGGGGCGTGGTGCGCGGCGGCCGAGAACGGCGAACGGCTGTACAGCGACAAAGAGTGGGGGCAAATGTCGCCAGCGGCGCGCAAGCGGCACCTCGATACGATGTCCGCCATCCACACCAGCACAACAAAAAGCAGAGGGCCGTGCTTGGGGCCTTGAGAGCCTGTTAGCGGCCTGTGAAGAGCTTATCGACGAGCCCCGCATTTGGTCCCCGCACAACCTATCCGCCACGCCCGGCCCTGAGTTCGACATTCTCGATTTCTACGACGCCTCGCGGCAGGCTGAGGACGATGGCGATGCCATACGAGCGGCATCTTTGCGCCGCGCCGCCGACGCCGCATATGATCGTCTGCGGCTTGAGCTGATGGCTAACCCCGGAACGCGTGTTATGACCCTAGACGACATGGAGCTTGCTACGATCCCGACAGCCCCTCACGCGGTTCGCAATCGGCAGCGCAGGCTGGTAGAGGCGTTCACGGTTGGCGGCGCCCACCTGGCGCGGGTGGAACGACTGCGCGACCGTAGCCGGCTAGATATCAACGCACGGGAGCCAGTATGACGGTTCTTCTAGGCGACCGAAGAGCCGCGCTGGTCAATGCCGGCGCAGAACCAGCCTTGGCAGACAAGGCGGCGGCGGAGGTCGCCACCTATGAGACGCGCCTGGGAGGCATAGAGACCCGCCTTGTCGTGCTTACCTGGATGGTGGGAGCCGTTATCGGCCTAACAACAGCGGTTCTTATCAAGCTGCTAGTGGTTTAGCTCAGGCCCGTTAAGGCCAGCGTGCTAATGTTGCAGGGGTACAATACGCAAGGTTTTCCGTCGCAATCTCAATAGTCTGTCGTTTTGCGTCACGGTGCACCGGCGGAGCCGCAACCATTGCTCTATCCAACTGAGCCAAGCGCGCGCCAGCGGGAACGGAATGCATCTCCACAGGCGCAGCCTTTTGCGGGGCGTTTGGCACAGCCTCAGCCGTGCGGCGCTGATCTGCTTTGTGTCAATGCGTCCAATTCTGCAGACGATCGAAGCGGAAGTTGTCGGCGTAGGCCTTCGGCTTGCGCACGCGTGGCGCGGGCAGTTCGAGGTCGTAGGCGATGCCTTCGCGTTCGGCGTAGGCAACCGCCTCCTCGCGCGACGGGAACTTCAGCCGCAACTGGCTTTTCATGTCGCCGCTGCCGCTCCAGCCCATCAGCGGGTCGACCACACGTGGCGCCGATTGTCCGTATTCCACAACCCAGTCATGCGTGTTGGCGACGCCTGACTGCATCGAGGTCTTCGGCTCCTTGAAAATGCGCGCGCGCATGGATGCTCCTCCGTCTGGTCGGGGCGGCCGGACTCGAACCGGCGGCCTCGTGTACCCAAAACACGCGCG
>CAXTRK010000017.1:0-65683 GCA_964246745.1 uncultured Acetobacteraceae bacterium
GCCGGTCCGGTGGCAGAGTGGTGATGCAGCGGACTGCAAATCCGCGAATGTGGGTTCGATTCCCGCCCGGACCTCCAGGTCTTGCGTCAGTGTTACACCCGATCCGGTGGCGGCATTTCGCGCTGGCGTGGCCGGCAAGGCCTTCAAGACCGTGCTCGCGGATCCGCCCTGGCAGTTCATCAACCGCACCGGCAAGGTTGCCCCCGAGCATCGCCGGCTCAGCCGCTACGACACGATGACGATGGGCGAGATCCGCGCCCTCCCCGTCGCCGAGGCGATGCATGACACGGCGCATCTCTACCTCTGGGTTCCCAATGCGTTGCTGCCCGAAGGACTGGACGTCCTGAAGGCGTGGGGTTTCCGCTACAAGAGCAACATCATCTGGCACAAGCTGCGCAAGGACGGCGGGTCCGACGGCCGCGGCGTCGGGTTCTATTTCCGCAACGTGACCGAGATCCTGCTGTTCGGCGTACGCGGCAGGAACGCCCGCACGCGGCAACTCGGCCGCACACAGGTCAACTATCTCGGCACGCGCAAGCGCGAACATAGCCGCAAGCCCGACGAGCAGTACGCCCTGATCGAGGGATGCAGCCCCGGTCCCTATCTGGAGCTGTTCGCCCGCGGGGCGCGGCCTGGCTGGGCAAGCTGGGGAACGCAGGCGTCGGCCGACTATGAACCGACCTGGAAAACCTACGCGCATACCTCAGCCAGTGAACGGCGGCTTCTGGCGACAGGCGAGACGGACTAGCGTCGTGTTTGCGAAGTTTGTCGCCAGCCGCTTGCCGGCGCGTGTGCTGGGCCGTTCGACCAGCCTGTGCAGCAGCCAGGCCAGCGGCAGAACAATGGCGGCGGCGAACAATGCCGCCTCGGCATAGCCGAAGCCGAACCAGAGGATCGCGAACGTCATCGCCGAGTAGCCGATGATCGAATGGATCAGGTAGAACGGATAGGAGATGTCGGCCATGGCATCAATCCAGCGCCACGGCCGGAACCAAGCCCGCGCCGCATAGGCGGACAGGAACAGCGCGAGCCCATAGACATAGCTCCAGCGGGCGTCGGGATACATGTTCTGGTTTGCTCCGATGCGCCAGCACAGCAGGAACATCGCGGCCAGTCCGGCTCCGGCGCCGAGCGCGCGGACGGTGCTGATCCGGCGCTCGAGATGGTAATGGAAGATCACGCCGATCAGCATGAAGCCGATGCTCATCGGTTCGTTGGCGAGAATGGCGCTGACGGGGAGCAGGCCGTGACGCTGGGCGAGCCCCACGGCGAGTGCGAACAACGACCAGCCGAACAGCGGCAGCACGCGGCTGGCCAGGACCGCAGAACGCAGCAGCGCCATCAGGATATAGAACTTGACCTCGATCGCGAGCGTCCAGTTCACCAGATCGACATAGCCGCTGCCCACCGTGGTATCGAGCAGGGAGGCGTTCCACAGATAGGTCGAGACCGGATAGGCCATCGCGCGGCCGTAAAGCTGCGACTGTCCGAACACCACGAGCCATTCCAGCAGCAGCGCCGCGCAGAGGGTCGGGAAGATGCGCCAGGCCCGCGCCACCAGGAACGCGGCGGCGGGCTGCGCGCGCAGCGAGAACGGGATGACGAAGCCGCTGATCAGGAAGAAGACGGCGACGCCGAACGCGCCGAAGTTGAAGTCGGGCAACATCGTCACCCGAAGGATCGCGGGCCTGCCGACATGGACCACGGGCGTGCTGGTGATCCAGCCGACCAGCGGGCCCATCAGGATATAGACGCCGCCCCAATGGCTGAGCATGACCGACAAAGCCGCCGCCGCGCGGAGCTGGTTGGCGAAAATGATCTTGACACCCGCCGCCTGCTCGGGGCTGGCCACAAACCCGCGTCCTTGCCCTGGCCAGGCGGCGGGTGCTGCACGGGCGGAGATGCTCATGGGCAGGTCGGTTCGACGATCACGGCATGCACGCTCTATATCAGCTCTCGCCCAGAGACGAGGCCGCGGAGGCAAATTCCTTGGAACAGCAGCTCGAACATCATGAACATGCCGAGCACGCGCTCGGGCATTCCGACGGGCATGCGTCCGGTCACGGCAGCCGCCGCCCGGCTTTGCTGATCGCCATCCTGGCCGCCTGCCTTGCGAT
The DNA here is from genome assembly GCA_964246745.1 of uncultured Acetobacteraceae bacterium. Taxonomy (GTDB): domain Bacteria; phylum Pseudomonadota; class Alphaproteobacteria; order Acetobacterales; family Acetobacteraceae; genus Lichenicoccus. Next base: position 2,118 of record CAXTRK010000017.1, read on the forward strand.
CAGCGAACAGGGCGCCAAGCACGCCGAAATCCGGGTCAGCGAGAACTCGATCGCAGCCACCGACGCCTGGGCGCAATATCAGGCCAAGTCGATCCGCCAGGCGCTGGCGCATGACCTGGCCCAACTCGGCGCCACCCTGGCGATCCCGCCCGGCGGCGATGCGTCTCGCGCCTCGATGCTGAAGGGGCTGGCGCAGGAGCAGTCGCACTATGAGCGGGACCCGGGCGACGGCAAACAGGCGATTGCGCGCCGGGCGCAAGGCTTCGAACGCGCCCGGGAGGCAGCGCTGGCGCAGACACATACCTATGACAACGGCGCCGCCGCGTTCGAACTGGGCATTGTGCTCTGCACGGTTTCGGTCGTCGCGGCGTCGGAGATGCTCCTGCTTGGCGGCCTCGGCCTGGGCGTGATCGGCATCGTGCTGACGCTGCTGGGATGGCTGGCTCCAACCTGGGGCGTCTTATAGCGGGCAGCGTGTCGATGATGGATCAGTCATAGGCGAGGTCCTCGCAACCGACGACGCCGAGCCGTTCGAGCGCCGCCGCGATCCTGAGGCCGAGCGCTTCATTGAAGGGGCGGGTGATGATCTGCACGCCGATCGGCAAGGCGCCGGGTTGGCGTACCGGCACCGAGACCACCGGCAGTCCCACGAAGCTGATCGGCTGCGTATAAAGGCCGAGATTGGCGCGCGCCGGAACCTCGACGCCGTCCAGCGTGAACGTCGCCTGCGCGCGCAACGGCGCTGGAGTCGGCGTCGCCGGCGCCAGCAGCACGTCGAAGCGCTCGAACATCGCCGCGGCCTGGCGGCGATACCAGGAGCGGAAGCGCTGCGCCGCGACGGACGCCGCCGACGGCAGCAGCGCGCCGGCCAGCAGCCGCTCGCGCACTGCCGGATCATACTCCATGGCCTGTGTGCGCAGCCGGTGGAGATGCAGCGCGCCGCCCTCCGCCGCGGAGCCGCCCGATGAGCCGCCGGCGATGCGGTCGGTCGCATGCGGGTTGGCGGTGGTGCCGTAATGCGCGTTCTCGGTGGTGAAGCCGTAGGCGAACTCGTCCATGTTGAGGCAGCCGACCAGGATCGCGCCCGCCGCCCGCAACCGGCCGACTACGGTCGCGTCACGCGTCGCGGCAGGACCCGACGCCAGCACGCGCGAGCCGGCGAGCGTCACGATGCCTTCGACGTCGAACAGGTTCTTCACCGCGAACGGCACGCCCGCGAGCGGACCGGGCGTCTCGCCGATAGCAAGACGACGGTCCAGCGCGCGTGCCTGATCGAGTGCCGCGTCCGCCAGCAACAGCGTGAAGCAGTTGAGCACGGGGTCATGACGCGCGACGCGATCGAACACTGACGCGATGCGTTGCTCGTTGGAAGAGGGGGAAGTCACGGCCGGAACACCGGCGCCGCCTCGGCGCGGTCATCGAGCGGGAACTCGAGCACCCTCGCCGCATGCTGGCGCAGCAGGTCGAGGTTTGCGGCGACGCCCTCCAGCAGCCGGGGATCGATGGCAAGATCAAGCCAGGCGGCGGCGGCCAGCACGGCCGCCATGGGATCCTGCTCATCCATCCACCGCACTCCTCGGGTTTGCACCAGCCAACCATGATCGGAGCTGCACCGCCAGGGCGGCACAGGCACAGGCGGCGCCAACCGACGCCACCGGTGTCCAGCCGCCCTGATGGAGCAGGATGGTGGACAGGATCGAGCTGGCGCCGCCGCCCGCGAACACCATCGCCATGTAGAGCGCGTTCAGCCGTCCACGCACCTCCGGTCGCAGCGCGTAGATCGCCCGCATGCCGAGCACCTGGTTGGCCTGCACGCCCGCATCCAGCACCACCGCCACCGCCACCAGCAGCGGCAGAGAGCCGGCACGCACCGCTGGTATGGTCAGCGGGAAGCTCACGGCGACGGTGGCGAGCGCGCAGGCCGTGGCGATGCGTGTATGGCCGCGATCGGCGATCCTGCCCACCACCGGAGCAACCAGCGCGCCGCCGGCGCCCGCCAGAGCGAACAGGGCGATCCCCACCTGGCTGAGGCCGAAGCGCGGTCCGGCCAGCACCAACGGCACCGCCGTCCAGAACAGCGAGAAGCCGGCGAACAGCATGACCTGATAGAAGGCGCGCAACCGCAGCACCGGCGTGCTCAGCAGCAGGTCCACGAGCGATGCGAGCAAGCCGGGAAGGCTCATCCCGCCGTGCGCGGGCAGGCGGCGCGGCAGGGCGGCGCGCAGCAGCACGCACAGGCATGCGGTTGCCGCCGACGAGGCCCAGAAGATCGCGCGCCAGCCCAGCCACTGGGCGGTCAGACTCGCCGCCGGACGCGCCAGCATGATGCCGATGAGCAGCCCGCTCATGACCGCGCCCACGGTGCGGCCGCGCTCACGCTCCGGGGTGAGATGGGCTGCGAACGGCACCAGGATTTGCGTCGCGGCGGCGCAGAAGCCGATCGCGAACGCCGCCGCGAAAAACATCGCCGGCCCCGTCGCCATCGCCGCGGCGGCGAGCGCCAGCACCAGACCGCAGAGGGCGATCAGGATCAGCCGACGGTTTTCAAGCACGTCGGCGAGCGAGACCAGCACCAGCAGGCCGGCGCCGTAGCCGAGCTGGGTCAGCGTCACCAGCAGCCCGACCAGGGCGGCGTGCAGGGCAAGCCCGCGCCCGATCAGCGCGGCGAGCGGCTGCGTATAATACAGGTTGGCGACGATCAGTCCGCAGGCGAAGGCGAAGGCCGCGATCAGGCCACGGGAAGGCCCGGCGACGGAAGCCCGCGTCAGACCCCCCTTCAGACCCTCTTTCAGAGATGACTCCAGCCGGATTTGCCGAACGCGATCTCGGCGCCGACGGCATCGAGCACGCGAACCGCCGGGGCACCAGCGAGCAGCACGCCGATCCGCGTCACCGGCAGCCCGGTGCGCTCCGAGAGCTCCCGCAGCGCCGGCTCGCGCGCGGGGGGCACCGCCAGCAGCAGCTCGTAATCATCGCCGCCGGTAAGGCAGGTCTCCAGCCACCCGGAACCCGCTTGCATGGCCGCCCGGGACAGCGGCACCGAATTTGCCTCGATCCGGGCGGCAAGGCCGCTCTCACGGCAGATATGCCCGCAATCCTGCACCAGCCCGTCCGATATATCCATCGCCGCCGTGGCGATCCCGTGCAGGCTTTGCGCAAAGCCCACGCGCGGCTGCGGCACCCGGTAGCGGCTGGCGAGAAAGCCGCTGGCATCGTTCAGACGATGCTGAGCCACGGCGAGCCCGAGTGCGGCGTCGCCGATGGTGCCCGTCACCCACACTCCGTCGCCCGCTGCTGCGGCGCCGCGACGCAAGACCTGGCCAGGAGCGGCATGGCCGAGGATGGTCAGCGACAGCACCAGCGGCCCGGCAGGGCTCGACGTGGTGTCGCCGCCGAGCAGGCGCAGGCCGAACTCGCTCTGGTCCGAGGCGAGCCCGGCGCAGAAGCCGGCGAACCAGTCCTCGCCTGTGGTGGGCGGTAGCGCCAGCGTCAGCAGATAGCCGAGCGGTGCGGCACCCATCGCCGCCAGATCCGACAGGTTCACACGCAGCAGCTTGCGCCCGACGGTCTCCGCCGGATCACTGGCCAGGAAGTGCACGCCCGCTACCATGGCGTCGGCGGACACCACCAGCACGCGGCCGGCAGGCGGCGTGAACACCGCCGCGTCATCAGCCAGATCAAGCGACCCAGGACCCGACAAAGGTCGGAAATGGCGGGCGATGAAGCCGAACTCCGCAGGCAGCGACGACATGTCGATCAGGCGGAACCGGCGCGCTTTTCGAAATCCTGCGGCCGCAGCTCGCGTCCGAGCCCGTCCAGCAGGCCGTTGGCCATGCGAGGTTCGTCTCCCGAAAAGAAGCTGTGCGCGACGTCGAGATATTCGTTGATCACCACCCGGCCGGGCGGCCCGTCGCGCATGGTAAGCTCCGCTCCCGCCGCGCGCAGCAGCGCGCGCAACACCGGATCGAGACGCGCGAGCGGCCATTCTTGCGGCAACATGCCCACCAGCAGCGTATCGAGCCGGTCCTGCTCATGCACCGCGGTGCGCACAATGCGGTTGAACAGCGCCACGTCGGCGTCCGGCACCCTCCCCTCTTCGTAGCCGCCGGTGCCAGGCAACTCGCCAAGCCGGTGGCGCACGAACTGGTCGATCACCGACTCCGGATTGTCGGCGCCCTGCTCGCTCTGAAACAATGCCTGCACCGCGCCGACCCTGGCCGCGGTCCGCGGACGCGGTCTGGCTGCGCGCCGCTCGGACGCGCGCGATTCACTCTCGTTCATGCGGCGCTTCATCGTCCCTTTGCGGCCATGGGTCCAGCCTCGTCATGACCGGCCATCTCGGCTTCGGAGTCCGGGGCGGCTTGGAAGCCTGGAGTGGATTCGGGCGGAGGCAGGCCGGGCAGCGATCCCAGAATGGCCTCGAAGTCCCGCGCCTCGCGGAAGTCGCGATAGACGCTGGCGAAGCGGACATAGGCCACTGCGTCAATTCCGCGCAGCGTATCCATCACCAGCTCGCCGAGGTGCTTGCTCGGGATCTCGTTTTCGCCGGAGGCTTCGAGCTGGCGCACCAAGCCGCTGACGATGCGCTCGATCTGCTCCTCATGCACCGGCCGCTTGCGCATGGCGATGCGGATCGAGCGGGCAAGCTTGTCGCGTTCGAACGGCATCCTGCGCCCGTCCACCTTGATCACCACCAGCTCACGCAACTGCACGCGCTCGATGGTGGTGAAACGCTGGCCGCAGGTCGGACAGAAGCGGCGCCTCCGGATCGATGCCGCGTCCTCGTTCGGCCGGCTGTCTTTGACCTGGGTATCGTCATGACCGCAGAAGGGGCAGCGCACGGATGTCTCTTCCCTCAACTGTGACAGGCCGAGCGTAGGTGCGCCCGCGATGGATGGCTGACAAGGGCGGCGAATGCGCGCAGCGTGCGCGCACGTCTCCACGCAACGCAGAGAAAACCTCGAATGACCGCCTCCCCGATTCCGAGCAGTGCCGTCATCGCGGCGGCCGACCATGCCGCACGCCATTGGACTAGCCTCGAGCCCGGCCCTCTGCGCCCTGGCTCGGAGGCGCACAAGCGGGCCATGTGCGCGATGTTCGAGCAGACCTTCAATCCGTATAAACCCTCGGTCATCGACTGGCCGGTGCTCGACGACGCCACCCTTGCCCGCATCACCGCGCTGCCGATCTGGGACATCGCCGTGCAGACCGAGGGCAAAGCGCGCCTCAGGATGCAATCCTATGCCGACAGGCTCGCCGATCCGGCGCTCAAGCAGGCGATCAGCCGCAACGCCTGGGAAGAGAACCGTCATAAGGAGGTGCTCTCACGCATGGTCGCCTTCTACGGCATCCCGCTGGCCAAGGAGCCGGACTACCTGCCGCCGCGCGATCCGGAATGGGCGTATCTGGTCACTGGTTTCAGCGAATGCATCGACAGCTTTTTCGCTTTCGGCCTGTTCGAGATGGCCCGCCGCTCCGGCTTCTTCCCGCAGCCCCTGATCGAGACGTTCGAGCCGGTGATGCAGGAGGAATGCCGCCATATCCTGCTGTTCGCGAACTGGCTGGCCTGGCACCGGCGCACCCTGCCGCTCTGGAAGCGCCCCTGGTTCGAGGCGCGCGTGGCCGCGGTGTGGCTGTTTCTCGGCTGGGAGCGGATCGGCATGGCGCGCGGCATGGACGGCGAGGGCCGCGAAATCGAGACCGACAACAACTTCACCATGAGCGGCGCCAAATCGGTCAGCAGCGAGGAGATCGGCGTGGGCGCGCTGATGGGCATCTGCCTCGAGGAGAACGACCGCCGCTTCAGCGGCTACGACCCACGGCTGAAGCGTCCGACCACGATGCCCAACCTGGTGCGCTTCGCCCGCCGCCTGCTGCGCGCGCCACGCAGTCCAGCGCCTCGCGCGGCCGCCGCCGCCTGAAGCATCGGCAATCCGCACGGTCCGAGCGGGTCAGCGGCAGACTTTGCCCGGCGCTCAATCGGCAAAGCTAGCTCCGATGCATAATAGTCACACAGCGCCGCTTCTTAACAATCTCTCTCAATTATCCTCAGCAAGATAGAAGACAGTTAACTCGTCTCCATTTATGTTCCGGTTTAGCACGGATCAGACACGTCGAGGTGACGTGGTTCAATCCCGGCTAGGGACGTCCCAATGAACCGCTTTCTTGTCTCCACGCAGAACGCTGATGGAACGACAGGCCTGTACTCAAGTGATGGAACGCAGGCGGGCTCGGTCAATCTTGACCTCACCCTGTATGCGCCGCCTGACGATTCCACCAGCTTCGACGGCAAGGTGTTCTTTGCCACGCAAATCGGCCCCGTCGATCCGTCTCCTCCAACTCCGGCGATCTACAGCACGGACGGCGCGCCTGGCGGCACGTCCGTTGTCGAGCTCAACGCTCCGGGCGGTCCGTTCGCGCCCAGCGCGATCGCCACCCTCGATGGCAAGCTGCTGATCTCCGGCAACACCGAGTTTGGCACCTTCGGTATTTGGACGAGCGCCAACGGAGTGGACTTCACGCAAATAGAGGATGGCGTCGACGCGCAATCGTTAACGGTGTCGAACGGCGTCGGCTACTTCAATGCAGGCTATGGAACCGTCAACGGCGCGAGCACAGGAACTCCCGGCTTGTGGCGTACGGATGGCACCGCGTCCGGAACCACCAGCATCAATCCAGCCGGCGTGACGCTTGATCCGCAGGCCTTTGCCTCGGCGGGAAATGGCCTCACCGTCTTCATCAATCGGGACGCGAGCGGCAGCACCAGCCTCTGGGTCACCAGCGGCACCGCCCAAGGCACGCATCAGGTGGTGAACGCCGCCCTGGGGACCGACCTGAGCGCCGCAATCGGCATGGTCAGCGTGGGCGGGAAGGCCTTTTTCGAGGCGACGAACAGCGCTGGCGATTACAGCGTCTGGTCGACGGACGGCACCTCGGCAGGCACGGCGCAGATCTTCGATGGCGGCTATGCGCTTGGCGCCACGCGGCCGATCCTCAGTCTGCAAGGCTGGGGCGACAAGCTCGTCATCAGCAGCGGCTATGGCGTCTATGTGTCCAATGGCACGAGCGTCACCGCCGACCTCCTCGTGGGAGCGGCCGAAGGCACATCAACCCCGATCGTGGCAGGCAACAATCTGTTCCTGATCCCCTCGCTCAGCCCGTCTTCCACGCTTTACGTGAGCGATGGCACGGTGGCTGGCACCAAGGCGGTGGACATACCGACGCTGGCCTCGATCTCGGGGATGCAAGCCGTCACCGGCAACACCATCATCTTCGAGGGAACCGATACCTCCGGCAAGCAGGCGCTGTTCGAATCCGACGGCACCACCGCCGGCTCCAAGGAACTGAGCCTTCCCGCTGGCGCGGTGCTCACCGCGTCGAGCGCGATCGATCTGCTGCCGGCGGCGAGCGGACCCGCGCCCATCACGCTTGGCGGCGGCGCGCAGAACTACAGCGCGCCGGCTGGAAGCAGCGTGCTGGCAGGATCGGGAAGCGACACCGTCCTGGCACTCTCCGGCGGCGTCACCGTCACCGGCAGTTCGGGGTCGCTCACCTTCATTGGCGGCACCGGCGCAAGCTCGGTCGCCGGCGGCGCGGGTCAGGCCATCATCTTTGGCGGGTCAGGCGGCGGCGCGTTCACCGGCGGCGCCGGCGGCCACAACATCCTCGTCTCGCTGGGGGTTGCCGGCAGCAATACGACGCTGACGGGTGCCGCGGCGGGCGACCAGATCTTCGGCTCGGCGGCCGGCAACGACCTGATCGTCGCCCATGGGGGCGATCAGATCCTGGGCGGCGGCGGCAACACCACGATCGATGGCGGCGGCGCCTCCGACGTCATCTTCACGGGCGGCGGAGCCACCACGGTCAATGGCGGGGCCGCCGGCGGCGACACCATCGTCGGCGGCGGCGGCCAGCTTGCCGTGACCGCGCAGCACGGCGAGGCGATCTTCGGGGCCAAGGGCGGATTGAGCGTCACCGCAAGCACGCAAGGCGCGGACAGCATCATCGGTGGCGCGGGCGCCCTCGCCATCGTGGGAAGAGGGGCGAACATGCTCGTCGTCGGCGCCACGAGCACGTCCACCATCACGACCGGGAACGGCGCCTCGCTGATTTTCGGGGCAACCGGCGCAAGCACCATCACCGGCGGCGCGGGCTCCATGCAGGTCGTGCTGGGCTCCGGCAATGCAGCGATCACCGAGGGCAGCGGGACCGCGACCTACGACGTGATCAAGGGCGCCGCCGGCGGCACCGACGTTCTGCACGGCTTCAAGCCGGGCAGCGACCGGATCGATCTCTTCGGCTACAGCCCGTCACAGGTCGGCGTCTCGACCGCCGGCGGCTCCAGCGTCATCAGCCTGGCCGATGGCACCAAGATCCAGCTTCTCGGGGTGACCAACCCGGGGCAGAGCATCGTCGGCTGAGAACGCCACCGGGATGCACGCTGGCGGGTCACCGCAGACTCGCCAGCACCTTGTCGCCGTAGCGTTCCAGCTTCGAGGCGCCGACGCCTTTGATGGCGCCGAGCGCTTCCGTGTTGCGCGGATCCTGCTGAGCGATATCGCGCAGCACGGAGTCGTGGAAGATGACGTAAGGTGGCAGCGATTGCGACCGCGCCTCCTCTCTCCGCCAGTCCCGCAACGACTCGAAGCGGCGTTGGGCCTCTCCTTCGAGCACCGTCTCCACTGTCACGGTCTCCCGCGCGGCTTTCGGCGCGGCCGTCCGCGCCGGCTCGACCGGGTCCTCTCGCAGCATCAGCTTTTCCTCTCCGCGCAGAATCGGACGCGCCACCTCCTCGTTCAGGCAGAGCGTCGCGTATTCGCCGTCCGCGGTTTGCAGTGCGCCGCGTGAGACGAGCTGACGGATGATGCTGCGCCAGAATCCCTCCGTGTTCTCCCTGCCAATGCCGTAGAGCGGCAGTTGATCGTGGCGGTATTTGCTGACCATGTCGGTAGGCTTGCCGCGCAGCACGGAGACGATGTGCAGCGCGCCGAAGCGCTGGCCAGTGCGATAGATCGCCGAGAGCACCTTCTGCGCCGCCACGGTGCCGTCGAACAACGCCAGCGGCGTGTGGCAATTATCACAGTGGCCGCAACTCTGTTCGAGCGTTTCGCCGAAGCAGGCGAGCAGCGTGCGCGTGCGGCAGGAGCTGGTCTCGGTGAGACCGATCATCGCCTCCAGCCGCTGTCCCATCACCCGCTGTTGCGAAGCTGGCGCCGTCGACTGCTCCAGCCAGTGCCGCGCGCGGGCAATATCCTCGCCGCCGTAGAGCAGCAACGTATCGGCGCGCTCGCCGTCCCGGCCGGCGCGGCCGACCTGCTGATAATACGCCTCCGGACTGTCCGGCATATCCAGATGCACCACCTGCCGCACGTCCGGGCGGTCGACGCCCATGCCGAAGGCAATCGTCGCCACCACCACGACCGGCTCGCCGGAGCGGAACCGCGCCAGCGCCGCGCGCTTCTCGAGCGGCGAAATCCCGGCGTGGAAAACAATCGCCGGCCAGTCGCGCTCGCGCAACGAACGCGCAATCCGTTCGGTCTTGTTGCGGCTGCCGCAATAGACGATCACCGCCCCAGTCGGCGAACGGTGACGCTCAAGCGCATCCGTCAACTGCTTCAACTCAGCGCCCTTGGGGCGTGCCGCGATATGCAGGTTGGGCCGGTGAAAGCTCGCCGCCAGCACCTCCGCCTCGGGCATGGCGAGTGCCAGCAGGATGTCGTTGCGCGTGCGCGGATCGGCGGTCGCGGTCAGCGCGATGCGCGGCACCCCGGGGAGCGCCTCCGGCAGCTTGGCCAGAGCGCGGTATTCCGGACGGAACTCGTGGCCCCAGGCGGAGACGCAGTGCGCTTCGTCGATGGCGATCAGCGAGACGCGGATCCGTGACAGCCGCTCCAGCATCCCTGGCGAAAGCAGCCGCTCCGGCGAGACATAGAGCAGATCGAGCCGGGCCGCGGCCAGATCGGCGCGCACCCGGGATGCCTCGTCCGGCTCAAGATCGGAGTGCAGCGCCGCGGCCTTGACGCCGAGTTGCCGAAGGCTCGCAACCTGGTCGTCCATCAGCGCGATCAGCGGCGAGACCACCAGCCCCATGCCCGGTCGGCAGAGCGCCGGGATCTGGTAGCACAGGCTCTTGCCGCCGCCGGTCGGCATCAGCAGCAGGGCATCGCCGCCGTTCATCACGCGCGCGATCGCTGCCTGCTGCAGGCCGCGGAAGCCGGCAAAGCCGAACACGCGCGACAGCACCTCAGACGGGTCCAGCGGCGTGGCGCCCGCCTGCGCGATCACCTCAGGACTCATACCAGGCCGCCCATCGAGTACCACATCAGATGACGCATGCGGCGGTCAGGCCGCCAGAGTGACGCGCCCTGCCTGCAATCGCCAGACCCGATCGAGCCGCTCAACGCCGGTGAGGCGGTGCACGATCAGGATCATGCTGCGCCCAGCCGCCGCCCGGTCGGCATCGATCGTGTTCAACGTGCTCAAGAAATCGCGTTCGGTGTCGGCATCAAGGCCGGCGCACGGCTCATCCAGGATCAGGATGCGCGCGCGCGACAGCAGCACCCGCGCCAGCGCCAGCCTACGTCCCTGCCCGCCAGAGACCTGCGCCGCCGCTTCGCCGAGCCAGGTCTCAAGGCCGTTCGGCAGAGTCCGGACGACGTCAGCGACCTGCGCCTGCTCGAGGGCGGCCCAAAGCTCCGTGTCGCTGGCCTCAGGCCGCCCGAGCAGCAGGTTGTTGCGTATGGAGTCGTCGAACAGATGGCTCTCCTGACCAAGCCAGGCGATCTGCTGGCGCAACACCGCCTCATCAAGCCGGGCAAGATCAACCCTGCCAATGCTGACCCGTCCCGACTGCGGCGAGGCGACGCGCAGCAATAGCGCCGCCAGCGTCGACTTGCCCGAGCCTGACGCGCCAAGCAGGGCCACGCGCGCGCCTGGTGGAATTTGCAAGCTCAGACCGTCGAACACTGGAGCGCGCTCCGGCTGCCAGCGGAACTGCACGGAGTCGAAGCGCACCGTAAAATCGTCCAGCACGGCGGCGCCGCCCTGCCCGGTCTGAACACCTGCCGTCTCTCGCCTCTCGGCGCCGGTCTCCAGCACCCGGCTCGCGGAATGCGCCATGTTGCCGGCGAGCACGCCGGCGCGCACCAGGCCGGACGCCGACTCGAACGCCGCCAGCACCAGAAACAGCAGCAGCACCGCGGCAAGCGGCGGGATCCTGGCAAAACCGAGACCGAGCGTGGCGGCAAGCACGCAGGCGATCGCGGCCTGTCCGCACAGGAACGCGCCGGCGGCGGCCGCGGCGGACCGTCCGGCAAGTGCGGACTGCGCCGAGAACAGCGCCCCCTCACAGGCCTGCACGTTGGCAAGCGACCGCGCCCCGGCATCAAACACCCGGATTTCGCGCAACCCGGAGACCAGGTCGAGCACGCTGATGCGCAGGCTGGCGGCGCTCCTGGCCAGAGTGCCGCCAGCGGCGGCCGAGCGGCGGGCCGCAAGCCAAGGCAGCAGAAAGGCGCTGACCGCGAACAGGATGCATATTGCGGCGGCAAGCGCCGCCTGCGTCAGCCCGATCACCACCGCCAGCACCGGCAGGCACAACAGCGCGCCGCAAAGCGGCAGCAGCAGGCGCAGATAGAGTCCGTCGAGAGCATCGACATCGCCGACCAGGCGCGACAGCGCATCGCCGGTGCGACGGAAACCGAGGCCGCCCGCGGCACTCGCCGCCAGACGGCGGAAGAACCAGACACGCAGATCGGCGAGCGCCCGGAAGGTCGCGCCATGGGTGATCAGCCGCTCGGCGTAGCGCAACACCACGCGTCCGACGCCAAGACCACGGAGCACCCAGCCGGAGACCAGCAGCACGCCGACCGCTGTGCCGGCGAGACGCAGTCCGGAGATCGACAGGAGCGCCAAGGCGAACAGCAGGGCCAGAGCCGAGACGAGCAGGCCGGTGACCAGACCGGCGGCGCTGCCGCGCCACAAAGCGAGCACGCTGAGCAATGGCGAGGCCAGACGCTGACGGTCGGTCGGCACTCGCGCGGTCATGCCACTCCCCTTTTCTCCACTGCCGCGAACTGCCGTCCGCCACGAAGCGCGAGAATGCGTCCGCAAAGTCCGCGCGCCGCTGCGGAGTGGCTGGCCATCAGCACGGTGCGGTGACGGGCGAGCCGGCGCAGGCTGTCGAACACCGCCCGTTCGGTATCGGGATCGAGATGCGCGGTGGGCTCGTCCAGCAGCAACAAGGGAGCGTTGTGCAGCACCGCCCGCGCGATCGCCACGCGTTGCGCCTGGCCGCCGGAGAGGCCATAGCCGCCTTCGCCGATCTGCGTGTCGAGACCATCAGGCAGCTCGGCCACGACCTGATCGAGGGAGGCGACGCGGAGCGCTTCGCTGAGCGCGTCCATGTCGGCATCGGGACAGGCGAACAGGATGTTCTCACGCAGCGATCTGGCGAACAGCACCGGCTTCTGTCCGATCCAGGACACCAGGCGCGACAACTCGGCCGGCGCCAGGCTGTGCATGTCGACGCCGTTGATCAGGATGCGGCCCTGGTCGGGCTTGATGAAACCGAGCAGCAGCTCGATCACGGTGGACTTGCCGGAGCCGGACGGTCCCACCAGCAGCATGGTCTCGCCTGGGGAAAGACCAAAACTCAAGCCGTGCAACGTCTGGCCGCGCGCCGTGTCCCAACTGTAGGAGACGTCCTCCAGCACCAGGCTGGCGCCCGCCGGGTCATCCGGCACGGGCGGCGCCGCAGCCGGGGCAATCGTTGCCGAGGGCTGCGGAATCTCAGCCAACGCTTCGGCGCAGGAGGCCGCCTGGGCGCGGTCCTGATAGGCGAGCGCGAAGCTGCGCAGCGGCGTGAAGAACTCCGGCACCAGCAGCAGCGCGAACAAGGCGAGCGGCACTGACACCGGCCCGGGATGCGAGCCGGCATGCGCGTGCAGGAAGAAGGCGCCGTCGTGCAAGGCGATGGCGATGATGGCGACCGCCATGGCGCAGTCCAGGCCCGCCGACGAGAGGAAGGCCACGCGCAGCACGCGCATGGTGCGCGCCCGCAATTCGTCCGCCGACCGCGCGAGACGCGCCGCTTCGGCTTCGGCTTGACCGGACAACACGATGGTGGCGATGCCGCGCATGCGATCGACGAAACGGGTCTGCAGGCGCGACATCGCCTGGAACTGCCGTCGCGCGGCAAGTGCGGCGCCAATCCCGAACAGCGCCTGCATCACCGGCACCGCAATGCCGCAGCAGAGCAGCACCACAGCGGCAAACGGCTGGGCGAACCAGGCCGCCACCAGCACCAGCAGCGGCGCCGCGAAGGCCAGGCTGGCAGCCGGAAGGTAGCGCGCGAAAAATCCGTCGACAGCCTCGATCCGGTCGACCGCCAGCGCCGCGAGGGCGGCGCTATGCGTGCCGCGAAGCAGACGCGGCCCATCCGAGAGAATGCCGCCCAGCGCGTCTCGACGCAGCCGCGCGCGCGCGGCGATGCCGGCGCGGACCGCCTGCGTCTCCGAGAGCGCCTGCAACAACGCGCGCAGCAGCGCGGCACAGATGAACCCCGCCATCGCCTTGGCGAGCGAAGGCGCAAACGCGGCCGGCCCAAGCAGTGCCGACGCCAGCAGCCAGGCGACGCACGCCGCCTGGAAAACCGCCGCGGCAACGCTGATCAGGCCGAGCAGGACCACCGGAACCGCTTGTTTTCGGCCCAGCCGCGACTGTGTTCGGGTCCAGGCCTTGATCGCTGTCCGGTTGCCGCTCATGGCGTCGAGGTATGCAGACGGATGACGCGACAGGCAACCATGGCTGGAGCTTCTTGCCAAAGCTTCATGTCCAGCCGGCCTCCTCGTCCTCGCTGGACTCCTGGTCCGCCTCTCGTGTGTCCGCTTCTTTCGGACGCAGTGGAAACGTCAGCGTGTAGCGGGTGCCGCCCTCCTCGCGCACGTCGAGTTGCGCGCCGAGCTGGCGCGAAAAGCCACGTATCAGTTGAATGCCAAGCCCATCGCGAACTCCGGTCTCGGTCTCGGCGCGCCCCGCTGGAATGCCGACGCCATCATCTTCGAGGACCAGCCGAGCCATGCCCTGGCCAAGCTCGCTGAGGCTCACGCGGACATGGCCTGGCCGACCGCCCGGAAAGGCGTATTTGAACGCATTGCTGATCGCCTCGGTCACCACCAGCGCCAGGGGCACAGCCTGGTCGGTGGCCATGGCGATCTCCGGCGCCTCGATGTGCAACGTGATGCGCCCGCCCTGCTTCTCGCCGATCGCCTGCGAAAGCTGGGCGCAGAGCTCCTGAAGGAAGGAGCGCATGTTGAGCGTCTGCAGATCGCCTTCGGAATACAAATAGCGGTGCAGTGTCGCCAGCGCGCGGACGCGGTCGCGGGCGGAGGCAAACTCGGCACGCGCCTCCGGCAGACGGATACGGTTCGCTTGCAGATTGAGCAGCGAGGCTATGATCTGCAGGTTGTTCTTGACCCGATGATGGATCTCCTTGATCAGCAACTCCTGACGGGTTTGCGCTTCCCGCAGGCCACGCTCATGCGAGGCAAGCGAGCGGGTGGCCTGATGGAAGGCATGGGAGAGTTCGCGCAACTCCGCCGGCATCATGCGGGCTCGACCCGGATCATAGTCCCCCGCGCGGCGCCAGTGCGTGACCGCCGCGGTCAGCCGAAGCAACGGCGAGACCACCAGCATGTTGGCGCCAATGGCGACGCCAAGCAATCCGACGCCGAGCAACAGCACGATGCCGATCATGCGGATGATCAGCAGGCTCAACGCATGCACTTCCTGGCGAGTCGGTCTGGCGATGGCGAGCAGCGAGATCGGCCCCGCCAAGGCGCCGAATGCGGCGGAACCGTATGAGGTGGCGACGGGAGCGCCTTGCCCAAGTGCTGCGCGGCGTGCAATCCGCGGCAGGTCGCGCGGCATGGTCCAGCCGCAGCCGATACAAGCCGATGCGGCTAGACCATGCGGGCCAAGCAGCCACGCCTCAGAGCCTCTCGACCCCCCTAGGATATCGGTGGCCCGGTCGGCTCCAAACAAGACTGTGCGTTCCCATCCGAGGCTGGCATCCGCAAGCAGCACGCGCGAGCCGTCCGCCACAATAGGCCAAGCGAGTTGCACGACCATTTGCGGCTCGCCATGCGTCATCGCATCCGTCGTCACGCCCTCGATTTCCAGATGATCGGCCGCCAATACTTTTGCCCATGGCGTTGCCGGGCGGTCGGGATGGCCTGCCACGCAGATCGCGCGCCCTGCGGCATCCACAACCCGAAGCGACCGGTAATGCTGACTTTGGGTCGCCAGAGCCGACGCCAGCAGCGACCCACATCGCGCCGGATCAACAACCCCCGGCAACGCGGCGACATTGCTCATGAAATCGCGCGCCTGGCTCAGCCTCTGCCGCACGTCCTGACGCAACATCATGAGCAGTACCTGACCGCGAACTGCGCTCGCGTCCGAGGTCACTTCATACACATGCCAGGACACGCCGCCCGTCAACACCGCCAGAGGCAGGGACGACAAGAGTATGATCAGGATCATGCGCGCGCTGACGGTATCGACCGCTAAGCGGAGGCGGCGCCTTCCCGCCGATAACGCGGTCTTGCGCAGGCCGCTGCCGTACGCGGCGCCAACCCCTTTGGAAAATGCAGCGCCTGCCATACGTCCCGTTTGCCGTGGCACCCCTACTTCAGCTTGTCTTCTTCGATCAATTTGAGAAGCTCCGAAGGAATCGGCTCGTTTGCCACCGCGTCGAACATCTGGTGCAGGCCGCGCGTCAGCCAGAGATCAAAACCGGCCGGCGTTTTCATGCGTGCGCGGCGTGCTCCTGCGGGCGTCGGGTTGTTCTCCTTATCGTCAGCCTTCGTCATGAAGTCATGATGATCCCGGATTGCCATGATCGCGCCGCCTGTCCTTGAATAGCGGCGGGGCGGTTCCCCGGTTGCGTCCATGGGCGCCGAAGAACACCAATCAGGTGGGAATTCTGCTTTCCGAGGCGCCGATGTCACGAACAGCGCTGGGCGGCAGACGCGAAAGCTTGACGCTCTTGCCGCGGTCGGCGCGTTCCGGAGTGTCCCCCATCAGCCATGCCTCAAGCTGACGACGCGCACGAAACACCCGGCTCTTGGCAGTGCCGACGGCACATCCGGTGGCGTCGGCAAGTGCCTCGTAGCTCATTCCCTGAACCACAACCATGATCAGGGCCTCTCTCTGATCCGCTGGAAGACGAGTCATCGCCTTGCCCAGATCCTTGAGCGCCAAGCGATCCTCGTGCGGCGCCTCGGTAGCAAACGCCGCCGCCGGCACATCGTCGATATCGGTGGTGTCACGGCGCTTACGCAAATTGGAGATGAAGCGGTTGCGCAGAATACGGTGCATCCAGGCCGCGAAGTTGGTTCCTGGAATGAAGCTGCCCTGCGCGGAGAGCGCGTTGCAGACCGCGTCCTGAACCAGATCCTCGGCGGCGGCGCGGTTGCGCGTCAGCGCCAGCGCCTGAACTCTGAGCTTCGGCAGGATCGTGATCACCTGACCATGAAAACCGTGTGGCGTCGCGATGGCAGCGTTATGTCCCATGTGCCTCTTTCTCCGTTTTCAGCCGATCAATGACCGCGCCGGGACAGGCGTTGCATTCGATGCCGCGGTCTCGTCTCACGAGATCGCGAGCAAGTCTGGTCAGTGCGCTTTTGGAGGGGGCGGCTTCGGCGATTGTCGAGTTGGCGATCCGCTCGTGGCGGACTACGGTCACGATATGGAAGATCGTGCGTAATCGGCTGGAACACGCGCCTTCAGGAGGCGTAGGCGGCACCCAGCACCTGCGCGAGCTGCGTGCGGGCGCGGGACACACGCGCCTTCATGGTGCCCACGGGAACGCCGCATACATCAGCAGCCTGCTCATAGCTGAGCTCCTGCGCGCCGACCAGCACCAGCGCCTCCCGGAGCAGCGGAGGCAACGTGAACAGCACGCGCTCCAGGTCCGACACATCGCCGCGCAGCGACGCGTCCGGCGAACTGGCGCCCGCGGAGTTAGACAGGCTTTCATTCAACAGGCGGGTTTCGCGTTGACGCCGACGGGTCTGCTCGTAAAAGGCATTGCGCTGGATCGTAAAGATCCAGGCCTTGAGGTTGGTGCCCTGTTGGAACTGCTGCCTGGCGGCGAGTGCCCGAACAAGCGTATCCTGGACGAGGTCGTCGGCGGCAGCGGCGTCGCGGGTCAAAAACCGCGCGAACCCGCGAAGATCCGGCAGGACCGCGGCGATGTCACGGTGAAACTCCGCGTCACCGCCTGGTCCTGTGCCACCCTGATCGTTCACTCCAGCCTCACGCGACTCTATTGCCTCATCTGCTTCTATTGTCCGTGCTTCAATCATGAGAGAGACGCCTGATGGCACAAACGCGGCGCGACGACCTGATCCGCGCTCTTCCCTATGCGCGCCGTTATGCGCGCGCGCTCACCGGAAGCCAACCGCGCGGCGATCTGCTGGTCGCGGAGAGCCTGCGGGAGCTGACCTCGTCGACGGCCGACGACCTTTCCGCGCGGCTCGGCCTCTATAACTGGGTCACGCGCCGCTTCAATCTCGGGCTTGTCGACCCCGGCGACGTTGATGGCGGCCTGACCTCGCAACAGCGGCAACTGCTTTTGCTGACCGCGCTGGAGGAGGTTTCCGTCGAGGACGCGGCGCCGATCGTAGGCTTGCCGCTGGACGAGGCGGCGGCTCAGCTTGGCCATGCCCGCGAGCGTCTGCGCAAGGCTGCGGAGACCGACGTGCTGATCATCGAGGATGAGCCGATCATCGCCATGGATATCGAGGAACTGGTGCTCGGCTGCGGCCATCGCGTGGTTGGTGTCGCCTCCACCGAGTCGGAGGCGGTGAAGATCGCGCAGAGGACGCGTCCTGGACTGATCCTCGCCGACATCAATCTCGGCGTCGGCGGCGACGGCACCTCCGCGGTCAGCCGCATCCTGAAACATCACTATGCGCCAGTGATCTTCGTCACCGCCTATCCGGAGCGGCTGCTTACCGGCGAGACGGTCGAGCCGGCCTTCGTCATCACCAAGCCGTTCGAGCCGCTGACGCTCGCGATCGCCACCTATCAGGCGGTGACCGGCGGAGTCACCCTGAAGTAGAGGAACCACGGCGAGCGCGCTCACGTTCGGACTGGCAGCGGCGCCTTCCGATGTGACCGAACAACGGCTACACGCCTCGATGGTGATGCGCGTCGCGCCTGACGGACATCTTCCATTCCGCCGACGGAGTGCCGCGCATGGATCTCGCCGAAACCGGTTCAAACCAGATCGGACGCGCCTCCGGCGCCGGAAACGGCTCCTCGCCGCTGCACCTTGCCTTGCTGCCAGCCTCGCTGGCGCGGGATGCAGAGGCGTGGTCAGGATTCCAGCGCGTGCTGGTCACCGACCTGCTCCACAACGCCGGTGAGGCTGGGGTGATCGCGTCACGAGAGGCGGCGGCCAGCAGCGTCGCCTGGCTGGTTGCCGAGGCGGGGGCCGGCGCCGCTCTGATCGACCTGGTGATCGATTGCGTCGGCGCCGACGGCGATATCGCGCGTGATCCCGCTCATCTGTTCCTGGCGCCGGAGCCGTCCGCAGCGCTGGATCCCCGCGCCGTGCCCACGCCGCATCTGGCGCGGCCATCGCTGGCCGGGAGCGATGCTGTGGAGCGGCTTGGCGGCTGGTGGGGAGAGCTCGTCGCTGGCTGGGGGCGGGCAGGTCTCGCGGGCGTGCGTGTGCGCGGCCTCACCGGGCTGCCGCACGGAACGGCGCCGGCGCTGCTGCGCGCCATGCGCCGGCGGGCGCCATCTATCCTGCTGATCGCCGAGACCAACGGGATGGCATGGGATGACATCCTGGCCATGGCGGACATCGGCCTCGACGGTGTGATGTCGTCCCTGGCCTGGTGGAACTGGCAGGACAGGTGGTTCGACGACGAACTCGCCATGCTGCGCGGGGTCGCTCCGGTGATCGCTGATCTGCCGGTGGAGCGGGTCGGCGGCGAACCCGGGCTGCGGCGGGCGTTTGCGTTGTGCGCCGCGGAGGCTCTGGGCTGGATTGCGGCGCCCGATCAGGCGGCCCGCGACGGGCGGGCGCTGGCCGACGCCTTCGGGGCAGTGCTGCCGGCGCGACGGATCGGCCTCCCGAATGCGTCGGTCGCGGCCTATCTCGCCACGGGCGGCGCCGATCCGCGCTGGAGCGGCCGCGCGCGTGTGCTGCTTTTCAACAGCCGGATCGACCGTCCGGCCACGATTGATCCGACGTCCTTCCTCACCGCGACAGGCGGCAACTTTAAGTCGTTCGCGTCTCAGGATGCCATGCCGCTGATCCCCGGCGTCGCCGTCACACTCGGCATCGGCGAAGCCTGGCGCTACGAGGCGGCTGCGATCGCGCCACCCAAGCCGACCGCGATAGAGCCGGGCTCGGCGCGGGCGGCGGCAGGCTGGCCAAGACTCGCCATTGAAAATCCCGCGCCGTGCGTCGATGACGGACGTTTTCCGGTCAGGCGCACCGCGGGCGAGGTGGTTCAGGTCGAGGTTGACGTGATCGGCGATGGCCATGATCTGCTCGCGGTCGCCGTGCAATGGCGCGCTCCGGGCGAGCAGGGCTGGCGGGAGACGCGCATGCGCCTGCTCGGCAATGACCGCTGGGCCGCGGACTTCCCGCTCATGACCCGCGGCATGCACGAATACCGAATCCTCGCCTGGCGGGACCATTACGCCACCTACCGTCACGAACTCGGCGCCAAGGCGGAGGCCGGCGTGTCAATCTCGCTCGAACTGACCGAGGGTCAGGCGCTGCTGCGTGCCGCCGTGAAGCGCGGTGCTCCCGGCAACGTGGAAATCGAGGCGGCGCTTGCCCGCATCGAGGCCGCCGGCGGCGACGAGGCGTCGCAATGCCGTATGCTGCTCTCCGCTGAGCTGGCCGCCCTGATGGAGGCCGCCGACGACCGGCCGCATAGCACCCATTCGGCGGCGATCCCGGTCGAAGCCGAGCGCACCGCCGCCGGCTACGCGTCCTGGTATGAGGTGTTTCCGCGCTCGATGAGCGACGATCCGCACGTGCATGGCAGCTTCCGAGATGTCGAGCGGCATTTGCCGCGCATACGGGCGATGGGCTTTGACGTGCTGTATTTCCCCCCGATCCATCCGATCGGACGGATCAATCGCAAGGGTCCGAACAATACACTGACGCCTGGCCCCGAGGATGTCGGCAGCCCGTATGCGGTGGGCGCCGAGGAAGGCGGCCACGACGCGATTCTCCCGGCTCTCGGCACGCTCGACGATTTCCTGCATCTCCGCCAAGCGGCCCAGGCGCACGGGCTTGAGCTCGCCATCGATTTCGCGATCCAGTGCGCGCCCGATCATCCATGGCTGCGCGAGCACAAGGACTGGTTCCTTTGGCGTCCGGACGGCACCGTGCGCTACGCCGAAAACCCGCCGAAAAAGTACCAGGACATCGTCAACGTCGATTTCTACAACCAGGGCGCGGTGCCCGACCTCTGGCTGGCCTTGGCCAACATCGTCATCTACTGGGCCGAACAGGGCATACGGCTGTTCCGTGTCGACAATCCGCACACCAAGCCGCTGCCGTTCTGGGAATGGATGATCGCGGAGGTGCGCGCCCGCTATCCTGACGCAGTGTTCCTGGCCGAGGCGTTCACCCGTCCCAAGGTGATGAATCGGCTGGCCAAGGTCGGTTTCGGCCAGTCCTATACCTATTTCACCTGGCGCAACACCAAGGCGGAGCTCACCGAGTACCTGACCCATCTCTCCCGGGATGCGCCGCGCGACTTCTTCCGGCCGCACTTCTTTGTCAACACACCGGACATCAATCCGCTCTTCCTGCAGACCTCCGGCCGGGCAGGTTTCCTGATACGGGCGGCGCTGGCCGCGACCATGTCCGGGCTGTGGGGCGTCTATTGCGGCTTCGAGCTGTGCGAAGGCACGCCGTTGCCCGGACGCGAGGAGTATCTCGACAGCGAGAAATACCAGCGGCGCACCTGGGACTGGGACCGGCCCGGCAACATCACGGCGGAGATCACCTTGCTGAACCGGATACGCGCCCAGAACCCGGCGCTGCACTCGCATCTGGGGATCGCTTTTCTTCCCGCCGGCAACGACACCGTGCTATTCTACGAGAAGACCACGGAGGGGCGCGGCAACTGCATCTTCTGTCTGGTGAGCCTCGACCCGCATAACGTGCAGCAGAGCACGATCGAGCTGCCGCTGCATCAATGGGGCTTGCCTGACGAGGCGACGCTGCAGATGCACGACCTCATCGGCGGCGGCCGGTTCACCTTGTCCGGCAAATACCACACCGTGACGCTCACCCCGCAGCAACCCTACTTCATCTGGCGCGCGTCGCCACTCTCCTGAGCCGCACAAAGGGACTTCGTCCGCCGTTATGAGTAACGACAATCTCGAGCTTGCCGAGCCCGACGCCGACACGGCAGCGCCCGGCATCACCTTGCCGCCCATCGAGGACCCGCTCTGGTACAAGGACGCGGTCATCTATCAGATACACCTCAAGTCGTTCTTTGACGCCAACAATGACGGGGTCGGCGATTTCGCCGGGGTGCTGCAGAAGCTCGACTATATCGCCGAGCTGGGCGTCACCGCGATCTGGATGCTGCCATTCTACCCTTCGCCCCGCCGCGACGACGGCTACGACATCGCCGACTATCGCGGCGTGCATCCCGAGTATGGCAGCCTCGCCGAACTGCGGCATTTCGTCACCGCGGCGCATGAGCGCGGCCTGCGCGTCATCACCGAACTGGTCATCAATCACACTTCGGATCAGCATTCCTGGTTCCAGCGCGCGCGCCGCGCGCCTCCCGGTTCTGCTGAGCGCGACTTCTATGTGTGGTCGGACAGCGACGAGAAGTATGACGGCACCCGCATCATCTTTATTGACACCGAGAAATCGAACTGGACCTGGGACGACGAAGCCCAGGCCTATTACTGGCACCGCTTCTACAGCCATCAGCCGGATCTCAATTTCGACAATCCGCGTGTGCTCGAGGAAGTGCTGTCGGTGATGCGCTTCTGGCTTGACCTCGGCGTCGATGGTCTGCGTCTCGACGCGGTGCCCTATCTGGTCGAGCGCGAGGGCACCAACAACGAGAATCTTCCGGAAACCCACGACATCATCAAGAAGATACGTGCCGAGATCGATGTCTATGCGCCGGGACGGATGCTGCTCGCCGAAGCCAACCAATGGCCGGAAGACGCCCAGGTGTATTTCGGCGACGGCGACGAATGCCACATGTCGTTTCATTTCCCGCTGATGCCGCGCATGTACATGGCGATCGCGCGCGAAGATCGTTTTCCGATCACCGACATCATGCGGCAGACGCCCGAGATCCCCGCCGCCTGCCAATGGGCGGTGTTCCTGCGCAACCATGACGAGCTCACTTTGGAGATGGTGACCTCCTCGGAGCGGGACTATCTCTGGGAGACCTACGCCTCCGACAAGCGCGCGCGGCTCAATCTCGGCATACGCAGGAGACTGGCGCCGCTGATGCAGCGCGACCGCCGCCGCATCGAACTGATGAACGGCCTGCTGCTGTCGATGCCCGGAACGCCGGTGATCTATTATGGCGACGAGATCGGCATGGGCGACAACATCTATCTCGGCGACCGCGACGGCGTGCGCACGCCAATGCAATGGTCGGTGGACCGCAATGGCGGCTTCTCGCGCGCCGATCCCGCCGGCCTGGTGCTGCCGCCGATCATGGATCCGATCTACGGCTACCAGGCGGTCAACGTGGAAGCGCAGGCCGCCGATCCGCATTCGCTGCTGAACTGGATGCGACGCATGCTGAGCGTGCGCAAGTCGCACCGCGCCTTCGGACGCGGCACCCAGCGCTTCCTCTATCCGGGCAACCGCAAGGTGCTGGCCTATCTGCGCGAGTGGACCAGCGAAGACGGCGCCGAGGAGACCATCCTGTGCGTGAGCAATCTCTCGCGCGCGGCACAAGCGGTGGAACTCGACCTTCACGAATTCGCCGGCCGTGTGCCGATCGACGTTGTCGGCGGCTCGGTGTTTCCACCCGTAGGCCAGCTCACCTACCTGCTGACTCTGCCGCCCTACGGCTCTTATTGGTTCCTGCTTGCCTCCGAACGCGCGCTGCCCGCCTGGCACACGCCGGCGCCGGAACCGTTGCCGGAATTCTCCACCATCGTGGTGCGAAACGATCTCGGCGAACTCGGCGCGGGGCCGGCGCGAACGCTGCTGGAGCTTGAGGTGCTGCCGGAATACCTGCCGAAGCGGCGATGGTTCTCTTCAAAGTCCGAGCGCCTCACGTCGGTCCGCTTCACCAGCCTCACGCAGTTGGTTCCCGGCCGCAGCGGCCGCACCGTGTTCGGCGAGATCGAGGTGCGTGTCGGCGAACGCACTGAACGCTACTGCCTGCCGCTCGCCGCGGTGCCGGAGGCGGACTGCATTCCCCTCGGTCAGCAGCTCGCCTTCAGCCGCATCCGCCGCGGACCGCTCGTCGGCTACGTGACTGACGGTTTCGCCTCCGACGACTTCACCAACGACGTGCTCTCGTTGCTCCGCCAGCAGGCGTCGCTGCGGCTCGACTCCGGCACGCTGGTGTTCAGCAAGACCGACCGCCTCGACGGACTCGAGCTGCCGAGCCCGCTGACCATACGCAGACTGTCGGCCGAGCAGTCCAACAGCTCGCAGATCATCGACGACCTGCTCGTGCTCAAGATCATCCGCAAGGTGCTGCCGGGCATCCATCCAGAGGCGGAGATCAGCCGCTATCTGACCGAGCGGGGCTACGCCAACACGCCGCCGATGTACGGCGAGGTCGCGCGGATCGACGCGGACGGCACGCCCAACACCATGATCGTGGTGCAGGGCTTCGTGCGCAACCAGGGCGACGGCTGGAGCTGGACGCTCGATTTTCTTGCCCGCGCCGCCGATGACAGCGTCGGCGACGGCGAGCAGGCGCACGACGACGCCTACAGCAACTACGCGAGCTTTGCCGCCGCACTCGGCAGGCGGCTCGCCCAGTTGCATGAGGTCTTCGCGACGCCGACCGACAATGCCGCCTTCCGGCCGGATACGGCGAACGAGGCGGATCTGTTCGGCTGGGGGCGCGGCACGGTCGAACAACTCGACCACGCGATCACAGCCGTCGAGGCGGCGATGCAGCGCGGCGACCTGGATGAGGCGGCAAGCAGCCTGGCGGCCCGGCTGATCAGCCGTCGCGCGCCGCTTGAGGCGGTGATACGCGGGCTTGCGTCGCGTGGCTCGGGATCGCTGCGAACGCGCGTGCATGGCGACTTCCATCTGGGCCAGGTGCTGGTGGTGGGCGGCGACGCGTTTCTCATCGATTTCGAGGGCGAGCCCGCGAAGTCCATGGAGCAACGGCGGGCGCACTCCTCGCCGATGCGCGACGTGGCGGGAATGCTCCGATCGTTCGACTATGCCGGCGCCACCGCCGCCGCGCGCCTGGAAGGCGGCAGCGAGAGCACCAATTTGCGTCGAGCGCACCTGCTCGAGCGCTTCCGCCATCACGCGGGCACGGATTTCCTTGCCGCCTACCGCGAGGTGCTGGCGGCAAGTCCGACACCCTGGTTCACGCCGGCCGCGGAGCCAGCGCTGCTGGACCTCTTCCTGATTGAAAAGGCATCGTACGAAATCCATTACGAGGCCAATAACCGACCGACCTGGATCACGATCCCGCTCTCCGGGCTTGACGAGATCGCAACCAGATTGCTCGGGGGCGGTTCTGATGAGAATGAGTGACCATCTGCCGCACCAGGGTGCAATCGACAGCTTTGTCCGTGCCCGGCACGGCGACCCGTTCTCCCTGCTTGGACCGCACGCGCTGCCGGGAGGTGCTGTGGTCCGCGTCTTCATGCCAGAAGCGACACGTCTCGAGGTGATCGACCGCCTGACCGGGGCGCCGCTCGGCGAACTCAGCCGCGTCCACGCCGACGGGCTCTGGTCTGGTCCGGTTGCCTCGAACGCGCCCTACCGGCTGCGCGCGCATATGGTCGATGGCGCGGGCGGCGAGACGATCGTCGAGACCGAGGATCCCTACAGCTTCGGCCTGCTGCTTGGCGAGCTTGATATCTATCTGCTCAACGAAGGGCGGCACCGCGAGCTTGGACGCGTGCTCGGCGCGCACGTGCTCGAGATCGACGGCGTGCGCGGCACCCGCTTCGCCGTCTGGGCGCCGAACGCGCAGCGCGTCTCGGTGGTGGGGTCATTCAACCACTGGGATGGCCGGCGCCATCCGATGCGCAAGCGTGGTGCTTCGGGTCTGTGGGAGATTTTCCTGCCGCGTGTCGGCACCGGCGCTCTCTACAAATACGAGCTGGTCGGACCCAGCGGCGACGTGCTGCCCTGGCGGGCTGATCCCGTGGCCTGGGCAACGGAGAAGCCGCCGCAGACCGCCTCGGTGGTCGACGATCCGCATTTCGCCTGGACCGACGCCGACTGGATGGCAGGCCGCGCCGCCCGCAACGCGCCGGACGCGGCAATTTCGATCTACGAGATGCACGCGATGTCCTGGCTGCCGCATGACAGTCACGCGGCGAGCGGCGAGCCGAGCTGGGACTCGCTCGGCGACCGCCTGATCCCGTACCTGAAAGAGCTTGGCTTCACCCATGTCGAGCTGATGCCGATCATGGAGCACCCGTTCGGCGGCTCCTGGGGCTATCAGGTGGTCAGCCAGTTCGCGCCGACCGCGCGTCTTGGAACACCGACGCAGTTTGCCCGCTTCATCGATCGCTGCCACGCCGCCGGTCTCGGCGTGCTGCTGGACTGGGTGCCGGCGCACTTCCCCACCGACAGCCACGGGCTTGCCCGCTTCGACGGCACGCCGCTCTACGAGCATGCCGACCCGTTCGAAGGCTACCATCAGGATTGGAACACCTACATCTACAATCTTGGCCGCGACGAGGTGCGCGGCTTCATGATCGCAAGCGGCCTGTTCTGGCTGACCCACTTCCACGTCGACGGACTGCGCGTCGATGCCGTCGCCTCGATGCTCTACCGCGACTACAGCCGCAAGCAGGGAGAATGGGTGCCGAACCGGTATGGCGGACGTGAGAACCTCGAATCGATCGCCTTCCTGCAGGACCTCAGCCGCGCCATGCATGCCACCGCTCCGGGCGCGGTGCTGATCGCCGAGGAATCCACCTCGTTCCCGAACGTCTCCCGCCCGGCCGACGAAGGTGGGCTTGGTTTCGACTACAAATGGAACATGGGATGGATGCACGACACGCTGCATTACATCGAAGAGGCGCCGGTGCATCGTCGTTGGCACCACGGCGAAATTTCGTTCGGTCTGGTTTACGCGTTCTCCGAACGTTTCGTGCTGCCGATTTCGCACGACGAGGTGGTCTACGGCAAAGGCTCGATGATCACCAAGATGCCGGGCGACGAGTGGCAGAAATTCGCCAACCTGCGCGCCTATTATGGTTTCATGTGGGGCCATCCGGGCAAGAAGCTGCTGTTCATGGGCAGCGAGTTCGCACAGGGACGCGAGTGGAACCACGATACCGGCCTTGATTGGTGGCAGCTCGACCATCCGCTGCATAAGGGCGTGCAGCGCGTCATTCGCGACCTTAATCATCTGTACGCGTCGCTGCCGGCGCTGCATGCGAAGGATTGCGACCATACCGGATTTCGCTGGGTTGTGCTGCAGGATGCCGACCAGAGCGTGTTTGCCTGGCTGCGCTTCGGCCAGCCCGGACAAAAGCCCGTGCTGGTGGTTTGCAATTTCACGCCGGTGCCGCGGCACAATTACCGTATCGGCGTAAGCGAGCCGGGAGTCTGGCACGAGCTGCTGAATACCGACAGCGAGCGGTATGGCGGAACCAACCTCGGCAATGGCGGCATCATCCAGGCGCGCGCCGAAGCCTCGCACGAGCAGCCCGCTTCGCTCGACCTGACGCTGCCGCCGCTTGCCACACTGATCCTGACACCAGCCTGACCCTCGGAGAAGAACGAAGCCATGAGCAAGCAGAGGTGAGCGATCCGGCCGATGCTCTCATCAAGCGAGCCTGCGAGCTTGCCGGTGTGGCGACAGAGTGGTGCGACATCTTCGGCAAGCGGCACGAGATCGCGCGTGACGATCTGCATGGCGTGCTCGCGGCACTTGGGCTTGGCGCGGAGAATGACGGCGAGTTTTGTGACCGTATTGACCAGCTCGAGCAGGAAGGCCGCGCGCCACCGCCGTTGATCACCGCGGAGCTCTCGTCGCGTGTGTTCGTGCCGGCGCCACCCGGCGCCTGGCGCATCCACTTCGAGGATGGCGGCGGCAGCGAGGGAGTGGCCGAGGCCGATGGCACCGGCTGCCTGATCGCCGCACCCGATCGGCCCGGCTATCACCGGCTGGAGATCGATGGGCGGGAGATCACGCTCGCCGTGGCGCCCAGATGCTGTTTTACCGTGAGCGAGGCTCTGGGCCGCGAGGGCGCGCGCGGCTGGGGATTGGCGGTGCAGCTCTATTCGTTGCGCAGGCCGGGTGATGGCGGCGTCGGGGACTACACGGCGCTCGCCGAGTTCGCGCGAGAGGCGGCGGGACATGGCGCGCAGGCGCTGGCGATCAGCCCGGTGCACGCGCAGTTCTCCGCCGACCCTGACCGTTTCAGCCCGTATGCGCCGTCCAGCCGGCTGATGCTCAACGCGCTGCATGTCACGGCCGATCATCCCGGCGCGGAGGCGGCGCGCCTGGAGGCGCTCGACCTGGTGGATTGGCCGGCGATGTCGCGAGATCGCCTCGGCCGATTGCGCCGACAATTTGCAGCCGGCGCCGGCGACGAGTTTCATGCCTGGCGCGCCGACGCCGGCGAGCTGCTCGAATCCCATGCCCTGTTCGAGGCTCTGCACCAGCATATCTGGGGCGGCGACCCGGCGCGCTGGGACTGGCGCGACTGGCCGGAGGAGTATAGCGCGCCGGGCGCCAGCGGCATCGACGAGTTCCGCCGCGTCCACCAACACGACATCGATTTCCATGCGTGGCTGCAATATCGCGCCGACCGCGAGTTGGCGCAGGCGCAGCGCGCGGCGCGGGACGGCGGCATGCCGATCGGGCTGATCTCCGATCTCGCCGTCGGCGCCGACGCGGGCGGCAGCCATTGCTGGAGCCAGCAAGGCGAGACGTTGCGCGGACTCTCGATCGGCGCGCCTCCCGACCTGCTTCAGGTCAACGGCCAGAACTGGGGAATTACCGCCTTTTCCGCGCGCGGCCTGCGCCGGAATGGCTTCACCGGCTTCATCGAGATGCTGTCCCGCGCCATGCGGCATGCCGGCGGGGTGCGCATCGATCACGCCATGGGCATCGCCCGCCTCTGGATCATTCCCGAAGGCCGCACCGCCAACCACGGCACCTACCTGGCCTTTCCGGAAGACGATTTGCGCCGTCTCATCAAGCTCGAATCCGTCCGCAACCGGGCGATCGTGCTGGCGGAGGATCTGGGCACCGTTCCAGAGGGATTTCAGGCAAGACTGCAGCAGGACGGCATCGACGGCATGCGCATCCTGCAGTTCGAGCGCGACGACCATCGCTTCAAGCCGCCGGCCCAATGGACCAGGCGGGCCGCGGCGATGACCAGCACGCACGATCTGCCGACGGTCGCCGGCTGGTGGGCCGGCCATGACATCACGACACGCCACGCGGTGTTAGGCTTGCCGCAGGATCAGCGGGAGGAGGCTGACCAGGAGCGTGCGCGCGACCGCGCAATGCTGTGGGACGCGATGCAGGAAAGCGGCGCGGCGTCGGGCGAGGCGCCCGCCCCAGGGGACACCGAGCCGGTTGCCGCCGCCGCCATCGCGCATACCGCGCGCAGCGAATGCGAACTGGTGATGGTGCCGATGGAGGATGCGTTGGCGCTGCGCGACCAGCCGAACCTGCCGGGCACCACCAACGAGCACCCGAACTGGCGGCGGCGGCTCGCGGCCGCGGTCGGCGGCGTGTTGTCGGAGTCTGGCGCCCAGGCCCGGCTTGCGCGCTTGCGGGCATTGCGCCCGGGCAAGGACGAAAACACCCAGGCTTGATCTTGATCCATCCTCGTATGCTGGCCACTTCAAAGAGGCGCCAGAGGGGCGGCCAAAGTGGCGGAGAGTGCGATGAGCCGGCTGGTGGTCATCTCTAACAGAGTCGCCGTCCCGCGCGAAGGCGCCAAGCCCGGCGGGCTTGCGGTCGCCCTGAATGCGCTGATGGAGCGGCAGGGCGGCCTGTGGTTTGGATGGAGCGGCAACACCAGCCCGGATGCGCTGTCGAAGGCTCCGTCATCCGTGCGGCACGGATCAGTGGAATACGCCACCATCGAGCTGTCGCCGGACGAAGTCGAACTCTACTATAATCAGTTCTCTAATGCGACGCTTTGGCCGCTGCTGCATTCCCTGCCGGAGCAGATGCATTTCGACCGGCGCAGCCTGCACGCCTATCGCGGCGTGAATGACCGCTTCGCCGCAATCCTACAGCCGCTGCTTCGTCCGACCGACACGATCTGGATCCACGACTACCACCTCATGGCCCTGGCATCGTCCTTGCGGCACCATGGCGTGCGGGCGCCGATCGGCTTCTTCCTGCATACGCCGTTTCCCTCTCCGGACATGCTCGGCAGCATCCCGGACGGCGCGATCTTCATACGCGATCTGCTCGAGGCGGACCTGCTCGGCTTCCAGACCGCCAACGACGCGGAGAATTTCGCCGCCTCGGCGGAGCGTATCGCGGGTGCCTCGCGGCTGCCCGGCGGAGGGCTTCAGCTTGGCCGTCGTCAGATACGGGTCGGCGTGTTCCCGGTCGAGATCGAGCCGGCCGAGTTCGCGCGCATGGCGGAGTTGGCCGCCACCTCGATCGAGAGCGAGCGGCTGCGGCGCAGCCTGGACGGGCAAAGCCTCATCCTCGGCGTGGACCGCATGGACCCGACCAAGGGTCTGCGCCATCGCCTCTCCGGCTTCCGCCGTCTGCTCGAAACCCGGCCGGAATGGCACCGGCAGACCACGTTCCTGCAGATCGCGGCGGAAAGCAGGCAGGACGTCGACGCCTATCAGGACCTGCGCGAGGACCTGGAACGTGCGACAGGGTCGATCAACAGCAGCTTCAGCGAACCGGACTGGGTGCCGCTCCGCCTGCTCGCGCGCGGCGGCTCACGCGAGTCGGTCGCCGGCTTCATGCGCGAAGCGCGTGTCGGCCTGGTGACGCCGTTGCGCGACGGCATGAACCTGGTCGCCAAGGAATACGTGGCCGCCCAGGACCCGGACAATCCCGGCGTGCTGGTGCTCTCGAAGTTCGCAGGCGCCGCACGTCAGTTGGGGGCGGCACTCCTGGTCAATCCGGTTGATGCGGACGAGATCGCCGACGCCCTGGACACGGCGCTGCGCATGAGCCGTCCGGAACGCGAGGACCGCTGGAACGCCTGCTGGGAGGCGATCCGCGACACCTCGGCATTGAACTGGGGGCGCTCCTTCGTCTCCGCCCTCGCCCGCGCCGATCGCGCCCCTGATCGCGACCTTGCGGCGCGCACGGCCTCCGGCAACGAGATCAGACTGGTTTCGCCTCCCTCGCGCTCGGCACGTTGAACCACGCGGCTGTCCGCGCCACAACTGCGCCATGGCGCCTCCCTTGCTGCAACTCGACGATATCGTGCTCACGCTCGGCGGCCGGCCGTTGCTGGATCAGGCTTCGCTGGCGGTCTGTGCGGGCGAGCGCCTGTGCCTGGTCGGACGCAACGGCTCGGGCAAATCCACCCTGCTCAAGATTGCCGGGGGCGCGTTGCAGCCGGATTCCGGCACGCGCTTCCTGCAGCCTGGCTGCACCATCGGCACGCTTGCGCAGGAGCCCGACCTCGCCGGCTTTGCCACGACAAGGGACTATGCCCGCGCCGACCTGCCGGCGGACGATCCCGGACATCGGGCCGCCGCCATGCTTGATGCGCTCGACCTCGGGGGCGCCCGCGACCCGCGCACGCTTTCAGGTGGCGAGGCGCGGCGCGCCGCACTTGCCCGGGCGCTCGCACCCGCGCCGGACCTGCTGCTGCTCGACGAGCCCACCAACCATCTCGACATGCCGACGATCAATTGGCTGGAGCGGGAACTGGCCTCGCTGCGTTCCGCCATCGTCGTGATCAGCCATGACCGCCGGCTGCTGGAGACTTTATCGCGCGGCGTGGTCTGGCTGGATCGTGGCGCCACCCGCCGCCTCGACCAGGGCTTCAGCCGCTTCGAGGTCTGGCGCGAGGAGGTGCTGGCGGAAGAAGAACGCGACGCGCACAAGCTTGACCGGCAGATCGTGCGCGAGGAGCATTGGCTGCGCTACGGCGTCACCGCCCGCAGGAAGCGCAATGTCCGCAGGGTGGGCGAACTGGCGGCACTCCGCGCCCGTCGCCGCGACGCGGTCGCTGTCGCGGCCGGCCTCACGCTCGAGGCGAAGAGCGCCGAACTGTCCGGCAAGCTGGTTGCCGTCGCGGAGTCGGTTGACAAGTCCTATGACGGCCGGACCATCGTGCAGGGTCTGGATTTGCGCGTGCTGCGTGGTGATCGGCTGGGTATCGTCGGACGCAACGGCGCCGGCAAGACCACGCTGCTGCGGCTGCTTACCGGCATGGAACCGCCCGACCGCGGCGGCGTGCAGATCGGCACCGGGCTCAGCATGGTCACGCTCGATCAGCAGCGCCGCTCGCTCGATCCGGATGCGACCCTCGCCGACACGCTGACCGGCGGCGGCGACATGGTGCAGGTGGGCGGCGAGCGGCGGCATGTGATCGGCGCGATGAAACAGTTCCTGTTCCGTCCGGAGCAGGCGCGCACACGCGTGGGCGTGCTGTCGGGCGGGGAACGCGCGCGGCTGATGCTGGCCTGCGCGCTCGCGCGCCCGTCCAATCTGCTGGTGCTCGACGAGCCCACCAACGACCTCGATCTTGAGACACTCGATCTGCTGCAGGAGATGCTGGAGTCCTATCAGGGCACGGTGCTGCTGGTGAGCCATGACCGCGACTTCCTCGACCGCGTCGCCACCTCGGTGCTTGCCGCCGAAGGAGACGGACGCTGGCAGGAATATGCCGGCGGCTTCAGCGACATGCTGGCGCAAGGCGGCAGGCTCGCCGGCAACGCCGCCGCCGCACCCGGCAGGCCGCTTTCGTCACGAGCGATCGAACCCCGCCCACCCGCACGAAAGCTGTCCTTCAAGGATCAGCACGCTCTCACGCAACTGCCGGCGCGGATCGAACGACACGAGCACGAGATCGAGCGCCTGCGCGCCATGCTCTCCGATGCCACGCTCTATCAGCGCGACGCGCACGCCTTCACCGAGACCAGCGCCGCGCTGCAACGCGAGGAGGACGCCTTGCGCCGAGCCGAGGAGCGCTGGCTCGAGCTTGAACTGCTGCGTGAAAGCCTCGCCTCATGAGCACGCTCGCCGAGCGTCCCTGCACCGCCTGCCGCAAGCACACGCCCCCGCTCGATGCGGCCGCCATCGAGACGTTGCGGGCCCACGTGCCGGACTGGACGCTCTGCGACAATCGAACGCGTATCGAGCGGAGCTACCGCTTCGCCGATTTCGCGGGAGCCTTCGCCTTCGTGCAACGCGTGGCCGACATTGCCCAGGCTGCGCGTCATCATCCGGACGTAAGCTTCGGTTGGGGCTACGTCCGCCTGTCGCTGCAAACCCACACAATCGGCGGACTGCACGACAACGATTTCATCCTGGCCGCGCGATGCGACCATGCCCTGGCGCAGTCACTCCGCGGCTAGCGCCGGGGGTGCCGCGATCAGAGTCTCGATCAGCCTTCGGTCGTCCGGTGTCGCCGGGTTGTAGACGATGAGGCTGAGGTCCGGCCGACCATCCACGGCAAAGGCGCAGTATTCCAACGCGAGCGGTCCCACCTGCGGATGACGCAGATGCTTCACTCCGTCACCGTGTGCCTCCACGTCGTTGTCGCGCCACATGGACGCGAACTCGGGACTCGATTGACACAGTTCGCGAACGAGCGACGCCGTCTCGTCGTCAGCCCCGGCGCGCGCGGCGTCGATACGAAAGGCAGCCACGACAAAGCGGGCGACGGCTTCCCACTCGGACTGTGCGGCGCGGACCCGGGAGTCGCAGAAGATCATGCGCAGGATGTTGCGCTGATCGGGCGGCAGGGCGCCGTAATCGGTGAGCACGGCAGCGGCGGCACGGTTCCATGCAACCACGTCCCATGTCGCCGTCCGGACGATCGCGGGACTATAGGTCAGCGCGTCGAGGAGGCGCTGCAATCGAGGCGTGATCGCGTCGCGGCCGCGCGTGCGCACCTCCGGCGGGTGCCCGAGGCCGATGAGGAACAGGTGCTCGCGCTCAACGTCGGTCAGCGTCAACGCCCGCGCGATGCGGTCGAGCACCTCCGACGATGGATTGCCACCGCGGCCCTGCTCCAGCCAGGTGTACCAGGTCACGCTGATGTTGGCGCGCTGGGCCACCTCTTCGCGACGCAATCCCGAAGTTCGGCGTCGGCCGCCGGAGAGGCCGAGCGATGCGGAATCAAGCTTTGTGCGTCGGTTCCTCAGATAGGCGCCGAGCGGACTGCCTTTGGACATGATCGCACACCCTGGTAGCTATTATACCCGTATAATCTCACATCTTTAACAGCATGCGTGCTCCGCCCACAATGTTCTGACAACGAAGGAGACATACCATGCGTGTATTCGTCACCGGCGCCACCGGCTTTATCGGCGCCGCCATTGTCCCGGAACTGATCAATGCCGGCCACCAGGTGCTCGGCTTGGCGCGGTCGGATGCGGGGGCTCGGTCTCTCATTGCCGCCGGCGCCGAGGCGCATCGCGGAACGCTCGAGGATCTGGAGAGTCTGCGCCGCGGGGCGGCCGGGTCGGACGGTGTCATTCACTGCGCGTTCGATCACGACTTCACGAACTTCCTGGCGAATTGCGAGAAGGACAGGCGCGCCATCGAGGCTCTGAGCGGCGCGCTCGCCGGATCAGACCGTCCGCTGCTCATCACCTCCGGCACCGGGATGGGGAGTGCTGTGCCAGGGCAACCCGCGACCGAAGATATCTTCAATCCCGACCATCCAAATCCCCGCAAGGCTTCGGAACTGGCAGGAGCTTCGATGCTGGAGAATGGTGTCAATGTGTCGGTGGTGCGCCTTCCCCAGGTTCACGACGCGGTCAAGCAGGGCCTTATCACTCCCTTGGTGGCGATCGCCCGCGAGAAAGGCGTCTCAGCCTATGTGGGCGACGGACTCAACCGCTGGCCGGCGGCGCACGTGCTTGATGTCGCCCGTCTCTACCGGCTGGCGTTGGAGAAGCATGAAGCCGGCGCGCGCTATCACGCGGTGGCTGAGGAAGGGATAACGGTGCGTGTGATCGCCGACATCATCGGCCAAGGCTTGAAGGTGCCGGTGGTCTCGATGTCCGCGGCGGAGGCATCGGGTCATTTTGGATGGCTTGGGGCGTTTGTCGGGATGGATCTGCCGGCTTCAGGCGCGCAAACCCAGGCACGGCTGGGATGGCGCCCAACTGGTCCGGGATTGATTACCGATCTCCAACACATGCGCTACGTGGACGCGTGAGCGGCATGATCCTGATCAGTGGCCCGGCTCGAACACCGCATAGAAGCCGTCGGCCGATACCAGCCTGTAGTGCGAGAACAAGGTTTGCATGAAGGCTTTGTTGAAACGGCGGCGCTGGCTGGGTAAAGCCGTGCTGGCAACGCCGTCGATCTCGATCGCTGTATAATGATGGGAGACAAGCATCGCGAGGATTGCTGATTGCTTGATACGGCCGATCAAGAGTTGATCGTTGACGAAATAGGGATCGAAATCGAGCTCTTTGCCGGCTCTGTAGCACAGCAGGATATCCTCGCAGATCGCGGGGCCATGCACTGACGTGAGCACGCCGACCGCATGTCTCGCAGCCTCTGTCGCCAGCGGCAGGGCGCGCCAGGCCGCAATGTCCCTGCCGACCCGGAACGGAACAAACACCGCGCTCAGCAAAGCCGGGATGACGAGAGCCGCGATGAACACCCGGTTTGCCGTGCGGGTCCGGCGGGGAATGTCGCTCAGGCAGGAGATCGCGGCGGCGTAGGCAATCGCGACCGCGATCAGGCATGGATAGAAGATGTTCTGTGCTACTCCGTCGCCACCCGCGAAGACAATCGATGTGCCGAAGGTTGCGAGAAGCAGGATGAGCAGAAAGCTTCGATGGGGCACAGCACGGCGCGAGATGAGCATCGCCGTGGCAATCGCCAGCGTGACCCCGAAATGTACGAGATAGCTTACGACGTTCACACGCAGCGTGTGGAGGAGGTAGGCCCGCGGCTGCAGCAGGTTGGCGAAGAAGTAAGCGCCGTCCAGGCGGTATGTGAGGTCCAGGAGAAGACTTGCGGCGACGATGCCGCTGGCGCTCCAGGCGGCGAGCGCCCGCCAGTTCCTGGTGAGCAGGAGGTGGACGCCGACGCTGAGCGGCAAGGCCAGCAGGTCCTGCTTGGTGAACATGGCGACGGCGAAAGCCAGCGCCGAGAGGCATGACCAGACCAGGTTTCGTGGCGCTCTGATGTAGGCGAACAGCCCAAAGCTGGCGATGGCGGCGGCAAGCAGTTCGGGATCGTTCGCCGCTCTTCGTTCGGGAGTGAACGTGGAAATCCAAAGCAGCAGGCAGAGGCCGGCGTAAAGGCCGCCGCGCGACGAACCCGAGATGACCCGGACGATGGCGCCGGCCAGAAGTGCCACGGCGATCATGCCGGCGAAAGCCGCGACGCGGCCCGCCAACGTCACGCTCCCGATCGCGCCACCGAGAAGCCCGATGATGTGGAACGAGACAAACGGATAGTTGGTGATCCACAATCCCGGCGGCCCGCCGTAGAGAGGCTGCGCCGCGCCGGCCATCGACTGGCGGTAGGCATTCCAGCCCTCGTTGTAGTTGATGGACGGCAGAGCGCTGAGCCGCAGCACAGGAAACCAGACGAGGGACGCAGCACAGAGGCCGAGGAGGGTGAGGACCACGACCCACGCCCATCTCGCGTCCCTGCCCTCCTGTTCAGCGTGGTTTGTGCTCACTGCCACGGTCTGCTCAAGCCTGTGTTCCAGCACCTCAAGCGCCTCTCGCGCTGATCAGGCCGGACAGCTCCATGCGTTGGCGGGATCGAGCGATGCCCGCAGTGACCGCGAGCGCTGCTTCCAGAGCGCGAATGCCGGCTCTCGCATCCACCAGGATCGGCGCCCCGTCGAGGCACGCGGCGACGAAGGCGGCGTGCTCCGCCTCCAGTGTGTCATGCTCCTCCCATGAGACGACTTCGCGCCGGAAGCCTCCGGTGCCCGGCAACGGCATGCCTCGCTCGCGCCCGATCATGGTCAGCTCGCGGGCGGCGAAATCCGCCGAGAGATAGCCCTCCTCCGAGAACAGGCGCATGCGCCGCTCGGTCTTCAGCGAAATCCGGCTCGCGGTGATGGTGGCGACACAGCCATTGGCGAAGCGCACGCGGGCGTTGGCAATGTCCTCATGCGCGCTGCTGACGGCGCTGCCCAGCGCATCGACGCTCTCGATCGGGGTGTCGACGATGGCGAGCACCAGGTCGAGATCATGGATCATCAGATCAAGGATCACCGACACGTCGGTGCCGCGCGCCTTGAACGGAGCCAGCCGGGTCGCCTCGATATAGAGCGGTCGGGTAATCCGGCTGGTGATCGCCGCGTGCTCGGCGGAATAGCGCAGCAGATGCCCTACCTGCAGCACGCGGCCGGACTCGGCTGCGAGTGCCGCGAGCCGCACCGCCTGGTCCATGGTGGCCGCGATCGGCTTTTCGACCAGCACGTGCCGCCCGGCGCGCAATGCCGCCTCGGCAAGGGGGAAGTGCGCCTCGGCGGGCGCGGCCACGATCAGCGCGTCGGAGGCCGCGATCAGGTCGGCGAGCGGCATGACCGCGCCGCCCGCCTCGCTTGCCACCGCCGCCGCTCGGGCCAGATCGGGGTCAAAGATGCCGACGAGCACGGCGCGCGGCGCCGCCGCCAGCTTCAGCGCGTGGAAGCGGCCGAAATGTCCGGCGCCGGCGACGCCGATGCGCAGGCGCGGGCTCGTGGCGCGCGTCTGCGTGTCTTGCTTGCGACCGAACAGTCCGCCCGGCTTGCTTGCCGCCATGCACGCTTCCCCCGCCTGCCTTCGCTTTCCCTAGGCCCGCCTTCCCTGGCGTAGCAGGAGAAGTTGCATCACGAGAAGCACCCCGGCATAACCCCGGCGCCGGCTTAAAGGACGAGGCGTCTATACCAGCATGATGTATTACAGCCGTGCCAAGGCGGCTTCGGTCCTAGGGGTTTGCCTGCTCGGCCTGCTGCTCTGCCTGCCGAACTTCCTCGCGGCGCCGTCGTCCAGCATGCCCTGGCGGCAAATCCATCTTGGTCTCGATCTGCGCGGCGGCTCCTACCTGCTGATGCGTGTCGACCTGCCGACGCTCACACGCGAGCGGCTTGTGGCGCTCGAAGATGACGTCCGCCATGGCCTGAGCAGCAATGGACTCGGCTACCGGAACCTAAGCCTTGACGCGGCCGCGCGCAGCGTGAGCTTTACCCCGCGCGATCCTGACGAGCGCGACCGCGACCTCGCCGTGCTCCGCCGCCTGCCGCAGGCCAGCCCCGGCGAGTTCGGAGTCTCCGAACGTCCGGACGGCACCATCGCGCTGACCCTGTCCGAGGCGGCAATGCGGATCCGCGCCACTGAGGCAGTGGCGCAATCCATCGAGATCGTTCGCCGCCGCATCGACGCGACCGGTGTGGTCGATCCCCAGATCACCCGTCAGGGCAGCGATCGCATCGTCGTCGAGTTGCCCGGCATTTCAGATCCCAACCGGATCAAGAAACTGCTCGGCACGACGGCGAAGATGACCTTTCACCTGGTCGACGAGAATGCGGCCCCGAATGGTCCGCCGCCGCCGGGCGACGAGATCCTGCCGATGCAGGACAATCCGAACCAGCAGGTGGCGGTCCGCCGCCATGTTGACGTGGACGGCGCCGATCTCACCAACGCGTCGGCCGGCCAGGACCAGCAGACCGGCGGCTGGGACGTCAACTTCACCTTCAATGACGCGGGCGCACGCGAATTCGGCGATGTGACCCGTGCCAATGTCGGCCATCAGCTTGCCATCGTGCTCGACAACAAGGTGCTCAGCGCCCCGGTGATCCAGAGCGTGATCGCCGGCGGACGCGGTCAGATCACCGGCACCTTCACCGCCCAGCAGGCCACCGACCTCGCGCTTTTGCTGCGGGCCGGCGCGCTGCCGGCGCCGCTTACCGTGATTGAGGAACGCTCGATCGGTCCCACGCTGGGCGCCGCCTCGATACGCGCCGGCGCGATCAGCCTGGCCGTCGGCTTCCTGCTGGTGATCGGCTTCATGGGCCTGTTCTATGGGCTGTTTGGCTGGTATGCGAACATCTCTCTGGTCGCCAACCTGATCCTGCTGCTCGCGATCCTGTCGCTGTTCCAGGCGACGCTGACCTTGCCCGGCATGGCCGGCATCCTGCTCACGCTCGGCATGGCGGTGGACGCGAACATCCTGATCAACGAGCGTATCCGCGAGGAAGTGAAGCGAGGGCGCAAGCCGCTCGCCTCGATGCAGACCGGTTTCGAACGCGCCACCGGCACCATTCTGGACAGCAACGCGACCGCGCTGCTCGCCCATGTCATGCTGTTCGTGTTTGGCACCGGTCCCGTCAAGGGATTCGCGCTGACCATCACCGTTGGCATCATCACCACCTTGTTCACGACGCTGCTGCTGTCGCGCATGCTGATGGTGCGCTGGTATGCGCGCGTGCGCCCGTCGCTGCTTCCGGTCTGATGCAAACCATGTTCATGCGCCCGATCGCCCGCTTCGTGCCCGATGGCACGAAAATCAACTTCATGCGCGGCCGCTTCATCGGTCTCGCCACCTCCGCCTTGCTGTCGATCGCCTCCATCGTGCTGTTCTTCGCGCCGGGGCTCTCGCTCGGCATCGACTTCAAGGGCGGCGTCGTCGTTGAGGCGCGGACCGTGGGACCGGCCGACTTTCCAGCCATCCGCGCGGCGCTGGCGGCACGGCACGTCCC
The DNA here is from genome assembly GCA_964246745.1 of uncultured Acetobacteraceae bacterium. Classification (GTDB taxonomy): domain Bacteria; phylum Pseudomonadota; class Alphaproteobacteria; order Acetobacterales; family Acetobacteraceae; genus Lichenicoccus. The sequence goes on from CAXTRK010000017.1 coordinate 41,163, forward strand.
GTCCGCCGGCCTGCAGCGTTTCGGCGCTGATGACGACGTGCTGATCCGTCTGGATGCGCCCACCGGCCACGGCACCACCAGCGAGGTCGCAACCCAATCCCTGGTCGATCGCGCGCGCGCCGCGATCACCCATGCCCAGCCGGGTGCGAAGCTGCTGCGCGCCGATGCGGTCGGAGCCTCGGTATCCGCCGAGCTGTTCCGCGATGGGCTGCTGGCACTTGGCCTCAGCCTGCTGATGATCCTCGCCTATATCTGGATACGCTTTGAATGGGAGTTTGCGGTCAGCGCGGTCGTGACCTTGATCCTTGATCTTACCAAGACGATCGGCTTCCTCGCCCTCACCCGCTTTCAGTTCGACCTGGTCATGGTGGCGGCGCTGCTGACCATCCTTGGCTACTCCACCAATGACAAGGTCGTGGTTTACGATCGTGTGCGGGAGAATCTGCGAAAGTACCGTTCGATGGATCTGCGTTCGCTGATCGATCTCTCGATCAACGAAACCTTGAACCGTACCCTGGGCACGTCCTCCACGGTCTTCCTTGCCGCACTGCCGCTCGCGATCTTCGCGGGCAGCACGCTCTCCGGCTTTGCCTGGGTGATGCTGTTCGGGATCGTCGTCGGCACATCGTCCTCGATCTTTATCGCAGCCCCGCTTCTGCTGCTGCTCGGCGAGAAGCGGCTGCGGCGCGACGCGGGCGCCAAGCGCTGAGCCGTCACGCCTACCTGGAGGCGGCCGCGGAACCGTGGGCCGGCGCCGCGGCGCCATCAAGCGCCGTGGTGACGTCGATCAAGCTGCGCACGGCGCCGTCCGCTTGCTCAAGATCCGTCCAATTCGGCGCTTTCGCCTCAGTGCGCAGCGCAATCAGGGCGGCGTGATTGGAGCGGACCAGATCGGTCAGACCGGTTCGCGTGGCGCGCCCGGAGGTGAGGTAGCTCTCCGCCATGCCGCGCGCGATCAGGTAATTCATGACCACACTGCGTGTACGATCGTCGAGGTTGGCGGCATAATCCTCGCCCGCCGGCGCCACTTGACAGCCGGAGGCGAGCAGGAGCGCCGCCATACATGCGGCCGACAGGAGTGGCGCGGTCATGCGGCGCTGCAATTCGACATAAGTCCCCTCTTCGACTGCGTTCGATGGTCAGCGTTATCGCATCACCATGAGCCGCGTTGATTCACATTGATGACGTCTGACGATGCGCCAGCAGATCACGTATCTCGGCAAGCAGAGTTTCCGATGCACTCGGCGCCGCCACGGCGTCCTGGCGCACGTGCAGCCGGGTCAATGCCTTGACCACCCAGAAGATCACCAGACCCACGATCAGGAATTGTATGACGGCATTGCAAAACAGTCCGATATTGATGGTTGCCGCCCCTGCCTTCTGCGCCTCCGCGAGGGTTGTGTAATGCTGTCCCTTCAGCGTGATGAAGATGTTGGAGAAGTCCACATTGCCGATCAGCAGACCGATCACCGGGGTAAAGACATCCTTGACCAGGCTGTTGACCACGCCGGTGAAGGCGGCGCCGATGATGATGCCGACCGCCAGATCGACCACGTTGCCGCGCATGATGAAGGCGCGGAACTCACCGATCCAGCCAGGCGTGCGGACGTGAACCTGACGCGTGCTCAAAGCCATTGGAACCTCCAGAAATTGAAGTAGATGGAGGCCAATAGCATCATTCCGAGATGCGCGGGACCGGCGGGCCCGGTTGTGCAATACCGTGATCAGCCGAACAGGTTTGCCTGTGACGCGCCGGACACGCCGGCAAGCTGTATCTGTGTGCCGTCAGTGAGCTTGAGCAGCGTCGTGCCGCCGATCTGCTGGTCGCCCGCCACCCCCAGCCCGCCGGAGAGGCGGAGATGATCCATGCCGACCCGCAAGCCGCTGACATAGTCGTCTGCCGGCCCGCTGCCGCTCGCGGTCAGCGCCGCATTGAATTCCAGCAGCATGGCCCCGGCGCCGGCAAACACCGCGCTCGAGCCGGAACCCATCTGGATGGTGGCCGCGCCGGCGCCCCCGACATAGGTATCGTTGCCGTGACCGAGCATGACCATGTCTGGCCCGCTGCCGCCGAACAGCACGTTCTCGTACTGCGAGCTGCCTCCATTCAGCGTCTCGTTGCCGGCTCCGGCGACCAGTCCGTCGCCGCCAAAGCTGGATGCGGTCATCACGTCCCCGGCCACGTCGCCGATCAGGAAGCTGCCACTGCCGGTGGCGAACATCTGGCTGCCGCCGGCGCCGCCGAAATAGTCCCCGCCTGTCGCCGCGGCATGAATAGTCTCCGCTCCGACCCCGCCGACCACGGTCTCGTGATCGTCATGACCGCCGATGAAGGTGAGCGTGCCGCTGCCGCCGAACACGGTCAGGCTGCCGCCGGAACCGCCCTTCACGGTCATGTTGCCGGCGCCGCCAATCAGCTCGTCATTGCCTTGTCCGCCGACATAGCTGGTTGGCTCGGCCTGCAGGAAGGCGACCAGCGTGCTTCCGGCGGCGCCGCCGGTGATGGTGCCAGGAGCCGCGTCGGCCACAATGGTCGCGGCGCCGGCTTTGTTGGCGTAGGTGTACGTGCCGCCATCCTGCACCAGGGTCAGCGTGCTGCCGACGCCGCCACCGGTCACCGAAGTCGTGGTGTTGCTGGCGCTAACCGTATCGGTCTTGTCGTCCGCCACATAGATCTGGTTGCCGCCGGAGAGCGTGGCGTTCTGCCCGGTCGCGGTCGGCTGCACGTACGGAGCAATGGTCGGAGCGCCGGTGCTCCCGGGAGCGGGCAGCACGGCGGCCGCAAAGCTGGTGGTCTTGCTGTTGCCGCCGCTGTCGGTGAAGGTCAGGGTGATGGTGTCGTCGCCAGCGGCGCTGCTCACGTAGGAGAGCAGCTTGAGGTCGGCATTGATCTCGTCGAGTGTGCCGGTGAAGGTCACGCTCTTGCCGCTGAACGCTATCTTCTCCGAGCCCTGCGCCGTGCCGCTCACCACAAGCGGACTGCTCTGGGTGGTCAGTGTGGCGGTGGCGCTGGTATCGCCGGTGGCGCCGGTGTCGATGACCATCAGGTTCTTGATGGCGGCGGCAACGTTGACGGTGGTGGAGATCGGGCTTGGGGGGGGTATCACGATCTCGCCGGGAAGCGAGGTGATCCCGAGACTGGCGATGATCTCCTCAGCGGTGAGTGACGTGCTGCTGCTCATGACGGCTCCAAAACCCTGGAATTCGGCTGACCGTATTAAGCGCCGCACCGGTTAAATCGAGGTTAAGCGGCCTCGAGAGGTTCTGCCTGGAAGCGACGGGAAGGAGAGACGAGCTCCTGCTGAGCGGCGATCAGGCAAAGCTCGCGCGATCCTTCGCGCAGCGTTCGTTCGAGAACACCCCAGGTGCTGCTGGCGGCGTTTTCGAGCGCCGCGCGCGGGCCGCCGCCAGACAAGATGTGGAACAGGAACAAGGCTGCGATGAGATCGCCCGCGCCGCTCGCGTCGAACGCCAGCATGGGCGTGCGCAGCAGGAAGCACCGCTTGGGGGAGGCAGCCACCAGCTCGATCGCGTTCTCGTCGGTTTCAGCGGTGCGCACGCTGGTCACCAGCACGAGGCGTGGCCCCGCCGCTCGCATGCGCCGCTGCAGGCCGCGCAGCGCCGCAAGCAGGCTGCGGCGGTCATGGCAGGCATCGCCGGTGAGCCGCTCGAGCTCGAACTGGTTCGGAGTGAGGATGTCCGCGGCCGCGACCGCCTCGCTCGAAAGCAGTTCAGCGACGCCGGGACGCACGAATATCCCGCGCCCGGCATCGCCGATGACCGGATCGCAGCAATAGAGCAGTCGGCTGTTGAACACGCGTGCCTCGGCCACGCTGTCGAGAATGGCGCGGCCGGTTTCGGGATCACCGAGATAGCCGGACAGCACGGCGTCAAGGTTGCCGAGTGCGCCGCGTCTGGCGATGCCGGTGACCAGCGCGCGCACCAGGCCCGCGTCAAATACCTGCCCGGTCCAGTCGCCGTAGCCGGTGTGGTTGGAGAACTGCACCGTGTGCACCGCCCAGACTTCGGCGCCAAGTCGCTGCAATGGGAACATCGCCGCCGCGTTGCCGACATGGCCGTAGCTCACCCAGGACTGCAACGACAGAATGTTCAGCAGGGTCTCCAGCGCTTTGTCAGCCAGCACTTTGTCATAACGTCAGCATGCCCGATGTTTAGCTGGACGCAACCATCGAGAGCGGGCATGTGCATCACGCGTGGATAAAGCAATAGGATAGATCATCGCATGACTGCACGCCGCAAGGCGCTCGCCCGGACGGTTCGGTATGGCGGACCGGCCGCAGTTTCGTTGGCGATGGGGTTGCTGGTCGCAGGCGCCATCGGATTGCCGTTTGCCTCTCAGGCGCAGGGAGATTCGGACCATGCCGCCATGTCGGTCGAACGCAGCCAATCCGTGGCCACCGAGCGGCATATCGCCACGTTGCGCGCCAGATTGCATATCACCGCGGCGCAGGAGCCGCTTTGGCGGCCGTTGGCGAGTGCGATGCGCGACAACGTGGCCAATCTCGACCGCGTCTATGCCAACCGGGCCAGGCAATACAATTCGATGTCGGCGGTCGATGATCTGAAATCCTACGCTCATATGCAAGAGACCGAGGCGCAGAACGTCAACGCCCTGATTGCGCCGTTCGCCCGGCTGTACGCGAGCTTCAGCGTTGCTCAGAAGCGCGATGCCGACGAAACTTTCCGGCGCTTTACTGAGAACGCGGTGAAGAACTCGCGCTGATGGCGGCTGGTTGCTCCAACCTGGTGGAGCGTCTATAGGGCGGGGTTTACGCTTCAGGGCGGGGTTTACGCTTCCGGTCGGCATCGGCGGCGGCAGAAAGAAGGCGCACCATGAAATCCGGCATTCACCCCCAGTATCACGAAATCACTGTCGTCATGACGGACGGCACGCAGTTCACCACCCGTTCCTGCATGGGAAAGGCCGGGGACACGCTGCGCCTTGACGTGGATACGAAGTCTCATCCGGCCTGGACCGGCGTGCAGCGTATGATGGACACTGGCGGACAGGTTGCGAAGTTCACCAAGAAGTTCGCTGGGATCGGCATGCGCAAGGACGGTTGATCCCGTTGCATCGAGCAAAATTTGTGGCGCCGCTCCTTGATGCAGGGAGCGGCGCTTTCCATTTCCAGTGATGCAAGGGCGCTCGTAAGAGGCTTTTGCGGATGCCATCGGGTCCAGCCATGTTGGGGGACCCAGGACTTGAACCTTGCTAGATCAGGAGGTTTTACCATGACGTATGATTTCGCGCCGCTGTATCGCAGCACAATCGGCTTCGATCGTCTTGCCCGGCTCGTCGATACCGTCGCGCAGACGGCAAACACCACATCCTATCCCCCTTACAACATCGAGAAGACCGGCGAGGCCAGCTATGTGCTGACCATGGCGGTGGCAGGCTTCGGTCCGGACGACATCGAGTTGTGCGCCCAGGACAATACCTTGGTGGTGACCGGGCGTCTGAATGCCGAGCCCAAGGGCGAGGTGCTCCACCGCGGCATTGCCGCACGCGCCTTTGAGCGCCGTTTCGCTCTTGCCGACCACATCGTCGTCGAGGGCGCGGATCTGGCGCATGGATTGCTCCATGTGACGCTGAAGCGCGTCGTACCGGAGGCTCTGAAGCCGCGCCGCATTGCCATCGGTATAGCATCTCCTGCTAACGACAAGCAGATCGAGGGCGATCAGGCCGCATGATCGCGGTCCAGTGATCGGCGAAATGGTGAGCGGGGGCGGGGCAACCTGCCCCCGCACTCTTTATGGCTGGTCACTTGACCACCGACCGCCGCAGGTCATATCCACTCACCAGGCGATGCGCCGACAGGCATTCGGGACCACGGTCAGAGACGCCAACATTTGCCGCAGTTCGAAGGCGGGCGCATCTCGAAGTCGATAGGACCTAGCCATGACACTGCCGCTGATGCCGAAAGCCACTTCCGTGTGGCTCATTGAGAAGACCGCTCTCACCTTCACCCAGATTGCCGAGTTCTGCGGCATGCATCCGCTTGAGGTGCAGGCCATTGCCGACGGGGAGGTTGCGCAGGGCATCGTCGGCTACGATCCAGTGGCGAATCATCAGGTGACGCAAGCGGAAATCACGCGTTGCGAGGCCGATCCATCCCTCCGGCTGCACATCCTGCCGGTGAACAATCCGGTCATTCGCCGGTCGCGCGGCGCACGCTACACGCCTGTAGCAAAGCGTAATGATCGACCCGACGCAATCGCTTTTGTGCTTCGGAACTATCCACAGCTTTCCGAAGCGCAGGTCATCAAACTGCTCGGCACCACCAAGGATACCATCGCCAAGGTGCGGGACCGCCATCATTGGAACAGCGCCAACATCAAGCCGCGCGACCCGGTCATCCTCGGGCTATGCAGCCAGACCGATCTGAACGCGGTGGTCAATGCCGCCAACGAACGGCTGATCCGCGAAGGCCGGCACGTGCCCGCCCCGCCTTCACTTGACGAGGAAGAGGCGGCCTGAGAGCGGCCTTCGCTTTGAGGGTCAGTCGGATTGGCGCAGCCGCTCCAACTCCTGCTTGACCCTGAGTTTTTCCAGCTTGAGCCGATGCAGCGTATCCTGATCCGGCTGCGGACGATGGTCCTCCTCGGCAATCCGGCTGTCGAGGCTGGCGTGACGGCTCTTCAGGCTTTCGATACGGGCTTGCTGGCTCATGGTGGCTCCGCGGTGTGTTGAGGACACCTCCTGACGATAGCCTTGTGTGACAGTGGCGTGTCACGCGAAATCGGCGGGTTTGCTCCGGTATCCTCGCATCACCTTTATCCTCGCATCACCTTTGAACGTCATTCGTGTTATGTCCCGACCATGCTCCGTGACGCACCATGCTGACCGATCGCGACACCCTGCTGCGGCAACTGCACGAGTTGCGCAGCGAGCACCGCGACCTTGACACGGTCATCGGCAGGTTGGCATCGCAACCGATGGACCAGTTGCAGATGCAGCGTCTGAAGAAGCGCAAGTTGATGCTCAAGGACGAGATCGCCTGGCTGGAAAGTCGTCTGATCCCCGACAGCATCGCCTGAGGGAGCCAAAGCCTCATGTCAATGTCGTCAAGTCAGACTGAGCCGCCGGTTCCGGTAGGACCCGAGCAGCAGGCCAACGAGCGGGACGCGCTTGGGCAGGAGAGCGCGGCTCGGGTCGGCTTGATCATGGGCAGCCAGTCGGATTGGGAGACCTTGTCGCACGCGGCGACGATGCTCGACACCTTGGAGGTCGCCTACGAGAGCCGTATCATCTCCGCCCACCGCACCCCCGATCGCCTGGTTGCGTATGCCAGATCGGCGAGCGAGCGTGGTCTTCGCGTGATCATCGCCGCCGCCGGAGGCGCCGCCCACCTGCCCGGCATGTGCGCCGCCTGGACATCGCTGCCGGTGCTGGGCGTGCCGGTCGAGAGTGCGGCGCTCGGCGGCATCGACAGCCTGCTCTCCATCGTGCAGATGCCGGCGGGCGTGCCGGTGGCCACGCTGGCGATCGGCCGCGCCGGCGCGGTCAATGCCGCGATCATGGCCGGGCTGATCCTGTCGCTCGAGGATGCGGACCTCGCTACCAGGATCGAGACCTGGCGCGCGTTGCAGACTGCCTCGGTGCCAGACGCTCCGTCCTCGTGAGTGTCCTGGCGTCCGAGGCGCTGCAGCCGAACAGCGTCATCGGCATCATCGGCGGCGGCCAACTCGGACGCATGTCGGCTCTCGCCGCCGCGCGCCTCGGCTATCGCTGCCATGTGCTGACCGACGATGCGGACGCGCCCGCAGCCCAGGTGGCGGCCTCGGTCACGCTCGGCTCGCATGACGATCCGGAGGTGTTGCGCCGCTTCGCCGGTGGCGTCGACGTGGTGACGTTCGAGTTCGAGAATATCAGCGCGTCCGGCCTTGATCTGCTCGCCTCGCTGCGGCCGGTGCGGCCGTCGGTGAGCATCTTGCGCATCAGCCAGGACCGCATCGCCGAAAAGCGCATGCTGCGTGCGGCCGGCATCGCGGCAGCGCCATGGCATGCCGTGGCCGACCGACCCTCCTTGGATGCGGCGGCGAACGCACTCGGCTTTCCGTTCGTGCTGAAGACGACGCGTCTTGGCTATGATGGTCGCGGCCAGGCGGTGCTACGCGACGCGGACGCGCTTGATGCCGCGTTCGATCGCCTGCGGCCGCATCCGCTGGTCGCCGAACGTCTGGTGGCGTTCGCCTCGGAACTCAGCGTCATGGTGGCACGCGGCCTCGACGGCGCCGTCGTCGCCTACGACACGGTGCAGAACCGGCATCGCGATCACATCCTCGACGTGACCCTGGCGCCGGCGCCGATCGCGCCCGAAATCGCCGCGGCGGCGCAGCGCCTCGCCGTGCAGATCGCAGTCCATCTCGGCCTTGAAGGCCTGCTTGGCGTCGAGATGTTCCTCGACGCCGACGGCGGCCTGCTGGTCAACGAGATCGCGCCGCGGCCGCACAACTCCGGCCACTGGACCCTCGACGCCTGCCCGGTCAGCCAGTTCGAGATGCACATCCGCGCCGTTGCCGGCTTGCCGCTGCCGCAGGCGGCACGCCACTCCGACGCGGTAATGAAGAACCTTGTGGGACCGGAGACGGTTGCCTTATGGCCGAGCATCCTGCGCACCGACGGGCTGCTCGGCCATCTCTACGGCAAGGCGGAGGCCCGGCCCGGCCGCAAGCTCGGCCATGCGACGCGGCTGTTCCCGCGCGGAGCGCTTCCAGGCGCGTTCGGCATACGGGACGCGATGGCGCCGCTCGACGTGGGCTTGCCGGACGACGCCTAATGCATCAATCCCTGCTCGCGGAAACTGGTCCAGCGCCCATTGCCGACGATGACGTGGTCACGCACCGCGACATCGAGCACGCTTGCCGCCTCGATCACCTGGTTGGTCATCGCCAGATCCTCGCGCGAGGGCGTCGGATCGCCGCTCGGATGGTTGTGCACCAGAATGATCGCCGCCGCCTCCAGTTCGATGGCGCGACGCACCACCTCGCGCGGATAGACCGGCGTATGGTTGACGGTGCCGCGGGCCTGCGCCTCGTCGGCGATCAGGCGGTCCTCGGCATCGAGGAACAGGATACGGAACTGCTCGATTTTCTCCCGTGCCAGCACCGCGGTCAGGTAGCCGATCAGCCGTGCTGCGTCGGCAAGCACGGTCTGGTCCTGCATGCGCGCGCGAGACAGGCGGAGTGCCGCCTCATGCAGCAACTTGATCGCGGCCAGGCTGTGCGCGCCGAAGCCGGCAAAGCCCTGCAGCTCGCGGAGTGGTGCTGCCAGCAGTCCGGCAAAGCTGCCGAACCGCTCGATCGCCTCGCGCGCCAGCGCCGCCGGGTCCTCGCGCGCCGGCATCGCGGCGGCGAGCAGCACCGTCAGCAGATCGGCATCGGTGAGCGAGGCCGCGTCACCGCCGAGCAATCGTGCCTGCACCGTCTGCATCAAACCTCTCCAAACCAGACCCGCTTATATGATACGAGTATGCAACATTATCGGACCCGCCTCAATCCCCTCGCGCATGGATGATCTGGACGCAGCGATGACGGAACCTGACCTTCGCACGACGCAAGCTGTGCTGCTTGACCTTGACGGCACCCTGATCGCGTCGCGCGACGGCATCATCTCCTGCCTGCGCGCCGCACTCCGCGAGCTTGGCCTCGCTCCCGATCCAGGCCAGGATCTTGATTGGGTGATCGGACCGCCGCTGCCGGACGTGATGACGCGCCTGCTGGGAGAGGCTGACCCCGGCCGCATTGAAGCGGCAATGCGCGCCTACCGCGAGCATTACGGGCGCACCGGCATGCAAGAGAGCCCGCTGTTCAGCGGCATCCAACGCTTCATGGACGAACTCGCCGGCTCCGGCCGGCTGGTGTTCCTGGCGACGTCAAAGCCGCTGCATCTGGCCCGCCACATCCTGGAGCTGCGCGGCCTGACCCACTATTTCGACGGCTTCTACGGCGCCCGCCCGGATGACAGCGGCGCCGAGAAGCCCGAGCTGATTGCACGCCTGCTCTCGGAGGAACGGATCGATCCCTCCCGCTGCATCATGGTCGGCGACCGCCGCTACGACATCACCGGCGCGCACGCCAACGGGGTGCGCGCGATCGGCGTGCTGTGGGGCTATGGCGGCCGCGAGGAGCTGGAGGCGGCCGGCGCCGACGTCCTGGCGGAGCGCCCGGACGGATTGTTTGACCTGATCGAGGCCCAACTCGCCTCCGCCGCCCAGCACGCGTGATCGCGTGTGCCGGTCGCCCGGCGGTCCGTCATCACACTCTCCATGCGGCGATGCAGCACCTTCGACGGGGGCGAATGAGGCCCGAGATCACCCGTTCCGCCTCGTCTGCAACCCTTTTCGGAGAGAAGGGTTGTTGGTCTGCTCACCCGCAACCGATGGAGACGATGAATGATCGATGCGACCCAAATCAACGAACATATGGAGGTCGTCGGCTCGGACGGCGAACATGTGGGCACGGTGGATAACCTTGTCATAAAGCTGACGAAAAGCGACCCTTCCGCACACGGACACCATCATCTCATCAAGCTTGATGTTGTCGCCTTGATCGAGGGTGGCAAGCTCAAGTTCAGCATTCCGGCCTCGGAAGCCATGCAGGTCGAACAACCTGTCGGTTGAGCTCGGCACAGGCTGGCATAACTGTGAAAGCGACCGCTTCTGGTCAAACAAGGTCTGACATGACTTACCTCTCCTACTCCGCGGATATCGAGCAGGTGTCGCCCGACGAGCAACGGACGGTCGATGGTATCATCGCAGGCATGATTCAGCAGAGTGAGACCGTGGAGTCGCGGGAGCATCATGCGGTGCGTGCCAGCCACGCGAAGTCCAGCGCATGCGCCACCGGAACGTTGAGTATCCTGGACAACCTGCCGAGCGAACTCTCTCAAGGGCTGTTCGCGACTCCGGGCACATATCCCGTAGCAATACGTTTTGCCCAAGGGCCGGGTGAGACGCTTGGCGACCGCGTTTCGACGCATCGCGGCATGGCCATCAAGGTATTCGACGTTCCCGGCGACAAGCTGCCGGGCCATTCGACGGATGTTCAGGATTTCGTGCTGGCGACAGGCACAACCTTTCCGTCCGGAACAGCGGCTGGCTTTCTGCGCGACGGCAGCGTCATCGGCAAATCGGCGGGCATGCCCGAAGCCGCGAAAAGCGCGACATCGGCGATGGCGCGGACCATGAGCCACTTGCTTCACGTAGTCGGCGCCGAGAGCGCGATGGCGGACTTTTTTGGCCATCCGTTCGCGCACCCCCTCGCTGAGCCTTACTTCAGTCAGGCGCCGATCCGCTACGGCGAGTATGTTGCAAAGCTTGGCGCTTTCCCCGCCACAGACGCGCAGGCCGCACTGCGCGACTGGCGACTCGACCCAGAGGCGGACCAGGACGGTTTCCGCCACGCGGCAGTGGATTTCTTCGCGAAGAATGCGGTGGCCTTCGAGCTCAGGGTTCAGCTTTGGACCGATGCCCGGACGCAGCCGATCGAGGACGCCTCCGTCGAGTGGTCGGCGGACGAGAGCCCTTATCGTGTTGCCGCGCGCATCGTTCTCCCTGTGCAGGACGCCTACAGTCCCGCTCGGAGACGCTATTTCGACGAGCAACTGACTTTCAGTCCCGCGCACAGCCTGGCCGTGCATCGTCCGCTCGGGTCGGTGATGCGCGCACGTCGCCAAGTCTACCGTGCGCTGTCAGACTTCCGTCATGCGAAGAATGGGGTTCCTGCGGTCAACCCGTCGAGCATCAAGGAAATCCCAGCTTAAGGGTAGCCGCACAGCGATGGCGCTCACAGCGCGAAGCAGAGCTGCTCGTCGAGGATTTGCAGGCTTCCTGGGCGTCTCGTCATGGCAATTCCGTACACGTCATCCTGTTCAGCTCCAAAACCGCCATCTGCCTGCAACCAATCAGCCGGCCCGGCGCTTGCCCACGAAATAGTCGTTACTGCGGCAGGTATATTATGAGCGTTGATGTCAAGTACCGGACGACAGCTACGGCCTCCGGCGGACGCGATGGTGAAGCGCGCAGCCAGGACGGCCGTTTGTCCGCCAAGCTGTCGACGCCGAAGGAGCTGGGCGGAGCCGGGGGCGACGGCACCAACCCCGAGCAGCTTTTCGCCGCAGGCTACTCGGCCTGTTTCATTGGCGCGCTCAAGGTGGCCGGCCAGCAACTCGGCCTCAAGGTGCCGAGCGATGTGGCGGTTACGGCTCATGTCGGCATCGGCCCGCGCTCCGAGGGCGGCTTCGGCATCACCGCCGACCTCAGCGTGAGTCTGCCCGGTCTGCCGAGCGAGGATGCGCGAAGACTGGTCGACACGGCGCACCAGATTTGCCCCTACTCCAACGCCACACGCAACAATGTTGAGGTTGGCCTTTCCGTCGGTTGACACCGGGAACGACATGATCAGCCCGCCCGTCCGCTACACCCCAGACGTCGAGACATATGACGCCCGTGAGGAACAGACTGTTGAGGCGTTAAAGGACACGTTCGACACTATCCTGACACGGACCGCCGAGGATTACGGGCATGCCGTCCGCTCGGTCCATGCCAAGTCCCACGGCATCCTTGAGGGCGTGCTCACGGTCCACGATGGTCTGCCACCCGACCTGGCCCAGGGTCTGTTCGCCAGGGCCGGCCGTCACAAAGTCTTTCTTCGGATGTCGACCAACGCCGGTGACATTCTGCCCGACGTGATCAGCCTGCCCCGCGGGCTCGCGATGAAGGTTCTTGACGTCGACGGCAAGCGCCTTCCGGACTCGGAGGGTCGGACGCAGGACTTCATCATGATCAACGGCAAGGTCTTCCAGTCCAGGGATGCCGAGAAGTTCCTGGGTGGTCTGAAGATGCTGGCCCGGACGACCGATCGGTTGGAAGGGACCAAGAGGCTGGCCTCGGCGGGATTACGTGGGGTGCGCCAGGCGTTCGAGGCAGTGGGCGCGACCCCGCCGACGCTGGTCAATTCGCTCGGCGGCGCGCCCAATGTGGAGCCGTTGGGAGAGACCTATTACTCGACGGTGCCGTTCCGCTACGGTGACTATATCGCCAAGCTCAGCCTGGCTCCCGTCGCACCCGCGATGACCGCCCTTACCGGAAAGCTCATCGACGTCGACGGCCGCGAGAATGCGATCCGCGAAGCAGTGCAGCGCGAGATGCGCGGCATTGACGCCGAATGGGAGTTCCGCGTCCAGCTCTGCCGCAATCTCGAGACGCAGCCGGTTGAGGATCCAACGATCGTGTGGGACGAGGAAGCGGCCCCGTTCGCCACCGTCGCGACCGTGCGGGTTGCAGCACAGGACAGTTGGGACCCTGCCCGTGTCGAGATCGTCGACGAGCAGATGCGTTTCAGCGTCTGGACCGGGATAGAGGCGCACCGCCCCCTCGGCAACGTCAACCGCGCACGGCGCGAGGTCTATCGCCATTCGGCGGACTTTCGTGCCCGCTTCAATGGCTGCCCATATCACGAGCCGCGTGGCGCCGATGGCTGACGACTTCCCACTGATCAATCGTTTGGCCGATCAGACCAAACCCTTCTGCTTGAGGCTGATCCAGTTCTCTCCGCCGATCAGCAGGTGATCGTGCAGCACGATCGCCAGCGGGTGCGCGGCGCGGGTCATGCGGGCGGCGAGAGCGGCTTCGCGCGCCATGGCCGTCTTGGCGAGCGGCCCGGGCGGCAGGATGCGGACCAGGATCAGGGCGGTGGCGTGGAGGTCGAGCGCGCGGCGCATCGCCTGGCGCGACGGGTCGGGCGCTTCGGCTTCAAGGCCGGCGATCATGGCGCTGGCGTCCTCGACCACCTCGTCGGCAAGCAGGCGGTTGCGATTGTCGAGAAACAGGATGCGGAGCTGTCCGGGAATCGCGCCGGTGAGCGCGGTATCGAAATAGTCGTGTAGCCGGTCCCAGTTGTTCAGCATCGGACGGTCGCGCACCTCGGCGCCGGAGAGCTCGCGAGCCGCGTGTTCCGCAAGGCGCAGCACGGCGATGCATTCGGGGCTGAGACCGCCCTCCTCGGCCAGCGACTCGGGGCTCGCTTGCAGCACCGCGGCCAGGCTGCCGAAGCTGTTGATCAGCGCCTTGGCAAGCGGCTTGGTGTCGCGGCGCGCAATGCCCAGGAACAGCAGCATCTCCAGCACTTCGTAGTCGGCGAGCGTGCCTGGCCCGACGCCAAGCAGCCGCTCGCGCATGCGGCGGCGATGGCCGTGCGGGCCGGTGCTGCTGAACGTCGGCAGCGGCCGGTTGTCGCCCTGCGCCGCATGCTCCTGCACCGGCGCGAGGCCCTTGCGCGACAGCTCACCGAGCCAAGCGGTGCCCGCTTCGGCGAAACCCCGGACCATGCTTCCTCCGCACCCTACAACCTGGAGGTGTAGCATACTCTATTTTGCTCGCGTAACTAGAGGGATTCGAGGGTTTGGCCGTCCTCGCCGGCCGGTTTATAGGAAGCGGCGTGACAGAAGCTCCCTTTGAAGCCGCCGCGGCCGAGGCGTATCTCGCCCGGCTCAACCCTGAGCAGCGGCAGGCGGTCGAGACGCTGGACGGACCGCTGCTGGTGCTGGCCGGCGCCGGCACCGGCAAGACGCGTGTGCTGACCACGCGGTTCGCGCATATCCTGCTCAGCGGACGCGCCTATCCGGGGCAGGTGTTGGCGGTCACCTTCACCAACAAGGCCGCGCGCGAGATGCGCGAGCGGGTTGGCAGCCTGCTTGGGCGCCCCGCCGAAGGTCTGTGGCTCGGCACCTTCCATGCGCTGTGCGCGCGTATGCTGCGTCGGCACGCGGAGGTTGTCGGCCTCAGCTCCAGTTTCACCATCCTTGATACCGACGACCAGCTCCGTCTGCTCAAGCAGGTGATGGAGGCGGGCCGGGTCGATGCCAAGCGCTGGCCGCCGCAGGGATTGATGGGGGTGATCCAACGCTGGAAGGATCGCGGCCTGTCGCCCGACCGGATCACCGCTGCGGAGGATAGCGACTTCGGCGGCGGACGGGCACGGGCGATCTATGCCGACTACCAGGCCAGGCTGCGCGAGCTCAACGCCGTCGATTTCGGCGATCTGATGCTGCACATGACCGACATTCTGCGCACACGGCCGGATGTGCTGGCACAGTATCACCGGACGTTCCGCTATGTTCTGGTCGACGAGTACCAGGACACCAACACGGTGCAATATCTCTGGCTGCGTCTGCTGGCGCAGCAGGAGACCGGCGCCAACATCTGCTGCGTCGGCGACGACGATCAGTCGATCTATTCCTGGCGCGGCGCGGAGGTGGAAAACATCCTTCGCTTCGAGAAGGATTTCGCGGGCGCCCGCATCGTGCGGCTGGAGAGCAACTATCGTTCGACCGCGCCGATCCTGGCCGCGGCGTCGGGTCTGATCGCGCATAATGGCGGCCGGCTGGGCAAGACGCTCCGGCCGGGACGGCACGACGCGTCGGGAGACAAGGTCATCGTCGCCTCGGTGTGGGACTCCGACGAGGAGGCGCGCATGGTGGGCAGCCGCATGGAGAGCCTGCACCGCGACGAGCGGCATCCGCTCGCCGAGATGGCGATCCTGGTGCGCGCTGGATTTCAGACGCGCGCCTTCGAGGAGCGGCTGATGACGCTCGGCCTGCCCTACCGTATCATCGGCGGCCTGCGCTTCTATGAGCGCGCCGAAATACGCGACGCGACCGCCTATATGCGCGTGCTCAACCAGCCCGCGGACGATCTGGCCTTCGAGCGGATCGTGAACGTGCCGCGGCGCGGCGTCGGCGACGCGGCGTTGCAGGCGCTGCATGTCGAGGCACGCGCGCACCGTGTTCCCCTGAGCGTGGCGGTCGGCCAACTGCTGCACAACGGCGCGCTGAAGGGACGTGTGCGCGAGCAGCTTGCCTTGCTGATAGCCTGCTTCAGCCGTGCGCGCGAGGCGCTGTCCCGCGAGAGCCATGTGCGCGTGATCGAGATGCTGCTCGACGAGACCGGCTACGTTGGCATGTGGAAAGCCGACAAGTCGCCCGACGCGCCCGGACGGCTCGACAACCTCAAGGAGCTGGTCCGGGCGCTTGCTGATTTCGAGAGCCTGGGCGGCTTCCTCGAGCATGTCTCGCTGGTGATGGAGACCGAGGAGAACGCCGGCGACGACCGGATCAACCTGATGACCATGCATGGCGCCAAGGGTCTGGAATTTGACACCGTGTTCCTGCCCGGGTGGGAGGAAGGCGTGTTTCCGAGCCAGCGCACGCTCGACGAGGGCGGCAACAAGGGGCTGGAGGAGGAACGCCGGCTGGCCTATGTCGGCATCACCCGGGCGCGCAAGCGTGCCATCATCAGCCACGCCGCCAACCGGCGGGTCTATGCCAACTGGCAGAGCTCGATTCCGAGCCGCTTCATCGACGAGTTGCCGGAGGAGCAGATCGAGGTGACCGGGTCCGCCTCGCTCGCGCGCGAGCAGCTTCGGACCGCGCCGCCGGTGTTTTCTGGACAGTTCCCGCTGATGGCGCGGCGGCCGAAGGTGACTGAAGCGTGGGAGCAGCCGGCGCGGGCGAAGCGGCAGAGCGCGATTGCGGTCGGCAGCCGTGTCTTCCATCAGAAGTTCGGAGCCGGCACGGTGCGTGCCACCGACGACGACCGGCTCGAGATCGAATTCGACCATGCCGGCACCAAGCGGCTGATGGACAGCTATGTCGAGCTGGTCGAGGGCAGCGCGTGAGCCAACGGCGGCGTGCCGCGGCATTGGAGACGGTTCACGTCACCGTCCCCAAAGACGCGGTCGAGGCGTACGAACGGGCATTGGCCAGCGTCTGCGGCACCATCGGCATCTTCGAGGCGGACGACAGCCAGGCGCGCTGGCGGGTCGAGGGGGTCAAGGACGAAGCGGAGGCGGAGCCGGCGCTCGCCGCCGCGTTGGCGATCGCCGCACTCCTGACCAGGTTCGACGCCCCGCTTGAGCGCAGCCGCACGGCCGCCGAGGGCTGGCTCGCACGCACCTACGAGGCGTTTCCCGAGCAGCGGGTCGGGCGGCGCTTTCTCATCCGCGGCACGCATTTGCCGCCTCGCCAACGGCGGCGGAGCGGCGGGCGGCTGGCGCTCACCCTTGATGCGGGTGTCGCCTTCGGCTCCGGCGAGCACGGCTCGACACGCGGCTGCCTGCGCGCGCTGGAACGCGTCGCCCACCGCAGGCCGCGCCGAATTGTCGATATCGGCACCGGGTCGGGCATCCTGGCGATGGCGGCGGCCGCCCTGCTGCGCCGTGTTGTGCTGGCGGTCGATATCGATCCCTGGTCGGTTCGCGTGGCGGCGCAGAACGCGCGCATGAACCAACTGCACCCGCTGGTGGCGTGCCAGCTTGGCGACGGCTGGCACGCGAGGCTGGTGCGTTCGGGGGCACCCTATGATCTGGTCTTCGCCAACATCCTGGCCCGGCCGCTATGCCGCATGGCGCCGAGGCTTTCGAGACGGCTGCGGCCGGGCGGCAACGCGATCCTGTCGGGATTGCTGACAAGCCAGGTCCGCATGGTGCTCTCCGCGCACCGCGCACAGGGCATGGTGCTGGAGACGATGCTGCGCGAAGGCCAGTGGGCCACGCTGATCCTGCGTCGCCCGGCAGCGGCGTCATGAGAATACGTCCGGCGCACGACGCCGACCTGCCGGCGATCCTGGCAATCACCAACGAGGCGATCGAACGCGGCACGGCGCTGTGGACCACCACGCCGGCAACCCTCGCGAGCCGCCGCACTTGGCTCGCCGAGCGCGTGGAAGCGGGCTTTCCGGTGCTGGTGGCCGAGCCGGAGGCGGAGGTGCTGGGCTTCGGCTCCTACGGACCGTTCCGGCCGCATGAGGGCTATGCGCAGACGGTCGAGCATTCTCTCTATGTGCGCACGGATGCGCAACGGGCGGGGATCGGACGCGCGCTGCTTGCCTCGCTGATCGAGCACGCACGGGGCGCAGGCCATCACGTCATGGTCGGCGGCATCGAAGCCGGCAACGCGGCCTCGATCGCCTTGCATGAACAAGCGGGCTTTCAGCGTGCCGCCGTGCTGCCCGAAGTCGGCCGCAAGTTCGGTCGCTGGCTCGACCTGCTGCTCATGTTCAGGCTGCTTTGACGCTCCGGGCGGCGGCATTGCGCGTCGTCGTCGTCCATGCCAGCCTTGCTCAAAATCAAGCACGGGCGGGACGAGACAGCTTTGGCCGAGGTGATCCTGGAGACACGCGGCCTCGCCAAGACATTCAGCGGCTTTACCGCCGTAAGCGGCGTCGATCTGCGAGTCGAGGCCGGCAGCGTGCATGCGCTGATCGGCCCGAACGGCGCGGGCAAGACCACCTGCTTCAATCTGCTGTCGAAATTCATCCAGCCAAGCGCCGGCACGATCCATTTCGATGGGCGGGACATCACCCGTCTGCCGCCGGCCGAGATCGCGCGTCGCGGCATGGTGCGCAGCTTCCAGATTTCCGCCGTGTTCGGCCACCTGACTGCGCTTGAGAACGTCCGCGTGGCCTTGCAGCGCGCGCGCGGCGGGAGCTTCGATTTCTGGCGTTCGGACCGCGCCCTGCACCGCTACGATGAGCGCGCGCTCGCACTTCTGGAGGATGTGGGCCTTGCCGATGCCGCCTCGGCGCCGGCGGCCTCGCTGTCGTACGGCCGCAAGCGCGCGCTTGAACTTGCGACCACACTGGCGCTCGAGCCCAAGCTGATGCTGCTCGACGAGCCCACGGCAGGCATGACCGAAGCCGATGTCGGACGCATCGTGGCGCTGATCAAACGGCTGCGCGCGGGCCGGACCATCCTGATGGTCGAGCACAATCTGTCCGTCGTTTCGGGATTGTCCGACCGGATCACCGTGCTGACACGCGGGCAGGTGCTGGCGGAGGGCAGCTATGCCTCGGTCTCTGCCAATCCGGAGGTGATGCGCGCCTATCTGGGATCAGACCATGCTGCGCGTTAGCGGCCTGCAGAGCTGGTACGACGAGAGCCATATTCTGCACGGGATCGATTTCGAGGTTCAGGAGGGCGAGGTCGTCACGCTGCTCGGACGCAACGGCGCCGGCAAGACAACGACGCTGAAAGCGATCATGGGGCTGGTGCCAAGACGCGAAGGCAGCATCAGGTTTCGTGGCGACGAGTTGATCGCGGCAAGGCCGGACCGCATCGGCAGGCGCGGCATCGGCTTCTGCCCAGAGGAACGCGGCATCTTTGCGGGACTGAGCGTCACCGAGAACCTGATGCTGCCGCCGGTGGTCGCGCCGGGCGGGATGAGTCTCGAGGAGATCCATCGCCTGTTTCCCAATCTCAAGGAACGCGCGCGCAGCCCGGGCACCAAGCTGTCGGGCGGCGAGCAGCAGATGCTGGCGATTGCGCGCATCCTGCGCACCGGCGCCAGGCTGCTGCTGCTCGATGAGCCCACCGAAGGGCTGGCCCCGGTGATCGTCCAGCAGATCGGCGTGATGATCCGCGAGATCAAGCAACGCGGCTTCACCGTGCTGCTGGTCGAGCAGAATTTCCGTTTCGCGGCCACGCTCGCGGATTGCCATTACGTGATCGAGCATGGCCGCGTGGTGGAACGCATCACCCGCGACGAACTCGACGCCCGCACACCCGACCTGCACAAGCGGCTGGGCATCTGACCACGCAACCAACACCATCAGGAGACGCGACCATGCCGCTCACCCGACGTGCACTCCTCGGCGCCGCCGCCACGGCGGCGGCCTACACGGCATCGCCCGCGCGCGCCGCGGGCAAGCGGCTGACCATCGGCGTGCTGTCGGACTTCTCCGGCACCTACAGCGATGTCGGCGGCAACACGTCGGTCGCCTGCGTGCGGCAGGCGCTTGATGATTTCGGCGCCGCAGGCAAGGGCTACGATGTGAGCGTGATCAAGGGCGATCACCAGAACAAGGCCGATATCGGCGCCGGGCTCGCGCGGCAATGGTTCGACAGCGGCGTCGACCTGGTGATCGACGTGCCGAATTCGGCGGTGGGTCTTGCCGTCGCCGGCGTCGCCAAGGACAAGAACAAGACCTACATCAATACCAACGCCGCGAGTTCGGACCTGACCGGCGCGAAATGCAACGCCAACACCATCCACTGGTCCTATGACACCTACATGCTGTCGCATTCGACGGGCGGCGCGATCGTCGCCGGCGGCGGCAAGAGCTGGTTCTTCATCACCGCGAATTACGCGTTCGGCCAGTTGCTGCGTGATCAGACCGAAGCGGTCGTCAAGGCCGCCGGCGGGACGGTGGTCGGAGACGTGGACTACCCGTTTCCCCAAACCAACGACTTTTCCTCCTTCCTGGTTCAGGCGCAGTCCTCCGGCGCGCACGTACTGGGGCTCGCCAATGCCGGCAAGGACACGGTGAACTCCATCAAGCAGGCGCACCAGTTCGGCATCACGCAAAGCGGCATGAAGATCGCGGGCCTGCTGATCTATCTGAACAGCGTGCACAGCATGGGTCTGGAAATCGCCCAGGAACTCATTCTGACCGAGAGCTTCTACTGGAACCTCAATGACCGCACACGCGCCTTCATGACGCGGCTGCGGCCGAAGACGCCGGGCAACTATCCCTCGATGGGACAGGCCGGCTGCTACTCCGGAGTGCTGGCGTTCATGAAAGCGGTCGATGTGATCGGCGTGCCCGCCGCCGCCAGCGGCAGCGCGGTGGTGGCACAGATGAAGAAGATGCCAACCGACGACGACGCCTTCGGTCGTTGCTCGATACGCGCCGACGGACGCTTCATGTGTCCGGCCTATTTGTTCCGCGTGAAGAAGCCGGGAGAGAGCACCATTCCCTGGGACTATTATGATCTGGTGCACACCACGCCGGCGGCGCAGGCGTTTGCGCCGATGGCGTCGGAAGCCTGTCCGCTGGTCAAGGCCTGAGCGGACCCGCCTGCCGTCATGGTCATGATCCTTGGCAAGCCGGCGCCGCTGCTGTTCGGGCAGCTTATGCTCGGCATCATCAACGGCTCGTTCTACGCGATGCTGTCGATGGGCCTCGCGATCATCTTCGGCCTGCTGAAGATCATCAATTTCGCGCATGGCGCGATGTTCATGCTCGGCGCCTTTGTCACCTGGGGGCTGCTGGTGACGCTGCACGTGCCGTTCTGGGGCGCGCTGGTGCTGGCGCCCTTGATCGTGGGCCTGTTCGGCCTGCTGGTCGAGCGCACGCTGATCAGGCGTATCTACAAGCTCGACATCCTCTACGGACTGCTGCTCACCTTCGGGCTGGCGGAGGTGCTGCAAGGGGCGGCCACCAACTATTTCGGCAGCTCCGGGGTCAGCTACGACACGCCGCAGGCGCTCGCCGGCATCCTCAATCTCGGCTTCATGTATCTTCCGGTCTATCGCGCCTTCGTGGTCGCGGCGGCCGCGATCATCTGCTTTGCGACCTGGTTTGCCATCGAGAAGACGCGGCTCGGGGCGCTGCTGCGAGCGGCCACGGAAAACCCGTCTCTGGTGCAGTCGTTCGGCGTCAATGTGCCGCGGCTGGTGGCGCTCACGTTTGCGGGCGGCGTCGGACTTGCCGCACTCGCCGGCGTGCTGGCGGCTCCGCTATACTCCGTCAATCCGCAGATGGGTGCTGATCTGATCAACACGGTGTTCGCCGTCGTGGTGATCGGCGGCATGGGCTCGATCGGCGGCGCCATCCTGACCGGCTTTGCGCTTGGCGTCATCGAGGGCTTCACCGACGTGTTCTATCCGCCCGGCTCCGCGGTGGTGGTGTTCGTGGTGATGGCGATCGTGCTGCTGGCGCGGCCGGCCGGGCTGTTCGGCAAGGCCGCCTGAATGGCCGGCGTCTCGCGCGCGCACCTGATCGGCTTCGCGCTGCTGGTCGGCGTCGTCGCCGCCGCACCCTTCTTGTTCTATCCGATCGTCGTGATGCAGGTGATGTGCTACGCGCTGTTCGCGATGGGAGCCAACCTGCTGATGGGTTCGCTCGGTCTGCTGTCGCTCGGCCAGTCGGCCTATTTCGGTCTCGGCGGCTATGTGGCGGGCGCGCTGGTGAAGAATTCGGGGGTGACGCCGATCGTGGGCATTGTCGCGGGTGGCGCCGCGGGGATCGCGCTCGGCGTGGTGTTCGGCTGGCTGGTGATACGCAGGCAGGCGATCTATTTCGCCATGATCACGCTGGCGCTCGCGCAGATCGTCTATTTCTTCGCGGTCCAGGACACCGGCTTTACCGGTGGCGAGAACGGCATACAGAACATTCCGCGCAACGCCCTGTTCGGTGTAATCCCGCTCGCCAGCGATCACGCCATGTATGCGTTCGTGGCGGTGATTTTCCTGCTCGGCTTCGTGTTCGTCCATCGTGTCGTGCATTCGCCGTTCGGCCAGGTGGTCAATGCGATCCGCGAGAACGAGCCGCGCGCGATCTCGCTCGGCTACAAGTCCGAGCAATACAAATGGATCGTCTTCATTCTTGCGGCCGGACTGGCCGGCGTCGCGGGCGCCACCAAGGCGCTGGTCATGGGCATCGAGACGCTGTCCGATGTCGGCACCGCAATCAGCGGGCTGGTGGTGCTGATGGTGCTGCTTGGCGGCATCGGCACGATCTTCGGCCCGGTGCTCGGCGCGCTGATCGTGGTCGCCATGCAGTATTATCTGGCACCCTTCGGCGCCTGGGTGGTGGTGATCCAGGGCGCAATCTTCATGATCTGCGTGCTGGTGTTCCGCCGCGGCGTGATCGGGGAACTGGCGCACCATTTGAATGTCCGGCTTTGACCCGGCCCTCGCCGGCCTCGTCCTCGCCGTGCATCTCGGCATCATCGGCTTCAATATGTTCGGGCTGTTCGCCGTCCCGCTCGGCGGCTGGCTTGGCTGGCGCTGGGTGCGCTTCTTCTGGTGGCGGGCGCTGCACGTGGCGGCCCTTGGTGTCGTAGCCCTCCAGGCGCTGCTCGGCCGCGCCTGCTTCCTGACGATCTGGCAGGACGAACTCACCGGCAGCGGCCCTCACCCGAGGCCGCTGCTGATGCGTTGGGTCGATCACCTTATCTTTTGGCCGCTGCCGCTATGGTTCTTTGCGTTGCTCTACATGGCGGTGCTGCTCTTCGTGCTGTTGCTCTGGCGGTTGGTGCCGCCGGATCGCCGCCGGACAGCGCAATGACGAGGAGAGAACTCATGGCGGTCGCACACGAGACATCCTGCCCCGACTGCTCCGGCCCCCACCACTCGGGCCGTGGGAGGCTCGCCTCCACGGCCGTTGGCATGGCCGCGGGCGCTGCTGCTGCGGCCGCCATGCTGTTCGGCCGCAAGGCCGCTACCACGATGAAGACCGGCAAGGGCCATCCGCTCAGGCATCGCGTGCTCGACCTCGCGGCGGGAGCCATGCAGCGGAAATTCCCGCTGGAGGCGATGAGCACCTATCTCAACGGCTTTCACATGTATGCCGACGAGATGGGGCGGCAGGTCGAGGCGACACATTTCTGCATCCATCTGCGGCACGATCTGCATCAATGCGTAATCTTCGACTCGAACAAGCCTGACGCACGATTGATCGGCATCGAATACATCATCAGCGAGGAGCGCTTCCGCGGCCTTGCCGAGGACGAGAAGCGGCTCTGGCACAGCCACCATTACGAGGTGAAATCCGGCCTGCTGGTCGCCCCCCGGCATCTCGGAGATGGCGGAGCGCGCCTATTTCAAGGATCTTGTCACCACCTACGGCAAGACCTTTCACACGTGGCAATATGACCGCGATGATTTTCCATACGGCATCCCGCAGCTCATGATGGGCTTTACCGAGGACGGTCAGGCCAAACAGGCGATGGTCGACGCTCGCGACCGCCGGCTCGGCGTCTCGACGGCGGGGCGGCGCCAGGACCGTGCCGGCATTCCGATGCCGCAGGTTTTCCTCCCGGTTATGATTTTTACCACCTTCACTGTTCTGTCGTGCAACCAAACCGCTAGGAATCAGCTCCTGTCGTGATGATGTGAGTGCGGTCGGTGAGGCGCTCGATCCGCTCCAGCACACCGACATCCGGCACCAGCACGCCTTGGACGCGGAGCTGGACGAGCATGGCTAGGACGATCGGTTCGCCACGGTCGGTGGTCCAGACGGCATCGACGCCGGCTCTCAGTCACTCGCGTCGGTCGCCCAGCCGGAAGCTGCGTAGACCCACGATTGCTTGCAGTTCGGCCGTGTATTCGCGACGGGTTTGATCGCGGCGTGCGTAATCGGCAACTGCCGTGGCCGGGATGCCGAGTTGAGCGGGCGCGACGTTGAGGAGCGCCGCAGGTGGCTGCCGGCCGGGACCAACGCCATGGCCCGGATGGCCCAGCAGGCAGAGTTGTACGGTAAAACCGAGAGGCTTCATGTTACGGCGCTTGGCGCGCGCCAGCAAGAGGTCCTCCAGGCTCAGCACATAATGCTTGGCTATCTCGGCCGGCGTGACCGGGACGTCGAACAGGCGGCCGCGTCGCTCGATCGACAGCAAGGTTCGGCGGCACACGGGACCTCGAGAAAGTTGAGGCCGCCTTCATCAGGGCAATCGCTTGAACGGTTCGGGGATTCCGGCGCGGTCTGAAGTCTGATTCA
>CAXTRK010000018.1:0-58908 GCA_964246745.1 uncultured Acetobacteraceae bacterium
CTCGAAGCCCTGCTTCGGCAATCAGCGTGAGCGCGCTTCAAGCGATTCCCCTGGAGGAAGCGGCCTTCCAATCCCCGGCGGCAGCGGCTTTGCTGCACCTGAACGTCCAAGGAATTCGCTGTTGAAGCAAGCCGCCGCCGCCCTCTTTGTGCTGCTCGCACCGGCCTTCTCAGCCAGGCGCGCCGAAGCCGCTCCCCCGCAGCCGCTGCCTTTTCCATCGGCGATTGCGGCCCCTCAGGATACCGGCTGGCCAGGCACGATCACACTCGACGTCGACATCACCGACCTCGCGAGGCACGTCATGCGCGTCCATGAGACAATCCCAGTTTCGCGTACTGGCGCGCTGGTGCTGCTCTATCCGAAATGGATCCCCGGCAATCACGGACCGACCGGGCCGCTCCGCGATCTCGCCGGCCTGGTCGTGCGGGCGAATGATCGAATTCTGCAATGGCGGCGCGACCCGGTGGACATGTATGCCTTCCATGTCGACCTGCCCAAGGCCATGCGCGGCGCGACCAGTCTGGATGTCAGCTTCCAGTATCTCTCCGCGCCCAGCGGGCGGGAGGGCCGGGTCGAGATGACGCCCAACATCGTGGATCTCGCCTGGAACACGGTCGTGCTCTACCCGGCGGGAATTTTCAGCCGCAACATCACCGTCGCGCCGACTTTGACCTTGCCCAAGGGCTGGCAGTTCGGCACCGCGCTCAGCACTGCGTCCGCCAACGACGGGCAGGCGCGCTTCAGGCCGGTGACGCTGAACACGCTGGTCGACTCGCCCGTATTCGCCGGACGGTATTTCAGGCGCGTCGATCTCGCTCCGGGAGCGGCGGTGCCGGTGCATCTGGATGTCGTCGCCGAGCGCCCCGGCGAGCTCGCGATCACGCCCGACGAACTCGCCAGGCATCGCGCGCTGATACAGCAGGCCGCGCGGACGTTCGGCTCCCGCCATTACGACCACTACGATTTCCTGCTCGCGCTGAGCGATCAGCTTGGCGATACCGGGCTAGAGCATCACCGCTCCAGCGAGAACGCCACCGGCCCGAAATACTTTACCGGCTGGGGCAAGACCTTTGCCGACCGCGACCTGCTCGCGCATGAATACACCCATTCCTGGAACGGCAAGTTCCGCCGTCCCGCCGACCTGTGGGCACCCAACTTCAACGTCCCCGAACGCGACAGTCTGCTCTGGGTGTACGAAGGCCAGACGCAGTACTGGGGCCAGGTGCTCGCCGCCCGCTCCGGCCTGTGGAGCCGGGCGCAGGCACTCGAGGCGATCGCCGACGACGCCGCTTCCATGCAGACCGAGGTCGGCCGCGCCTGGCGCCCGCTCGAGGACACCACCAACGACCCGATCATCAACGAGCGCCGGCCGCAGGCCTGGCAGAGTTGGGAACGCGAGGAGGACTACTACACCGAGGGACTGCTGATCTGGCTCGATGCCGATACGCTGATCCGGGAGCGCACGCACGGACAGAAATCGTTGGACGACTTCGCGCGCACTTTCTTCGGCATCGATAATGGCAGCTTCGTGACGCGGAC
Source organism: uncultured Acetobacteraceae bacterium (assembly GCA_964246745.1). Classification (GTDB taxonomy): domain Bacteria; phylum Pseudomonadota; class Alphaproteobacteria; order Acetobacterales; family Acetobacteraceae; genus Lichenicoccus. Next base: position 1,540 of record CAXTRK010000018.1, read on the forward strand.
TTATCGGTTCGACGATATCGTTCAGGCGTTGGACGCCGTGACGCCTTACGACTGGGCGGATTTCCTGCGCAGCCGTCTCGACCGGACCGGCGGCCCGGTGCCGCTCGACGGCATCAGCCGCGGCGGCTACCGGCTGGTCTATACGGACACCCCCTCCGCCTTTCTCAAGAGTGAAGAGGCGTCACGCAAGTTCCACGATTTCGCCTGGTCGGCCGGCCTCTCGCTCGGCGACGATGGCGCGATCGCGAACGTCGTCTGGAACGCCCCGGCCTACCAGGCCGGCCTGGTCAAAGGCGGCAAGATCATTGCGGTAAATGGCCTGTCCTTCGAGGATGCGGACGACCTTGCCGACGCAATCACGCAGGCCAAGACAGACAAAGCGCCGATAACGCTGCTGGTGCAGAACGACCGGCATATCGGCACTGTGCGGATCGACTATCATGGCGGCCTGCGCTATCCGCATCTGCAACGGATTGCGGGCACACTGGACTTGCTGGATCAGGTGCTGAGTCCATTGAAGTAGCGGCCATGCGTGAGCCGCTCGGAACACGCCGCTTCAGACTGTCAACCGGGCCTTCCGCTTTTCTCGAGTGCGGCTTCGCCCGACGCTGACCGCCAACGGGTAGAGCGATGGCAGCACCAGCAGGGTCAGCAGCGTCGCGGTGATCAGGCCGCCAATCACCACGGTGGCGAGCGGCCGCTGCACCTCCGAGCCGGTCGAGGTGGCGAGCGCCATCGGCACGAAGCCGATCGAGGCGACCAGCGCCGTCGTCAGCACCGGACGCAGGCGCTTTTCGGCGGCGTTTCGCGCTGCCTCCCCTGGTTCGGCGCCCCTGGCGCGCTCCTCCTCGATGTAGGAGAGCAGCACGACGCCGTCGAGGATGGCGATGCCGAACGTCGAGATGAAGCCGATCCCGGCGGAGACGCTGAACGGCATGCCGCGCAGCAGCAGCGCGGCAATGCCGCCGGTGGCCGCCATCGGCACGTTGAGAAAGATCAGGCCGGCCAGGCGCAGGCTGTTGAAATTCAAGTAGAGCAGCAGAAAGATCAGGCCCATGACCACCGGCACCACAAGGGCCAGTCGCGCGTCGGCCTCGCGCAGGTTCTTGAACTTGCCGTTCCATTGCATGCTGTAGCCGTCCGGCAGACGCAGCTTTTGCGCGACCGCCTGCTGTGCCGCGGTGGCAAAGCCGTTCGTCGAGCGGCCGGAGACGTCCATCTGCACGGTGATCTCCCGCTGCAACCCCTCTCGTTCGATCTGCGCCGGACCGACGTTGACGCTGATGTTGGCGAGTGTCGCCAGCGGCACAGTGCCGCCGCCGGGCAGCGCTACCGGCAGTTCGCCGATGCTCTGGACACTGCGCCGGCTTGCCGCGGAGAGCCGCACCTGGATCGGAGTTTCCCTCTGCTGCGGGCCATAGACGGTGCTGAGGGTGCGGCCGCCGATGCTCTCGACAAGGTCCATCACGTTGATGGCTGGCACTCCGTAACGGGCCAGCGCCGCGCGGTTGACCTCGATGGTGAGATCCGGCAGGCCGCCCTCCTGCTCGGCGCGGACCCCGCTTGCGCCACGCACGCCACCCAAGATACGCACCGCCTGCTTCGCAAGCCTGCTCAACGTTGCCAGATCCGGTCCGTAGATCGCGAGCACCACCGAGGAACGCACACCTTCCAGCAGGTCGTCCATGCGCATTTCGATCGGCTGCGAGAACTGGAACTGCACGCCCGGCGCCGCCTGCTTCACCTTGCGCTTGATCTCGGCCAGGATCTGGCTCTGCGTGCTCCCGTGCCACTGGCTCGGCGGCTTGAGGATGGCGTAGCTGTCGGTGCTCTGCACTTCCATCGGGTCGGTCGGCACGGCGGCACTTCCGGTCTGCGAGACCACCGTCGCCACCTGCGGCACGGTCAACAGGGTGCGCTCGATCTCGCGGACGATATTCAGCGATGCCGCAAGATTGATGCTGGGCAGCTTGTTGGAGGTCACCACGATGGCGCCCTCCTGCAGGCGCGGGATGAACTCGCTGCCCAGCCCCAGTCCGAGCCAGGCGCTGATGGCGAACAGCGCCGCCGCGACCCCGCCGGCGATCCAGGGGTGCCGGGTGCAGCGACGCAGCGCCGGCGTGTAGGCGCGCCGCGCGCCACGCATGAGCAGCGTGTCGCGCGACGCGGCCTTGTCGGAGAGGAAGGTCGCGGCCAGCGCCGGCAGCACCAGCATCGTGACCAGCAGCGCGCCGCCGAGCGCCAGCATGACGGTCATCGCCATCGGCCGGAACATCTTGCCCTCGATGCTGGAAAGCGTCAGCACCGGAATATAGACCATGGCGATAATGACCACCGAGAACACCACCGGCCGCGCCACCTGGGCGGCGGCGGCGGGCACCAGGTCGGCCACCGGACTGTTGCGCGCGCCGCGTTCGCTGTGTTGGCGCAGCACGTTCTCGATCAGCACCACGGCGCCATCCACCACCAGCCCGAAATCGATCGCGCCCAGGCTCAGCAGGTTCGCGGGGATGGAGAACAGCCGCATGCCGGCAAAGGCGATCATCATCGCGATCGGGATCACCGCGGCCACGATCAGACCCGGGCGAAGGCCGCCCAGCATCAGCAGCAGAATCACCACCACGAACAGCGCGCCCTCGATCAGGTTGTGGGCGATGGTGTGGATGGCGCGATGGACCAGGTTGGACCGGTCATAGAAGACGTGGATGGCCACGCCCTTCGGCAACGCCGTCTCCACCGAGGCGAGCCCTGCCTTCAGCGCCGGCAGCACCTGGCTTGAATTGAGGCCGAACCGCATTTCGGCGACGCCGATGATGGTCTGGCCGGCGCCGTCGCGGGTCGCGGCTCCGATCTGCACCTTGGGCGCCACCACCACCTGCGCCACGTCGCGCACCAGGGTCGGCGTGCCGTCGGGCGCGGTGCGCAGGACGATGGCCCCGATGTCGTCCGTCGACTGCACCATCGCCAGGCCGCGCACGATCTCCTGCTCGTCGCCGCGCTCGATATAGGCGCCGCCGCGATCGGCGTTGTTGTTGCGGATCGCCGCGAACAGTTGCGGCAGGCTGATGCCTTCCGCGCGCAGGCGGTCGGGATCGACGCGCACCTGATAGGTCGTGAGCTTGCCGCCATAGATGTCGATATTGACGATTCCAGGCACCAGACGGAGCTTTGGCGCCACCTCGTACTGCATGATCTGATAGAGCTGCATCGGGGTGTAGCCCGGCCCGCGCAGCTCGAATTCCAGGATTTCGCCCATTCCCGTGGTGAACGGCCCCTCCTGCGGGTCGCCCACGCCGGGCGGCATCATCGCCTTGGCCTCTTGCAAGCGCTGATAGACGCGGGCGCGCTCGGTCTCGACGTCGGCGTCGGCCTCGAAGGTGACATAGACCGCGGACAGGCCGAAGCGCGACTTCGAGCGAAGATCCTGGAGTTCGGGGATGCCGGCCATCGCCATCTCGATCGGGATGGTGACCAGTTTCTCGACCTCGAGCGGTCCCAGCCCGTTCGCCTCGGTGAGGATCAGCACCTGCTTGGGCGAGATGTCGGGAACCACGTCGATGCCGAGATGCCAGGTGTTCCACAGGCCGCCGAGCACGAGGATCGAGGCGAGCACGAGCACCAGCCAGCGACGCGCCACGATCGCTCCAAAGAAGCCCCTCATTGGGCGCCCAACTGCGCGCTTTGCATCACCGACTTCAACGCGAAGCTGCCGCTGGTGACGACCTGCTCCCCCGCCGCAAGCCCTTTCCTCACCTGCACCCAGTCCTCGCGCTGCACCCCCAGCGTCACGTCGCGCGCCCGGAAGCGCCCGCCACCCAGCGGTGTGAACACCACCTGACGCGAGCCCACGCGCTGCACCGCGTCCGGCGGCACGATCAGACCTTGCCTGCCCTCGTCGTCGAACAACACCACGTCGACCAGCATGCCGGCGCGGAGCGCGCCATCGGCATTGGCCAGGCTGATGCGCACCGGCAGCGTGCGCGACCGCGGATCGATCGCGCTTCCGATCGCCACGACCGTGCCGCTCCACCCCATCGTGCCGCCCGAGGCGAGCTGCACGCCCGCCTTGTCGCCGACCCGCGCCTCGCTGGTCTGTCCCTCCGGCACCTCGGCCAGCGCCTCGACGCGGGAAAGATCGGCAATGGTGAACGCGTCGCCGCTCATGCCGGGTCCGATCACCTCGCCCGGTGTGACGCCGACGGACGCCACGGTGCCGGCGATCGGCGTCGCGAGCAGGCCCAGTCCGGTGACCGCGCCGGCGCCGCCGAGGCTCGCGAGTTCGACCCGACCAGCGGCGATACGCGCCCGCACCGCCTGCGCCTGAGCTTGCGCCTGCACCAGCAGCAGCCGTCTTCGCTCCGCCTCCGCCCAGGCGAGCGCGCCATCGCGCGCCAGGATCACGCCGCGACGCAGCGCGTCGCGCGCGACCGCAATCCCGGCCTCCGCCTCGCGCAGCATGGCGCGCTGCGTCAGCAGCTCCTGCTGCGCCGTGGCCACGCGCCCGGAGCTGAGCTCGGCGAGCGGGCTGCCGGCGGCCACGATCTCACCCGGCTGCACCAGCAGGCGTACCACGCGGGCCTCAGCGAACGGTCGCAGCCGGGCGGTGCGCGTCGGATCGAGCACGATCGCGCCGGGGACGTGGAGCGTGCGTATGATCGGATGCATGACCACGCTTTCGGTGCTGACGCCGGCGGCGCGCTGCTGGCTGGCGCTCATCCGCACGATGTCCGCCTCGCCTCCTTTTGGCCCTTCTCCTTTTTCGTGGCCGTCCTGCGGCGCTGGCGCGGCCGCGGCAAACGTCGCCGCGAGCAGTGCGACGATGAGAACGAGGACGCGGCTCACGGGATCTGCCCCATGGCCAGCATGAGCTGTATGCGCCCGGCCTCGGCCTCGGTCCGCGTCCGGGCGCGCGCCAGTTCGGCGTCGAACGCCGCTGCCTGGGCGCGCACCAGCTCGATCAGCGGCATCTCGCCGACCAGCCAGGCACGCCGTATCTCGCCGCGCCGCAGCGCAAGCGCATCGGCGGCACGACTCGCAGCCGCATTCGACCGCTCCGCGGCGGCCTCGGCAATGGCTGCATCGCGCAGCGCGGCGCCGACCGCGCGGCGGGCCAGAGCGAGCTGGACCTCGGCACGGGTGACTTCCTCGGCCGCCTCGGCGCGACGCGGCGCGTTGCGCGCATAGGAAGGGAACGGCACGTGCAGCACCATCCCGGCGCGGGTGTCCCACGGCGAACCGGGCTGCTTGTCGTTGGTAAGCTGAAGGCCGATATCCGGATCGGCGCGGTTCTGCAGCCGGACCAGGCGTGCCTTGGCCTCCGCGGCCGCGACCGCCTGCTGAGCTGCGACGATGCGTGGGTTTTGCTCGATCGCCTTGATCATCGCGCCGCGGCGCCCGGCGAGCGCCACCTGCCGATCCATCGTCAGCGCCGGCACCGACTCGCTGCCGGTGATCGCGGCGAGTGCGACAACCGCCGAACCCAGCCTCGCTTCGGCATCACTCAGCGACACGGCATCGCTGTCAGCCTCGGCCTCGGCGGCGAGAGAGTTGCTGCGCGAGCCCTCGCCGACATGAAAACGTTCAGCGGCGTACCGCGCCAATGCCGTATCCGCGGCGAGACGACGCTGCGCCACCGTCCGGCTGTCGAGAGCGAGTTGCGCCTGCACCGCCAGCTCGAGCACCCGGCTGGCGACTGCCAGGTGCGCGGAATCGCGTGCGCCCGCGACGGCGGTTTTCTCGGCCGCCGCGGCGCCCTGCGTGGCGGTGCCTTCGCCGGGAAGCCAGAGCGGCGTGCCGAGTTCGATCCGCGTGGTCCGGTATTCGTCGTTGCTGCCAAGCCTGTCATCGTCATATTCGCCGTCGGCGAACGGCGCGTCCGGAAACGCGGCGCCACCCGCCTGGTAGCGCGCCGCCGCGGTGTTCTCGCGCGCGGCAAACAGCGCCTGCTGCGGCATCCGCGCCCAGGCGGCGGCGATGGCGTCGTGCAGGCTTTCGGCAGCGCCGGCGGCGGGCGCGATCCAGAGCAGCGACGCAGCCGCGAAGCAGACAGCAGCGTGACAGGGCGGCTGACGGATGCGCATCAACTCCGTCCCTACACCATCAAGACCGCTGCTTCTGTTCATAAGCGCGTCAGCGGACGCGGCAACTCCTGGAACCTTGCCCATGCGCGCTCCTTACAGGACTGGTCGCAAACCCTCTCAAGGATCATCGCCAATGGCCGAGCATGCCTCCCTCCTGCCAGGCCGGCTCCTGCGCAAGGCGGGTCCGCCGGAACCGGCGGCCGGCTTTGCCGGCGTGCAGATCGACGATCCGCGCCTCGCCGCCGTGCTGCCTGCCGACAGTCCACTGCTCTGCCTCTATGAAGGCACCCTGCACGGCGAGGGGCCGGTCTGGGATACCACCCATGACCGCCTGGTCTGGTCCGATGTGCCAAACCGTCGGCTGCTCGCCTGGCATCATGACGGGCATGTGGAGGTCGCCATCGACGCCACCTATTTCATGAACGGCAACGCGCTCGATGCCAGTGGACAGCTCGTGCATTGCGAGCATGGACGCCGCTGCATCAGCCGCTCGGACGGGAATGGCGGCGCCGAGCCGATCATCACGCACTACGAGGGCAAACGGCTCAACTCGCCGAACGACATCACGGTGGCCGCCGACGGCGCCATCTGGTTCACCGATCCGACCTTCGGGCTGCTGATGCCGAGCCAGGGCAGCCTGGTGGAGCCGGAACTCGACCACCGCAGCGTCTATCGACACGATCCGGGCTGCGGCTCGCTCACCCGTATGGCCGACTTCAAGCAGCCGAACGGCCTGTTCTTCTCTCCGGACGGGCGCACGCTCTACGTCTCGGATACCGCGCGGTCGCTGAACGAAATCCCGCGTGGCGGCAACGGCGATACTCACCAGATCGAGGCGTTCGACGTGGCGGACGACGCCAGCCTCTCCAACCGGCGCTTCTTCTGTCACACCGACCACGGCGTTCCGGACGGTTTCGCGGTGGATCAGCGCGGTTGGGTGTGGACCACGGCGGGCGACGGCATCCACATCTACGCTCCCGACCGCAGCCGCCTTGGCTACATCCCGACCTCGGAGACCGCATCCAACTGTGCCTTCGGCGGCCCTGAAATGAAGCGGCTGTTCATCGCGGCGACAAGCACCCTGCTGGCGATCGATCTCGCCGGCGCATAGAGGGCGCGCGCGACATCTCAGAACAGGGCGATCAGCGCCACGCCGCCCACCATCAGCACTCCGCCGAGCGCGCGCCACAGGTTCATGGGGTGAACCGGCATCTTCAGCAGGCCCCAATTGTCGATCGCCAGCGAGGCCAGGATGTTGGCGGTGATGACAATGCCATTGAATGGTCCGGCGCCGATCTTGTCGACGAACATCAGCCCCGCCACCACCGCGGCGGCTCCGGTCAAGCCGCCGAGCGGCGCCCACCATGGCGTGCCGATGACGTCCGAAGCTGTCGGCAGCGGACGCGGGATGACCGCAAACAACGCAGCCATGAAGAACACCACCAGTGCGAAGGAGACGAACGAGGCGAGCCAGGCATTCACCAGCGAGGCGCGCAAGGCGCCATTCATCGAGTTGCCCATCGCCTGCATGATTCCGGCGACCAGGATCAAAGGGTAGAGCCAGACTGTATTCACCAGAGCATCTCCTTGCGGTTTGAAATCAACCGAGCAGCAGCAATCCAAGCAGCGCCAGCAGCAGGGCCGGCGGCATGACCATGGCGCCGCGGCGGAGAAACTTGCCGAAGCCGACCTCGATGCCTTCACGCCGGAGCGCGGTCAGCCACAGGATGGTGGCGAGGGAGCCGGTGACGGACAGGTTCGGACCGAGATCGACACCGACGAGCAGCGCGTCGGTCACCTGCCGCGGCACATGGGCGCTCAGGACAGCATGACCGGCGATCAGGCCGGCGGGCAGATTGTTCATCACGTTGCAGATGACGGCGAGCGCAATGCCGGCGCCGGCCGCGGCCTGCGCCGCCCCGCCCGCCGCCGCGCGATGCAGCAGATCGGCCAACTGCGCCAGCACGCCGGTATGCCTGAGGCCCTGGACCAGGACGAACAGCCCCGCCACCAGCGGCAGCACCAGCCAGGATATGCCGCGCAGCATCTCCCAGGGCGCCTCCCGCTTGCGCAGCAGCACCACCGCGGCGGTGCCGAGTCCGGCCAGCGCCGTCGGCAGACCGAGTTGCAGGCCGGCACTCGATGCCCCGAGCAGAACCAGGGCGGTGGCGGCGATGCCGATTGCGGCAGTGACACCGCCGGCGGAGAGTGCCGGCTGCTCGATGTCCGAGCTGATCGGCTCGCGCAGGCAGGACCGTTCCACCAGCAGCAGGACCGCGAGCGTGGCGGCGATCGACAGGGCGGAAGGCAGCAGGAAGTGTCCGAGCCAGGTCAGCAGCGGCGGCATGTGGCTGCCGTAAAGCACCAGGTTCGCCGGGTTGCTGATCGGCAGCACGAAGGAGGCGGCGTTGGCGATGAAGGCGCAGATGAACAGATACGGCAGCGGCTCCGTCTTTGCGGCCTGGGTCGCGGCGAACACCGCCGGGGTCAGCACCACGGCCGCCGCATCGTTCGACAGGAACACGGTGACCACGGTGCCGACGCCGTAGATCAGCAGGAACAGCCGCCTCGACGAACCGCCCGAGCGCCGCACCGCATTCGCGGCAAGCCAGTCGAACAAGCCTTCGCGCCGGGCAACCTCGCTCAGCAGCATCATGCCGACCAGGAACAGGTAGACATCCGTGCCTTCGCCGATGGCGTGCAGCGCCTCGGGCGAGGGCAGCAATCCGGCCACGACGAGGATCAGCCCGCCCGCGACCGCCCAGACCGCCTCCGGCAGCTTCCACGGCCGGACGATCACCCCGGCGGTGGCCAGTCCCGCGACGCACCAGGTCGCGATGTTCGTGCCGGCGACCGCTTGCAGCATGTCAGGCCGCAGCGGCCGGGAGGGCGTCGGCCGGCGCGCCCGCCTCTCCGGTTTCCGGCATCAGCAGAAGGAAGAACAAAAAGGCGCAGAACGCGATCGCGGCGAGCGACAGGAAGCCGATCGCAAAGCCGAAGCTCTGCACGACATAGCCGCCGCCGACGTTGCTTGCCGAGGCGCCCGCGCCGACCGCCAGCGCCACGACGCCCTGCATCAGGTTGAAGCGGCCGGTGCCGCGCGTCAGGTCCGAGGCGATCATCACCGCGATCACGCCGAAGATGCCGGACGCCACGCCGTCGAGGAGCTGGATTGCCACCACGCCATACGGGTTGGCGGTGAAAGCGAACAGCACGCCGCGCACCGGCAGGATCGCCAGTGCCACCAGGAAGATCGGTTTGCGGCCAATGCCGGCCCGCATCGCGCGCCCAACCGCCCAGGCGACGCCGACCATGACGAGCTGGGCGCAGATGATGCAGGCGCTCAGCGCGATCGCGGCGCTGCCCGGGTGCGCGCGCGCCAGCACCTGCCCGGCAAACGGCAGCATCGCGGCGTTGCCGGAGTGGAACAGAACCACGGCGACGACAAACACGATGACGTTGCGTCGGCGAAGCAGGGCCGTGATGGACAGCGGCTCGCACCCGTCCCGCGTGTCCTCGCCGCCGCGCGCCATCTCGTGATCGACCTCGCGCGGATCGATCAGGGTCACTGCCGCGGCGCTCGCCACGGCGAAAACGCAGACGAGATAGAAGATCCAGTTGTCGCCAAGAGTGTGACCAAAGCCGCCAGCGAGCCCGGCGGCGATGAAGGAGCCGGCGTGATTGAAACTTTCGTTGCGGCTGATCCGCGACGGCATCAGGCGGCGGCCGACAATGCCCAGAGACAGCGCGGCGACCGCCGGCGGGATCACCGCCGAGGCGGCGCCGAGCATGGCTTGCGCGGCCAGCACCGGCCAGAAGCCATGAAACACCACGATCAGCAGGCAACCGAGCCCGATCAGCAGCCCGGCCGACGCGATCAGCAGCCGTTTCCGACGCGATCCGTCCACCAGCAGTCCGGCCGGAATCTGACAGATCGCGGCGGCGACGGAACTCGCGGCCATCGCCAGCCCGACCGGACCCGAGGACCAGTCGCGCGGCCCGGCGAGGAACACCGACAGATAGGGGCCGACCCCACCCTGCACATCGGCCATCAGAAAGTTGACGGTATCCAGGCCGTGCAGGGTCCGGCTGGATGGCAGCACGGTCCTCACCATTGCCGCCCATTCCGGTTCGGGCCGAGCTGGCCGCCCGGAATGCCTTTCTCCGGCCACGCGCCGATCCTATTCGTATCGGACCCGCGCGCCACACGGTCGGGCGGCCGCCAGGAGCCGTCGCGGCTGACCCTGGCGATGATGGTGTCCCGATCCGTGCGTCCCTCCGCGTCCTCCACCTGCACGGTGATGCGCCGTGCGCCGTCCGCCGCTTCGAGTTGCCATGACCACGTCGCGCCGGCAGCGGTGCGACTGGTCATCGGCAGGATCGGACCGTCATCCACCCGGCACGTGGCGCGAACAATCCCGGCCGGGCTCCAGGCGCTGCAACGCACATGCAGCGTTCCGGACGACACCTGGTTGCCGGCCGTGGGGCGGGTGATCAGGCGCTCGTCGGCTGGCGCGGTGATCAGGCAGAATGGCCAAGGCTGATCCAGCTCCTTGAAGCGCCAACTGGCGACGCCGTCCCCCAGCACCGTCAACGCGAAGCCGACCGGGCCCTCCTCGACCTGCCCGGTGGAGCGGACGGCGGCATAGAGTGTACGCCCGTCATTGCACAGCTCGTTATAGTGGGTGTGGCCCATTGCAACGAAGGCGACGCGGTGACGGGCGAACAGATCAACAACGCGCTCGGCGTCCCTCCCGAGCTCGGCGGGATAGACATGCATGAAGACGACGACGGGCAGTTCCGCCGCCTCGGCATCTCGAAGCTGCTGTTCAAGCCACGCGAGCGTCGCGGCCCCGAGCCGGAAATCGGGACCGCCATTGCCGGCCGAGACCACGTCGAGGAACAGGCAGGAGTGGCCGCCGATCACCTCGCGGCGCGGCAGCATCGGCGCGCCGAGCGCATCATGGAAGGCGGTCAGATCACCTGGCACGAAGTCATGGTCGCCTGGAATGATGTGGAGCGGCAGCCGCAAGCCATCGAGGACGCCGCGCGCACGCCGGTATTGCCCGACGGTTCCCTCATTGGCCACATCGCCGGGAAGCAAGGCGAAGTCGATGCTTCCCGCAAGGCAGGCATTCGCCTGTGCCACGATCTCGTGCAGATCGCGGATACTTTGTCCGTCGGCGACATGCAGATCGCCGATATGGATCCAGCTCAGCATACCGCACCTCTGTAACGTCTCAGGTTGTGGCACTTGGCGGCGGAGCCGGATAGGGGATCGCCCGGCTCACGCGCGACGAGGAACCCCCCGTTTCGTTGTCAGGCCGGCGGCGGGGGCGGAGCGACCGGACCTCCTGGACCGGGCGGCGGCGGAGGCGGAGGGGCTGTGATCTGCGTCATCCTGTCCGACGACGGCCCGATCGCGTTTGCCGCGATGACCCGGCCTAGCGTGTTGTCGATCCCGTCGCCGCGCGCCACCACCCTCTCGCCGGGACTCAGTTCCCCGGACAGACGCTGCGCCTCGGCCGGCGGCAGGTGCACCATGGTGCCATCGGTGAGCAGGACCCCGTTCAGCTCGCCGCGCGGTCCGTGCAACTGCATCTTGACCATACCCGTCGTCTGCATTGCCATTCCTGGCGCCGGCGGAGGAGGCGGGGGCGGACGCCGTCCCGGAGCGGGAGGCCCGTCATCCACCACGGTCTTGCCGCTCGCGTCATCGGTCACCGACATGGCCTGCACCAGCGGCAGCGCCCGTGCCTTCAGCCCGTGGATCGTGACCTCGTCTCCCGGCCGTACGATGGCCACTACCTGGGAGCCGAGATGCGGCGGGAAGTGCGCTTCCATGCCGTCGTCCAGGATCAGCCCGTCCACATCGCCGCGTGGGGTGAGATCGTATTGCGCGACCTTGCCGTGTATCGCCGGCATCTGTGTTACGTCGTAGATGCCGCCGCCGCCCTGCCGCGCGAGCGCCGCCGTCGCGCCGCCGCCGGCCAGCATCGTGGCTACCGCCAGCAGCGTCCGTGTTGAGAACCTCATTGAAATCTCCATCGGTTCGGGCCCATGCCCGTGCCATCTCTCTTCAAGCGCCGTGCCATCTCCTATGTCATTGTAAATACTGTGGTTTGATCGGATCACCTGAAGGTCAGGAGTCCGCTTCCGCGACGCCGTCCGTCCGACTTGCGGACGGCTCCAGCCCGTAGCGTCGGAGCTTGACGTGGAGCAACTGGCGATGAATGCCGAGGCGTCGCGCGGCCTCGGTCCTGTTGCCGCCGGCGGCGGCAAGGGCGCGGCGGATCATCGCCGTCTCCAGGCGGGCGACAGCGGCGTCAAGCTCGCCCGAGAGCCAATCCTCGCTCGGCTGCGGCCTTACTTCGAGGAAGCCGAGATCGTTCGCATCGATCACCGGACGGCGCACGAGGGCGGTGACCCGCTGCATGACGTTTTGCAGCTCGCGCACATTGCCTGGCCAGGAATGCGCCAGCAGCGCCGAAGCCGCCGAGGCGGCCAGCCGGCGAGGCGGCGCGTCTCCCGCGGCGAGCGCCAGGAAATGCTCGGCCAAGGGGACGATGTCGGCCAGGCGCTCGCGCAGCGGCGGCAGCAGCATCGGCACCACGCCGAGCCGGTAGAACAGATCCTCGCGGAACCGGCCCTCTCGCACGGCGGCCGCCAGATCACGGTGCGAGGCGGCGACAATGCGAACGTCGATCGTCATCGGCGTGCCGCCGACCGGCACCACCACACGCTCCTGCAACACGCGCAGCAGCTTGGCCTGCATCGCCGGCGCCATGTCGCCGATCTCGTCGAGGAACAGCGTGCCGCCCTCGGCTTCGCGGAACGAGCCGGCGCGGTCGGCGATCGCCCCGGTGAAGGCACCCCGAACGTGGCCAAAAAGCTGGCTTTCCAGCAGCTCGCTCGGAATCGCCGCGCAGTTCACCGCAACGAACGGCTTGCTCCGGCGTCTGCCGTGCCGGTGCAGGGCGCGTGCGACGACCTCCTTGCCGGTGCCGGTCTCTCCGGCGATCAGCACCGTCGCGTCGCTGTCGGCGAGCAAGCCGATCGTCTTCTGCACTTCGCGCATGGTGGCCGAGGCGCCGACCAGTTCCTCCCCGGTGTGCGTGACGGCGGGCGCGGCCTGCTCTCCTGTGGGCAGCATGCGCCGCAGCAGTGCCGACAGGTCGGCGCGGCCGATGGGCTTGCTCAGATGGTCCACCGCGCCGAGGCGCATGGCCTCGATGGTGTTGGCCGCCGTCGCCACCGCCGTCAGCACCGCGACCGGGGGTGCTGCGGGGGCGGCGCGGATGCGGGCCAGCACCTCAAGCCCATCCATGCCGGGCATGCGCAGGTCGAGCAGCACCGCATCGAACCGCGCGGCGTCGAGCAGTGCCAGCGCCGCGATGCCGTTCGCCGCCTCGACCGGCGTGTGGCCAAGGTCGCGCAGCGTCTCGACCAGGCTCGCGCGCAGCGCCGTGTCGTCGTCGACGATCAGGATGGTGGGCATGGCGGAGGCCGCGGCAGTTCGAGCGCGAAGCTGGCGCCCCGGCCGGATCCGCCCGGCTCGGCCAGCAGCAGTCGGCCGCCATGCGCCTCGGCGAGTTCGCGCGCGATGGCGAGGCCCAGTCCGGTGCCATCCGGGCGACCGGTCGCGAACGGCTCGAACAGGCGCGGCCGCAGCGAGGGATCGACGCCCGCCCCGGTGTCCGTCACCGCGATCCGCACGCCATCCGCGATGTCTTCCGCCCGTATGCGCACCAGGCCACCTGCCGGCGTGTGCCGGATGGCATTCAACACCAGGTTGTCCAGCGCCCGCCGAACCAGCTCCGCATCGAAGCACGCATCGCGCGCCGGGCACTCCACCGATAGACGCACGCCTCGCGACTCCGCTCGATCACCATGCTCGACGGCGATGGCGGCAAGAAAATCGCTCAGCTCCACCTCGCGGCATTCGGGCAGCCGTCGTTGCGTCACCGCCAGCAGCTCGGCAAGCAGCCGGTCGACGCGATCGATCTGGCCAAGGCTGGTCTCCAACGCCGGCCGGTGCCGGGCGGCATCGCCGGCCAGAGCGTTCTCGATACGCAGACGCATGGCCGCCATCGGGTTGCGCACCTCGTGCGCGACCCCGGCCGCAACCCGGCCGAGAGCGGCCATGCGTTCGGATGCGGCAATCTGCGCCGCCATCGTTGCCGACCGGGCGCGCGCCAGCGAAAGCCGCTGCCCGGCGTCGTTGAGCGCCGCCACGATACGGTCCAGTTCGCGTTCTCCGGTCCGCTTCAACGGCGGCAACGCCTCGAGGTCATGGGTCGCGAGCGCGCTCTCGATCGCCCGTACGTGCCGCCCCCACAAGGCGGTCATCCACGTGACCCAGCCGGCGATGCCAAGCACCAGCGCCAGCAGCAGCCCAAGACCAGCTCTCAGCCGGTCGTTGCCTTGCGCGCTTCGCACGCGTGTCATCGTCCAGGCGGTCAGCCCGTCGAACGGTCCGGACAACGGGCAGGCGGCCAGCAGGAGAGTGCTTGCGCCGGACGAGAAACGACGCAGCACGGATTGCTCGCCGGTCGTCGCGGCCGCATTGGCTGCACGTACGGCGGGAAGTTCCGCGCGCGGAAGGCCGGTTCCGGCGCCGGCGGTGGCGAGCGAGCCGACAGCCGCCGACCAGATGCCGCCTTCGACACCCGTCTGCCCGGCCAGGGCCGCGGCCACCACCGGCAGCAGGTCGCGGGCGAAGCCGGGATCGGCCGGCCCGCTCCCGGCGCCGTTCCAATCGGTGACGTAGAAGCCGTAGCGGTCCCGTATCGCGTCACAGGCGCTCGCGACCACGGCCTCCGCGCGCCCCATCTCGGCCGACGCGGACGTCCGGGTGAGCTGGACCAGCAGCAGCGCGACACCTGCCGAGGCAGCCAGTGCCAGGCACCAGAGCACCCATAGCCGGGAACGGAGCGAGCGCATGCGGCGGTCAGGAATTGCCGGGCTTCTGCATCACCACGAGCACTTGCGGCAGGCGCGCCGGATTGTCCAGGAACTCGACCAGGCGGAACATGCCGCTCCAGTGCTTGACGATGTAGCCGCGCGGGATGATCGCCTCGCCGTAATGCGATAGCGGGTTGGGCCGCGCCACCGGAGCCGCGTGCAGGAAGTGGCCGGCCTCGTAGCGGGCGTTCTCGTGCGCCTCGTCGGGGAAGCTGTCGGCGCAGGCCTCGTACCAGCCATGCTCGAGCTTGATGCCCGACGCGCGGCGCAGACGCTGCTCGGCGCAGAAGGCGATGAAGCGACGGCTTTGCGTGGTGATCATCAGCAACCCGCCCGGCCGCAGCAGGCGTGCGAATTCCTCGATCCAGCGCGTGGCCAGGAACTCGTCGAGGTGGCTGAACACCGACCAGGAGATGATGTAGTCGAGGCACTCGGGCGCCAGCAGGGTGGGGGGCGCCACGCTGCTTGCAAAAAAGTTCAGCGCCGGGTTGCAGCGCCGCGCCTCGGTGAGAAACCGCGAGGTGGAGTCGGTGCCGTAGAGGTTGTCCGGCAGGATGTCCTTCATGAACAGGCGCACCATCCGGCCCCAGCCGCAGCCGAAATCGAGCAGCCGGCGGTGGGCCGCCAGCGGCCGTCCGGCATAGGCGGAGTATGCCTTGATCTCGCGGAAGAAGGCGTGCGCCTCGTGCAACGAGACCTCGCCGCAATGGCCGTGCATGGCGCACTGCAGCGCCTCGTCGGGAAAGCACGGCATGGCCACGCTTTCGATCCGCGGCACGCGCAGCGAGGTGACCAGGATGTCCAGCCAATCCTGGTCGCTTCGGTCTCGGAACGTCTTGAACAGCGCGTCTGCGTCTGCCGCCTGGTGTTCGGCCTGCACCTCGGGCACCCTTGCGCCATACGATACGAAACCGATATGGACCACATATCGCGCCGGTTTGGAAGCTTTGCCTGCGGGCCTATGCCAGTTTCAGTTGCGTCTGGCGCGCAGCATCAGCCATGCGTCCCAGGGCAAGGCGGGAATCTCGCGCAGGCGCCAATACCAGCGCTTGCCGAACACCGTTGCGGCCGGCAGCGCCGGTGGCGGCGCCGCCCGCGCGCGCAGCCCGGCCAGGCGCAGCAGCAGCAGGCAGCGCGGCAGGTGATAGGCGCTGGTCGCGGCATAGACCGACCCGCAATGGCCGATGCGGCGCAACAAGCTCCGGCAGGCGAGCACGGACTCCAGCGTGTCGCGTGCGGTCGGCTCGACGAGGATCGCCTCCCTGGCCACCCCCGCCGCCCGGAGGCGTTCGGCCATCGCCACCGCCTCGGCGGGTCCATGACGGCCGATGCCGCCGGTGGGCACATAGAGCGGGCCGTGCAGGGTGCGGCCGAACGCAAGGGCGGCATCGACGCGGCGGCTGAGCGTGGCACTCGGACTGCCGTCCGGACGCAGCCCGGCGCCAAAGATGATAATCGCCGGCCGCATTGCGCCCTCAGCCGCGCGGCGTGAGCTTGCCGCGCTGCCACGCATCGGCCGCGGCTTCGGCACTCCATCCCTCGACGCTGATGGCGTGCGCCATCGCGCTCACCACCTTGTTGCCGAGCGTCAGTTCGTCGAGCTCGTCGAGCAGGTCGGGATCGAGGCTGTGACGGAGATCGCCGCGTATCAGCAGCCGCGCCTCCTGCGCCGGCCCGAGCGCGCCCTGCGGGTCTTCCAAAGCGCGCAGGCGGGTATCATGCAGCAGCGGATGCGGCTGGCAGAGCGGCACGACCCGCGACGGGTCCATTGCCTCCGCCCAGGCAAGCGCCTCGGCATCGGAGACGCGATCGAGCGCGTAGCCGGTCTCGCCGAGCGCATAGGCGTCGAGCACGCGCTCCGCCGCCATCGCGACCGGGCCCGAAGCCGGAACGACGATACGGCGCTCCAACGCCTGGTTCGACGCCAGTTCGCCGATGCCGCGCAATCCCGAGCCGGCCGCGCACCAGACCAGAAACGGACGATAGAGCAGACCGAGCGGCTGCATCCGGCCGTCCAGCAGATTGGCGTCGATCAGCGGCAGCCAGGCCGAGGCGAACAGGTCGATCTCTCCCGAGGCGAGTGCCGCAGGGACGGCATTGCGCGCCAGGGGTATGGTGTCGATCTCGTGCTCGTGCGCCTCCAGCACGCGCGCAACCGCGGCGGCGCTGGCTTCGTGCACGACATCCGCCAGAAAGCCGAGGGCAAGTCGGTCCATCAACCGCGCCCGCGATAGCCGGGCACGTCCTGGCCGGGGATCCACACGCCGGCGGGCGGCTCTCCGGTCTGCCAGAACACATCGATCGGTATGCCGCCGCGCGGATACCAATAGGCGCCGATACGCAGCCAGACCGGCGACAAGCGCTCGACCAACGTGCGCGCGATCCGCACGCTGCACTCCTCATGGAAGGCGCCGTGATTGCGGAAGCTGGTCAGATACAGCTTGAGCGACTTGCTCTCGACGATCCAATGCTCGGGGACATAGTCAATCACCAGATGCGCGAAGTCGGGCTGGCCGGTGACAGGACAGAGCGAGGTGAATTCGGGCGCGGTGAAGCGCACCAGATAGCGCGCGTCCGGGTGGGGTGAGGCGAACCGTTCCAGCACCGCCTGATCCGGGCTTGCGGGCTGGGCGGCGGCATGGCCCAACTGGGTCAGGCCTTCGGTGACGGTCATGCGGCAAGCCCTTTCGGGGGATCGGCGATGCTCATGTCGGCGCGTCGCCACCAGCACGAAGCGGCCGGGTGCCGTGGCGGCAGCATCGCCAGCGGATCGCCCGCGAACACCACGCAGTTGGTCGGCGTCTCTTCCAGCCGTATCTCGACGCAGCGCAGGCCGTCGCCGTCGGCGCGCAGAAAGGCGGCGAGCTTGGCCATCATCAGGCAGGCCATCAGCTCGGTGGTGGGATCGCCGGGGGTGACGACGATGCGTGCGGCGCGCGCGGGCTCGGTCGCGGCAAACCAGCCAAGCAGCGGATCGGCCTCGCCGAGCTGAAGCGCGTGGTCCAGCCGCTCGTCGATCCAGCGGTGCCACGTGGCCTTCGCCCGCGCGAACGGCAGCACCATGTTGCCCGCGCCGTCGAGACGCGTGGGGTGCGTCGCCTGCAGGCGCACGGTGACGGTCTCGTTATGGCCATGCGGCAGCGCGCAGCTCTCGCCTGCGCCGCGGATCAGGCGATGGCCCATCGAGAACCGGCGGCTGAACACCAGCGCCGGCGCAATCGCATCGATGCTCATGACGCGGTGTACTGCTCCCAGCCGCGCTTGCGCAACGCGCAGGCCGGGCACTGGCCGCAGCCATAGCCCCACGGATGCAGCGACTCGCGCACACCCAGGTAGCAGCTATGCGTCTCGTGTCGCAGCAGCGCGACCAGTGCCGCCCCGCCTAGGGCTTCGGCCAGTTCCCAGGTCTGCGCCTTGTCGCGCCACATCAGCGGCGTGTGCAGGACGAGGCGCTGGTCCATGCCGAGATTGAGGGTCACCTGCAGCGACTTGAGGGTGTCGTCGCGGCAGTCCGGATAGCCGGAATAGTCGGTCTCGCACATGCCGCCGACCAGATGACGTATGCCACGGCGCACCGCCAGCGCCGCGGCGAACGTCAGGAAAATCAGGTTGCGCCCGGGAACAAAGGTGTTGGGCAGGCCGCCCTCGCCCAGGCTGATCTCCGCATCGCGCGTGAGCGCCGTCTCCGAAAGCGCGCCGAGGGCTGCCAGTTCGAGCGTATGGTCTTCTCCGAGCCGCGGCGCCCAGTCTGGATGACATGCGGCCATGCCGTCGCGCACCGCCGCCCGGCAGGACAGCTCGACCACGTGGCGCTGCCCGTAATCGAAGCCGAGCGTCTCCACGCGTGCGAACCGCGCCAGCGCCCAGGCGAGACAGGTGGCGGAGTCCTGTCCCCCCGACAGCAGCACCAGCGCACGATCCGGCACCATCTCAGGGGATGCCGATCATCTTGTGCGCCTGCACGCCAAGCCGCCATCGCGGCCTCGCCAGACAGGCGGCGACGGCGGCCTTGGTGTTCTCCGCGCGCGCCGGCCCGTCCATCGGCTGCAGAAAGAAATGCCGGAAATCGAGCGCTTCGAGTGCGGCGGGATCAAGCCCGTCCTGCGGAAACACCAGCTTCAGTTCGTCGCCGGAGCGCTGCCGGAATGCGGCCCCGGCCTTCGGGCTCACGCATAGCCAATCGATCCCATCGGGTGCCAACATTGTGCCGTTGGTCTCCACAGCAACCTCGAAACCGCGCTCGTGCATCGCCGTGATCACGGCTGAGTCGAGTTGCAGCAGCGGCTCGCCGCCGGTGAACACGACATAGCGCCGCCCCGCTCCGCCGAGCCAGGCGCGCTCGATCGCGTCCGCGAGCGCCTCGGCATCGCCAAAGCGGCCGCCGCCGAGGAAATCGGTGTCGCAGAAGCGGCAGACGGCCGCGTCGCGGTCCTGCTCGCGCCCGGACCACAGGTTGCAGCCCGCAAACCGGCAGAACACCGACGCACGCCCGGACTGCGCTCCCTCGCCCTGCAAGGTCGCAAAAATTTCCTTCACCGCATAGGACATGACCCGGTGTATCTAGTCCGGCCGCGGCTGCATCGCCACCATGCCGAGCCGATCAAGCAGCCGCATGTCATGGCTGGTCGTCGGGTTTGGCGTGGTCAGCAGTTTGGGTCCGCAAAAAATCGAGTTGGCGCCGGCAAGGAAGCACAGCGCCTGGGCCTCGTCGCTCATGCTCTCGCGGCCCGCGGACAGCCGCACCACGCTTTGCGGCATCACAATGCGAGCGGCGGCGATGATCCGCGCGAAGTCGATCGGATCGATCGGCGCCGCGTCCGCGAGCGGCGTTCCCTCCACGCGCATCAGCAGATTGATCGGCACGCTCTCCGGATGCTTCGGCAGGCAGGCCAGGGTCGCAAGCAGGCTCGCCTGGTCCGCCTCGCTCTCGCCCAGCCCGATGATGCCGCCGCAACAGACATGAATGCCGGCGTCGCGCACATGAGCGATCGTATCCAGCCGCTCCTGGTAGGTTCGCGTGGTGATCACGGCGCCATAATGCTCAGGCGACGTATCAAGATTGTGGTTGTAGTAGTCGAGCCCCGCCTGCTTCAGCCGCCCGGCCTGTCCGGCACTGAGCATGCCGAGCGTCACACAGCTCTCCAGCCCGAGCGCCCTCACTCCCTCGACCATGGCGCAAACCGCCGCCAGATCCTGGTCCTTGGGCGAGCGCCATGCCGCTCCCATGCAGAACCGGCTGGCGCCCGCCGCTTTCGCTGCCCGTGCCTCCGCCAACACCGCCTCCACCGCCATCAGCTTGCTGGCTTTCAGACCGGTCTGGTGATGCACGCTCTGCGAGCAGTAGCCGCAATCCTCCGGGCAGCCTCCGGTCTTGATCGACAGGAGCGTCGAGATCTGCACCTCCCGGGGATCAAAGTTCGCCCGATGCACGCTCTGCGCCCGGAACACCAACTCGGGGAACGGCAACGCGATCAGCGCCGCCACGTCGTCCCGGCTCCAGTCATGGCGCAGCGCCGTCAGCAGGCCATCCGGCATAGTGGTTCCTCCGCGTGCACAGCGCGATTGCGCGTGGGGGCGCGTTATACCAGGCGGCTTGGTGTCAGGACACTGCTCAGCTCAGAACAATGCCGCCGCAGACGTTGAGGGACTGGCCGGTGACGAAGGCGGAGGCGTCGGAGGCGAGGAAGCAGGCCGGCCCGACGACGTCCTCGGGCTGGCCCAGGCGGCGAAGCGCGGTCTTGCCGATCCAGAGATCGATGGTCGCCTGCTCAGACAGATTTGTGCGGCCCATCTCGGTCTCGATAATGCCTGGACAGATGCAGTTCGCGGTGATGCCGAACGCCCCAACCTCCTGCGCCAGCACACGGGTAAAACCCATCACCGCGGCCTTGCTGGCGGAGTAATGCGCCTGCTCGGGAGCGCCGTGCTTGCCGCCGATCGAGGCGATATTGACGATGCGTCCATAGCCGCGCTCGCGCATGTGCGGCAGCAACGCCTGCACCACCAGGAAGGTGCCCTTGGCGTTCACGTCCATGACGCTGTCCCAATGCGCCTCCTCCAGCGCCTCGACCGCGCTCGAGATCAGGATGCCGGCGTTGTTGACCACCGCGTCGATCCTGCCGGTGCGATCCAGCGCCTCGGCGACCATGGCGCGCACCGCGTCGCGGTTGCTGACATCGGCGAACAGCACGACGCGGCGTCTGCCCAGCTCCACGATCTCCCCGCCGACCGCCTCAAGCTCGCTGCGCTGCCGGTCGATATCGTTGAGCACGACATCAAAGCCATCGCGTGCCAGTCCGAGCGCAATCGCGCGGCCGATGCCGCGGCTGGCGCCGGTGACGAGTGCCGTGCGTCCGTTTGCTGAACTGGTCATCGTTTTCTCCCTTTCCTGTTCTAGAAGAACCGGATTTCGCCGCGCATCACCGCGAGGCTGACTGCCGCGACCATCACCACTCCGCGCACCTCGTTCTGCAGATAGAAGGGTGCGCCGAGCAGGTTGAGGCCATTGTCGAGCATGCCGATGATCACCACGCCGACCAGAGTGCCCTGCACCGTCGCCCGCCCCGGCTTGAACGCGGTCATGCCCAGGAACACGGCGGTCAGGCTGTCCATCAGGTAGGAATCACCGGCGCCCGGCTGACCGGTACCGAGGCGCGCGGTCAGCATCACGCCGCCCATCGCCGCGCCGAAAGCCGAAAGCGTGAGCGCGATCAGCCGGCATCGATTGACGCTGATCCCGGACAGCCGCGCCGCCTGCAGGTTCGAGCCGGTCGCCACCAGCGCTCGTCCCAGCCGCGTGCGGTTCACCAGCACATAGAACGCGCAGACCACGACCACGGCGATCACGGTAGGCACCGGCACCACGCCGAAGATGTGGCCGGTGGCGATCAGATAAAAGCCGGGCGGAAAGCTGGTATAGATCGAATCGCCGCCGTCGTAGGCGTAGTTGAGGCCGAGCGCGATCGGCCCCATCGCGAGCGTCGCGATCAGCGATGGAATGCGCAGCCGCGTCACCAGCAGCCCGTTCACGATGCCGGGCACGATCCCGGCCAGGATGGCGAGCAGGATCGCGAGTGCCACCGGCAATCGCGACCAAGCCATCAGGCCCGCCACCAGCACGCCGCACAGACCCGCCACCTGGCCCACGGAGAGGTCGAACTCGCCGCTGGCCACGGCCACGGTCAGTCCGGACGAGATCACCATCAGCACCGAGACCTGCACCAGGATATTAGTGATGTTCTGCGCCGAGACGAAGCGGTCGCTGGCCAGCGCGAACACCGCGAAGATCAGCAAAGCGGCGCCGATCGTGCCATAGCGTGTGGCGATCCGGCCCCAATCGAGGCTTGGCCGGGGCCGGGCTGCGACAGTGGACATGATCAGTTCACCTCCAGCAGCAGCGCGTCCTCGCTGAGTGCAGCGCGCGGCACGCAGCCCGCCACGCGGTCGCCTCGGATACAGTAAACCCGGTCGCACAGGGCGGCGAGTTCGGAGAACTCCGCCGAAGCGATCAGCACCGAAGCCCCTTGCCGCGCCAGATCCTTGATCAGCCCATACAGCTCGGCCTTGCTGCCGACGTCGACGCCTTCGGTCGGATTGTCGAGCAGCAGCACCGGAGCGCTTCCCTCTTCGCTTCCCTCTGGAGCGATACGCGCGAGCCAGCGGCCGAACACGATCTTCTGCTGGTTGCCGCCGGAAAGTTCCAACACGTCCTGATTGGGGCCGCCGCACTTCACGCGCAGCTTCGCCACGATGTCGCGCACGATGCGGGCGGCTGCACCCTCGCGCACGAAACCATGCCGGCTGATCTGCGGCAGCGATCCGGCGAGTACGTTCTCCTGCACGGAAAGCCCGCGGAAGATCGCCTTGCGCAGCCGGTCGTCGGCGACGAGATAGATGCCGGCGTTGATCGCCTCGCTGACGCTGCGCGGCAGACGGTCAAGTGCTGCGATCCTGACCGCGCCCACGGCATGGGGCGGCGCGGCGCCGGCCAGGCATTCGAGCAACCCGGTCTGTCCCGCGCCCAGCACACCGGCGATGCCGACCACCTCGCCGCGTCGCACGTCAAGCTCCGGCACGGACAGCTTGCCCGCGCGAAGGCCGCTGATCGAGACCACGGTATCCTCGCCGGCGGCGTGGCTGATCCAGTCGCCGGACTCGATGGTACGCCCGACCATCAGCCGCACGACTTCGGGCAGGGTGACGTCGCGCGCGTCGCCGTCATGCACCTTCCTGCCGTCCTTGAGCACGACGATGCGGCCGCACTGCGCGAACACCTCGTTCATGTGATGCGAGATGAACAGGATGCCGAGGCCGCGCCGCTTGAGATCGGCGAGGAACGAGAACAGCAGTTGCGTCTCGGCGAGGGTGAGGGAGGCAGTCGGTTCGTCAAGGATCAGGATACGCGGCCCAGTCGCCAGGGCCTTCAGGATATCCAGAATCTTGAGCTCGCCCAGGCTCAGAGTGTCGCATTCGCGGGCGAGATCGATGCGCACGCCGAACCTGGCGGCGAGTTCCCCGGCGCGGGCGATCAGCGCGCGGTCGTCGATCAGCCCGCCGCGAAGCGGCTCGCGTCCAAGCATGATGTTCTCCGCCCCGGTGAGCGGCCGGATGATCGCTACCTGCTGGTGCGCCACCGCGATCCCGGCCGCCAGCGCATCGGCCACGCCGCGCAGCCGCACGGCCCGGCCGCCGACCTCCAGAGTGCCGGCATCGGGCGCCAGCGCTCCGCAGATGATCTTCACCAGCGTCGACTTGCCGGCTCCGTTGGCGCCCACCAGCGCCAGGATCTCGCTTGCATGAAGATCGATGTCGACCCCGGCCAATGCGGCGGTTCCGGCAAAGCTCTTGCCGAGGCCGCGTCCACGCAGCAGACATTGGCCGGAATCCTGCCGCATCGTCCGCTCAGGCCTTCATGCCGGCGACGGCGCGGTCGCGATAGACGTAGTAGAGATCGGTGGCATCGTACGGTTTGGTGCCGGGCGACGGCAGGTTGATGCCGCTGACCAGCAAGGGCGACGGGAATTCCACTGACGGCACCGGAACCACCTGCTTGGCCGGGCGTCCCTTGCCGACGATCTCGTTGATCATCCAGCCGGTATAGGCACCCCACAGCTCGAAAGGCTGCGCCACCGTCGCCTTGAGCGGATACGCCGGATCGCGCATCCGCTCGATGGTGGTGGGATTGCCGTCCGCCGAAACCACGAAAATCTTGTCTTGAAGATTGTGCGACTTGATTACCTCGGCGGCGGCGATCCCCGGCTCGTCCCACGGGCACCAGATCGCGTCCAGATCGCTGCCGTAACGTGTAAGCCAGTCATTGACCACGTTCTGCGTCGTCTCGAAGAAGCCGGTGTACTGGATGACACGCGTGGCCTCGAGCGAGATCCATTCGTTCTCGCTCAGCACGGTGCGCATCACCTTGCCGCGCTTGCGCGTGCCATGATGGAAGTTGGCGATCACCGCGCAGATGTTGGCCTTCTGCCTGCCCTCGCTGAGCAGCCGCTCGACCATGTATTGCGCGTTCTTGCTGCCCATCACGTAGTTGTTGCAGGTGATGTCGGCGATCGACGGCGACTGCCAGCCGCTGTCCAGGCTGAAGAACGGAATCTTCGAGCTGGCGAGGTCGGCGAGCGCGCTGTGCGCCGCGGTCAGTGTGCCGAACATCACCAGGATCGCGTCCGACTTGCCGGTGATCGCATTCTCGACCTGGCTGACCAGCGCGCCCGGATCCCCCTTGGCGTCGGTCAGGTCGACGTGCCAGCTCTGCCCGAGTCCGGTCGCCTTCAGCCACTGCTGCAAGCCCACCCAACTCCTCTGGTCGGATTGCGCCGACATCTGCTGGGCCACCACCGCGAGCTTGATCGGCTTGGTCTGCGCCTGGGCGTGCGCGGGCGTGCTGCCAAGCGCGAACTGCGCAAGCTGCACACCGCCTGCCGCGATTCCCGCGCCCGCCAGGCCTTGCAACACCCCGCGCCGGGTCGGCTGAGTAATGGTTGGTTGATCGTCCATAACGAGTGTCCTCCCTTGTTCTGGTTGAGATGGTGGTTCAGTCGAACAGGGCGGCGACCTCCGTCGGCTGATCCCAGTGCGGCACGTGGCCGGCATCGTTGATCAGGTGGATGGCGCAACGGCTTCCGGCCTGGGCGGCCTGGGTCCAGGGAATGATCCGGTCGGACAAACCCCAGACCACGCGGACCGGCATCGTGAGCGCCCGCAGGTCGCCGGTGATGTCGACCTGCTGACCACTCTCGTCGACAAGCGTGTCGGCAAGGTCGTGCAGGCGCCCACGCGCAAGCTCGGCGGCCAGCGCGTCGAGCTGGGCGGTCGTAAGCGAAGCCGGGCGCGAGGAGAGACGACGCTGCAGGTGCGCAAGCGCGCCGCCGGCGCGCACGCGGACGATGCCGCGCACGAACCCGACATCGATCGCACGATCCAGCCCGATCGGTGCGATCAGGGTAAGGCGGCGGACTTTATGAGGCAGCCGGCGCGCCACCCGTGCCGCGACCGCGCCGCCGAAGGAGTGGCCAACCAGCTCGACAGGCTCGCCCGCAAGCTGTTCGAGCACTGACGCCGCGACCGTGGCCGCATCCTCGAGCGTGGCCGCCGGGACTTCGGTGCCGCCATGCCCCGGCAGGTCGATGGCGGTGACAGCCCGCCCCGCGCGCGTGAAGGCGGCGGCGAGCGAAGCCCAGCTCTGGATGTCCGCGGCCAGGCCGTGCAGCAAAAGCAGCCGCGGTCCGGTCGGGTTCGGGGCCGTCCATTCCCGCCGCTCGACATGACCCGGCAAGCTCTGCGCGGTGTTGCGCGTGCCTAGCAAGGCCCGCACGTCATCCGCCTCGATCCTTCCGCGACGGCCGCTGCCGACAAGTCCTGCCAAGGCGACGCCGTTGCGGCGCGCGATCGAGCGCGCCAGCGGCGTGGCGCGCGCCGCCTGTTGCGTCTCCGGAATTAAAGCTTGCCGCGCATCGTCGTCGCGCCCGTCATCGTAGCGGCACAGCACCGCGCCCACGTCGGCGTCGGCGCCGGCCGGAACCACGATCTCGCGCAGCACGCCGTCGGCAAGCGCCGGCATCTCGACCACGGTCTTGTCGCTCTCGATCTCGACCAGGGTCTCGCCGCGACGGAAGGCTTCTCCCGGCTGCTTGAGCCAGGCCGCGACCCGGCCGGTCTCCATGGTCTCGCCGAGGCGCGGCAGGGTCAGTTCGGCGATCATCGGCGCGCGGTCCGTTGCCGCATCCGCCGCACGGTGTCCGCGATCAGCCCGGCAGTCGGGATGCTGGCCG
This sequence comes from uncultured Acetobacteraceae bacterium, assembly GCA_964246745.1. Taxonomy (GTDB): domain Bacteria; phylum Pseudomonadota; class Alphaproteobacteria; order Acetobacterales; family Acetobacteraceae; genus Lichenicoccus. Next base: position 27,866 of record CAXTRK010000018.1, read on the forward strand.
CTTCCAGCGCTGGCGACACCGGGATCGGAATGTCCTCGCCGGCCAGCCGGATCACCGGGTCTTGCAGGTAGTCGAAACATTCCTCGCTGATGCGCGCCGCAAGTTCGGCGGCGACGCCGCCGGTGAGCGGCCCTTCGCTCGCCACCAGGGCGCGGCCGGTGCGCTCCACCGAGGCGGTCACGGTGGCCATATCCAGCGGATTCAGCGTGCGCAGGTCGATCACTTCGAGCCCGATCCCGTCCTGGCCCAGCATTTCGGCGGCTTCGAGTGCCACATGCACCATGCGCGAATAGGTGACGAGTGTGGCATCGTTGCCGGCGCGGCGCACCACCGCCTGGCCCCAGGGTGCTGCCGGCGTGTCGAGGTCGGCCTGCTCCTTGCGGGTGTAGAGCGACTTGTGCTCGATGAAGACCACCGGATCAGGCAGCGTCAGGCTGTGACGCAGAAGGTGATAGGCGTCCGACGCCGTCGCCGGCATCGCCAGACGCAGGCCCGGCGTGTGCAAAATCCAGCCTTCGAGGCTCTGCGAATGCTGCGCCCCGGCCGAGCGCCCGGTGCCGCCCTGGGTTCGCAGCACCATCGGCACGCCGATCTGGCCGCCGAACATGTAGCGTATCTTCGCCGCCTGGTTGGCGAGCTGGTCCATCACCAGGCCGAGGAAGTCGACATACATCAGCTCGGCCACCGGCCGCAGCCCGGTCATCGCCGCACCCACCGCGACGCCGATGATGGCCGGCTCGCTGATCGGCGTGTCGATCATACGACCGGCCCCGAACTCGCCGATCAGATCGCGGGTGACGCCATAGGCGCCGCCATAGGCGCCGACCTCCTCGCCGATGACGACGATGCGCTCGTCCTCGCGCATGGCGTCGTGCAACGCGCGGCGAAGCGCGTCCCGATAGGTGATCTCAACAGTGGCCACGGCTGCGTCCATCTTCGGTCAGGCGGCGAGAATGCGGTCGAGCCGCGCCGCAAGCGGCTCCGGCTCCGGCTCGCCCGGACCGAACACGTCGCGGAACATGCTGGCCAGCTCCGGGCTTGCCGCGTCGCCGGTCGCCTCGATGGTGGCGTCCATCTCGCAGGCGATCTCCGCGTCGAGCGCGTCGAGCGAGGCCGCGTCGGCGAGGCCGCGCGACAGCAGCGCGTCGCGGGCACGGGCGACCGGGTCGCGCTTGCGCCCCGCAGCCTCCTCGTCCGCGGTACGGTAGGGGCTCTTGTCCATCCTGCCGTGACCGAAGAAGCGGAAGCAGGATACCGCCATGAAGCCGGGCCGTCCGGCGCGCGCGCCGTCGGCGAGCGACCGCGCGGTCTCGAACACCGCCTCGACATCCTCGCCGTCGACCATGCCGGCGGCCAGGCCGAACGCCTCGGCGCGTCGGTCGAAATCGATCGAACGGGTGGCGCGATCGATCCGCGTGCCCATGCCATACTGGTTGTTGATGCAGACGAACAGCACTGGCAGATCCCACAGCGCCGCCATGTTCATGCTTTCGTAGAGCAGGCCCTGCTGCATCGCGCCGTCGCCGAAGAAGGCGACCGCGACCGCATCCGAGCCGAGCCGCTTGGCGCTCAACCCGGCGCCGACCACGTGCGGAATGCCGCCGCCGACGATGGCATTGGCGCCGAGATGGCCGAGCGTCATGTCGGCGATGTGCATCGAGCCGCCCTTGCCGCGGCAGTAGCCGTTCTCCTTGCCGCCAATCTCCGCCATCATCCGCGCCGGATCGGCGCCGCGCGCGAGGAAGATGCCGTGGCCGCGATGATGGGTGGTGAAGCTGTCCTCCGGCCGCATCGCCGCGGCGACACCGGCCGCCGCCCCCTCCTCGCCGATCGACAGATGCAGCATCGAGCCCGCCGAAAGCCCGCGCGCATACAGTTCCGCGACCCGCTCCTCGAACGTGCGTATGCGACGCATGGTGCGATAGAGCGCCGGCAGCATGGTGTTCGGCAGCGTCATGACGCGGTTTCCTCCCGGAGCGGCTTCAGCGCGGGATAGAGCGCGCCGTAGCGCTGGTAGATCGCCTGGTAGCGTTCGACGTTGGCGGCGATCGGCTCGATACGGCGCCCCGTCCGGACCATTGCCGTGATGCCGTCGTCGATGCTGGCGAAATGCCCTGCGCCGTGCGCCGCCAGGATCGCGGCCCCCACCGAGGGCGCGTCGGCGACCTCCGGCACCACCACCGGCAGGCCGGCGGTGTCGGCATGGATCTGCAGCCAGAGCGGCGAGCGGGTGGCGCCGCCGCCTGCGGTGATCTCCGCGGCTCCCGAGCCGGCTTCGGTCATGCGGTCGATGATGGCGCGCGTGCCGAAGCCGATCCCCTCCAGCATGGCGCGGAACAGGTGTGCCGCGGTATGGTGCAGCGACAACCCGGTGATCGCGCCACGCGACAGCGGGTCGGTGTACGGCGTGCGGTTGCCCTGGAAATGGTCGAGCACGAGCAGCCCGTCGGCGCCCGGCTCCAGCTTGGCCGCTTCGAGATTTAGCGAGTCGAGGTCAAGCGCCTCGCCTGCCACCCGTCGCAGCCAGGCGATGATCGAGCCGGTCGAGGTCTGTCCGCCTTCAAGGATGGTGCGGCCCGGATAGACCGCGTCCTGATAGGTGCCCCAAAGCCCGGGAACGTGCGCCGCTTTGCTGCCGACCGCGAACTGCAGGTGCGAAGACCCGGTGATCAACGCCAACTGGCCGGGCTTTGCCACCGCAAGCCCGATCATGCCAATCAGCGCGTCCGCACCCCCCTGCACCACCCGCACTGTCTCCGGCAGTCCGAGATGTTCGGCCGCGCGCGCGGTGAGCGGCCCGACCACACCGCCGGGCGCGATCACCTCCGACGGCCATTTCAGCCGCAACTCCGCGAGGTCGAGCGCCGCGAGCAGTCCATCCGGCCAGCCGCCGGCATCGCGGCGGTAGTGCCAGCGGATCGAGACGTTATCGAGACTGGCCGCGCGCCGTCCGGTGAGCCGCCAGGTGAGAAAGTCCTGGTATTCGCAGATCGTGTGCGCCGCCCGGAATGTCTCGGGCTCGTTGCGCGCGAGCCATAAGGCCTTAGGGATCATCCACTCGGCCGAGACCGGGCCCTGTCCAGCGCCATTGACCGCGAGCGCCGCATCGCCGGTCGCAAGCACCGCGCGGGCCTCGTCGCCGGCCCTGACATCCATCCATAGCAGCGCCGGACGTAACGGCCGCACCGCTTCGTCGAGGGCTGCGACCGTGCAGCAGGTTGTGGCCGCGCACACCGCGTCGATCGCCGACGCATGCACGCCTGATTGTTCCACCGCCTCGCGCACCGCGCGCCCGAGCGCCAACCACCAGGCTTCGGGATCCTGCTCGACGCGCGATCCCGGCATGAAGCGTGTGTCGTAGCGTGCGGCCGACGAGGCGATGCGACGGCCGGCGAGATCGAACACCGTCGCGCGCAGACTCTCGGTGCCGCCATCGATGCCGATTACGTAGGACATGACGCCGCGCCGCCCTCCCAGGCACTCGCTTCCGCACATTTGATGTGCCGGACGACATTTGCTTACGGGCAGCTTCCTCGTTTGGCGGGATCGGTGTCAATGCCTATTCTGCCGCGATGGTGACATTGAGCCTCGCGCACGAGCCCGACGCCGCGCTGATGGCGCGCACCGCCTGGCTCTACCATGTGGGCGGCCTGACCCAGGAGGAGGTGGGCCGCAGACTCGGGCTGCATCGGACCCGCGTGGTACGGCTGCTCGGCGAGGCGCGCGAGCGGGGGCTGGTCAGCGTGACCATCAATCATGATGCCATACGCGACCTGGATCTCGAGTCGGAGATCGCCCGGCGCTACACTCTGGATTTCTGTCTGGTCACGCCGGCGATGGATTTGGGCGACGATGTCGCCGACCCGAAACTGGCTGCGGCGCAGGAAATGATCGCGCGGCGGGCAGTAGGCGCCGCTGGCGCGAACTTCCTCAGAGGCAAGCTGGCGCCAGGCGGCCCGATTACCGTCGGCGTGAGCTGGGGCCGTACGCTCGAGCAGATGACGCTGCATCTTTCCGGGGTGCGGAACCCGCACGCCCGTTTTGTCTCGTTGATGGGCTCGCTGACCCGCAACTCCGCCTCCAACCCGTTCGAGGTGGTGCAAGCCCTGGCCGCGCGCACCGGAGGCGAGGGCCATTTCCTGCCGGTGCCGTTCATCGCCGACACCGAGGCGGACCGCGCGGTGCTGATGTCCCAGCGCAGCGTCGCCGAGGCGCTGGCGCTGGCGCGTTCGGCGGATTTGTTCCTGATCAGCGTGGGCGAGTTGCTGGAGACATCGTTCCTGCGCCTGCAGGGAATGCTGTCGGCGGAAGAGCTGCGCAGCGTGCGGGCGCGAGGCGCTGTTGCGGACTCGCTGGGGCGATTGTTCGATCGCAACGGCGCCGAACTCGACCATGAGCTTGCGCATCGTACGCTCGCGCTGGATCTCGAATTATTGCGCGGCCGCGACGTGGTGCTGCTGGCCGGCGGCCTGCGAAAGTCGGCCGCGGTGCTGGCGCTTTTGCGTACCGGCCTGGTTCAAGGCCTGATCGTCGATGGCGACACCGCACGGGTCATGGCGTCCGCGCAATAGCACGGAAGTTAGTCGGAATTGCTGTTGACGCCCGGCCGGACCCGACCGCAACGTTCCCGTCATAAGAAGTGACAAGGGGCGGAACCGATGAGCAACGCAGCGGCACGGCGGCGCCGATGGTCCATCCTGGCGGCGGCGTTCGGCTTGGCGCTGGGTACTGCGCCCACGGCGAATGCCGCGGAGATCCGCTGGGACACTTACGGCATTCCGCATATCTACGGCGCCGATCTGCTGACCGTCGTGCGCGGCCTCGGCTATGCCGAGATGGAGAACCACGCCGAAACCTTGCTCGCCAACGTCGCCCAGGCGCGCGGCCGCTCGGCGGAATATTTCGGCTCCGGCGCAAATAACGCCAATCTCGCCAGCGACATCCAGGTTCGCACCGAAAACATTCCGGCCCGTGCCGTGAATTGGCTGGCGCGCGGCGGCGCCTTCCAGCGCAGCGTCATCCAGGCGTTCACCGATGGCGTCAACGAATACGCCGCCCTTCATGGCGGCACGATCGATCCGTCCATCCGGCGCGTGCTGCCGTTCGTCCCGACCGATGTCACCGCCGGCGAGCAGAACACCATCGATTTCACCTTCATGCCCGAGCAGGACAATATCCCTGGCCTGATCGCCGCCTGGCAATCTGGCGGCCTTGCCGCGGCCAACGCGCTCGCCCGCAGCTTCACGCCGGGCGGTTCAAACGGCTGGGCTATCGGTCCCTCGAAGAGCGCCACCGGCAACGCCATCCTGATGGGCAACCCGCATCTGCCGTGGGGCAACAACCAGCCGATCGCCGGTCTCGGGCTGTATCAATGGATGGAGGCCAACCTCGTCATCGGCAATCCGGCGGCGCCCAGCCTGAACGCAAGCGGCGTCGTGTTCCTCGGCTCGCCGTTCCTCGGCATCGGCTATACCGACGATATCGGCTGGACGCATACCAACAACACCATCCAGAACGCCAATCTCTACCAGATCACGCTGAATGCCGACGGCACCTACACCTATGGGGGCGCCCGGCGCGCGTTGACGCACCGCACGGACACGCTCAAGGTGCGCGCCAGCGACGGCTCGCTGCAGAGCCGGACCATCGACATCTATGCCAGCGTGCAGGGTCCGATCGTCGCGCGCAGCGGCTCGGAAGCGCTGGCGCTGCGTGTCGCCGGCCTCGACCAGCCCGCGCTTGTCACCCAGTACTGGGCGATGATCCGATCACACACCCTCAACGAGTTCATCGCCGCGAACTCCGCGCTGCAGATGCCCTTCTTCAACGTCATCTACGCCGATCGCGAGGGTCATGTGATGTATGTGTTCGGCGGACGCCAGCCGGTGCGCCCCGGCGGCGGCTGGGGCGACTATGACGGCATCCTCGATGGCGGCAACCCGTCGCTGGTCTGGACCACGACCCTGGCCTGGTCCGCCCTGCCGCGCGCGATCGACCCGCCCGGCGGCTTCGTCGCCAACAGCAACAATCCGCCCTGGACCTCCAGCTTTCCGCAGGTCGCAACCGACGATCCGGCAAACTTCCCAGCCTGGATCTCGCCGCAAACCATGGACATGCGGCCGCAACACGCCGCGCGCTTTCTGCTGTCGCAGCCGAAATTCACCACCGATCAGGTGCTCGCCGGCAAGGAGAAGACCGGCATGCTGCTGGCGGACCGCGTGCTGCCCGACCTGCTCCTGGCTGCCGGCAAATCCGGCAACGCAACCGCGGTCGCGGCTGCCAGGGTGCTTGCCGCCTGGGACCGCAAGGCGGACGCCGACAGCAAGGGCGCGGTGCTGTTCGAGCGCTGGTGGACTATCGTGAGCGTGGACCCGGCGATCGCCAAGGACGACACCATCGACTTCTACCATCCGCATCCGGCATTCCGCGTCGGCTGGAACGCGAGCGATCCGCTCGAGACGCCAAGCGGCCTCGCGGATGCCGCCGCCTGCATCCCGGACCTGATCGCGGCTGCCCAGCAGGTCCAGGCGCACTACGGCGCGCTCGATGCCGCCTGGGGCGACGTGCACAAGACGGTGCTGGTCACCCATAATCCCACTTTCACCACGCCGATCCCGGTCTCGGACGATCCCGAAAGCGGCCCGACCGACGTGTTCGGTCCGATCCGCGTGGTCGATCCGTTCCCGGCCCCGGACGGCACCAACGACCTATGGTCGTACGGCGGCGACGGCTACGTGCAACTGGTCGAGTTCACGCCGCAGGGAGCCCGCGCGCGCGCCTTGCTCGGTTACGGCAATGCGTCGCGGCCAGGCTCCAAGCACATCACCGACCAGTTGCCGGCCTTCAACGCCAAGACGCTCCTGCCGGCCTGGCGGACCCGGACCGAAGTCGAGCAGCACACGTCGAAAGTGGAGTCCTACTGAGCAGCCGTGTTGGGGCCGCGCCGAACTAGCTGTCGTACCCTGGCGAGTGGCGGTCGAGTTTGCGAAGCAGGCCTGGCCAGCCGAGTTGGCCGACCTTGCTCATTCCCTCGCGCGGCAGGGCCGATACCGCGAGCTGTGCCTGTTCCGGCGCGATCAGCAGGCCCGCGCGGCCGCCGGAGAGTGCCGCCACCTGTTGGGCGCAGGCGCGTTCCAGGAAGAACATGGTGGTCCAGGTCTGTGCCGCGGAACTGCCCACCGCCAACGTGCCGTGGTTGCGTAGCAGCATGGCGTTCTTGTCGCCAAGATCGGCGACCAGGCGCTCACGCTCGCTCAGGTCGAGTGCCACGCCCTCATAGTCATGATAGGCGAGCATGGGGATGACGATGAGGGCGTTCTGCCCGATCGGCAGCAATCCCTCGGCCTGCGCCGAGACACCGACCCCGCAATCCGTGTGCAGGTGCATCACGCATCGCGCGTCGGATCGCGCCGCGTGGATCGCGGAGTGAATAGTGAAGCCGGCGGGATTGATGCGGTATGGCGTCTCCATGACGATCTCGCCGTCGGGATCGACCTTGACCAGCCCGGAGGCGGTCATTTCCTCGAAATAGACGCCATACGGATTGATCAGGAAATGGTGCTCGGGGCCCGGGACACGCATCGAAATGTGGGTGAAGATCGCGTCGTCCCAGCCTTGCAGTGCCACGAGCCGGTACAGGGCGGCAAGCTCGACGCGCGCCTGCCATTCTTCTGGGCTGACCCGGCTTTGAACAGATCCGGAGACTGCGTGCGAACCATCCGCCATGGTGTCCTCCTGTAAGGGTGCGAGCCTATCGAGCAATGCGCCGTAGCCTGTCCGGCCTCAGGTCGGCCAACCTGGTAATGCCGTCGACCGCCATGGTAAGGTCGGCCTCCGCGAGCAGGCAACGCAGCACATGGATGATGCCGTCCACGCCGCCAAGGGCAAGACCGTACGCATAGGGCCGTCCGATGCCGACGGCCTTAGCCCCCATCGCCAGCGCCTTGATCGCGTCGACGCCGGTGCGCACGCCGGAATCGAACAGCACCGGCGTCGTGCCGGACGCCTCCACGACATCGGGCAGCATGTCGAGCGCCGCGATGCCGCCATTGGCCTGCCTGCCGCCGTGATTGGAGCAGTAGATGCCGTCGACGCCGCCGTCGATGGCGCGCCTCGCGTCGTCGGGATGACAGATCCCCTTGACCAGCAACGGCAGCCTGGTCATCGAGCGCAGCCACGGCAGATCGTCCCAGGTCAGCGGCTTGCCGAAGATCCTGGCCCAGTGCATCGTCGCCGCGCGCAGGTCCTCTTCCGGCGGCTTGGGCAGCATGGACCGGAACCGCGCGTCGGAAAAATAATTGGCGAGGCAATGGCCGCGGAGCTGCGGGAAGCTTGCCGTTGACAGGTCGCGCGGACGCCAGCCGGTGAGCCAGGTGTCAAGCGTGACCACGATCGCCTTGAAACCCGCCGCTTCCGCACGCCGCACCAGACTTTCGGCGAGTTCGCGGTCGGTGGGCGTGTAGAGCTGAAAGAAGCCCGGCACCGCGCCGAACTCGGCGGCGACCGTCTCGAGCGGATCGACGCTCAAGGTTGATGCCACCATGGGAACGCCGAGCCGCGACGCGGCGCGGGCGGTGGCAAGGTCGCCATGTCCGTCCTGCGCGCACAGTCCGATGACGCCGATCGGGCTCATGAACAAGGGTGTCGGCAGCCGCATGCCGAAGAGTTCGATCGACAGGTCACGGTGCGTGGCGCTGGCGAACATCCGTGGCACCATTCCCCAGCGGTCGAACGCCGCGACGTTGGCGTCCTGGGTGCGCTCGTTGCCGCAGCCGCCGGCGACATAGGAGACCAGGCTGGGGGCGAGGGCTGCATGCGCCTTGGCTTGCAGCTCGTCGAAGCGGATCGGCAAGGCCGGCACATGGCCGGAGAGGCCGGCGAAATAGATCTCGTTCTGGTAGTCGCCGAAGTTTGGCATTGGCTGCGCCCCGCCGCCGTTCAGTCCGCTATCTCAATGACAAGCTTGCCGCGCGCCGTTCGTTGCGCGAGAGCTGTGATCGCGTCGGCGCCGCGCCCCAGCGGAAACACTTCGGACACTTCCGGACGCAGCGTGCCGTCCGCAAGCAGCCCGAGCAGTTGCTCATTGTTGGCACGATTCGCCGCAGGGTCGCGTTGCGCGAACGCGCCCCAGAACACGCCGACCACCTGGCAGCTTTTCAGCAAGGTGAGGTTGAGCGGCAGCTTGGCGATGCCGGCGGGAAAACCCACCACCAACAGCCGGCCCTCCCAGGCGATCGCGCGCAACGCCGCCTCGGTATAGTCGCCGCCCACCGGATCGTAGATGACGTCCGCACCAGCCTCGCCGACCGCCTCCTTGAAAATTCCGGCGAGCGCCTTGCGGCCATCGGTGTCGAAGCTGCCGGTCGGATAGATGACGCTTTGCTCGGCGCCATGCGCGCGGGCCAGCGCCGCCTTCTCCGGGGAGGATACGGCCGCGATCACGCGGGCGCCCATGGCGCGGCCCAATTCGACCGCGGCGAGGCCGACGCCGCCGGCGGCCCCCATCACAAGCAGCGTCTCGCCTGACTTCAGCGCCGCGCGGTCCTTGAGCGCGTGGATGGAGGTGCCGTAGGTCATGATGAAGCTGGCGGCGGTCACGAAATCCATCTGATCCGGCATCGCCGTGCATTGCGCCGCGGGCACCGCGACCTTCTCCGCCATGCCGCCGAAGCCGCACACCGCCATCACACGCTGTCCAACCTCCAGTCCCGAGACCCCCTCGCCCACGGCTTCGATGACGCCCGCGATCTCGGCGCCCGGCGCAAACGGCCGCGGCGGCCGGAGCTGGTAGCGATCCTCGATGATCAGCGTGTCCGGGAAATTCACTCCACAAGCGCGCACCGCGATCAGCACCTGGCCGCGCTTCGGCACGGGCGCCGGCACGTCCTCAAGCGTCAGCGTCTCCGGACCGCCAGGTGTCTTGCTGAGCAAAGCCTTCATGGTTGTTATCCCCCCAAGCTATTACCCTAATGTGCCGCTTGAGATCGTGACTCCGCCATCGACCACCAGCGTCTGGCCGGTGACGTAGCGTCCGGCGTCGGAGGCGAGGAACACCGCCGCACCCGCGATCTCGTCCGGCTCGCCGATGCGCGCGAGCGGCGTGCTTGCCGTCGCCGATTTGAGGATGTCCGGATTTTCCCACAGCGCGCGCGCGAAATCGGTGCGTATCAGTCCCGGCGCGATGCAGTTCACCCGCACATTGGCGCGGCCATATTCGACGGCGTAGTTGCGGGCGAGCTGCATGTCGGCGGCCTTGGAGACGTTGTAGGCGCCGATCACCGGCGAGCCGTGCAGGCCGCCGATCGAGGAGACGATGATCACGACACCGTCCCTGCGCTCGACCATACCGGGCGCTGTGAGCTGGATCAGCCAGTGATTGGCGACGATGTTGTTGTCGAGGATCTTGCGGAACTGCTCGTCGCTGATGCCCGCCATCGGGCCGTAATAGGGATTGCTCGCAGCGTTGCAGACCATGATTTCGATGGGTCCGAACCGCTCGCCGGTCTCTTGCACGAGACGTTCGAGATCGCTCTTCGACGACAGGCTGGCGGCGATCGCCACGGCGCGGCCAGGGCCGTGCACAGCCCCGTGCGCCGCCTCGATCTCGTCGACCACCGTCTGGCAGGCGGCCTGCTTGCGCGACGAGACCACCACGCGCGCGCCATGCTCCGCGAGACGCAGCGCGATCGCGCGCCCGATCCCCCGCGACGAGCCGGTGACGACGGCGACCTTGTTATGCAGATCAAACAATGACATGGCGTGCTCTCAGTTCCGTTTGCGCCGCAGCTTGGCCATGCCGCCGATCCAGCGGTCATAGTCGGCGCTCTTGTGGCGGATGTAGCCGAGCACCTGGGCATGCGGCAGGATCAGGAACTGCTCGTCGGCGAGCCCCGCGACGACTGCATCGGCAACCGCCTCCGGGCTGAGCAGTCCGTCCAGAAGCGCCGGCTCCTCGGCGCTGGCGCCGCGGGTCATCGCCGTGTCCACCCCTTGCGGGCAAAGCGCCGCGACATGGATGCGATCGTCGCGATGGGTGATGGCCAGGTGCTCGGTGAAGCCGAGGGCCGCGTGCTTGGTGGTCGAATAGGTGGCGCTGCCGATCTGGCTGAGCAGTCCCGCCGCCGAGACGGTGTTGAGAATGGCGCCGCTCCGTCGCGCGATCATCGACGGCAGCACCGCGCGGGCGGCGTGCACATGGCCCATGACGTTGACCGCCCAGCTTCGCGCCCAACTCTCCTCGGAGGCGGAAGCGGCATTGGCGAAATCGGGATCCGCGTCGAAGATTCCGGCATTCGAGCAATAGAGATCGATCGGACCGATCTCGGAATGGACCCGCTCGACCATGGCGGACACGTCATCCGCCCGGGCGACGTCGCAGCGGATCGCGACGCCGCCGATCCGTTGCGCCACGCTGCCCGCGCCCTGCTCGTCGATGTCGGCCACGATCACGCGCCGCGCGCCCTCGCTGTGGAAGCGTTCCGCAAGCGCGCGGCCGATCCCCTGCGCGCCGCCGGTCACCAGAACCACTGTGCCGCCGACCTGCATCACGCACCTGCCTTGAGGGCGAATTGCCACGCCGCTTCGGCCAGCATCGGCGCGCGGGCCGCCGCTTCCGCCGCCTTGGCGCTGGCCGCCGTGCCGTCGCGCACACGCCCGGCGATGCCTTGGACGATGCCGACCAGACGGAACAGATTATAGGCGAAATACCAGTCGAGTTCGGGCAGGCCGGAGCGGTCGGTCAGCCTGCAATACAGTGCGACCGCCTCGTCGCGCCCGGGAATGCCCAAGCCGGCAAGGTCAAGGCCGCCCAACGAGCTGCGTCCGTCCGCGGGCAGGGCCCAGCCCATCAGCAGGTAGGTGAAATCCGCGAGCGGATCGCCCAGCGTCGAGAGCTCCCAGTCAAGCACCGCCGCCACCTGCGATGCGCCGGGTCCGAAGATCATGTTGTCGATGCGGTAGTCGCCATGCACGATGGCGGTGCGCGCCTGCTCCGGCACCGTATCCGGCAGCCACGTGATCAGCCGTTCCGCCGCCTCGATGCGGCCGGTCTCCGAGGCGCGATATTGCCGCGTCCAGCGCTGCACCTGACGCGCGAAGTAGTTTCCGGGCTTGCCGTAGTCGGCGAGGCCGATCGACGCGAAGTCCACATTATGCAGCCGCGCGAGCGTGGTGATCATCGAGACATAGGCGTCGCGGCGCTGCTCCGGGGCAAGCTCCGGCAGGCTGCCGTTCCAATGGATGGCGCCGGCAACCGACTGCATCACGTAGAACACCGCGCCGATCACGCCGGTGTCCTCGCACAGCGCATAAGGCTCCGGGACCGGAAAGCCGGTGGTGCGCAGCGCCGAGATCAGCCGGAACTCACGATCCACCGCGTGCGCCGACGGCAGCAGCGTTCCGGATGGCTTGCGCCGCAAGACGTAGGTGCGGCCCGGCGTCTCCAGCCGATAGGTCGGGTTGGACTGGCCGCCTTTGTACTGCAGGACATGCAGCGGTCCCGCGTAGCCCTGGATATTGGATTCGAGCCAGGTCGAGAGTGCGGCCTCGTCGATCCGTTGGCGCGCATCGACCGGCTTCACATCCAGGGCGGCGTCGCTCACCTTTCCGGCTGCCAGTTGCTGTGCCGCCGCAGTTCGAGCCGGGCGATGCTGCGGTTGTGCACCTCGTCCGGACCATCGGCGAGGCGCAGCGTGCGTATGCCGGAATAGGCTTTGGCGAGGCCGAAATCGTCGGAAACGCCGCCGCCGCCATGCGCCTGGATGGCGTCGTCGATCACCCTCAGCGCCATGCGTGGGGCTGCGACCTTGATCATCGCGATCTCAAGCTTCGCCCCCTTGGCGCCGACCTTGTCCATCATGTCGGCGGCCTTGAGGCAAAGCAGGCGGGTCATCTCGATGTCGATCCGCGCCTCGGCGATGCGCTGCTCCCAGACCGATTGCTCGGAGAGCCGCTTGCCGAAGGCGGTGCGCGAGAGCAGCCGCCGGGTCATCTTTTCGAGCGCCACCTCAGCCACGCCGATGGTCCGCATGCAATGGTGGATGCGTCCCGGCCCAAGCCGGCCCTGCGCGATCTCGAAGCCGCGTCCCTCGCCAAGGATCAAGTTCTCGGCTGGCACACGCACATCGCGCAGCAGCACCTCGGCATGGCCGTGCGGCGCGTCGTCGTAGCCGAACACGGGAAGCAGACGCACGATCTCCACGCCCGGCGTGTCGAGCGGCACCAGGATCTGCGATTGCTGCTTGTGCGTTTCGGCCGACGGATCGGTCTTGCCCATGACGATGGCCACCGCGCAGCGCGGATCGCCAACGCCGGTCGACCACCATTTGCGTCCATTGATCAGGTAATCGCCGCCGTCTCGCACGATCGAGGTCTCGACGTTGGTCGCGTCCGAGGAGGCGACATCCGGCTCGGTCATCAGGAAGGCGGAGCGGATTTCTCCGGCCATCAACGGCCTGAGCCAACGCCGCTTCTGGCTGGCGCTGCCGTAGCGATGCAGCACCTCCATATTGCCGGTATCAGGCGCCGAGCAATTGAACGCCTCGGAGGATATATGCACCCTTCCCATTGCCTCGGCGCAGGACGCGTAGTCGAGGTTGGTGAGCCCGGCGCCGTGGTACTCGGCGTCATCATGCTCGGAAGAGGGCGGCAGGAACAGGTTCCATAGACCCTGCGCCTTGGCCTTGGCTTTCAGCTCTTCGAGGCGCTGCGAGGGACGCCAGCGATCCGGATTGGCAGGTGCCGCTTCGGCTGCGATGGCGGCGGCGACTGGCACGACCTCGGTGTCGATGAAGCTCTGGACGCGCTCCAGCCAATGCGACTGCGTGGATGAGGGTGTGAAATCCAAAGTGTCGACTCCCGGCGTGATGGCGGGCGCTTCTATCGGCGCATTGACCTTTGCGTCACCATACCACCCATCCTAGTGTTCGGCGCAAGCCTCCACGGCTCGGTCATTTCAGCAAATCCGCCTCGATACGCGGCATACCGTAGATTCAAAGAGCGCGATGCTGGCGGAATCGGTCCGTGCGCGCGGCGCTGAGGTGGTCGTCACCTGCTCGGGCGCCACCTGCTCGGGCGAGAGACATCGACCTCGTCCTCGACCTGATCGGCGGCGAGACCCAGGAACGTTCCTGGAGCACCCTGAAGAATGGCGCACAATTGCGCGAAGTCGTGGGGCTGATAGCCTCGTGAGACGTTCGATGCTCGGCTGATCGACATCACAATGAAAGACGTGACGAAAGGAAAGCAGCATGGCTGACGAGCAGATCAACGTGGTGGCGACCTTCAAGGCCAAGCCTGATCAGGTGCAAGCCGTCCGGGCGGCCTTGGGGAAGATGGTTGATCCGACGCGTGCCGAAAGCGGCAACATCGGCTACGACCTGCATCAAGGCGTCGAGGATGCAACGACATTCATTTTGTACGAGCATTGGCGCAGCCAAGCCGACCTGAAGAACCACATGCAGCAAGCCTATTTCAAACAGATCGATGAAGAACTGTCGGACATCATGCAGCAGCCCTACGATGTCGTGGTTCTCCGGCATGTTGCCGGCGGGCATCAAGCCTGAGCCAGAGGCGTTCGAGCGGGCAAGGCTTCAAACTGCCGCGGGCGGGCGCCTGCGTGCGCGCCGGACAGGTGTTCCTGAGATTACTCTGGTGGTGACACGACAGGGACAGGATCATACGTTGCAACACGATTAGACATGCAAACGTACCCTGAATGCGTCGGGAACCCCGCCAATGAGACCATCGCCACTCGGCTGGATCCTGATCGCGTTGATGCTGCTTTGGATGCTCAGCCTCGGGCTGTCGATGTTCGAAGCGCTGGCCTGGTTCATCGCACCCGTCGCGAGCGGCATAGTGATATGGCGTCTGCACCGGATTGCAAGCGGTAGTCCGCTGCCGCCCCCTAAGCAACTGTTCAGGCCTTTTATGAAGGATACGCTGTCACGAATGCAGCAGGCCTTCTTGCAACCGAGTACGCGCCCATCACAGCCGCCACCCTGGGCGACGCCACCGAATCCCGGCAAGCCGCCACAACAAGGACCACCGTCAAACAACAGAGAGTCCACGCGTGCGACAAATCCCCCAGCGCCGCACGGGTCGCCTACCGGCTTTGACAGTGCGATGGCGCAGCTTGACGCGATGATTGGACTGAACGAGGTCAAGGACGAGATCCACCGGCTGATTGACGTGCTGCGTGCCGAGCGGGAGCGCGCCGAGCACGGCCGACGCGCGCCGTCCTTGTCGCTGCATTGCGTCTTCCTGGGCAATCCGGGGACCGGCAAGACCACCGTGGCACGGCTGATGGGCGAGATCTTCCACGGACTTGGCTATCTCAAACGCGGCCACCTGATCGAGGCCGACCGCTCCACCTTGGTCGCAGGCTATATCGGCCAGACCGCGATCAAGGTGCGCGAGACCGTCGATTTAGCAATGGATGGCGTGCTGTTCATCGACGAGGCCTATGCCCTGGCAGGCGGCAAAGGCGGCGGCAATGATTTCGGCCGAGAGGCGATCGACGCGCTGCTCAAGCTGATGGAGGATCGCCGCCAGCGCCTCTGCGTGATCGTTGCCGGCTATACCGGCGAAATGCAGAACTTCCTCGATGCCAATCCAGGCTTGCGTTCGCGCTTCACCCGCACGATCCGGTTTGCGGATTACACGCCGGATGACCTCGCTTGTATCTATCGCGGACAGATGTCGGGCGCGGGCTTCCGGCTTGCACCCGGAGCGGATCACGCGCTGGACGCCGCGTGCACCCAGATGCGGCGCGCGTCACCCACGCATTTCGGCAATGGACGCGCCGTGCGCACCCTATGGGAACGCACGCGCGAGGAACAGGCGAGCCGGATCATGCGTCTGCCCCGACGGAGTGCCGAAATGCACGCCACCATCGAGCAGGGCGACATCGAGCGGGCGACGGCGAGGGGCGCGGTGGAATGACCATGGTCGTGCAAGGCAAGACTTGGCTGTTGCGTCTGCGCGACGCAGCGCCGCTGGCATGGAAACACGATCAGATCTTCCGCTACATGCTTGCCGTGGCGGTTGTTGCCTGGACCGTGATCCTGCTGCACGCAAGCCAGCATTCGCACTACGACGCCTCGCCGCCGCGCTGACAGCAGCGGAGCAAGCCGGGACGGTGTTCCGGCGACACAAGGCTGTCTGGATCAGGGAAGGATTTCAATTCCGGCAAAGAAAAAGCCGATCTCGGCGGCGGCGTTCTCGCTGCTATCCGAGCCATGCACGGAGTTGGCTTCGATGCTTTCCGCGAACTGCGCGCGAACCGTGTTCGGCTCCGCCTTCCTGGGATCGGTCGCTCCCATCACCTCGCGATGCTTGAGCACCGCGCCCTCGCCTTCGAGCACCTGCACCAAGACAGGCGCCGAGATCATCGAGGCGACCAGGCTTGTATAGAACGGGCGCTGCTCGTGGACGGCGTAGAAGGCGCGCGCTTGCGCCTCGGACAGATGGATGCGCTTGGCGGCCACGATGCGAAGGCCCGCCTCCTCGAACAACGCATTGATCCTGCCGGTCAGGTTGCGCCGGGTCGCGTCCGGCTTGATGATGGAGAGTGTGCGTTCGGTCGCCATGACCTGGCTCCTTTGGCTTGGAATGGTCGGGTTTGAGCGCGGGCACTTAGAGCAAATCCATCCGCTTGGCCATCTGGGAGGTGGACACTGAGCCTGCTTGTCATCTCCGCCCTCACCCTGCGGATCGCCGGCCGCACGCTGCTCGACCAGGCCGACCTCAGTGTCGAGCCGGGGCGGCGGATCGGCCTGCTCGGACGCAACGGCGCCGGCAAGTCCACCCTGCTCGCCGCGATCGCCGGCGACATCGCACCCGATGGCGGCGAAATCCGCCTGTCCGCGCGCACACGCCTCGCCCGCATCCGCCAGGAGGCGCCGTCCGGCGGGGCCTCGTTGTTGCAGACCGTGCTGGACGGCGACGAAGAACGCGGCCGCCTGCTTGCCGAAAGCGAGCGAGCGCGTGATCCCGCCCGCCTCGCCGATATCCACGAGCGCCTGTTGGCGATCAGCTCCGACAGCGCGCCGGCACGCGCGGCCAGCATCCTGTCCGGGCTTGGCTTTGACGCGGCTGCACAGGCGCGCGCCGTCAGCGACTTTTCCGGCGGCTGGCGCATGCGCGTGGCACTGGCCACCGCCTTGTTCCTGCAGCCCGACCTGCTGCTGCTCGACGAGCCGACCAACCATCTCGATCTCGAAGCCACGCTCTGGCTGGAGAGCTGGCTCGCGCGCTTTGCGGGTGCGGCGCTGATTGTCAGTCACGATCGCGGGCTGCTCGACCGCGCGGTGGAGGCGATCGCGCACCTGGACCGCGGCAAGATCACGCTGACGCCAGGCGGCTACGGGGAGTTCGTGCGCATACGCACCGAGCAGGCGCTCCAGCAGAACCGCGCCGCCGAACGCATCGCGGCGCGCCGCGCGCATATGCAATCCTATGTCGACCGGTTCCGTGCTTCCGCGACCAAGGCGCGTCAGGCGCAGGCACGCCTCAAGGCGCTGGAACGTCTCCCTGATATCGAAATGGTGGCTCCTGAAAACGAGACGCGATTTGCGTTTCCGGAGCCCACGCGCCTGTCACCGCCGATGCTGACGATGCAGCGGGTCGAGGCCGGCTATGATGGGCGCGTCGTGCTCGACGGGGTGTCGCTGCGGCTCGACATCGACGACCGGATCGCGCTGCTGGGCGCCAACGGCAACGGCAAGTCGACTCTCGCCAAGCTGCTCGCCGGCCGTCTGACGCCGATGCGGGGCACGCTGTGGACGGCGCGCGCGCTCAGGGTGGGCTATTTCGCCCAGCATCAGACGGATGAGCTGTTGGCCGACCAGAGTCCGATCGCGCATATGGCGCGCGCCATGCCGGAGGCGGCGCCAGGCGCGGTTCGCGCCCAACTCGCCCGCTTCGGGCTGGATGCCGACCGCGCCGGCACCGCGGCGCGCGATCTCTCCGGCGGCGAGAAGGCGCGGCTGCTGCTGGCGCTGGCGACGCGGGAAGCGCCGCATCTGCTGATCCTGGACGAGCCGACCAACCATCTCGACATCGATGCCCGCGAGGCGCTGGTGCGCGCGCTCGCTGATTTCGAGGGAGCGGTGCTGCTGATCAGCCACGATCCGCATCTGGTCGAACTGGTTGCGGACCGGCTCTGGCTGGTCGAGGGCGGCGCGGTCCGGCCGTTCGAGGGCGACATGGCGGACTACCGCGCCTGGCTGATCGAACGCGCCCGTGCCGCCAACCGGCAGACGCCGCGGGCGGCCGACGCTGCCTCGGCGGCCGCCGACCGTCGCCAGCGGGCCGAACAAAGGCGTGCGCTGGCGCCGCTTCGCAAGCGCGCCCAGGACGCCGAGGCGATCCTCCAGCACCTGGCCGCGGAACGCGCGGCGCTGGAGAGCCGGCTCGCCGATCCGAGACTCTATGCCTCCGGCACGGGCACTGCGGCGGAAATCACCCGGATCAATACCCGCCTCGCGGCACTCGCGCGCGAACAGGCGACGACCGAGGAGGATTGGCTCCTGGCCGAGCAGGAGCTTGAACAGGCCTCGGCATGACCGCTCTCGAGCATCCTCGGAGAAAACTCGGTCAGCCGGCGCCTGTCCGCGGCGGTGGTCGCGCGGATGGAGACGCTTCACGGGAAGCTCGACGTGACCAGACGGGATCTCGGGGCGTCGCCGATCAGCCATCTCTCCGGCGCCTATCTCGCCAGCCAGCCGCCGGAGATGAAGCATGCCGGCGGCGCCGTTCAACTATCAGGAGCCCTATCTCAGAGCGGTGTTCGGCTTCATGGGATTGCCGGACGCCGAGGTCATTGTCGCCGAATGCGTGGCGACCGGGCCTGAGCAGCGACGGAAGGCGCTCGACAGCGCGCTTGAGGCGATCGCCCAGCTTGCGTGAAGACGCCGCGTCAGATTGGGAGCGTGGCCTGGCCAGTACCGTGCGACGCGATGGTCGTGGACGCAAGCGGGTGCGGCAGGCATCGAATCCACTCGACCGCGTCGGCGGTGTTTTCCGGAAGCGGCATGACTCCAAGATCGGCGAGGCGGCGGTTCCCGGGGCGCGTTTCGCCATGGAGCCTTACATAGGCGGGCACCCAACGGTGCTTCGTGTTCTCGACGGCACCGGACCAAGTTCCGCCCGTCAGCTCGGAGTCCACGATCACAGCGGCTTCCGCAAGCGCGTAGAGATACTTATTGCGGTCCATCGCGCCATAGACGGTGAAGCGCGCGTCGGGATCGACGGCCGAGGCCAGCGCAAGCCTGCCGTCCATGATGGCCCTCCTATAGTCCTTTGATAACGCCGCCCGCGCAAGCGAGTCCGACAGGATGCCAACCGCTTCTCCCCCCTTCTCAAGAGCGGCCTTCATAGCCTCGCGGTCGACACCGCGGGCGCCCCCTGCAACCACAGCGACCTGCGCCGCGGCGCACGCCCTTCCGAGATGGCGCGCGACTTCCAGACCATCCTCTGTCGCGTCACGCGATCCGACGACGCAGAGCGCTTTCGTGTCGAGCAGTTCCGATGGACCGCACACAAAGAACAGGTGTGGCGCGGCGCCACGGAGGCGCTTTCTCAAACGAGCAGGGTAGTCGGGATCGCCGCGACCGAGGACACGGATGCCGCTGCGGCTCCATTGTTCCAACGCAAGCGCCATTGCCATGCCACGTCCCAGCAGGGCGCGCAGCCTGTCCTCGGAAAAGCCGGTGCTGGAGAGCTTGCCTAAGTCCCCGCTCATGAGATCAGCCGGGCGGCAATCATGCATCATGAGGAACTTCGCGAGGCGGAGATACTCAGCACTGGAAAGCGGCCGCGCCGACTCGTCCCGTCGGTCGAAACGGCCGCAGAGCAGGAGCGTGGCCTGGGTGTCTGGCGAGAGCTGCGGGCGGTCGAGGACGTCCATGATTGCGAACCTACTGTGCGGACTTGGCTTCGCATAGCGCGAGCGGGAACACTTCACCGGCCCCGGCACGACGCAGCAGGGCCGCGACGATGGTCAGCGACCAGCGCGAGTCGACGATGTCGTCCACCAGGAGCACCGGTCCAGAGAGCACCTGATCTTGCGCAACGATAAATGCTCCATCGAGGTTGTTCGCCTGATGCCAGCTATTCGCCATGTCGCGCTGCCTTGAAGTGTTCTTGACCTTCGACACGACGCTGTGGAACGGGACTCCTAATGCCACGGCCAGGCGTTGTGCGAAGTCCGGCAGGATTGTGGTCCGGCGCGAGGGAATGCAGGTGAGCCAGACAGGCTTGGGGATCGGACGCCAGCGCCTGTTGATCAGCTCGGCACAAGCTTCGACGAGTTCGTCCGGGAAGTGTCCAGCAGTCTTTCCTTCCTCGACGAGAGGCGCCCACCCAGCCTCGCCCCAGACGGCGAGGGCGCGTCCTTCCTGGGTTTGTAGCTCGGGGCGAATGCGACCGCCTTTCCAGCCATAATTCGGGAGTGCGCCCGACTGCCACTGCTTTCGAGGCTCAAGCCTGATCTCCCCGCGTCGGGCGTAGGCGGCGGCGGCGGCCAGCATACCGCGCCCGACGCCGACGATCTCGCTTCCAATGCACACCGCGCACCGGCCGCAAGGAGCCGAGTCGGGATCGTCGAGAGCTCGGGTGAGGAACTCCATCAAGCAAATGCGGGACGCGACATAGTCCTGCATCTGACGCCATTCGGCTTGCCGCTGGTCGGACAGTCGTTTGATGCGACCGTGATCAAGCTGGAAGCGATTGGGGGTGCGGACCCAACGCGAGCCTTCCTTCGTGACCGCCGCGTTGTCGGCCACCGCAAGGAGCTTGAGCACCTTCTCTATCTGGCCTTGGCCAAGGTTCACCTGGTGCATGAGAGCCGGCACCGACAACCCGCTCTCGGCGTCGCTCAATGCCTTGAGCACGTCTTCGATGTCCCGGACAGGTGGAAATGCCTGCGCCATGAAGTAGCGGTTGATCGCATCGTCCTCCTCCCCAGACAGGAGAACACCGAACGCCTCCGGAATCGCGCGGCCAGCTCGTCCAACCTGCTGATAGTAGTGAACGGCGGATTGCGGCGCCTGAAAATGCACGACGAAGCCAAGGTCCGGCTTGTCGAAGCCCATGCCCAGCGCGCTCGTCGCCACCAATGCTTTGAGATGGTTGCCGCGGAGCGCCTCTTCCAGATCCTGTCGAGTCGGGTCGTCCCACGCGCCGTCCACGCCCTGTATCTGTCCATGATAGGCCTTGGCGGCTATTCCGTTCGAGCTTAGCCAATCGGCCACGCGCTCGGCATCGCGCACGGTCAGCGTGTAGACGATGCCGCTGCCCGGCAGCTTCGGTACGTGTTCCGCAAGCCAGCCGAGGCGTATGGTTCGACTTGCAAGGCGGATGGTCTGCAGCCGCAGGCTTTCGCGCGCGAGCGGGCCGCGTTGGACGAGGGCGTGCGCTCCAAGCTGGGCTGTCACGTCATCGACAACGCGTTGGTTCGCCGTGGCGGTCGTCGCGAGCACCGCAAGGTTGCTGGGCAGCGCGCGGATGATCCGGGAGATGCGTTGGTAGTCGGGCCGGAAATCGTGACCCCAATCCGAGATGCAGTGGGCTTCGTCCACGACGAGGCAGCCAATGCGGGAAGCGACCGGGAGCAAGCAGCGTTCCATGAATGCCGTGTTGGACAGCCGTTCCGGCGAGATGAGCAGAATGTCCACCTCGTCGGCGCGGACACGTGCGACGATGGCGTTCCATTCGTCACGGTTATCCGAGTTAATGGTTTCGGCACGCAGGCCCAGCCGAGCCGCGGCGCGAAGCTGATCCCGCATGAGGGCGAGCAAGGGCGAGACGAGAAGCGTCGGACCCGCGCCGGCACGGCGCAGCAAATGCGTGGCTATGAAGTAGACAACGCTCTTGCCCCATCCAGTGCGCTGCACAAGCAGCACTCGTCCGCGATGCGCGACGGCCGCCTCTATCGCCTCCCATTGCCCGTCGCGGAACCTCGCTGAGAGGTCTCCAGAGGCGCAGCGTAGAGCAGCCTCCGCTTCTCGTCTGGTCACTGTTCCATTTCCCTCTGCGGTGGAGCGGCGCTCCTGCGAGGAATAATGGTTATCATGCGTGAGCGCGTCTGGTGCGAAAACAAAATGGGTCCGGCGTCACTTCATTGCGGTGGCGGACTGCGGCAGGACGTCTTTCTACGTCTGAGCGAGAAACGTCTCGAGCAGGCGGTTCACCGCCTCCGGCGCATCCTGCTGCACCCAATGCGAGATGCCGGGCAGGCGCTTGACCGTGAGATCACGCACGAAACGTTCGGTGCCTTCCAGGCAGATCAGATCAAGGGCGACATCCCGCTCCCCCCAGATCACCAGGGTTGGCGCCTCGATCACCCGCGCGAGGTCCGGCATGTCCCGAGTGCGTTGTCCCATCGCCCGATACCAGTTCAGCATCGCGGTCGCAGCACCGGGCTCGGTGATCTGGCTGGTGTAGACCGCGAGAATGTCTGGCGGGAGGGCGACCTCGCCAAACATGCGGCGGATCGCGGCGCCGCCATTGGCCGCCAGCATTCGTTCCGGCAGCACAGGAATTTGGAAGAACGCGATATACCAGGATTTCCGACGCTGCCGCCAGCGTTTCAGTGCCGCGCGAAAACACAGCGGGTGCGGCACGTTCATGATGACCAGCCGTGCCAATGGCCGCCTCCCGCTCGCGGCGAAGCACCAGGCCACCATCGCGCCCCAATCGTGGCCAATCAGCACGACCGAGGCGGCGCCAGACGCGTCGATGAGCCCTTCCACATCGTCGAGCAGGTTTGGCAGCGCGTAGTCGGCGATTCGCGGCGGACGGGCGCTGCGTCCGTAGCCGCGCTGGTTCACCGCCCAGACCCGGTATCCCATGCCCGCCAGCAGCGGCATCTGATGGCGCCAGGAGACAGCATGCTCCGGAAAGCCGTGCAGGCAGAGCGCCAAACGGTCGCCGCTGCCTTCCTCCAGCACTTCGAAAGTGAGGCCGTTCGCCTCGATCATACGAGTCCGCATGTCAGCCGCCTTCGCCGGTCTGCAGCCAGATCGGGTTTTTGAGGGTTGCCACGAACGCCGCATGGGCGGCGAGTGCGGCGTCGTCAAGCACGATCGGCCGCCTCATGCGCGTCGCCTGCGCGGTGTAGCGGACACGAGCCAGAGCGGTTGTTTCCATGGCCAGTTCAAGGCCGCGCTGACGGCCGCCCACAAGTTCGAGATAAACCTGCGCCAGCAGCCGGCAATCCAGCAAGGCGTTATGAGTGCTGCGCTCGGACAGGTCGATCGCGTAGCGGCGGCACAGCGAATCAAGGCTGTTCGGCAGGCCTGGGAAGCGCGTGCGCGCCATCTCCAACGTGTCGATCATGCGCGCGGCCGACAATGACGGCAGCTCCAGCCGACGCAGCTCGGCGTCGAGAAAGCCGAAATCGAAACGCGCGTTATGCGCGATCAACGGACCCGAGCCGATAAAGGCGAGGAACGCATCGACAATCTCGGCGAATTTTGGCTTTCCGAGAAGCTGCGCGCGCGTATAGCCGTGCACCCGCGCCGCCTCCTCGGGAATGTCGCGTTCCGGATCAATCAGCGCGTAGAAGTGCTTTCCGGTCGGCAGATCGTCGATCAGCTCGAGGGCGGCGATCTCGATGACGCGGTCGCCGGCCGCCGGATCAAGCCCGGTCGTTTCGGTGTCAAACAGGATAGCGCGGCTCATCGTGATCCTTCGTCACGCAGATGCGTGATCAGCCGTCTGATTTGCCGCAGGCTGTGCCAGCGTGACAAGCCGGTGCGTATCACGATGTCGGCCCGCCGCCGCCGCTCGGCGTCCGGCATCTGCCGCGCGATCAGGCTCGCCGCCTCTGTCTCGCTCATATGGCGACGCGCGCGTACGCGGCGGAGCTGAGCCGCACGCGGCGCCGAGACCACCACCAGCAGGTCGCAACGCCGCCACGCGCCCGCCTCGAACAGCAGCGGGATGTCGAGCACGGCCCAACGGCGCCTCAAGGCGCGGGCGCGCGCCAGGAAGCGCCGCTGCGCTTCACGGACCAGCGGATGCATGATCGCCTCGAGCCGGCTCATGGCAGCGGCATCGGCGGTCACCGCGGCGCGCAGAGCGGCGCGATCGATGCGGCCGTCCACGACCGCGTGGGGCACCAGGCGCGCGATTGGGGCCACCGCGCGGCCGCCCGGCGCTTGCAGCCGGTGCACAATGCGGTCGGCATCGAACACCGGCAGCCCGGCGCGCCGGAAGCAGGCGGCGGCGGTGGATTTGCCCATGCCGAGACCTCCGGTAAGGCCGATGATTTTCATGCCGGATCGCCGGCGGTGACCGCCGCCAGCGCTTCGTCGTCGACCACGGGCGTTATGCCGAACCAGGCGGCAAAGCCAGGCACCGCCTGGTGCAGCAGCATGAGGATGCCCTCGACGCCGCGCAGACCACGCAAGCGGGCTTGGGCCAGCAGTTCGGTCTCGCGCGGCGCTGTGACGATGTCGGCAACCACGAGACCGGGCGGCGCCCGTGAAAGGTCGGCCGCGAGCTTCGGCTGCCCGATCATGCCCAGGGTGGTCGCGTTGACCAGAAGCCCGACCTCGCCCAGCCGATCGGGCCAGCGGTCCCACGGCACCATGCGCACGCCAGGCAGCATGCGCGCCAGCGCCTCCCCGCGCGCTTGCGTCCGGTTCGCGACCGCGACCGGGATGCCGAGTCCGAGCAGGGCGTCGGCGATCGCGCAAGCGGCGCCGCCGGCGCCAAGCAGCAGCGCCGGTCCCGATGGCGGCGCGACGCCAGCCGCGCGCAGGCTGAGGACGAAGCCGATGCCGTCGCTGCTGCTGCCGGTGATGGTTCCGTCCGGTCCGAACACCAGCGTGTTGGCGCTACCGGTGCGGCGCGCGGACGCATCGAGCCTGTCGCAGAGCTTCGCCGCCGCCTCCTTGTGCGGGACGGTGACGTTGACGCCGGCGAACCCGACCGCCTGCAAGCCGCGCAAAGCGATCTCAAGACGGCCTGGTTCGACCGGCAGCGGCACATAGGCGCCATCGATGCCGTGAGCCGCCAGCCAATGGTTGTGCAGCAGCGGCGAGCGCGAATGCGACACCGGCCAGCCGACCACGCCGGCCAGTCGGGCGCGCCCAGTCAGCACGGGTTCAGCACAGGGTCGCGTCGCGGCAGCGCTCAAGCGCGCGCGGCAGCAGGCGCGCCAGGCGCTCGGCCCAGGCCCGTTCGCCGGCCTCGCCTGCGATCAGGTCCTGACGGATCTCGATTTCGACATGGAGCAGGCCGCGCTGCTCGCCATGCACCGGCACGGTGTAGTCGTCGAGATCGGAGAGGAAATAGGGCTGGTTGTCGCCGACCACGAGATCGCCCTCCTGTTCCAGCAGATCGCGCAGAGCGACGGCGAAGCGCGGATCGTGATTGTACAGCACGCCGACATGCCAGGGACGCGCGCCGTCCGCATCGCACCCGGTCGGCCGGCTGGCGCGGCGCAGGCGCGGAGTGAAGCTGTGCAGCGCCACGAGAATGCTTTCTCGTCCAGCGTCGCGTCTGGCATCGAGCAGCGCCGCGATGGCGTCATGATAAGGGAGGAAAATCTCGGCTTCGCGGGCCTCGCGATCGGCTTGGGTCAGGACGGCGTTGCCCGGCACCGTGGCCGCGTCGCTGACCGGAGCGATCGAGGTCGCGTGCCCCGGCCTGCGGTTGCAGTCGATCACCAGGCGCGAATAGGTCTGCGCCACCAGCGCGGCGCCCAAGGCGGCGGAGAGGCCGGCGCCGACGCCGGCGACACCAATGTCCCAGGCGATGTGCCGCATCCGATCTTCCTCGGAAAGCCCAAGGCTGCCAAGCGCTTGCGGAATGTCGCGGCCGGCATGATCGCACACCAGCACGAACGGCGAGTGCGCTTCCGGGCACAGCATCGTGACTGGAGCCGCGTCCAAACCGCAGAGCAGCCCTGCGTTCAATCGACTTGAATTTGCCTCCTTCGGCAAAATTCCGCTCGATTTGCTTTGGCCATCATCCCGCACCGTGATCTTATCTCCGAATCGTTGCTGTTCTCATGGTTGTTGCCGCGTCGCGGAAGGATCTTCATGCCGATTCTCTCTGTCCAGCACGTCACCACCTATCGATATCGCAGGCTGGTTGGTTTCGGCGAGCATCGCATGATGTTCCGGCCGCGCGATTCCGCCGACCAGCGCATTGTCTCCTGGGAGGTCGCGATCTCGCCCGCGCCGCTCAGCCTGCGCTCGATTCCGGATGCGTTCGGCAACGTCGTCACCCTGGCGCGTTTCGGCCAGCGCTCGCAGGAACTGCGTTTCGAAAACCGGTTGGTGATCAATCATACTCCGGTTCAGCCGGATGGCTCGCAGTTTGCCGGCTTTGCGCAAACCTGGCCGTTCACCTACGACCTGGACGATCTCGCCGATTTTGGCCGTCTGACGCAAAAGCATTACCCCGATCCCGAGCACAAGATCGATGCCTGGGCGCGCAGCCTGATGAGCGGCCCGACCATGCCGACCTTCGACCTGCTCTCGTCGATCACCCATGCGATCAAACACGGCTTCACCTATTGCGCCCGCCATGAGGAGGGCGTGCAGGAGCCGGTACGGACGCTTGCCACGCGCGCCGGCACCTGCCGCGACTTTGCAATGCTGATGATCGAGGCGGTGCGCTCGCTGGGCCTGGCTGCGCGCTTCGTCACCGGCTATATTCATTCGCCCGCCTCGATTGACAAAGCGGGCAACAAAGGCGGTGGCGCGACCCATGCCTGGGTCGAAGTGTTCATTCCGGGCGTCGGCTGGATTGATTTTGACCCGACCAACGGCATCATCGGCTCACGCGACCTGATCCGCGTCGCCTCGGTTCGAAACGCGCATCAGGCGGTGCCGCTGTCTGGCACCTGGACCGGGTTTCCCGCCGACAGTCTCGGCATGACCGTCAGCGTCCAGGTCACGGCGGAGGCGGACGCCGCGCCGCGGTCTGACGTTGTGCATCTGGTGAACCGGGAGCGCTCGCCGCAGCAGCGCACCGCCGACGAGCCGAACCAGGGTCGTCGAGTCGCCGGCTCCTGATCAGGCGCCGCAACAGCCGTCAGGAACAGAGCCCATGCTGATACGCGCCGGATACGACATCGCCTTCAACGCGCCGGGCCCGACACCGCTGTTGCTGATGCTCAACCTCCATCCAAGCCGCGAAGCCGACCTTAAGACGCCGCAACAGATGATGTTCGACCCGCCAGTGCCGGCATCCGACTACACGGACGGATTCGGCAACCGTTGCACGCGCCTGGTGGCTCCCCCCGGACTGCTGCGCATCACCAACCAGTTCACCGTCGCCGACTCCGGAGAGCCGGACGCCATCGTGCCGGACGCAACCCAGGTGCCGGTCGAGGAACTGCCGCACGATGTCCTGGTCTATCTGCTTGGCAGCCGCTACTGCGAGACCGATCGCCTCTCCGACACCGCCTGGTCGTTGTTCGGCCAGGTGCAGCCCGGCTGGGCGCGGGTGCAGGCGATCGTCGAGTACGTCCACGACCGCATCACCTTCGGCTACGAATACGCCCGCCCGACGCGCACCGCTTACGAAGGCTTCATCGACCGCCAGGGCGTCTGCCGCGACTTCGCCCATCTTGCCGTCGCACTCTGCCGATGCATGAACATCCCGGCGCGCTACTGCACCGGCTATCTCGGCGATATCGGCGTGCCGCCGTCCGAGGATGCGATGGATTTCTCGGCGTGGTTCGACGTCTATCTGCGCGGTCCGGAAGGCGGACACTGGTACACCTGCGATGCGCGGCACGCGCAGCCACGCGTCGGCCGTCTGCTGATGGCGCGCGGCCGCGATGCGACCGACGTTGCGATCTCCACCTCCTTCGGCAGCGCCTGGCTCGCCGGTTTCGAGGTGATCACTTACGAACTAGCCGGCTGATCAGCGCCGGCGCACCCGGCTCGTCCCAGCGCACAGGACCCTCGATTCCGGCGACCACGTTGCCCTCTGGATCGATCAGCAACGTGGTCGGAATGGCGTCGAGACGCAGCGTCAGCATCGCCCGCATCCTTGGGTCGAGCAGCACCGGCAGGTGGACAATCGCGTGTTCGGCATAGAAGCCGCGCACGGCGGCGGCGCCCTCCTGATCCTCCGACACGGCGAGCACCGCGGCCTCCCGCCCGGGCAGGCTTTGCGACAGGGCGTCGAGTGCGGCCATTTCCGACACGCAGGGCGCGCACCAGGTGGCCCAGAAATTCAACACCATCCCACGCCCGGCATAATCCGCGAGCCGACGCACCTGACCCGAGCCATCCACGAAACCCAGCGGCGGCAGCTTGATCGGTGCGTGCGCGCGAATCGCCGCGACCGGCCACGGCTTTACCGCACCCCGAGCATCCGCGCGGGCCGACCGCATGCATTTGCCTGCGACCGCGCCAGTCAGTAGGGTCCCGCCTGCCGCCAGCATGGAGCGGCGGCCGGTCCGATGCGTGGTGTGAGGCATGACGACGTCTTTAGAGGAGGATGCGGCCCACGCAAACCATCAGTGGGGCGGCCGGTTCGCGGCGGGTCCGGCCGCGGTGATGCAGGAGATCAATGCCTCGATCGGGTTCGATCGGGCACTCTGGCGGCAGGACATACGCGGCTCGCTCGCCCACGCGAGAATGCTGGCGCATGTCGGCATCATCGACGGCTCGGATGCCGCCAGCATCGAGGCCGGCCTTGGCGCGATCGCCGCCGACATCGAGGCGGGCCGCTTCGCCTTTGACGCGTCACTGGAAGACGTCCACATGGCCATCGAGGCGAGGCTCACCGAGCGGATCGGCGAGCCAGGACGCAGGCTGCATACGGCGCGCAGCCGTAACGACCAGGTCGCGACCGACTTCCGGCTCTGGGTGCGCGACGCCATCGACGGTGTTGACGCGCAGATCACTGCCCTGATGACCAGCCTCGCCGGCCGCGCGCTGGACCATGCCGCAAGCGCGATGCCCGGTTTCACCCACCTGCAGACCGCGCAGCCGGTGAGCTTCGGCCATCACCTGCTGGCCTATGTCGAAATGCTGTCGCGCGACCGCGGACGCCTCGCCGACACGCGCGCTCGGCTCAACGAGTGCCCGCTCGGCGCGGCGGCCCTCGCCGGCACCTCGTTCCCGATCGACCGGCGCATGACCGCGCAGGCGCTCGGTTTCGACCGCCCATGCGCCAACTCGCTCGATGCCGTCTCCGACCGGGATTTCGCAATCGAATACCTGGCGGCACTCGCGATCCTGGCGATGCACCTTTCGCGCCTTGCCGAGGAGATCGTGCTCTGGTGCTCGGCGCCATTCGGCTTCATCCGGCTGTCGGACGCGTTCACCACCGGGTCCTCGATCATGCCGCAGAAGCGCAACCCGGACGCGGCCGAACTCACCCGCGCCAAGACCGGCCGCGTCACCGGCGCCCTGGTCGGACTGCTGACCGTGATGAAGGGGCTGCCGCTGGCCTATGCCAAGGACATGCAGGAGGACAAGCAGCCGGTGTTCGAGGCCACCGACGCGATCGCCCTCGGCCTTGCCGCCACTGACGGCATGATACGCGACATGCAAGCCGATACCCTGCGCATGCGCGCCATGGCCGGCTCCGGCTTTGCCACCGCGACCGATCTCGCCGACTGGCTGGTGCGCGTGCTGCGTCTGCCGTTCCGCACCGCCCATCACGTGACCGGCCGCCTGGTGGCGCGCGCCGAACAGCGCGGCATCGGCCTCGCCGAGCTCGCTCTCGACGAGATGCGGCAGGAGGAGGCGCGCATCACGGCGGACGTGTTCGACGTGCTGAGCGTCGACGCCTCGCTCACCTCGCGCGCCAGCGAGGGCGGTACAGCGCCAGCCAACGTCGCGCGCGCCGCACGCGCCTGGCTGGACACGCTCATGACGGCGGCCATGCTGCTCGTCGTCGCTGTTGGATTGTCGCTGCCGCTCGCCGGCTGCGGCCGCAAAGGCGCGCCGCGGCCACCCGGGCCGACAAACCAGATCATCTATCCGAAGAGCTATCCGATCCAGTAGCGGCCAGCGAGGCGGCAAACCCGCCCGGCATTCCCACCACACCCTCGATCTGCACGCCGATCACGCGCCACGCGCCGTCGGCATCGTGGACGAGCAGCGGCGCCCCGCTGATCCCGCGCACCACGGCGCAATCGTCCGCAATCACGATCTGCCCGGTCGCGTCGGCCTGCTCGCCGGTGATCCGGCACGTCGGTCCGGCAACGGCGATCTCCTCGCGTCCCTGCCCGTAGCCGCCGAGACGCACGCGCGTGCCAACCGCCGGCAGCGACGCGCTCAGCCTGAGCGAATCATCGGAAGCGCCGATCGCGTGATCGAGCAGCAGGACCGCCCGGTCAGAGCCGGCGCTCGCCCGCTCGGACCGGGGATCGTAGAGCCGCGGCACGATGAAGCGCCGCACCCGCGCATGCGCCGCAAACCGGCCCATGCGGTAGCGCAGCAGAACATGGACGGAACCCGGCTGGATGAAGCGGCCGACCGCCGGCAGGAACAGGCAGTGCGCCGCGGTGATCGCCACGGAGGGCGCCACCAGGAACCCTGTGCAGCGGTCGCCAAGCTCGGTCTGAACGCGAACCAGACCGCGCCAAGGTGCGGCGTCAATCGGCACCGGCTTCAGCAAACCTCCGGGCAAAGCGGTCTGCATGATTGCCGCGAGGAGCAAAGTCGCCACCGGTTTAACCATTCCGTATTCAAATCACTCTAAGACATTGCATAAGGAAACAAGCTCAAAATTGGGGCACCCGGAAAGGGGAAGAGTCGTGAACAGAAAGGACCAACCAAATCGCGCCGCGATTCGATCTCCTGACGGTGTGCACGGCGTGATCGTCGTCTATCCCTTCAGCACGTATCATGAAGCGGAGTTCCTCGACGACCCGGTGGTAATCGACCGCCTGATCGCCAGCGGCGAAGGCTGGCGGATCACCGACGCAGTGCGACTGGAGGGCACGCGTCGGGACTGACGTAAGCAAGACCAGGGTTCCACCCTGGACCCGCTCAAGGCTGCGGCCTTGTTGAGGTGGACGGCTCCACGGCATCGCAAAGCGTGCCAAGGTTTGGCTG
>CAXTRK010000019.1:0-30853 GCA_964246745.1 uncultured Acetobacteraceae bacterium
CTGGGCTTCATTGTCGTTGGCCGTAATGACGACCTAGACGGGGTTTAGCTGCTCCGCGGGCGACGGGGTCGCCCGCTCCACCGGAGAGAGTGCAGCCTCGGCCATCGTGCCAAGCCTCCTAGGATTTGATGCGCCAGCCGCCCTCATACTCCTCGCGGGCGAGCTTCGAGTACGGAACGGGAGACACGATTGCGCGCACCTCGATTTGCCTGTGGCGCTCCACCACGGTCTTGCGCGTGCCGCCGTTTTCCTCGCCCCAGACAACCCGGACTTCGTCCCCGATCCGGATCTCGGGAGAAACCGTCGCCAGGCTGAGGGCCGTCTTCTCGTTCCAGCTGTAGCCGGTGAACATGGAAAGCCCGATCGTCCGGCCATCACGGTCGGTGACCCGGTCATAGTTCGAGGACGCGTAGTTCGCGAGCGGGAGGTCGAAGAACTTGTACGGCGTGTCACTACCGTCGAACAGTGAAGCGAAGATACGCGCGACATCCTCGCCGTTCCAGGCAAGCGTCACCTTGTGGCGTCCCGTCGCAGGCTTCATCGCCTCCAGCGCGGAGCGGCCGATGAAGTCGTGGTCGAAGT
Organism: uncultured Acetobacteraceae bacterium; assembly: GCA_964246745.1. Classification (GTDB taxonomy): domain Bacteria; phylum Pseudomonadota; class Alphaproteobacteria; order Acetobacterales; family Acetobacteraceae; genus Lichenicoccus. Next base: position 583 of record CAXTRK010000019.1, read on the forward strand.
TCACGAACGACCCGTAGCCGATCTCGTATGGCGTCAGGTAGTAGTCCTCGATGTGGTCGGACACAAAGCTGCCGCCAATGCTGCCCGCCGCTTCGTAGCTGTCGGCCGTCAGCCATTCGCGGTATGGCTTGAGTTCGGCGCCGGAGTAGATGGCCGGCAGGGGCGACGCGATCCAGCCGCTTTCCAACGTGTTCGAGGGGTAGGCTCGGCTGCCCGCATGGACCAGGCCAAACTCGCGCCCGGCCTCGAGAATGGCGGCACGTATCTCGTCGCCCTGCTCGTAGGGTCCCCAAAGCTCGAGACCCGGCGCGCCGGCCATGCCGTGACGCAAGGTGCGTACTTTGCGTCCGGCAATGTTCATCTCGCCCATGTTGAAGAATTTGAGCTGCTCGAGCTTGCCGCCGTGCAGCTTCTCGATCACCGCCCAGGCGTTCGGGCCCTGGATCTGGAACCGCCAGCACGCGCGTTGCACCGGCTTGCCCATCGGCCGGACCGGCGAGCGTTCGTCGCGAACGATCTCGACGTCGTAGCCGCCCGCCTTCGCCTGATACGTCAACCAGTTGGCTGCGGGCGCCCGGCCGACGGACACGAACTCGTCCTGATCGAGATAGAACAGGATGCTATCCCCGATCACGTGGCCGGACGGCGTCACCGCGACGTACTGCTTGGCCTTGTCGGGAACAAAATTCTGCATCGAGTTGACCGCGGTGTCCGAGATCAGCCGGAGCGCGTCCGAACCCTTGATGAAAAGATTCACCATATGATGCGACTGGTCGAACAGCACGGCGGTTTCCCGCCACGCCCGCTGCTCGTCGCGCCAGTTCGAGAACTCGGCGGCCACCACGGGGTATATGAAGGCCCCGATCTGCGAGTGGCGCAGCAGCTCCACCGGGTTGCCGGCTTGCTGCAACACATCCTCCAGGCTTTCCTGCGTCGGCATAGTCAGTCTCTCCAAAAAATTTAACATGTATAATATGTGGGCGCAATGCGACTCCGCGACAGGGGCCGCCCACGGCTTGAGGCTGAGCTACTCCACCATGGCCACTTTGTCTGATCCGGCGAGCGCATCGGTCAGCACGGACAGCTCGTGCAGCAGCGCGCGAAGCCGATCAACGCCGAAAGCGTCGGCATACCGGTCGAGCACGGCCAGCATGGCATCCGTGGTCTCGTTCACGAGTGTTCGCCCTCGCCGTGAGATCGTCACGATCGAACGGCGCCCGTCCTCAACGTCGACCTCGCGCATCACCAACTTGCGCCCCACAAGCTCCCGGAGGATGCGCGTCAGGCTGGGAGGGCGAAGCATGGCGTTCTGGGCAAGGGTCGAAAGATCGACCGCGCCGGCATCGCTCAGCACGCGCAGCACGCGCCATTGCTGCTCTGTGATGTCAGCCTTGTTGAGGATCGGACGCACCGGCGCCATGACGGCCTCGCGTGCGACAAGCAGGCGTCCGGCGAGGGACTGCGGGTAGGGTGGGAGCTGCCTCGGTATCATGATCCGATGTAACCGCAACATGGGCGATGACGCCAATGCCGGCCCTCCCAGGCCCACCCCGCCGCAACGCTGCAATGGCGAGCAAAGCCGTGGACGCTTGTGCAGCCGCCCAGGCGCCGGTTCCCCTGCGGCTTTCGCCCTGAGCGCCATCATGGTTTGAAACGCCGTGCCAGGCTGTCCGCGGCCCGCGCAAGCAGGCCGGCATCGATCCCAACGGCCGTGAACGTCGTTCCCCAATCCATGCAGCGCTGCGCGAACGCCGGGTCGCCAGTCAGGACGCCGGCCGGCTTGCCGCAGACGACAATCCTGCGAATCGCGTTCTCGACGGCCTCCATCACGACAGGGTGGCCGGTGTCGCCGATATGGCCGAGACTGGCTGCCAGGTCGCCGGGTCCGACGAACACGCCGTCAACCCCTTCCACCGCGGCGATCGCCTCCAGGGCGGCCAGTCCTGCCTTCGTCTCGATCTGCACAATCAGGCAGATCTCCTCCCCGGCGCGCGCCGCATAGTCGGCAATCCGCCCGAACTGGGTGGCGCGTGTCAGCGCCGACACGCCCCTGATGCCTGAAGGCGGGTAGCGAACGGCGGCGACCGCGTCGGCTGCTTCCTGCGGCGACTGGACATAAGGGATCAGGAGGCTCTGCGCTCCGACATCCAGGAAGCGCTTGATGAGAACAGGATCGTTGCTCGCCGGGCGAACCACCGGCGCAACCCCGCCGAAGCCCGACAACGCCTGCAACTGGCCCATGACCGTCGAGACGGTGCCGGGCGAGTGCTCCGTGTCGAGCAGCAGCCAGTCGAAGCCGGCGCCTGCCACGACTTCCGCCGCGAAGCCGGTGGACAAGGTGGACCAGAGGCCGATCTGCTGACGTTGTTCACGCAGGCCGCGCTTGAAGCGGTTTGCGGCCAATTCGGTCATCGGAACGAAACCCCGATCGCGCCGAGCGGTCCATAATCCGCGTGAACGACGTCGCCGGCCGCGATGTCGACCGGCCGCGTGAACGAGCCGCCGAGAACGATCTGGCCTTTCTTCAGGCCGGCATCGACCGCGGCGAGCTTGTTCACCAGCCACGCGATGCCGGCGGCGGGGTGACCCATGACGGCCGCGGACACCCCGGATTCCTCGATGATCCCGTTCTTGGACAAAGTGGCGCCTACCCAGCGGATATCGATGTCGTGGGGTTTGACGGGTCGCCCACCGACGACAATCGCTCCGAACGCGGCGTTGTCGGCGATCGTGTCAACGATGGCGCGTGGCACCTCGGTCCGGTAGTCGATAATCTCGAGGGCCGGGATGACGATTTCGGTCGCGCGCAGCACGTCATAGATGCGCTTTCCGGGACCCGCGAGATCCTCGCTCATGACGAAGGCGAGTTCAACCTCCAGCCTTGGCCGCAGGAAATCGCCTGCTGCGATCACGGCGCCGTCGTTGTAGAACGCATCATCCAGGATGCGGCCGTAATCCGGTTCCGTCATCCTGGACGCGATCTGCATCGCGCGGCTGGTCAGGCCGATCTTGTGCCCGGCCACACGCGCGCCCTTCTCGATCCGTGCCGCGGCCCAGAGATCCTGAACGCGGTAGGCATCCTCGATCTCCATCGTGGGGAACAGCTTCGACAGCTGCCGGGTGGGAATCCTGGTGCGTTCAGCCTCAAGGATGGCGTCGGTGGCCTGGCGGAGTTGATCCTCAGTGAGCATGATTGCCCTCCAGAGCGGATGCGTGCTGACAAGCTACTTGATCGGCGGACGAGGCAGCATCGTCGCGCCGCGTTCCATGACGTAGGTGTAGTCGAGGGAGTACCAAGGAGCAGGCACACCCGGGTCGGTGTGCGGCTCGTCGTGACGGACATACTGGCCGGTGGTGGCCTGCGTCACACCGAACTGCACGTCCGTGTCGATATGCGGATCGGCCGGGTCGTACACCTGACTGACCAGCACCTTGAAGCCGGGCTTGACGATCAGGGCGTGCAGATGCGCCGGGCGATAGGGATGGCGATCCTGGGCAGCGAGCAGCCGCCCGACAACGCCGTTGGTGGGGATCGGATAGCCCGACATCCTGACTGTCGTGAACCAGAAGCGCCCTTGCTCGTCAGTCAGGAACTTGCCGCGCAGGTTCATCTCGGCTTGGGACGGATCCTGGTTCTCGTAGAAGCCGACGGGAGACGCATGCCAGATGTCGACCTCCGCGCCCGAGATCGGCTGACTCGCGGTGTCGAGCACCCGTGCGTTCACGAGGAGAGGCGCACCTGGCGTGTCCGAGCGCACGATCGAGTCACCATTATTCGTGCGCGGCGAATGCATGCGCCAGAACGGGCCGAGCAGGTTCTGCGAGGTCTCGTCCTCGCCCTGATTGCCGTTGTTGAGCAGACAGACAAGCGACGACACACCCAGGCTGCCCGCCATCAGCACCGCCTCGTTATGGGTGTCCGTCGTCAGCTTGCCGACCTGGTTGATGATTGTGGTCGCTTCGCGGAACTCCGCTTCCGTCAGACGCACCTCACGCACGAAACCGTGCAGATGGGTGACCAGCGAAACCATGATTTCCCGCAGCCGCGGGTTGGAAGTACGTTGCATGACCGCCAGCACGGCCGGAGTCACATCGCCTTCATGACGTATCATCGTTCCCATCCGCGTTCCCGCCCGGCCTGCCGATCGATCAGATAGCCGTTCAAGACCATACTGAGGGTCAGGCAACGAACCCGGTTCATTGCACGCTCGCCTGCATCGCGGCTCGCATCGTATTCTCGATCAGACAGGCGATGGTCATCGGCCCAACGCCGCCCGGAACGGGTGTGATCGCGGCAGCATGGTCCATCTCGGCCTGATTGACATCCCCGACGATTCTCGCGCGCCCGTTCTCGACGGAGCGGTTTATCCCCACATCGATGACCACCGCGCCCGGCTTCACCCACTCGCCCCGCACCAGCCGGGCGCTGCCCGCCGCGGCAACGAGTATGTCGGCCGAGCGAGCGGTTCGCGGCAGGTCCTTTGTGTAGATGTGGGTGACAGTGACGGTACACTCGCGTTCCAGCAGGAGCAATGCCATCGGCTTGCCGACGATGTTGGATTTTCCGATCACGACCGCATGCAGGCCGCGGAAGTCTTCGATGACGGTCTCGAGCAGGCGCATGCAACCCAGCGGCGTGCAGGGAGTCAGCCCTTTGCCAGTCGTGGAAAGTCGGCCGACATTGACCGGATGAAAACCGTCCACATCCTTGGCGGGATCGATCGCGTCGAGAACCGCCTTGGCATCGATGTGACGCGGCAGCGGCAGCTGCACCAAAATCCCATGCACCTCTGCCTGATGGTTCAGCTTCCCGATCAGCGCAAGGAGCTGCTCTTGAGAGATACCTTGATCGAGCTTGTGCTCGAACGAGCAGAGTCCCGCAAGTCGGCACTGCCGCACCTTGCGGGCAACATAGATCTCGCTTGCGGGATCATTCCCGACCAGCACGGCAGCAAGGCCGGGGGAGAAGCCCCACCGCGAACGAAAAGCACTCGCGTCCTCGGCCACCCTTGAGACGATGCCTGCGGCCAACTTGGTGCCGTCGATCAATGCGACCACCGGATGCGCCTAGCTCTGGAACACGATTGTTCGATTGCCGCTGAGCAGCACACGGTTCTCGAGATGCTGTGACACAGCCCTTGCCAGCACCCGGCGCTCGATGTCCCGCCCCTTCCGGATCAGCATCTCGGGAGAGTCGGCGTGGCTGATCTGCTCGACGGCCTGGGCGATGATGGGGCCCTCGTCGAGATCGGCAGTGACGTAGTGGGCGGTGGCGCCGATCATCTTCACGCCGCGGGCATAGGCCTGATGGTAAGGTTTAGCGCCCTTGAAACTCGGCAGGAAACCATGGTGGATGTTGATGCAGCGGCCGGACAGATAGTTCGCGAAGTCATCCGACAATATCTGCATGTAGCGGGCGAGCACAACCAGATCGACACTGGTTGCCTCGACAATGGCCTTCACCTGGGCTTCCTGCTCCGCCTTGGTGTCCCTGGTGACGGGAAGGTGGTGGAAGGGAAGATTTCCCAGCAGGGAGATGTTCAGGTCTTCCTTGGGATGATTGGAGACAACGCCTACGACGTCCATCGGCAGCTCGCCTATGCGCTGCCGGTAGAGCAGGTCACCCAGGCAGTGGTCGAACCTCGATACCAGCAAGAGAACCCTCTTTCTCCTGCTGACCAGGTCGCGTTGCAGCTCCATCCGCTGAGAGACAGCCAGCTCGCTCATCACCACGCCCAGATCGTGCGAGGCAGACGCGCCGACGTCGAACACGATCCGCATGAAAAAGCGTCCGGTCGCCAGTTCGTTGAATTGCGCCGCCTCGACAATGTTGCCGCCGTGGGCGGCAATCAACCCCGTCACCGTGGCCACCAGATTGGGCCGGTCTTCGCATGACAAGGTGACCACCCACTGCTCGTTCACGCCGACTTCCCTTCCACAGCTTGACCGACCGTAGCCGAATAAACTTACCATGTGAAGCGTTTCCGCGATACCCGGCGAGGCAGGTGTTCACGTTGCAGCTACCGCGAGAACCGGTCTGCCGCATCGAGCCTGTCTTAATTGCCGAGCCTGCTCAGACCGACGGAGCCGTCATCTCACGTCGAACGCTCGAGCGGGGTTCCGCGCCAGATACCCTCCCGGCATAGATCCTGCGCCAAGCGCAAAGCCAGTTCCGCGACGGCCACGTGCGCGCGCGTCCGGGTCCGAAGCGCCGGCTGTGCGAGGACGACCGACCGCGTGATCGCGGGGTCGGTAATGATCAGCTTGCGCAGATTTCCTGCCTGGACATCGTCCTGCAGCAAGGATGGCCCCGACACAGAGAACATCCCACAAGACAGCAGCGCAGCCCTCAGGATGAGCTGCGACTCCGCTTCCGCCACCACATTGAGGCTGTGCCCGTAGCGGTTCGCCGTCTCTTCGATCAGCCGGCGCACGGAGTGGGCTCTGCCCGGCAACATCAAAGGCAGCTTGACGACGTCGCGCAACGGTATCGACTGGATCTCCCGGGGAAAGTCTCCAGGTCGGCAAAGCAGCTCGAGCTGCTCGAGCAGGATCGGTTCGAAGGCCAGGTTCGGGGTGGACTCAGCATCATACAGGAAAGAGATGTCGACAGAGCCCTGCTCCAGCCAGCGCTGCAGGTGGCCGCTCAGGGATTCCACGTAGGTCGGGCGAACTTTCGATAAATCGGTCTGGATCGTCCTGATCAATCGTTCGGCCACTGCCCAGGTCACTGCCATGGGCAGGCCGATCACCACCCGCCAGTTCCAGGGACTGGATCTGCCGGCTTTTAATGCCGGTTGCGGGATATACAGCTTGCGTGCCGCTTCCGAGACGCTGCCGCATTCAGCGACCGCGAGGAACGATTTCAGGTGTTTTACGTCCATGCCGCTTGACGCCCGCCGGATGGAACCTCCGCCTGGCCGGACTACTCAGGCGAACGCCTCATGGAACAGATTTGCCATCTGCTGCCATGAGCGCTTGTCGGCGCGCTCGTCATACCGTGCGACCTGAGGGTCACCAATCCGGTCGGCTCCATGATCCGTGAAACTATGCACGACACCGCCAAAGAGCGTCATCTGCCAGTCCACCTGCCCCTCCCGCATCACCTTCTCGAACTCCGTGCGTTGCTCCGGAGAGACGACAGGATCGTCCGCACCGTTCAATACCGATATCCTGCCCACGATGTTTCTGGCGTCCTGCGGCGAAGTCAGGACCAGACCGGTGTGGAATCCGACCACCCCTTGAGCGCAGCCCCGCTGAGCGCCAGCTCGAGAGCCATCGTCCCGCCCTGACAAAACCCGATCGCTCCGATCCGTTCCAGGTCGACCTCGCCGCGACGCTTGAGAGCATCCAGCGCGCCGCCGGTCCGGGCGCGAAGCCTGCAGGCATCCTGCCTAAGCTCCTGGACAAGCGACCGCGCCACCTGCAAATCGTCGACAATCCTTTGCTTGCCGTGAAGGTCGCACGCGAGCGCAACAAAGCCAAGCTCGGAGGCCAACCGCTCCGCCCGCTTTTTCGCGTGATCGCCAAGCCCGCGGATGTCCGGGAAAACCAGCACGCCAGGCCTGGGTCCTGCCTGCATCTCGTCTTAGGCAAGATAACCTTGCATCTCGAGCCCGTCGGCCGTGTATCCAACGGTTTCCGTCCGCATCGCTGTTCCTGCAACTCTTACTGTTCATGGCGGCGAAGCCGGACATTGCCTCGACCAGCGTTCCGAAGCCGGGCTTGTAGCGGAACGGGCCGGACTGACCCCAGCCGGAGATGCGGGCAATGATCAGCTTGTTGTTGTTGGTATGCATCCATTCCGGGCTGATACCGTTCTTCTCCAGGTAGCCTGGAACGAAACTCTCGACCACCACGTCCGCGGTCTTCAGCAATTCCGCCAGGATCGTACGCCCGGCGTCGAAGCGAAAGTCAAGCGTGAGACTTTTCTTGGCCGGCGTGACCGACCAGGACCCAGGTATTGCGGAAGAGGCGCTCCATTTCAGCGGAAAAGACTTCCTTGTCCAGATAGAGGTCCCGATGAACCTCACACTCCTTGACCAGCGACTTCAGATAAGAGTCTGGCGCGTGATACACCATGTCCGCCTCCCTTGGTCCTCTTCTTCTTGATCAGGCTTACGCTGGTCCGAGCCTCATCGCCAGTTACCGGGCCGAAGACCGTCTCGGCCTCTGAGACATAACCGCCGCGTCGTCAACAACGCTGCTTTGGAACGCTCTCGGCAAGTGACGCAATACTCTCGAGGGTTTTTCACGGACGTCAATATCTACTCTCTAAAGTAAAACTATTGGAGATGCCTTTCTCGGATTGCCAATGCTAATCCAGGATGATGCCCATGCCGCACCGGCATGGACGCGGGCGTTGCCGTGGGTGCGGATTCCGCGATAACGCCCCGGGCTGGCTAGCCCCGATCAAGCGAACTGGTTCATGGTGTTGTGCACATCGCCTGCCTTCAGCGCCGCCGCACCGGAAAAATACTCCTTGTGGTCGTCGCCAACGTCCGAGCCCGACATGTTCTGATGGCGCACGCAAGCGATCCCCTTACGGATCTCCTGGCGCTGGACGCGGAGCACGTAGCCGAGCATACCCTGTTCGCCGAAATACTCTTTCGCCAGATTGTCGGTGGACGTAGGCCGACACATCCTTGCCCCCGGCGGCCCAGGAGTCGAACACCTGCTGGCGGAAATTCGACGTCCAGTTGAAGTAGGGCGAATTGTTATAGACCAGCTTCGCGTTCGGAGCCGCCGCGCGGATACGGTCCATCATGCCAGCGATCTGCGCGATGTCCGGCTTCTCGGTTTCGATCCAGAGCAGATGGGCGCCGTTCTGCAGTGAGGCGATCGAATCCAGCACACAGCGATCCTCGCCGGTGCCCGGGCGGAACTGGAACAGATTGCTGGCGAGACGCCTGGGCCGCAGCAGCTTGCCATCGCGCCTGATGAGAACATCACCGTTGCCGAAATTGCCGGACGTGACCGCCTCGCAATCCAGGAAAGCGTTGTCCTGGTCGCCCAGATCGCCCGGCGCGTGACTGACGGCGATCTGCCTGGTGAGACCGGCGTCAAGCGAATCCGTGCGCGTGACAATGATGCCTTCATCGACACCGAGTTCGAGAAAGGCGTAAAGGCAGGCCCGGATCTTGGCGAGGAAATCCTCGTGCGGCACCGTTACCTTGCCGTCCTGGTGGCCGCATTGTTCCAGGGGCACCGAGCCCCATGATGGTGGGGAAACAGTCAGGGTCCTCAACAGATGGCGGCGCGCCGGCCGGACCCTGAAAACCTCGCCGTTTTTTCGGCGCCGTCGAGCTCGACATGGTTCGGCCGGTGAAGGCGTTCGACGCCGTGCTCAATGCCGTCGTCATGGAGCTGCAGCGGACCCATGGCGCGACGGTCAAAGTCACGATCGCAATCGCGGCCGAGGCTGACGCCAGCTTTGAGGAAGCGGATATCGGCGTGGTGCGCGACAACGCCCGTCAGCTCAAGTTCAAGCCCGATTCGACCGGCTTCGAATGGCAGGGAACTTCTGGGCGACCGGGAGCGCGTGACATGGGCGCGTCTGCGTGATAGCGGGATGAACAATCCCAAATCATTCCCACTCGATCGTGCCCGGCGGCTTCGAGGTGATGTCGTATGTCACGCGATTGATGCCGCGCACTTCGTTGACAATCCGCCCGGCGACGCGGTTCAGGAAGCTCATGTCGAACGGATAGACGTCCGCGGTCATGCCGTCGGTGCTGCCTACGGCGCGCAGCGCGCAGGCCTGGTCGTAGGTGCGATCGTCGCCCATCACCCCCACCGTGCGCACCGGCAGCAACACCGCAAAGGCCTGCCAGATCGCGTCATACAGGCCGGCCGCGCGGATCTCCTCGAGGAAGATGCTGTCGGCACGACGCAACAGGTTCAGGCTTTCGCGCGAGACAGCACCAGGAATGCGGATCGCAAGCCCCGGCCCCGGAAACGGATGTCGGCCCACGATACTCTGCGGAATGCCCAGCTCGCGCCCCAGCGCGCGCACCTCGTCCTTGAACAGCTCGCGCAGCGGCTCCACCAGCTTCATGTGCATGCGCGCCGGCAGGCCGCCCACGTTGTGGTGCGACTTGATCGTGACCGACGGGCCGCCGGTGACGCTCACGCTTTCGATCACGTCCGGGTAGAGGGTGCCCTGGGCAAGAAAGTCCGCGCCCCCCAGCTTTTTCGCCTCCTCATCGAACACGTCGATGAACAAACGCCCGATGGTCTTGCGCTTGGTCTCGGGATCGGTGACGCCTTCCAGTGCCGAGAGGAACAGGTCGCTTGCATCGCGGTGGATCAGCCGCACGTTGAAGCGGCTGCGGAAAGTACTGACCACCTCCTCCGCCTCGCCGGCGCGCAAGAGGCCATGATCGACAAAGATGCAGGTGAGCTGCTCGCCGATCGCCTCGTGGATCAGCACCGCGGCCACCGAGGAGTCGACACCGCCCGATAAGCCGCAGATCACCCGTGACCCGCCAACCTGGCTGCGTATGCGCGCGATTTCCAGGTCGCGGAAGCCCGCCATGGTCCACGTGCCTCGGCAGCCGGCCACCGCATGGGTGAAGTTGCGCAGCAAAGCGGCGCCGTGCGGCGTGTGCACCACCTCGGGATGGAACTGCACGCCATACAGGCGGCGCGCCTCGTCGGCGATGATGGCGAACGGCGCGCCGTCGCTCGCCGCCACCGCGCGGAAGCCGGGCGGCAGACGGGTCACGCGGTCGCCGTGGCTCATCCAGACCTGCTCGCGATGGCCAGGCTGCCAGGTGCCGCGCAGCAGCGCGCAATCCTCCAGTATGTCAACATGCGCCCTGCCGAACTCGCGATGCTCGGAACCCAGCACCTCGCCGCCAAGCTGCTGGCACATCACCTGCTGGCCGTAGCAGATGCCCAGCACCGGCACGCCGAGTGCCCACACCTCTGCCGCCGGACGCGGGCTCTCCGCCGCGACCGCGCTGGCCGGACCGCCGGAGAGGATCACGCCGCGCGGTCTGAAGGCGCGGATGCGCTCGATTGCCGACGCGAACGGCCAGATCTCGCAATAGACGCCGCTCTCGCGCAGCCGGCGGGCGATGAGCTGGGTCACCTGACTGCCGAAATCGAGGATCAGGATCCTGTCCTCGTGTAGAACCTGTTCCAGCCCGTTACTCATCTCACCTGTTCTCATCGTCCGCAGCGGCCTCTATAGCGCGGACGGAAGGAGGCGCTAAATCGTGCATATCACCTGCCGGATGCCGCCATGCGCCTGCCCTCCATCCTCATCCTGTCCGGTATTCTGCTGCCGATCACCGCTGATGCGTCCCCCGATCTGCTCGGACGCTGGACCGGCACGCTGCGCACCCTGCAAGGCACCTGTCCCGATACCGCTGCCTCGACGCTGATCGTCGGCACCAGGCATGTGACCTTTGCTCCCGCCGACGGCGTGCTGGTGCTGCATGGCACCCGTGGGCTGGACCGCGCCAAGCTGCATGCGCAACTGGTGCTGCCAGGGATCAATCACAAATCCGTCCCGATGGTGTTCGAGGGCCATCCGGACGGACGCTCCATCACCGGCCTCTACGGCACGCCGTCCTGCCGCGCCGAGATCCGGCTGGAACGTCCAGGTTGAGGGTTGCACCCCACCGTCCCATGAGCTATCTCCGCCGCCCACGACGGCACCCGTAGCTCAATTGGATAGAGCACCAGACTACGAATCTGGGGGTTGGAAGTTCGAGTCTTTCCGGGTGCGCCACTTCCTTCAGCCGGCCGCGAATTCGCCTGCCAAGGCCGCGGCGCCGATCAGGGCGCGGGCTTTCTGCCGGGTTTCCTCGTACTCCGAGGCGGGCACACTATCCGCCACGACGCCGCAGCCAGCCTGCACGTGCATCACCTTGTCCTTGACCACCGCCATGCGCAGGCCAATGCAGGTGTCCATGCTGCCATCGGCGCCGAAATAGCCGATGCAGCCGCCATAGACCCCCCGCCGCGTCGGCTCCAGCTCGTCGATGATCTGCATCGCGCGTATCTTCGGCGCACCCGAGAGCGTGCCGGCCGGAAAGCCCGCGACCAACGCGTCCAACGCCTCAAGCCCCGGCCGCAGCCTTCCCCTCACCGTCGACGAAATATGCATGACATGGCTGAAGCGCTCGATCACGAAGCTCTCGCTGACCCGCACGCTGCCAACCTCCGCGACACGCCCGACATCGTTGCGGCCGAGATCAACCAGCATGAGATGCTCGGCACGCTCCTTGGGATCGGCCAGCAATGCTTCCGCCAATGCGCGGTCCTCCTCGTCGTCCCTGCCGCGCGGCCGGGTTCCAGCCAGCGGACGCACGGTCACGGCCCCGTCCCGCAGCCGCACCAGCACCTCCGGCGAGCTGCCGACCAGGCTGAAGCCGTCGAAATCGAGATAGAACAGGAACGGCGACGGATTGATCCGGCGCAACGCACGATACAGCGCGAACGGCGACAACGCGAAGCCCACCGAGAAACGCTGACTCGGCACTACCTGGAACACGTCGCCGGCGACGATATACTCCTGCACGCGGCGAACCGCAGCCTCGAAGGCCGCGCGGGTGAAGTTCGAACGCGGCTCCATCGATGCGGGCATGGCCATATCCGGCGGCCGCCCAGGCGGCAGCGGCGCGGCGAGCGCCTCCCGCGCACGCGCAATCAACGCTTCGGCAGCCTCTGGGCCGCCGGCCCGCGCCGGCGCCGCCAGTGTCAGCTCGTCGCGCACGTTGTCAAAGATCGCAAACAGCGACGGCCGCAGCAGGACAGCGTCCGGCAGGCCGAGATCATCGACGGCGACCGCCGGCAGGTGCTCCATATGGCGCACCATGTCGTAGCCAAGATAGCCGAACACGCCCGCGGTCATTGGCGGCAGGCCGGACGGCAGCGCGATGCGGCTCTCCCGCAGCAGCGCGCGCAGGCTGTCGAGAGGTGCCTGCGCGTCCGCGACAAAGCCGCCGCCGTCGCGCGCCGCCGAGACCTGCCCCGCCTCCGAGCGCCAGATCAGGTCCGGCAGCAATCCGATCACCGAGTAGCGTCCGCGCGCGATCCCCCCCTCGATGCTCTCCAGCAGGAAGGCATGCCGCGCCGCCCCTTCAAGAGAATTGGTCAGCTTGAGAAAGGCCGCGACCGGCGTCAGCAGGTCGGCCGCCTGCACGCGGTGGATGAGAGCCGTCACCCGCACCCTCGCTACGGGTTGATCACGCGCCGCACGGCGGCGTCGTTCAGCACCGGCGGCGTCTGGCGTTGCAGCGCCATCGCATAGCTGGCCTCGATGTCATCGCCCACCGCCTGATCCAGACGGCTGTGCATGCGGGCGAAGGCGAGCTGGTTGCTTGCGGGACCGGGATGCTGGGCGCCGGTCACGGTCGCCACCACAAACCCATCCGGCGTCTCGACCATCGTCGACTGTCCCGGCGCAAGGCTGAAGGCAAGCTGCGCCAGATCGGCAGGCACACCCGCCGGCGGCGCGCCGCGCCCGATCGGGCCGACATGGATCACGTCCGCGCGTCCCAGCTTGTCCACGCCGCCCCGCTTCCTGGCATCGGCGAACAGGCGTGCCGCCTGGGCCTCCGCGGCACGGCGGACCGCATCGTGTTGCACCGAAGCCGCCACCTTGGCGGCGACGGCGGCATAAGCCAGCTTCTGCGGCGGGATCACCGATTGCACCGTCAGCGCGTAGTCGGCATCGTCCGGACCCTGCTTCAGCTCCGGCGGCGCCCCCGGCTTCTGGGCGAAGGCCTGCGCGATGACCGCGCGGCGCAACGCCGCCGAACCAGGCAGGGGCGCAGGCGCGCCCGCTTGCGTCATGCCGCTCGCGTCGAGCGTGCCTTCCAGCGCCGCGGCGCCGATATCGCCCGGAATCTGATCCAGCCCGCTGCTCCCGGCAATCGCGTCCTGCAGCTTCTGCACACGGTCAGCCATGCCCTCGCTGGCGCGGGAAGCGGCGATCTGGTCATGCAGCTTCGGGCGCAGCTCGGCAAAGCTCTGCGTCGTGGGCGCTGTCACCTTGATTACCTTGAGCAGCACCCAGCCGGAGTCCAGATGCGTCGGACCCACCACCTGGTCCGGCTTCGCCCCGAAGGCGAGCGCGCCGAGCTTGGGTTCGGGAAACGTGCTCTGCGCCGCGTCGTCGATCGCCACCGGAACACTGTCCGCGGCCGCCGCCTGCATCTGCGGCCAGCCGGCGCCTCCCTGCCAGAGGGTCGCCAGCGCCTCGGCGCGCGCTTCAGTCTGCGACGTGATCACCTCCACCGAGCGCTTCTGAGGCACCTGGCCGGTGCCGTGCTCCGCCTTGAACAAGGCGCGCTCCTGAGCCTCCGGGACGTCCATGCCCCGCGCCACCGTCTGCGGCGACAACACCACCAGCTTGATGCGGCGGAACTCCGGCGCCTGAAATTGTTCGGGATGGTTCTGAAAATAGCGGTGCAGCGTGGCATCGTCGGCAGGCGGCGGTGTCGGCACCGCGCTCAACGGAACACGCACCATGTCGAGCGTTCGTGTCTGCGCCGCGTAGTCGAATGCCTCGCGCGCCAGGATGTCCGGCGCAAACGCACCGACACGGAGCGGCTCGATCAGCGCCTTGGCGGCGAGATCATCACGCAACGCTGACAACAAACCGGTCTCGGTCATGCCGCGCTGCGCCAGGAACTGATTGAAACGGGTGCGATCGAAGCTCCCATCCGTGCCCTTGAACAGCGGCGCATCAAACACCGCCTGTCGCAGCACGGAGTCCGGCACCACGATGCCGCGCCTTGACGCCTGCCGCAGCGCCTCGGCGCGGCCTACCAAGCCTTGGAGCGCCTGCATCGCAATCTGGCCGCGTTCCTCGGTCGGGATCTGCGACGTGTCGCCGCCATTGCTCTGACTGGCGACCTGCTGGAGGTCGCGCTGGAAAGCGCCATCGAACTCCTGCTCGCTCACCTGCTGACTGCCGACCTGTGCGACATCGCCCGGCCCGGTGCGTCCCATGCTGCCGAGCACGCCGCTCACGCCCCAGGCGACGAAGGCTACAAAAATCAGCAGGGCGAAAGCACGGCCAAGCCATGAATCAACGAAGAGATGCCGGAAATAGGTAATCATCGCGCAGCCAAGCCGGATAAGGCGCGCACCATAGGCAGAAGCGGCGCGCTTGACTACTCCCGGCGGGATTTGCCGAGCGGCAGGATCGGCCGGGTCCACTTGACCTTCCCAGGGGCTCTGCCCCTGGACCCCGCTCAAGGCAATGCCTTGAGAATCCATTCGATTTTTTCGCTTCGCGGGTGTTGGCACCGGTTGTGCACAGTGAGCCTCGGATTGGCAAGGAAAGGATTACGCATGTCTGGCTCGTCAGCCGTCTCCGCCTCGCAGGGATGGTTCAAACCACTGCAAAACCTGGCCGCGCAGGCCGGCGGCACAGGCTCCGGAACGGCGATCACGCAGGCTATCACCCAGGCTCTGTCCGGCGCCCCGACCACCGCCAGCAGCAGCGGCACGAGCGGCACCTCACCCATCTCCAGCCAGGTGCAGAGCACGTTGCTGAGCCTGCAATCGATTGGCGGCCAAGGCGGGCAGACTGGCGCCGGAACACAGGCGAATTCGGCAAGCGTTGGCGAGATGCGCCATCACCACGCGCATCATGGACACGCATCATCGTCCGATGGCGCTCAATCCTCCGGCCTCCCGGCCGCGATCAGTTCGACCGCGGACGACATCGCAACCATGCCAAACGCCGTCCAGCAGTCGGTCACCAAGGCGATGCAATCCTACTTCGCCTCGTCGAGCGCACTACCGACGAACACACTTGGCGCGATATAGCTAGGCAAGGCACTTCGAGTGACCACGGAACCCGCTCATGATCGACCTTCAGGATACGACGCTGACCGCCGACGCGGTGATCAAGAGTCTGGAACTGCGGCCGCATCCCGAGGGCGGCCACTTTCGCGAGACCTGGCGCGACTCGCCCGCGGACGGCAGCCGCGGCGCCGGCACTGCCATCTATTTCCTGCTGCGCGCCGAGGAAGTCAGCGATTGGCATCGGGTCAATGCGGCCGAATTATGGATCTGGCAGGCCGGCTCGCCGCTGGTTCTGACCACCTCGCCCGACGGACACGACGCGCGCGCACGGTATCTCGGTTCCGATCTCGGTCTGGGGCACACGCCGCAACTGGCGGTGCCGAAAGGACATTGGCAGACCGCCGCCTGCATGGGGCGATGGACCCTCGTATGCTGCGTCGTGGCGCCCGCCTTCCGCTTCGAGGGCTTCGAGCTGGCGCCCCCGGATTGGCGCCCGACACGACGATGACCGCGATCACGTCCGTCACGCCCGGCAGCACCAACTGGATCGTCATGCTGGAACTGCGCAGACGGATCCTGCGGACGCCGCTTGGGCTCGACTACAGCGATGCGCAACTGGCCGAGGAGCGCCATCAGCTTCATCTCGCGGCCTGGCATGGCGAGGCGATCGTCGGCACCTTGCTGATCGTGCCGCCCGATGCCGAAGCCACCGCCAAACTCAGGCAGATGGCCATCGAGCCACGATACGAGCGGCGCGGCCTTGGCAGCGCCCTGGTCCGCCACGCCGAGCATGCCCTGGCAGGCATGGCGACCGCGACAATCAAGCTGGCCGCGCGCCAGAACGCGGTCGGTTTTTACGAAAAGCTCGGCTATGCCGCATGCGGCGGGATCTTCATCGAAGTGACCCTGCCGCACCAGATGATGAGCAAACGCCTTTGACTACAACTCGCCTTGCTTGCCGAGCTGGGCGATCCGGTCCGCGGTGCGACAGGAGATCGCCTGGATCGTCTCGGACGGGTTGGCGCCCCCAACGGTAGGAAATATCGAGCCGTCGCACACCCAAAGATTGCGGATATCCCAGCTCCGGCAATCCGCGTTCACCACGCTGCTGGCGGCATCGAAACCCATCCGCGCGGTGCCGTGCAGATGGCAGGTGTCGTCCTCCTGGCGGAAGATCTCCTTCGCCCCGGCGGCGGACAGATGCTGCTCCATCTGCTCGAGCCCGTGCTTGATCATCCGCTTGTCGTTGTCGCCCCAGGAGTAGGTGATGCGAGGAATACGCAGGCCGTACTGGTCGGTCTCGTCGGCCAGCGTCACCCGGTTATGCTCATAAGGCATCATCTCGCCGACCATCTTGAGTCCGGCCTGGTGGTTGTATTTCATCATCTCCGTCCTCAGCGCCTCCCCCCAGAGCTTGCGCGCCCCGGTCTGCACGGCGACCCATTCCTGCGGCAGCGGACCCTGGCTGTACCACATATAGCCGCCATCGAAATCCTTGCTCGGATGCTCGTCGACGTAGTTCCAGTGCTCATTGATGGCGAGCGACGGCGGCCCCTTGTACGAGCGTATTTCCTCGTCCATCACGCCCCACACCGCCTGATCGGACTGGGTCATCAGGTTCTTGCCGACCAGGCCGGAACTGTTGGCGAGTCCGTCGGGATAGCGGTCGGTCGCCGAGTTCAGCAGCAGCCGCGGCGTCTCGATCGCGTAGCCGGCAACCACCACGTTGCTGGCCTTCTGGAAGCGCCATTTCCCGTCGCGATGATAGTGAATGCCGGTGGCGCGACCGTCATCGCCCATCTCGATGCGTCCAACCATGGCGAGGTCGCGTATCTCGGCGCCCGCCGCGATCGCGCGGGGGATCCACGTCGTCAGCACGCTCTGCTTGGCATTGGTGGAACAGCCAACCCGGCAGAAGCCGCGATAGGTGCACGGCGGCGACAATCCGCGCGGCGCGGACACGGTCGCCACCGGACACGGCGCCCAGGCGGTGCCCATCGCCTCCGCGCCGCGCGCCAGCACCAGCCCGGCCGCGTTGAGCTCGTGGGCACGATACGGATAACGCGGACGCTTCGGACCCCACGGGTATTTCAGCGGCCCCGAGATCGCCAGCGTCCGCTCGACCTCATCGTAATAGCGCCACATCTCCCGCCAATCGAGCGGCCAATCCGCCCCGTAGCCGAGAACGCTGCGCGACTTGAACCATTCCGGGCGAAAGCGCAGCGAGACCATCTGGAAGTGCACGGTGCAGCCGCCGACCGACTTGCCGCTGTTGTTGACCCCCATCCGCATCGGGTTGTCGCCGTCAACCAGGCGCTCGTCGCGCCAGAACAGCTTGGTCTGCTCGGTCTCATCGGAGGCGAAATCCTCCAGCGGACGCCAGAACGGACCGGCATCGAGCGCGATCACCGAGAACCCGTGCTCGGCCAGCTTGCACGCGAGCGTGCCACCGCCGGCTCCGGTGCCGACGATGACGAAATCCACCGCCTCGGACTCCGCATGCTGGCGCATCGATAGCCAGGCGCCCGGGCGAAACACGTCCGGAGCGCGCCCGTCGGCCGCCCGGGGTTTGTCGAAAGGATCGTCCGCCGCGGTGACGAAGCCGTTGCTGCTAACGGACGGCATTGCGGTTCCTCCGCTCGGCGTCCGCTTCCCGTCCAGGTTTTGCTTCCGCCGCCTCCCACGGATCGCGCTGGTCCGCGCCGAGGCGCACATACCCGCGCGGGCTGGCGGGGCCGCCAAAGCCGATCTCGTTCCAGGCGGTGGGATGCGAATAGTAGGCGTTGGCGATATCCGGAACGACCCGCTGAGAGAAGAACATCTCGCTCGGCATGCCGCCCCAGCCCGGAGCGGAAAGCTCTCCGTCCTGCATCTTCCGCAACAGCGCATCCTGGGTCGCGGCGTCGAGTTCGTGGAAGCGTCCGCCATGCGCCGCCTCGGCATCCCCGTCGAGTGCCGCGAGGCCGCGCCTCCAGGCTTCGTCCTGACGCGGCATCCTGGCGTGACGATAGCCGTCGGCATGCTCCTCGCGCATCTTGCGGTCCACCAAGGCGGCAAGCGGGATGCGCGGCCGGCCCGCCGGCTGCGGCATGACGCGGTCGCAAACCGCACGCATCGTCTGCCATTCTCTCGTGGTGAAGAAATGCGGCTCGTCCGGCGTCGCCACGCGTCGGTCGACCACGAGCCGTGTCTGCTCGTTCCAGGACGGCGAGTGCCGCTTGGCAAGCACGTCATAGCCGGGATACCGGTCTTCAGTCATCCGCGTCCTCCAGCCAATCCCGTAGCGTCAGGTGTAGTGCGCGCTGTCGCCGGCAGTGACATCGTAGGTCGCGCCACTGACCATTTTCGCCTCGTCCGACGCGAGGAAGACGACGACCGGCGCCACATCCTCGGGCTCTATCCATGGCACCCCAAGCGGCGTTGCCTTTGCCTTGATCGCTTCAACCGTCTGCTCGTCTTTGTCCTCCGAGCCGGTCGGCTGCTTTCCGCCCACCTCGATGGCCTGTGCATAGCGCGACTCATGGCGGGTGAGCGCGGTGTCGATCAGTCCGGGAATGACCGCGTTGACGGTGATCTTGTGCGCGCCCAGTTCAAGCGCCGCCGATTTCATCAATCCGATGATGCCCCATTTCGACGCCGAATACGCCGAGCCCTCCTTGGTGCCGTGCCGCCCTTGCGTCGATGAGGTGACGATGATGCGGCCCGCGCCGCGCTCGACCATGTGCGGCGCGAACGCGCGGATCGCATTGGCGGTGCCGGTGAGATTGATGTCGATGTGATCGTTCCAGTCGGAGTCCTGCATCTTCAGCAGGCTCTTGAAAGCCTGGATGCTGGCGTTCGCGAACAGGATATCGATGCCGCCGAACGCTCCCTTGATCTCGTCCGCCGCGCGACGCAGCGCCGGGCAATCGCGCTGATCGAGTCTGATCGCATGCCAACGCGCGCCGGCGCCTTGCACCAGACGACCGGTCTCCTCGAGATCTGCGGCCGTGGGCTGCTCGAAATCGGTAATCCCGCTGGCGCGTTCGGCAAGATCGATGCCGACCACATGCGCGCCTTCGCGGGCAAAAGCCACCGCGGTCGCTCGTCCGATGCCGCGCGCGGCGCCGGTGATGACTCCAACCTTGCCCGCGAGGCGTCCAGCCCGTTGCTGGTTTCCACTCATGACGGTCTCTCCTGTTTCGGCATCACCGGAATCTTGTCCTGCGGCAGTCCGTCCAGCAGACCGCGATCGATATTCAGATGCGCCTGCACCAGCTCATGCGGCGTCAGCGCCATCCATTGCTTGAGCGAGATGTCCGCAAAGCGTTCGCTCGCGAACATCTCGAGAAACCGTACGTTCGTATCGCCGGTATTCTCGATGTAATGCGCCATGGCATGCGGCACGTAGCCGACATCACCGGCGCGATAATCAAAGGTGCGCGCTTTGCCTCCCGACGCGAACACCGTCATGCGCGCCTGGCCCTCTATATAATACTGCCACTCATCGGCATTCGGGTGCCAATGCAGCTCACGCATGCCACCCGGCTCTATGTCGACCAGAGCCGCGGCGATCGGCTTGGAGATCGGAAAGTTGCCGCTGTCGACGATACGGACCGTGCCGCCCGGCATGCGTAACGGTTCTTGTTCCAGCAGGCGATAACTGAAGTTTATCGGCGAGCGCGGCCCGATCCGGTTGCCGTCGATTGATCCCGGCTGCTCCGCCTGGAAGATGTAAAGCTCCTCCTTGGGGATCCGGTCGAATGCGCTCTCCGTCCAGGCGAAGTTCTTGGCCAACACGTCCCGCGGCGTGTGCGCGAGCCAGTCAGTGATCAGGAACGTGCTGTCTTCGGAAAAGCCGCCATAATCAAAAACCAGCAGGAACTCGCAGCCGTCAGACCCAAGCCCTTGTATCGAATGCGGAATACCCGAAGGAAAAAACCAGAGATCGCCGACGCCCACGTCGTCTGCGAACTGGCGGCCCTGCTCATCGATCGCGGTGATGCGTGCCGCGCCGTAGAGCATGTAGGCCCATTCCCCGGGCTGATGCCAATGCAGCTCACGAACTGCTCCAGCTTTCAGACGCATGTTGACCGCCGCTAACGACTTGGCGATCGGCAGTTCACGCTCCGTCACCTCCCGCGCCCAGCCGCCCGGCTCCAGCCTGATATGCGCGTCAGAAAACGAGAATTTGAGATTGGGGATCGTGCCGTGGTCGGTCGATGGCGGCGAGACCAGGTCAGGATTTTCCCGGGCTCGGTCGATATCGCGCGGACCTTCCGCATTCGCGCCCTTGCCGCCGCGAACCGGCTGCGGCGTATCAGAGACACGCTCCCGATGATCTGGCATTCTCCACCTCGTGTTCCCGGTTGCTGAGCGCAACACCGAGGCGGCGAGAGGGTTTCGGGTCCGCGAGCCCGCGGCAATCAAGGAATGGTAAGACTTCCTTGAGCATTGGCGGCGTTGCGTTCCCGTTGAGCGCAAGGCGCGAGCGGCGTCAGCCTAGGATGACGGCGTTGTAGACCATATGCAGCAGAACCGCCGGCGCAAGGCGTCCGGTTTTCTTGAAGATGACGGCATTGGTCATGCCGACGATGCCGACCGGCAGCCAGGACAGGAAGGGATGGTAGATGGCGAAGAACGCGGCACTCCCCGCCACCGCCCGCCAGCCGTGCCACTCCCGGTCCAGCGCCCGGTACAACAGTCCACGGAACAGAAACTCTTCCGCCACCGGAGCGATCAGGACGCCCATCACGAGATATGACGCGTGCAGATACGGCACCGATGTCATCTGCGTATGGGCGTGGTCCAGCATCGGCCCGATGCTGCTCAAGCGATGAAGCAGTGCGCCATAACCACGGCCCAGCAGGCCCAGGACCAGCCCAAGCGGACCGCCGATCAGCAAGGATGCCAGCAGCGATCGGTGGCCGGGCTGCTCCACCGGCCGCCAGTGCCAGATTTCGGCCAACCGGACCCCGCGCCGAGCCAGGAAGCGGGCAACGCCGATCGAGACGCAAACCGCGGACAACCCGTAGGCGAAGCCCTGCACGATGGCGGCGCTGTCGCCGGCGGCAAACGCATGGGCGATCCCGATCATCAGCGCGCCGCCTTCCACAAGTGCCGCGATGGCGATCATGGCGTGCATCAGCGTTGGCGGCGGCGGCAGGCGCTCCGACCATGGATCGTAGAGATAGGGCAGACGGGCGCGGAAATTCTCCCACATCGCAGCCGCGGTCATCGTCGAATAGACGATGCCCGCGACTGCTACCGGCCATTGCTGGGTGAATACGCCAACCGCGAAGGGAAAGGTGCCGAGTTGCACCGCCCAACGACGGTTGGCGGGGACTTTCTCCGTCTCTCCGGAGGGTCCGGTCACCGTGGCCAGCGTCACCGCCTTGGCCGCCATGCTGCGCGCGAACACCACCCACCCGCACCCGACCAGGGCGACGCTCCAGATGTCGCCCGGAAACCGCCAGGCCGCGGCGCATAGGATCAGGGCGACGATCCCTGAGGAAAGCAGCGTCCAGAGTCGGGCCTTGGCCTTCAGCAGGCTTTCCAGGCCGCGCGGCCAGGTCAAGGCGATCCACAGCGCGGAGCCTTCGGAGACGAGCGATTTCGGGCCCAGCACCGCGAGGAAATACGTGCCGAACAGGATGGCGGCGCCGCAGAAAACGTTCCATGCATCCTGCGCCTGGGCGAGCAGGCCACGCAGGTTGAAAAGCTGAAGGCCGCCCATGGTCAGCGGCACCAGCAGAGCCTGGACGATGGCGCTTCGATCGCGCGCGAACCACAGCAACTCCTTGCGGTAGAGCGGATCGCCCCGGAATCGCGGGCCGCCCGCGCGCCGCCGAGGTGATGCTGGAGCGAGCTTGTCCACGGGTCCGCTCAGGCCGCGCCTGGCACTCCAGACGCTGAAGGCGACAGACATCGCAATGACGGCGCCGGAAAGCAGCCAGCAGGCGAGCATCCCCGACGCGAACGAGAACCCGCCATGCGTCTGTCCGAGAACCAGACCGAGCCATGGCCATGGCAGGCTGGCAAGCGGCCGCAACAACCCGGACGCGACAGTGACAAGCCGCTCGACGGCGAACAAGGCTGCGAACAGCAAGGCCATCGAGGCATAGCCGACCCACCCGGCCAGGCCGAGCATCGCCCCTCGCGAACGCGGCGCCAGCCGCAGCAGGGCGCCGATTTCGAGTGCCTTGCCAACACAGGCCGCCGCGATGGTCATGGGAATGCCGATGGCGAACACGGCCGTCACGCCAGGGACAGGCCCATAGACGAAGCCGTACAGCAATCCAGGGGTGAGCGGCGCCGTCCAGAACAGCGGGTTGGCGGCGAGCGGCGCCAGCATCTCGGCGCAGAACATGGCGCCGGTTCGGATCGGATGGCTCAGCAACCATTCCCACATCACATGCCGACGCCGCAGCACATCGAGTTCCGGGCCTTCGCCCTGGGTTGCCAGCATCAAGCCCCACCAGAGCAGGACGAGCGAACCGAACAGAGCCGGAAGGCTTCGGGCTGGACCCAACTGCTCCAGACCCGAAGCCGCCTGGTCCTCGCTCTCAAAATCTCCGCCCCACGGATCGAGCCCGGCCGCCCGGCTGCCGCCATCCGTCGTGGCGTGGCGCTCGGCCTCGGCCCAGGAGAGCGCACGCACGACCTGGCCACGATCCTGGGCGGCGACACGTTGCGCCGCCTTCACGGCGTCCTGGATGAGAAAAGCGGCCGAGACATTGATCCCGGCCATGATCATCACCGAGACCAGCACGCCCAATCCGCCCCAGTTCCGGGTGCCGCCGCCAGATTGCTGGCGGAAGATCTGGCGTGCGCGTTGCTGCCGGCCGACGGCGCGTCGGCGCGACGCCGCCAACAGGAGAAACACCGTCCGCAAGAAGCCGGGCGGCCCCGCTGCCGTCTTCATGCCGCCATCTTCAGGGCACCACCGGCCGCGTCGTCAAATGCAGGAAGATGTCTTCCAGGCTTTGCCGACCATAGGCTGATCGCAGCGCATCGAGCCCGCCCTTGGCGACCAGCGACCCTTCGTTGATGACAACGACGTGGGAACACAGCTTCGCCACATGATCCATCAGATGCGTCGAGAACAGGACCGTGGTGCCGCCACTGGCCTGCTCAAGGATCAGATCATAGAAGAGGTGAGTTGCCTCGACATCCAGCCCGTTGGTGGGCTCGTCGAGCACGAGCAGCTTCGGGCGATGGAGCAAGGCCAGCAGCAGACCAAGCTTTTTCTTTGTGCCTCGCGAGGTGTCTTCGGCGTAGCGGCCGAGATCGCTGTCCATGCGAAGACGGCTGATCAATGGCTGCAGGCGTTCCACGGCCCCGTTTACGTCCAGGCCATGCATGGCGGCACTCAGTTCCAGCAGCTCCCGGCCCGATAGATAGGAATAGAACACCGGCTCGTCCGGCAGGAACCCGATCCGACGCATCACTGTCGCCCGCTCGGAGAACGCGTCGAGCCCGTCCACCACCAAGCTGCCTTGTGTCGCTCTGAGGATTCCCATCAGGAGCCGGAACAACGTTGTCTTCCCGGCTCCATTGGGTCCCAGAAATCCGCAAATCTGCCCCGCGGGCACTGAGAACGACACGTTTCGCAGCGCAAGCTTGGGTCCGAAGGATTTGGAGACGTCACGAACTTCAATGAGATCCGCGGCGCTCTGGAACTGAGCCTCGCTTGATGGCAATTGGCGGCTCCTTGACCTGGCGGCATGGCAACTTGGGTTCAACATACCCTGCGGCGACCTATCGCGCGACCGTGACGCGCAGGGACAGCGGTTGCGGGTAGTGTCCAGTCGCGCGCGTCCCCGCGCCAGGAGCAGACGATGGCCGAGACCGACATGCCCGACATCCCGCTGGCGATCGATGCGGGAGTGCTGACGGGCGAGATGCTGTATCGCAAGCTCGGCAAGACCGGCGAGCAGGTCTCGGCGATCGGCCTTGGCGGCTATCATGTCAGCAATCCCAGCCTGACCAGCCAGGAGACGATCCGCATCATCCGCGGCGCGATCGACCGCGGCATTACCTTCATGGACAATTCATGGGACTATAATGAGGGTTTCGGCGAGCTGCGCATGGGCGCCGCTCTCGAGGACGGCTACCGCCAGCGCGTGTTCCTGATGACCAAGATCGATGGGCGCACCAGGGAAGAAGCGGCCAAGCAGATCGAGATGTCGCTCGAGCGTCTGCGCACGGATGTCATCGACCTGGTGCAATTCCATGAAGTCCTGCGCTACGAGGATGCCGACCGCATCTTTGCCGATGATGGCGCGGTGCACGCGTTTCTCGATGCGAAGCAGGCCGGAAAGCTGCGCCATATCGGGTTCACCGGGCACAAGCATCCGCAGATCCATCTGCACATGCTCGATGTCGCGGCCGAGCACGGCTTTGCGTTTGACACCGTGCAGATGCCGATCAACGTCATGGACGCGCATTTCCGTTCGTTTTCGCGCACCGTCGTGCCGCGGCTGATCCGCGAGGATATCGGCGTGCTCGCGATGAAGACGCTCGGCGGCGGCGTGATCCAGAAGAGCGGCGTGATCTCGGCGGTCGAGTGCATCCAGTATGCGCTCGCTTTGCCCACCTCTGTCGCGATCTGCGGCATCGATAGCCTGGACGTTCTGGATCAGGCGTTCGAGGCGGTGCGCACGTTCAAGGTGCTGGACCGCGCCGGCATGGACGGATTGATCGGCAAGACCGCCCAGGCGGCGAAAGGCGGCAAATACGAGGTGTTCAAGACCTCGGCGTTTTTCGATCAGACGGCGAAGAACGCGCCTTGGCTTGGCGGCGACAGCCAGACGGTCAAGCAACTGGAGCCGATGTAGATCAGGGCGCCGCCGGGCCTCCTGGACGCGGGAGCGTTCAGCCGGCCAGTTCGGCCGCGATCGCCTCGGTCACGATCGGGTCATCAGGGGTGATGTCGGGAGCGAAGCGGGCGACCACGGCGCCGTCGCGCGCAATCAGGAATTTCTCGAAGTTCCAGAGGATCTCTCCAGGCTTCGGATCGACACCATGCTTGGACAGACGCTCGCGCATGGTGCTGTCGGGCTTGCCTCGGGCCTCGGGAATGGCCTTGGTCAGCGCCGCGTAAAGCGGATGCTGTCCAGGTCCCTTGACCTCGATCTTGGAGAACAAGGGAAAGTCGACGCCGTACTTGGTCTCGCAGAAGGCGGCGATCTCCTCGTCGGATGCGGGCTCCTGGCCGAGGAACTGGTTGCAGGGAAAGCCGAGCACAATGAGGCCACGGTCGCGATGGGAGGAATACACGCTCTCGAGCGCCTCGTATTGTGGGGTGAGGCCGCACTTGGAGGCGACGTTGACCACCAGCAGCACCTGGCCCGCATAGTCGCGCAGGCTGGTCTTTCCACCGTCGATGGTCCTGAGCGGAATGTCCTGTATGGCTGACATGGTTGATGCTCCTCGTTGACAAACGCGAGAGTGGCGCGCGCACGCTGATGCGGCAAGAGCAGGGCGAGATGGCTTCCAGCCCAGGCTTGCTGTAGAGGGTCTGCTCCATGGATACGCTCGCCGACAGGACTAGTGCTCCCAGGATTGGCAAGGTGCACCGCGTCACCGGAGAGACCGATATTGCCCTCAGCCTGGCGCTTGATGGGACCGGTCAGACACGGATTTCAACCGGCATCGGCTTCCTCGACCACATGCTGACCGCGCTCGGTCGGCATGCCTTGTTCGACCTCGACATCGCCGCAAACGGCGATCTCGAAGTCGACTTCCATCACACCACCGAGGATGTCGGCATCGCGCTCGGACAGGCTTTTACCCACGCGATCGGCGACAAGCGCGGCATACGACGCTACGGC
Source organism: uncultured Acetobacteraceae bacterium (assembly GCA_964246745.1). Lineage (GTDB taxonomy): Bacteria > Pseudomonadota > Alphaproteobacteria > Acetobacterales > Acetobacteraceae > Lichenicoccus. Next base: position 27,171 of record CAXTRK010000019.1, read on the forward strand.
CAGGCGCTGGTGCCGATGGACGAGGCGCTGTGCGAGGCGGCGATCGACATCTCCGGGCGCTGCTTCCTGGCCTGGGACGTGCGTTTCTCGCGCGACAAGGTCGGCCGGATGGACACCGAGCTGTTCGAGGAGTTCTTCCGCGGCTTCGCCTCCAACGCGGGTCTGGCTCTGCATCTGACCGGCAAGGCCGGCCGCAACAACCATCACATCGCCGAAGCCTGCTTCAAGGCGTGTGCGCGCGCGTTGCGCCTGGCTTGTGAGCCCGATCCGCGGGCGACGGGCGCGATCCCCTCGACCAAAGGGGTGCTGTGAAGCTCTACAGCGCGCATTTCCATGCGGACGACTCGCGAAAGGCGGGGCGGCCGCCCGTGCTGATCAAGGAAGGGCTCTGTTGGCCCTGCCTGTTGTTCGGCTGGGTCGGATTGCTGCTGCTCGGGAGCTGGGTCCCTGCCCTGCTGGCGGGCGCGGTCAGTGTCGCCCTTGCGGCACTGCTGCATGGCGTGACCGGCGGCTGGCCGGTGTTCGTCGGATGGCGGCTCCTGATCGTGCTGTTCGGCAACGACTGGCGCCGCTGGGAGCTCGGACTGCGTGGCCTGCGCACCGGCGCGCTGGTGGCGGGCCGCGACCGCGACACGGCCCTGCTTCGCCTGCTCGACCGCCAGCCGGAGCTGATTGGAACCAGGCCGTGATGCGGGTTTGTGTGGTCGATTACGACGGCGGCAATCTTGCCTCGGCGGCGCGCGCGCTCGTCGAGGCGGCGCAGAGATGCGACGTCACGGCCGAGGTCAGCATCACCGCCGATCCCGCTGCGCTGCGACGCGCCGACCGCATCGTCCTGCCAGGCCAGGGCGCCTTCGCCGACTGCGCGCGCGGCCTGGAGCGCGCGCCCGGAATTCGCTCGGCGATCGAGGACAGTGTCGCGGCAGGCACGCCGTTCCTGGGTATCTGCGTCGGCATGCAACTCATGGCCGAGCGTGGCCTGGAGCATGGCGAGACGGCAGGTTTCGGCTGGATACAGGGTGAGATCGCGCCGATGCCGGCACCCGGACTGCGGCTGCCGCAGATGGGCTGGAACGAGCTGCTGTTCACCCAAGGCGCGCACCCGCTGACTGAGGGGCTCGTGCCGGGCGATCACGGCTATTTTGTGCATTCCTACGCGCTGCGGAACTATGACGCGGCCGACCTTGTGGCGAGCGCCGACTATGGCGGCGCGGTTCCCGCCCTGGTGGCCCGTGGCCATCGCGCCGGCACCCAGTTCCATGTCGAGAAGAGCCAGCGGGTCGGCTTGCGCGTGCTCGGCAATTTCCTGCGCTGGACGCCTTGAGATGGGTCGCCCGGTGCTGCTGGCAGAGCGCGTGGCCCAGCTTGATGATGACGACATGCACTCGCTGTGCGAGGCGACGACGGCGGCGATCCTCGATGGCGGCGGCTTCGGCTGGGTCACAGCGCCGGGACGCCCAGTGCTGGAACGCTATTTCCGTGGCCTGATGATGGTGCCGGAACGTTCGCTGTTCATCGGGCGGCTGGACGGCACCATCGTCGGCGCCACCCAGATGGTCCGTCCGCCGCGCAACAATGAGGCGCAGGCGATGGCTGCCACCTTGATGCACAGCTACGTAGCACCCTATGCGCGCGGGCACGGACTGGCCCGCATGCTGACCCAGGCGGTCGCGGAGTGCGCGCGCGCGATGGGCTACCAGGTGCTCAATCTCGACGTGCGCGAAACCCAACAGGCGGCGATCAAGCTCTATGAGAGCATGGGCTTCGTGCAATGGGGCACGCACCCGTATTACGCCCGGGTGGCGGGGCGCACCGTGCGCGGCCTGTTCTATACGATGAAGTTGCAGGATCGGGGCGTGCTTGATGACTGAGCGGCGCGGATGACTGGGCGGCGGGCGCTGCGGGCCTATCCGGCGATCGACCTCAAGGACGGCGCCTGCGTGCGGCTGCAACGAGGCGCCATGGGCAGCGCCACGGTCTATTCCGACGATCCCGCCTCCCAGGCGCGCGCGTGGGCGGACGCAGGCTTTACCTGGCTGCATGTGGTGGACCTCGACGGCGCCTTCGCCGGGCGCTCGTCGAATGCCGACGCCGTGCGCGCGATCCTGGCGGCGGCCAGCCTTCCGGTGCAGCTCGGCGGCGGGCTGCGCGACATGCACGGGATCGCGCGCTGGCTGGAGGCAGGCGTCGCGCGCGTCATTCTCGGCAGCGCCGCGGTGCAGACGCCCGCGCTGGTGGACGAGGCCTGCCGCAGCTTTCCTGGCCGTGTCGCCGTGGGCATCGATGCGCGTCATGGCCGCGTCGCCATTGAGGGCTGGGCAACATGCTCCGCCATCGATGCGATGAGCCTCGCCAGGCGTGCCGAGCAGTCCGGCGTCTGCGCCGTCATCTTCACCGAGATCGAACGCGACGGCATGCTGGAAGGGCTCGATCTGGAGCAAACCATACGGCTGGCATCGACGCTGAGCGTCCCGGTGATCGCCAGCGGCGGCGTCGGCGAGACCCAGCATCTGCATGCGCTGCGCGCGGCGGCGGATGCGGTGCCGGAGGAGAATGGCGGCATCGAGGGCGTGATCATCGGGCGCGCGCTGTATGATGGCCGCATCGCGCCGCGAGCGGCACTCGCGGCACTTGGCGCATGCTGAAGCTTCGCATCATTCCGTGCCTCGACGTGAAGGACGGACGCGTGGTCAAGGGCGTCAACTTTGTCTCGTTGCGCGATGCCGGCGATCCGGTCGAGCAGGCTCTGGTCTATGACGAAGCGGGCGCCGACGAGCTCACCTTCCTCGACATCACCGCCAGCCACGAGCAGCGCGACACCATCCTCGACGTGGTCAGCCGCACCGCGGAGCGTATCTTCCTGCCGTTCACGGTCGGCGGCGGCGTGCGCTCGACAGAGGACATGCGCCGGCTGCTGCTGGCCGGCGCCGACAAATGCGCGATCAACTCGGCGGCGATGGCGCGGCCGACGCTGATCGCCGAAGCGGCGCGCAAGTTCGGCAGCCAGTGCGTGGTGGTGGCGGTCGATGCCCGTTCGGACGGACGTGGCGGCTGGGAGGTGTTCACCCATGGCGGCCGAACGCCCACCGGACGAGACGCGATCGCCTGGTGCCGCGAGGCGGAGGGGCTTGGCGCCGGCGAAATCCTGCTGACGTCGATGGACCGCGACGGCACGCGCGCGGGCTTTGATCTGGCTCTGCTGAGAGCCGCGTGCGGCGCCGTGCGCCTGCCGGTGGTCGCTTCCGGCGGTGTCGGCGACATCGCGCATTTCGCGGATGGGGCGCGGGCAGGCGCATCGGGATTGCTGGCCGCGAGCCTGTTCCATTTCGGCCTCGCCAGCGTCGGCGCGGTCAAGCGCTCGCTTGCGGCGGCCGGGCTGCCGGTGCGCCTGGCCCCAGCGAGCCCCCAGGCACCCGCCCGGGAAAATGGATGAGCAAGCCGCCAAAATCACCGCCATCCGTCGCTCCGAAGCGCAAGGCGGCGACACGCAAGGCAGTGCGCAAGCTGGCCGGCAAACAGAATGTCGGCGGAGTGAAGCGGCTGGACACACCGGCAGGGAATATGCAGGACGGCGCTACCGCCGCGGTGCTCGACCGGCTGTTCGAGACCGTGACCGCGCGGCGCGATGCCGACCCCAACCTCAGCCATTCCGCGCGTCTGCTGTCGCGCGGAATGGCTGAGGT
>CAXTRK010000019.1:30863-56931 GCA_964246745.1 uncultured Acetobacteraceae bacterium
CGCCCCCCCCCCCCCCCCCCTTCCCGCGCGGGTGCGGGCGCGCCCCCGGCTCAAGGTCGCGCAGAAATTCGGCGAGGAGGCCATCGAGTGTCTGATCGAGGCGGTCGCCGGAAACAGCGACAAGCTGATCGGCGAAAGCGCGGACATGCTCTACCATCTGATCGTTCTATGGGTGGATGCTGGGCTGGACCCGCGATCGGTCTGGGACACGCTGCATCAACGCCAAGGCATCAGCGGCATTGCCGAAAAAGCCTCCCGGCTGAGCGCGGGAGAAAGGGAGACCAAGCCATGAGCGCAAACGCGTCCAGCAACTACGACCACGACAACATCTTCGCGCGAATGCTGCGCGGCGAGATTCCGTGCAAAGTCGTCTTCGAGGACGAGCATGTGCTTGCATTTGACGACATCGCGCCACAGGCGCCGGTGCATGTGCTGGTCATCCCGCGTGGCGCCTACGTGTCGTTCGCGGACTTCACGCGACGCGCCTCGGCCGACGAGGTCACCGGCTTCTTTCGCGCGGTCGGGCTGATCGCCACCAAGCTTGGTCTCGACCAGCCGGGCTTCAGGCTGCTCAGCAATGTCGGCGCCGATGCCCATCAGCAAGTGGAGCATTTCCACGTGCATCTGTTCGGCGGACGTCCGCTTGGGCCGATGCTGACCAATGCGAGCTGACACCGCTCGGCGCCGCGTCAATTCCCGCCTGACTTGCGCGGCGCCAGCAGCCAGCAGAACGGCACGATGGCGAAGCAGCATAGAGCGAAGGTGAGGAAGGCGTCATTATAGGCCAGCACCGACGCCTGGTCTCGGAATTGCTGATAAATCTGGTGGTTCACAGCTTGCGTGATCGATGCGGCCGGCCGTCCCAGACGCTCGAGCAGAGCACGGGTATTATTGTTGTAGGCAACGAACGGCTGATGGAACGGCGTCATCCAGTGCACCATATGCGCCTCCCGGATTTGCGTGCGTTCCGTCACCAGGGCTGTGGATAACGAGATTCCGATCGCGCCGAACACGTTGCGCATCATCGTAAACAGGGCGGTTGCGTCGCCGTTGAGCTCCTGTGGCAGCGTCTGGTAGGCCACCACGCTGAGCGGCACGAACAGGAAGCCGAGCGCGCCGGCCTGGAAGGCGCGGTAGATCACCAGCGTGCGGAAGTCGACGTTCAACACGAGGTGCGCCGAGATGACCAGCGAGCAGCCCATGAAGAAGAAGCCGAACGCGATCACATAGCGCGGTTGGATGCGCTTCATGGCAAAATTGACAAATGGAATGATCAGGATGATCCCAAGGCCGCCTGGCGAGAGCACCAGCCCGGCAAGCAATGCGGTGTAGCCGATCACCTGCTGGGAGAATTGCGGGATCAGCACCGCCGAGGAATACAGTATGAAGCCGACCGCGCCGATCAGCATCGCGCCAACCGCGAAGTTGACGTTGGCGAAGACGCGTATATTGACCACCGGGCGCTTGGCGATGAGCAGCCAGCCAATCGCGCCGAGGATGCCGGTGACCGCCAGAAAGGTGGCGACGCGGATGAAGGGCGAGCCGAACCAGTCGTCGTCCTCGCCGCGATCCAGCATGATCTGCAGGCTGGCCAGCCCGACCGTGATCAATGAAAGGCCGATGACATCGATCGGGGCGGAGCGCTTGACTGCCCATGGCGGGTCTTCGACGAGGGCGGCCACGCCGAGCAGGGCGCCAATGCCGATCGGTATGTTGATAAAGAACACCCAGCGCCAGTTATAGGTGTCGGTGATGTAGCCGCCGAGGGTTGGTCCGAGCACGGGGGCCACGATGGTGGCAATGGCGGTGATGGCGAACGCGCCCGAGCGCCGGTTCGGCGGAAAGGTGTCGAGGATGATGGATTGCTGGGTCGGCTGCAGCCCGCCGCCGAAGAACCCCTGCATCGTCCGGAACAGGATCAGCTCCGGCAGACTGCTCGAAATGCCGCACAGGAAGGAGCACACGGTAAACATGCCGATGCAGACCATGAAGTAATTCTTGCGTCCGAACACGCGGGCGAACCAGCCGGAGATAGTCAGCACGACGCCGTTGGCGGCGAGATAGGCGGTCAGCGCCCAAGTGGCGTCGTCGTAGGACGAGGCAAGATTGCCGGCGATGTGCGGCAGCGAGACGTTGACGATGGTGGTGTCGAGCACCTCCATGAAGGCCGCCACCGTGACCACCACCGCGACCAGCCAGGGATTGTGGTTCGGCTTCCAGTCCCGCTCTCCACCCGATTGGCCGCTCATTGGGCGGCGCTCTTCACATTCACGGTGGGTTCGACCGAGATGCCGAGCGGCAACGGCACGTTCGGGTCCAGTCCGGCGTCAATGATGATCTTGACCGGCACGCGCTGAACGATCTTGACGTAGTTGCCGGTGGCATTCTCCGGGGGAAAGGCGCTGAACTGGCTGCCGGAGCCGTTCTGAATGCTGTCAACATGGCCGCTCAGGCGCAGCGCGGGGTAGGCGTCAACGTTGATCGTCACAGGCTGGCCGGGCCGCATCTTGGTGATCTGGGTCTCCTTGTAGTTGGCGCTGATCCAGACCTCCGGCTGCACGATCGAGAACAGCGCCTGCCCGGCCGTCACGTAGTTGCCGCGCTCGACATTGCGCTGCGCGATCCAGCCATCGTGCGGCGCACGGATGACGGTCCATTCCAGGTTGAGCCTGGCGGTCTCGATCTGCGCCTTTGCCTGCGCCAGCGAGGCGGCCTGCTGTTGGATCCGGGTTTTGACATTGCCGATATTGGCGCTCACCGGAGTACTCTGTTCAACCTGGCCTTCGGCCTGCTGAAGCTGTCCCTGAGCCTGCTTGAGCGAGGCAGTCGACTGGTCGATCGCCTGCTGCGACGTGGCGGCATGCGCGATCTTATGCTGCCGCTTGTATTCCGTCTCGGCGTTGATTTCCTGTGCCTGGGCGATAAGCAACTGTCCTTGAGCTTGCTTCAGTTGCCCGGGGAAGTTCTTCTTGGCCACCTCCACGCCGAACTTCGCCCCGGCAAGCTGGCCCTTGGCCTGATCCAGGGAGGCCTGCCCCTGATCAAGGCTGGCCTGATAGTTGCGTGGATCGATGCGCATCAGCACTTCGCCCTGGCGGACGAACTGGTTGTCGTCCACATCGAGCTCGGTCACATAGCCTGAGACATGCGGTGCGACGGTGATGGTGCGCCCCGAGGTAAAGGCATCGTCGGTTTCCTCGTCAAAGCGGGTCAACCACCAGTCCAGGCCGCCACCGATGATGATGACCAGAACGAAGATGATCAGGCCGGCCCATACGAACGGCCGCGCCTTGTTGCGCGACTGCTCCTCCTTGCGCGCTCGCTCTTCGTTCTGCTTTTGCTCGTCGGCGTTGGGGCCTTGATCGGGTTGCCCCGACTCTTTTTCGTCAGCCATCCATGTCTCCAGCCGGTCCCTGGGGTGGCGCAAGACGAATGACCGACCCGTTCGGTCATTCCTTGGCACGAAGCGGGGAAGGCGGCAACCTCGTTACATTCTGTGCCTTCCCGGACCAATTCCGGTTACCTAGAACTGCGATAGCTTCAAGCCATCACTTGACTTCGGAGAATCAGGGCATGTCCCTCAACCGTATCCTGCTTGCCGCATCGGTTATCGCTGGTCTCGCCGGCAGCGCCGGCGCCTATGCGCAAGACTACCCTGCCCGCGCCGGCCGCGGTTTCGGCGGAATGCTTGCATCCGTCCAGCTCAGCGCCACGCAGCAGAGCCAGATCGATCAGATCAGGAGTGCCGCGCGCACGCAGGAGGCCCCGCTGCATGCGCAGGTACGGGCCTTGCGCCAGCAGATCCAGGCCACCTTGTTCTCGACCGGGAACGTCACCGCGGCGCAGATCACGCCGCTGCAGCAGCAGATCGAAGCCCTGCGCCAGCAGGCTGATGCAGCACACATCCAGACCGAGCTTGCGGTGCGCAACGTGCTGACCAGCGAGCAGCTCGCCACCGCATCGAGCATGCAGGCCCGCCTCGCCAGCCTGCGTCAGCAGGAGCACGCCATCCTCTCACCGGCGTCTCAGTAGTTGCCTTTGATGGCGGCGGTGGTGGGCTACCAGCACGTGTAGCCCGCATCGGCAAGGACAATGCTGCCAGTCATCAGGCTTGAGGCCTCCGAGGCAAGAAACAACACCACCGAGGCGATCTCATCCGGGCGGCCGACGCGGTGCATCGGCGTCATCTCCAGCCAGACGCTGCTGAGCTTTGGATCATCCATGCCGAAGCGTGTCAACGGCGTGTCGATATAGGTGGGTGCAACCGCATTGACGCGGACGCCGCGAGCGGCCCATTCGGCGGCAAGCGACCGCGTCAGGTGATGCACCCCCGCCTTGGCCGCGTTGTAGGAGGCCTGTTCCTGCGGCTTGTTGGCAATTTGGCCTGACATCGAGCCGATGTTGACGATGGCGCCGAAGCCGCGGCCCAGCATGGCACGGCCGAACTCGCGACAGCACCAGAACACCCCGTTCAGATTGACATCGACCACCAGGCGCCAGTCCTCGTTGCTCATCGTCTCGGCGGCAATCCCGCTGCGGACGATGCCGGCGTTGCAGACGAGAGTGTCGACAGCACCGAAATGCTGGTTCAACTGGCTCGCCGCCGCGACGACCGCATCCACGTCAGTCACGTCGAGGAGGTGGCTATGCGCGTCGATCCCCTGCGCCGCGAGGGACGCCGCCGCATCCGCGACGGTCGGATCGGCGTCGGCGATAATGATCCTGGCACCGGCTTCGCCGAGCGCCTGGGCACAAGCAAAGCCGATGCCCCTGCCGCCGCCGGTGATTAACGCTGTTCGGCCAGACAAGCTGAATTTTTCGAGATACATGCGCGTTTCCTTCCTCGGCCGCTGAAAGCCCGGGGGCCGCTGAAAGCCCGGGGCCGCTGAAAGCCCGGCTCGTGCAGCCACTCGACATCGGGCACTGCCTTCCTATCATGACACCCATCAAAGCAGTGGGTGAGGCCGCCGTTCGGCCACCTTTTCAGGAGCACAGCCTGTGCAGACTGTATCGCTCTCTTTCGGCCGCGGCCACCTTCCGGTCGCGGTGCCGGACACGGCGCGCGCCACGGTGGTCAGGAAACGTCGGCTGCTCAAGCTGGTGAACGCATCGGCTGCGATACGCGCGTCCCTTGATGCGGCGATCGGCAGCGCGCCACTAAGCGAGTTGGCAAAGGGACGGGCAAGCGCCTGCATCCTGATCTGCGACATCACCCGACCGGTGCCAAATCATCTGTTCCTGCGCCCGATGATCGAGACCATGATCAGAGCCGGTATCGCTCGCGAGGCGATCACGGTTCTGGTCGCGACCGGCCTGCACCGCCCGAATGAGGGGGAGGAACTGGCCGAATTGGTTGGCGACAGATGGGTGCTGGACAATGTGCGGGTAGAAAACCATTTTGCCCGCGACGATGCCGCGCATATCGATCTTGGCCTGACTTCCGTCCGCGGCACGCCAATCGGGATCGACCGACGCTTCGCCCTCGCTGATCTGCGCATCGCCACCGGTCTGGTCGAGCCGCATTTCATGGCCGGCTGGTCCGGCGGCCGCAAGGTCGTAGCTCCGGGTGTCGCGCACCATGCCACCATACGCACCTTCCATTCCGCGCGCTTCATGGAGGATCCGCTTGCAGTCCAATGCAACCTCGCCGGCAATCCGCTGCACGAGGAGCAACTCGAAATCGTGCGTCGGATCGGAGAGATCTACGCGCTCAACACCGTGCTCGATGAGGACCGGGATCTCGCCTTCGTGAGTTTCGGCGAGATTATCGAAAGCCATTTGGCCGCGGTCGAATTCGTCAGCCGGGCGACCAAGGTTCCGGTGCCGCGCCGCTTCCACACCGTGGTGACATCGTCCGCCGGCTACCCGCTTGACAAGACCTATTATCAAACCGTCAAGGGCATGGTGACGCCGCTCGACATTCTCGCACCGGGCGGCACGCTGATCATCGCCTCCGAGTGCTCCGAGGGGCTTGGGTCAGCCGAGTTCCGCGCCTCGCAGCAGCGTCTTGCCGCACTCGGCGTCGACGGCTTCCTCAAGACGCTCACGGCAAAGTCCCTAGCCGACGTCGACGAGTGGCAGACTGAAATGCAGCTCAAGCCGATGCGCCTGGGCCGGGTTGCACTCTATGCCACAGGGCTTGATGACGAGGAGCGCCGGATGACGGGAGTGGTGCCGCTTGAGACGAGTTCGGGTTCGATCTCGAGGGCGATTGAGCAGAGCATACAGGCGAGCGGCGATCCTCACGTGGCTTTTGTCCCAGAGGGCCCTTACGTGGTCCCATTCTTTCAGATGTAGCCTCGCTTCCAGGGGGAGACCCGCTGACATCAGCCGCGGTCATGCTGCTGGAATCGCCTCAGTGGCCGGCGCCAACCATTCGGTCTCGCGCACGATGACCGTCCTGAGCGCATCGAGCACATCCCGGCCGGCCTGAGTGCTGCCGGAGAAGGCTTCGGTCAGGGCATATACCGCCAGCGGACCGTCGACTGTCTCCTGTGCTCCTGAGAACGCCATCGACCAGTCCGGGAAGTCGCGTTTGGCGATCGGGCCAGCCTCGAGCACTGTGACATCGCTATGCCGCTCGTCGCACTGGATGCGTTCGAACGCCTCCTGGACGGCCTCGGTAGGACCTTCAAGCACCTGCGCGAAGCACCCGACACTGAACAATAATCCACCGGTCACACCGGAACGCTGATTGTTCCTTCGCGATGCGTCAAGAATGCCGCGCACTTCGCCCGCGATCGCCTGCGGGCCGCCCTGAACCGAATTGCGGCTGCAATACAGCACGCGGTAGAGCTCAGTCATGATATGCGGTTCCTTTCCAAAGGGGTCTATCAAGGTAAAGCGGGGAGACGCCGGGCGAACCCGGCAAGCACGTCGTCAATCTGTTGCACTGGCACCGGGCGGCTGAACAGATAGCCCTGCACCGAGGTGCATCCCTCAGCGCGGATGCGGGCAAGTTGTTCGATTGTCTCGACCCCTTCGGCAATTGTGGACATGCCCAGACTGACGCCAAGAGCCGTGATCGCCCGAATGATCGCATTCTGACCGCTGACATCCTGTCTATCTTCGACGAATGAGCCGTCGATCTTGATCTTGTCGAACGGAAAACTATGGAGCTGACTAAGCGAGGAATAGCCGGTGCCGAAGTCGTCCATCGCCACTCGAACGTGCATGGCACGAAGCTGGTGCAATGCTTGCAGCACTGCTTTCTCGTTGCGCAACAGCACACTTTCGGTGATTTCAATTTCCAGCCGGTCTCCCGGCAAGCCAGATGCCGCAAGCGCCTTTGCCACACAAGCCACGAGCCTGGTCGTGTCCTCGAACTGGTGCGGCGAGACGTTCACCGCGACCGAAACATCGCTCGGCCATCGCGTCGCTTCCAGACAGGCTTCGCGCATTACCCACTCGCCAAGCGGGACGATCAGGCCGATTTCCTCCGATATCGGGATGAAGTCGGCTGGCGGGATCAGGCCGCGTTCGGGATGGCGCCAGCGAAGCAGTGCCTCAAAGCCGACCACCGCGTCACGTTCAAGATCAATCTGTGGTTGGTAGTGAAGCTCAAACTCACGCAACGCAAGCGCCTTGCGTAGATCAATCTCGAGCGCACGGCGAGCCAGCGCACGCGCATCCATGCCGGCTTCAAAGAAGCTGAACGTGCCGCGACCAGAACTCTTGGCGTGATAAAGCGCGAGATCGGCGTTGCGGAGAAGTTGCTTGTACTCGCATCCGTCTTGTGGCGCGAGGGCGATGCCGACGCTCACTCCCACGTTCACGAGATACCCGTCGACCAGGTAGGGCCGACCGAGAACATCGACGATGCGCCTCGCCAGCATCGTGACCTGCTCGTTTTCGGGAGGGCGTGCGACCAGGAGGGCGAATTCGTCGCCGCCAAGCCGCGAAATCAGGTCATTTGTTCGTACCACCGACCGCAAGCGCTTCGAGACCAGACGCAAGAGCCCGTCGCCAACCGGATGGCCAAGCGTGTCATTGACCGACTTGAAGCGATCAAGATCGAGCAGCATCAGGGCTGAAGCGGATTCAGCCTGACCTCTATGATCGGCATCGCTTAAAACGCCGGCGAGCCGTTCCTGGAAGAGCTGCCGGTTCGGCAAACCGGTCAGCGGGTCGCACATGGCTTGCTCGATCGCGCTTGCCTCGGCGGCGCGCTTGGCGGTGATCTCCTCAATAGAGATCGCCCAGTTTCCATCCTGCAAAGAAGCGACGTGCAAACCGAAGCATCGGAGATCTTGCTGTGATGACACGGTCGAGCGGGTTTCGCCGGAAGCGTTCATGGAAGCAAGACAAATCTCGTGAGCCTGCTGCACGGCTGCGCAATCAAGTATGGAACTTGCCTCGAGGAGATCAAGCAGCGACGACGCCTGAAGCGCGACGATGGGCGGAATTTCGAGGATGGCTGGAAGGCGCTCGTTTACGAACAGGATTTCGAGAGCCTTGTTGTAGGTTATCAAACCGGCCTGGCTGCCATTAAGGGCGGCACGCAAGTGCGACGGCGGGCAGGTGCGAACGATGGCTGTGCTGCCCCGTGCGGCGGTGGCCTGAACAGCGGGATTGGACAACACGTCATCTTCTCCGTGTGCGACGCTTCTGAACATGGCTTTGGACTGCCCCCCGGCATCGGCGGCTTCACGGCTGCTTATGCATGATAGTCGGGAGACGTGGCGTTTCGATTAATGCTAGAAGAGTTTTGCGTTCTAGACCCTTGTTAAAACGGACTCCGTGCCTGCGTAACTCACGTCCACCGGCGCAAGAAATGGCGATAGCGACGTCTGAATGGACCGCATGGCGGTGCCGATAGCCTCTGCCGGACATGGCCGGCCGAACAGGTAGCCTTGCACCTGGCTGCATCCGGTAAGCTGCAGCAGTCTGGCCTGCGACGCTGTCTCCACGCCTTCGCCAGTCGTATGCATGCCAAGGCTGCGGGCCATGCCGACGATGGCGTGAATGATGGCGCTCGCTTCTTCGGTGACGCCAAGGTCGCGGATGAAGGACTGGTCGATCTTCACCTTGTCGAACGGGAATGAACGAAGATAGCTCAACGATGAATATCCCGTACCGAAATCGTCCAGAGCGATGTGAATGCCACGTGAGCGCAAGGCCTGCAGGCAAGCCATTGTCGTGTCCAGCGCATCAAGGAAAACCGATTCCGTGATCTCGAGCTCGAGCCGATGGCCGGGCAGGCCAGTCTCCGCCAGAACCCGGTCGACAAGCGCGAGCAGGCCGGTGTCCCGGAATTGCGTCGGGGACAGATTGACCGCCACTCGCGCGGCGCCAGCCCAGCCCGCGGCCTCCTCGCAGGCGCGTCGCAGCACCCACTCGCCGAGTGCGACGATCAATCCCGCTTCTTCCGCCGCCGGGATGAAGTCGGCGGGCGGGACGCGTCCGCGCGTCGGATGCAGCCAGCGAACCAAGGCTTCAGCTCCGGTGATGTCGCCCGAAGTGAGATCCACGATCGGCTGAAACTCGAGCAGCAACTCACCATGATCGATCGCGTGTCGCAATTCGATGTGAAGCGTTTGGCGCTCCTGCGCGCGGAGCGCCATTCCGGGCTCGAAGAAGCGCCACGTGCCGCGGCCCGCCGCCTTGGATTGATAGAGCGCGAGATCGGCGCCCTTCAGCAGATCCTCGAACATGGCGCCAGGAGGGCTGGCAAGGGTGATGCCGATACTGGCTCCCACGCCGGTCGAGACAGCGCCGATCTGGTACGGTGCCGCGACACTCTCGATGAGGCGCTGCGCCAGAACGACGGCCGCCCGCTCATCGCCGCCGATCTGCAACACCGCGAACTCGTCGCCGCCAAGGCGGCCAACAACGTCGCTTTCGCGCACGCAAGATCGCAACCGTCCCGCGACGGCGACCAGCAGCGCGTCGCCCGCAGCATGACCCAGCGTGTCGTTCACCCCTTTAAAGCCGTCGAGATCAAGACACAGCAGGGCGAATGGCACCGAACTCGCGCACGCCTTTTCGAGCGCGTCCTGGAACAGAGTACGGTTCGGCAAACTGGTCAGGCTATCGTATCGCGCAAGATAGGTGATGCGCTCGTCAGAGTTGTGGACGGCGGTGATGTCGGAACCAACGCCACGATAGCCTTTCAGCTTGCCCTGCTCATCGAGCACCGGCTTGCCGGTCATGGACAGCCACCGTTCATTGGCCTCGAAGCTCAATCGCACCCGCAGATCACGAAACGGGGTTCCGCCCCTAAGGCAGGCGATAAGCCTGGCATTATCGTGCTCGTTCGCGGCAGCCGGACTTAGGCCTTGTTCAAGCCAGTCCAGCATCGAGGCGCCTCGCAGCGCAGCCTGGTCACAGCCCGCGATGGAGGTCAGCCGCTCGGAAATACGGTGCAGTCGAAATCCGGCGTCGGTCTCCCACAAGAAATCGCTGGCATTCTCCTCGAATTCACGGAGCAGCAGACCGATGACTTCGCTCTGCTCCTCCAGCGTCGCCTCGTTCAGCACACGCCGGGCGAAGTCGCGGCTCTGGGTGATGACGACACCGCAGGTCATCAGCGAATAGGCGACAACGGTGACCGAATGCTGCCAGGCGATGCTCCTCTCGACCATCGATAGCGGCAGGAGAACGCCGAGCGCGCTGATACCGACGAACAGCAAGGCCGCGGCTGGCAGTGGCGCAAGCAGGATGCCGGCGGACATCAGACCCGAGCCGATATAGATCATTAGTTGCCGCTGGTCCGGAGTCGCGATGGGCATGAGGACCAGCGGCGCCGACGCCCAGGACAGCGCAATGGCGCCGACAATGGCGGTCCGCACGCGCAGCCTATACGGCGCGATGACAGTGTCTTTTTTTTGCAGCCATCTGCGGGCGCCGAGCACTGCCAAGCCGTGCAGGCCCAGGAGAGCAGTGAACAGCGTCAGCAGGTAAGCGTGCGCGGCCGTGCGCCAGAAAGTGGCCAGCACAACGACGCAGCTTGCGAGCGAACAGGTTGCGAGCAGGCCGGACCAGCGTGCGAGCCCGGTGAACTGCTGAACGCGGAGCCGCGCCATTGCCAGGCTTGATGGCGTGGTCAGGTTGGGCTTGGTCGATAGTGTCGGCATAAGCATTCTCTCCGGCGCCGACGCAGCATGCCAGGCAACCGTAAGAGAGCCGTTAAGGGCGGGGAGCATTTACACGATGTTGGCTCCATAATGAAAGCTCAACCGAGACGATAGGCGAAACATTCCATCCAGTCGCGCAGGGTTGCCTCGATGCCCTGCACCTGCGCCGGGTAAAGCAGCCGGCGCCACCGGCCGATCTCACCAGTGCGGCCGGCGTGATGGCGATGCCAATGGCTGGCAAGGTCGTACATGTCGCCGTCGCGATCGACGATCGTGTCCGGAAGATACGCGAGCTTGGCGATGAAGGCTTCGACCGCCGGACGGCGGCTCACCCGGAAGATTTCATCTCGTCTGCACTGCGACAGCGCGCCGCCGAGATGCCGGGCAATGCCGTCGATGGTTGAGGGATCGTCGATGAAGCCAAGCTCGTAATGCAGTGTGACCGCGCGCGGATTGGCGGCAAGCAGGAGGCAGGCTTCGGCGGCATGACTGACATTGAGCAGGGCGCGATAGAATGAAAAGTTCTGGTATTGCATCAGCGAGACCACAGCATCGCGCGGGTCACGCAAGGTCACCAGGATGGCATCCGAAGCGCGCGCGATGTTTTCCACGCCGCCCCTCGCCTGATGCGCCTTGACGATGTGCAGGGTGTCTGGCGTGTCCAGCCCGCTGGTATCGCGCAGGTCGAACACGAAGCGGCCCTGCGTTGATCGTGTCGAATCAAGCTCGGCTGCCACCGAGAGTGCAACGTTGTAGAGCCAGGTCGAGCCGCTCGCGAACATGCCCTGGCACCACAGCACCGTCACCGTGCGCGATCTCGCTCTGTCAGCCGGTCAGAGCTGAAGCGCCTGGGTGCGCACCAGCCGCGCATAGAGGCCGTCCAGCTCCAGCAGATCGGCATGGGTGCCGCATTCGGCCGCGCGTCCGTCGCTGAGCGCCACCACCAGATCCGCCGAGCGCACCGTCGACAGCCGGTGCGCCACGATGATGGTGGTGCGGCCTTGGCGCAAGCGGGCTAGCGCTTCCTGAACGACCGCTTCGCTCTCGGTGTCGAGCGCGCTGGTGGCCTCGTCGAGCAGCAGCAGGCGCGGGTCGCGCAGCAGCGCGCGGGCCAGCGCCACACGCTGCCGCTGCCCACCGGAGAGGCGCTGTCCGCCGGTGCCGACGCGTGTGTCAAAGCCTTCCGGCATCGCCTCGATGAAATCCTCGGCGGCGGCGGCGCGGGCCGCCTTGCGCAGCTCGCCGTCCGAGGCTTGCGGTCGGCCCATGCGGATATTGGCCGCGATGGTGGTATCGAACAGCAACGTATCCTGACTGACATAGGCGATCGCGCCGCGCAGCGCCGCGATCCGCAGGTCGCGAAGATCGACGCCGTCAAGCAGGATGCGGCCGCCGCTTGCATCGTGCAGGCGTGGGATCAGCGACAGGGCGGTCGACTTGCCGGCGCCGGAGGGTCCGACCAGCGCCACCGTCATGCCGGGCGCAGCCTCGAAATCGAGGCCGCGCAGCCCCTGGCGGCCGTCCGGATAGGCGAAAGAGACGTTCTCGAAACGCAGATGGCCGCGGCCGGGCGGCAGCGGACGGGCGCTGGGCGCCTCCAGGACGTCAGGCGGCTCGTCAATCACGCTGAAGATTCGCACCAGGCCGGCGAGCCCCTCCTGCACGGCGGCGTTGAGCGATCCGAGCGCCCGCAGCGGCCGAGAGGCCAGCAGCAAGGCGGCGACGAAGCCGGAAAAGTTGCCCAAGGTGGCGCCCCCGGTGGCGGCGCGCCAGCCGGCGAAGCCCAGCACGGCGGCGACCGCGGCACCCCCCAGCACTTCGAGGACCGGATCGACGCGCGCGCGGCCGCGGGAGATGCGCAGGAAGGCGCGGTGCAGCAGGTCGAAGGAGAGCCTGGCCCGGGCCTCCTCCGACGGTTCCAGGCGATAGACGCGCACCGTGCGTGCCTGGGCGAAGCTTTCGTTGAGCAGGGTGGCGGTATCGCCAATCTGCTCCTGCATGCCGCCCGAGGCGCGACGCACGCGCTTGCCGATACGCTGGATCGGCACGGCGGCGAGGGGATAGAGCAGTGCCGCAATCAAGCTCAGCTCCCAATCCATGTAGAACATGGTGCAGACCAGGCCGAACACGGTCACGGTATCGCCGAGCGAATTGACCGCGCGTATCATTGCCTCGCGTATGGTGATGGCATCGGTGGTGAAGCGTGCGGCGAGCTGCGCCGGCGCCTCTCGCTCGATGCGGGCGACGTCGGCGCGGATCAGGTGGCCGAACATGCGTCCTTGCAGGTTGCGTATGACAATCAGCACCAGGTTCTGCACCGAGACGCTCTGGCCGTATTGCGACGCCGCCTTCAGCGTCGTGATCAGCAGCACCAAAGCCGGCACCTGGTAGAGGATTCGCGGATCATGCGCCGCGAACATGTCCAGCGCTCGGCTGATCACCAGCGGGTAAAGGCTGGTCAGGCCGGCCATCAATGCGGTGAGCACCAGCACGGCGAGCAGGTGGCCGCGATGTCGGCGGACCTCCTCTCGCCAAAGGCGACGCAGCAGCGTCATACTTGCCGGGTGCGGCGCCTCGCGATCGTCCGCTCGCGTCGCGGTGAAGGGTATCGCGTCCATCCGCGGCGTCCTAGCAGGCGGGGCGGCCGGGGGGAAGAACGCGGGCCGGAGCGGTGCCCTCCATTGGCGCGTCCGTACTCGGCTCACCAGTACGGTCGAGCTAGTCAGACTAGGCCACGTGCATCAGGACAACGGGAGGGGCTCTGTCTATGGATACCGGCGTTTTCGTTCTGTCCGCGCTGTGGACATCTCGTCGAGGATAAAGTCATGGCCTCGGCTTCTCCGCCACCTGCATCCGACCGACACCAGCTCCAGCAGATTGTCGCCGGTCTGACCGAGGGCGTCATCCTGGTCGATTCGGATCAGGTGTTGATCTGGGCCAATCCAGCGGCGCTGGCGATGCACGGGGTCGCGACATTGGCGGAACTCGGCGGCGACGTCGATGCCTACCGAGCGCGCTTCAGCCTGCAATACCGCAACAACCACAAGCTGCGCAGAGGCGATTACCCGATCGAGCGTGTCATCGCCGGCGAGGCGTTCCACGACGTGGTGGTGGAGGTGACGCCGCCGGGTTCGCACGAACCGAGTTGGGTGCACCGGGTGCGCAGCCTGGTGCTGACGCATCGCACGGGCGAACCGGATTGCCTGGTTCTGATCCTGACGGACATCACCGAGCAGTTCGAAGCGGAGGAGCGCTTCGAGTCGTCGTTCAACGTCAATCCGGCGCCAGGTATCATCTGCCGGGCCGCGGACGGGCTTTTCATCAAGGTCAATCGCGGCTTTCTTGATCTGACCGGGTTCTCGAAGCGGGAAGTCATCGGCCGGTCGTTCAGCAATCTCGACCTGCTGTCAGAGTCGCCGCATCGACAAGCGGGACTGACCCTGATGGCCAAAGGTGAGCCAATTCCACAGTCGGAGGCGCGCCTGCAGACCGCGGAAGGACACTACAAGGCGGTCATTGTCGCCGGCCAGCCGATCAAGGTCAACGATCAGGCATGCATGCTGTTCACCTTCATCGATCTCGATCCGATGCGCGCGGCCGAAGCCGCCTTGCGCGAAACCGAGCGGCGTGCGCGTGCCAGCTTTGAGACGCTCTACACCGAAACGCCCGTGGCGTTGCATTCGCTTGATCCCGAGCAACGCATCATCAGCGTCAGCAATCGCTGGCTGGAGCTGCTCGGCTACGCACGGGACGACGTGCTCGGCAGAAAGATCACGGACTTCATGACCAAAGCGGCGGCGGCACGACATACGGCGGAAGGTTGGCCAGAGTTGCTGCGCCAGGGCTTCGTGCGCGATCAGGAATACCATTTCGTCAAGGCGGGCGGCGAGACCGCCGACATGCTGGTCTCCGCGCAGATCGGCCGCGACGAGAGCGGCGCCTTCACACGGGCGATGGCCTTTCTTAACGACATCACCGAGCGCAAGCACAGCGAGGACCGGTTTGAAAAAGCCTTCCGGCTGGCGCCGGTGCCGACGCTGCTCTGCTCGATGGAACGCATCCAGCCGATGATCGCCAACGAGGCGTTTCTGAGCGGCTTGGGCTACACGGCCGAAGATCTCGCGGGCGGTGGCGCGCAGGGCGTCAAACTATGGGAAGACAAAAGCGCGCGGGACTGTCTTGAAGCCGATTTGCGGCAGGGCACGCGCGTGCGCAACCGTGACGCGCGGATCGTTTGCGGCAACGGGACGGTGATGGATTGCCTGGTTTCCGCGGAACTCGTCGTGCTGCTCGGGCAAAAATGCGTGCTGTTGGTCTTGCAGGACGTGACCGAACGGCGCCGTTTCGAGACGCAGTTGTTCGAGGCGATCGAAGCGGTGATGCAGGACACCTCCTGGTTCAGCCGGACAGTGATTGAGAAATTGGCGCAACTGCGGCAGCCGCAGCCTGGGCGCGCGACGGCGGCGCCGCTTGACGCCTTGACCAGGCGGGAGCGCGAAATTCTTGGCCATGTCAGCGAGGGCTTGAAAGATAGCGAGATCGCGGTGCGTCTCGGCCTGTCGAAAAGCACAGTGCGCAACCACCTGGCGGCCCTCTACGCGAAGGTCGGCGTGCATAGCCGCGGCGCCGCGATCGTTTGGGCACGCGAGCGCGGCGTCAGCAGCGCACGACCTATCGGCAGAGGCAAGCCAACGCTGTCCCGTACTGGTTGACCTGCACCAGACGATTTAGGGCGCATGCCTCTCACGGTCAGGACTGGCAGCCGCTACATCACGAAACAATGCCAGCCGGAGTTGTTGGCACCGCCGGGAGAAGATCATGGCTGAGACACGGCTGCCGCCACCTGACAAAAAGACCGCGGTCAAAAGAATACAAGGTTCGATCACGGAAGCATTCGGAAAGCTGACGGGAGACAAGGCAACGCAAGGGAGGGGAGCCGCGCAGAAACGAGAGGCGGAGGCTGACGCCCGTGCGGCAAGCCGCGACAAAGGCAAGGATGCTCTCTCCCGTGTAATGGCAGGTGCCGCATGTCCGACCTGACATCATCAGCGGCGCATGGCGTGCCGACCGACGAGCGCGAGCAATCGGAACAGGTGCTGAAGCTTCACGTCGAGGAGGTGGCGGTATCCCGCCGGCGCATCGAGGGTGACACCGTCCGCGTTAGAACCGCCGTTCATACGCATGAGGAACTGGTCGAGGAGGACGTGCACCATGAGCACGTGAGTGTAAGCCGCGTCGCCATCGGCCGCGTGGTCGAAACCGTTCCGGACATCCGCCAGGAGGGTGATGTCATGATCATTCCTGTGGTCGAGGAAGAAATTGTGGTGCAGAGACGGCTTATCCTTAAAGAGGAAATCCATGTGCACCGTCAGAAAGTTGCGGAACTGTACCGGGAAACCGTCGTTCTAAGGCGCGAGAACGCTGTAATCGAACGTGTTCCCAGCGTTGATTCGCCAACAAGACCACATGTCGATACCGAATTATCAACGGACAAGAAACCAGGAGCTTTCTGATGACTGACGAAACCATCGTAGCTGTCTTTGACACCGCGGCGCATGCCGATGCGGCTGTTCGTGACCTTATCGCCGCCAATGTTCCATCGGACGCGATCAGCAAGCATGCCGGTGGCGCCACGGCCGGCGGCGCCGCCGCCACCACTGCGCCGGGACAAAAACAAGGGTTCTGGTCCAATATGTTCGGCGGCGAGCCCGATCATGACACCACGGTCTATGACCGCAGCGTGGAGGCCGGATCGACCGTTGTGACGGTGAAGACTCCCGACGAGTATGTGACCGCGGTGACGGATATTCTGGAGCGTCACGGTCCTATCGATCTGGACGAGCGCGCTGCCAGTTATGGGCTGACGCAGACGACGACGACAACCACGCAGCAGACTCAGCCGACGCGTGGCGCGACATCGAACAACGATACCATGCAGCTCGCCGAGGAGCAGCTTGTCGTTGGCAAGCGCGCGGTAAACCGCGGCAACACGCGTATCCGCCGCTTTGTGGTGGAGACGCCTGTCGAGGAGCAGGTCACGTTGCGCGACGAGACCGTGCAAATCCAGCGCCGTGCTGTGCAAGGCGATCGTGCGGCAAGTGATGCCGCGTTTACCGACCGAACGATTGAGGTCACCGAGATGGGTGAGGAAGCCGTCGTCGGCAAGTCCGCCCATGTCTATGAGGAGGTTGCCGTGCGCAAGGAAGCGACGGAGCATACCGAGACGGTGAAGGACACGGTCCGTCGTGAAGAGGTTGAGGTTACGAAGGACTCGGAGACGCGCTCAACACGGATCTAGCGAGATAGCCGGCGGAGTTCACGTGTCAGCCATGGTGCGTGGCTCCGCCGCAGGCATTCCATGCCTTTTCGTGATGAAGACACGATGATAAACGAGGATTTTACGTTATGAGAGTTTCGCTACCAGCACTCCTGTTCATGGGAGCGCTTGCTGTCTCGACGGCCGCCGCGGCGCAAATCGCGAACAATGCATCGGGTTCGTCTAACGGCGGCAACACCATGTCAAACCCCAACAATGCAAGGAGTGGCAAGGCGGCCGCCGGTGGAAACGACAACCAGGCAGTCGCCACCACGAGCATGAGCGCGTCGCAGCCGGCGCATGGAAGCAATTCCTTCACAAGAGGCGAGGCTCGGGACCGGATCAGCAATCACGGTTTCCAGAACGTGACGGCGCTGCACTTGAATTCGCACGGCGTCTGGTGGGGCAAGGCGATGAAAGATGGGCAGTCGGTGAAGGTGTGGCTCGATTATAAGGGTAATGTCGGGCAGTCGTAGCCGCCACTCTTCGCACCCGAGCAATCCAAATTTTCAGGAGGCCACGCATGGCTCAGCGGACATTCACTCATCTCTACGACAGCCACGAAGAAGCGGCGCGTACCGTCAGCGCGCTTGAAAGCGCAGGTATTCCACACAGCGATATCAGTATTGTCAGCAACAACGTGGACAACCGCCATGCCGGCGCCGCTACCACAGCCGGCACCGGAACGCAGGAAGGCACGGCGGCGGGGACCGGAGCATCGGCCGGAACGCTCGTCGGCGGCGGCATCGGATTGGTGACGGGAATTGGACTATTGGCGATTCCGGGTGTTGGTCCCGTGGTCGCGGCAGGCTGGCTGATCGCCACTCTTTCGGGCGCCGGCATCGGCGCTGCCGGCGGCGGTATCCTGGGATCGTTGGTGCATCACGGCGTGCCTGAAGAACACGCGCATGCCTACTCAGAGGGTGTCCGACGCGGCGGCTCTCTGGTCACGGTGCGTGGCGACGAGACTCAGGCGGCGCGCATCGAGGCGGTTCTCGATGGGCGCAGGGTCGCGGCCGTCGATGTTGACGCTCGTCGGGCCGAGTATCAAAGCACCGGCTGGGAGCGGTTTGAGGAAACCGCACCGCATTACAGTCCGGAGCAGATCAGCGAAGAGCGCAACAGGCGTGGTACGGTGATCAGGCCGGATTGACGCCTTTAGCAGACTGAACGGGGGGGAAACTGATGGCCGACAACGACAAAGCGGATGCCATCGCGCACGGCGCCAGAGGTGTGCAAGCCGCTGGCGACGCTGTCCGACAGGCCGGCGAGAAGGTTGGCCAAGCTGGAGCCGAGGCGGCGGGACATGCGCGCGACCTGGCTGGAGACGCGCGTGACACCGGTGCGGCGCTGGCTGGCGCGGTCGGGGAAAAGCTTCAATCCGCGGCCGAGGACGGAAGACAGTCTCTTGCCGAACAAATCGACGATGTTGCCCGCGCGGTACATCGGTCCGGCACGCAATTGGAGGGCCATCAGGACTGGGCGGCCCATCTCGTGGAAAGGGGGGCTGCGGAACTCGGCACGCTTGCGCAGACCCTTCGGAAGAATGATTTGCGAGGATTGATGCAGGGTCTGCAAGGCTTGGCTCGCAGGCAGCCTGCTTTGTTCACCGGCGCGTCGTTGGCGGCGGGATTTGCATTGGCGCGAGTCGGGCGTGTCGCTGCTGCCGACCTCTCCAAAGATGACCTGCCGAACATGCCGGAGGTCAAAGTTGGACAATAGCGCGATGGATGGCACGTATGGCCTCGGCACGATGTTTGGTCGTGTTTTCGAGGATGTGCAGGATCTCGTACGTGCAGAACTCAGGCTTGCCCGCGCGGAGTTGGACGAGAAACTCCATCGCGTTATCATTGCGGCCGTTTTTCTTCTTGGCGGAGCTCTGCTGGCTTTTGCGGGGCTGGTTGTCGTGCTTGAAGGCGTGGCTGCGGTGCTCGCCTTGGTGCTGCCCGTATGGGCCGCCTCCTTGATCGTGGGAGTGCTGATCGTCACGGTCGGAGGCAGCTTTGCCTGGTTGGGTCTGAAGCAGCTTTCCCTCAAAACCCTGACGCCCGACCGGATGACGGCCAGCCTGAAAAAGGACGTCTATGTCGTCAAGGAGCATATCTGATGTCTGAGAACCCGAGCACGCATGAGATCGAGGAAGATCTCTCTCGCACGCGGACACGTCTTGGCGGCCACCTGACTGAACTCCGGTCAAGGACCACGCCTGGCCAGGTGCTTGACGAATTGATGGTCTATTTTCGTGGCAAAGAAGGCGCTGAATTCGGACGCAACCTGATGGACGGCGTCCGAAGCAATCCACTTCCGGCGGCAATTACGGGAATCGGGCTGACTTGGCTCATGGCGTCTAATCCCGCCAGCAGACGGGTTGATCGAAGCCCGGCTGACTCAGGAACGAATCCTGACCGGGTCGAACGCGGCGGATGGGACAAAGTGGCGGCCGGTTATGGCCGGACGCCGCACGATAGAGGTGTCAACACAGTTAAGCCGGAGCCGGTGCGGGAGCCCTATGAGACGGAGACCGCATTTTCCGCTCGTCTGGACATTGCCCGGGCAAAGTCGCTCGGCATCGAGCGCGACCCGCACGAGAACGACGATGCGTTCAGGCAGCGTATTCAGGACGGCCTTGCGTCCGTGAAGCAGTCCGCCGTCGAGGTCAGCCACAATATGCGCGACAAGGTTGGCAACCTTGCAGGTTCGGTCAGTTCCACGGCCCAGCGGAGCGGTCAGTCGCTATCGCACGGCGGCCAAGCTGCGGGCGCCATGGGCGGCAACCTGGTGTCGACGCTGGTCGAGAGTCCCGTTCTGCTCGGGGCTCTTGGGCTCGCGGCCGGCGCCCTGCTCGGGGCGCTGCTGCCGCAATCGGACCAGGAGGGTGAGGCGCTCAGCGGTATCGCGGCACAAGCCCGCGACACGGCGACGGGGCTGGCACAGGAGGCAGTGGACCGCGGCGGAGCGGTTGCGCAGTCGGTGGTTGATACCGGCCACGATAGCGCCGACGCCCATGGTCTCACCGGCGGCAGGAGCCCCGGCGCGTTCGTGGACGCGGCACTGGACGGCAGCCTTGCCGCGGACGCCAGACAGGTTGCCAAGGATGTGTTGCAGACCGGCGATAAGGCGGTCCGCGAGCAGACGGGCAAGGCGTGACAAACGACATCATGATGGCGCCGGCAATAGGGAGTGGCGGACATGAGTATTCTTGAATCAGTAATCGGCGACGTGATGGGAGGCGGCGGCGGTGCCTCGCCGATGGGAGGCATTCTCAAGGACATCCTCGGTGGTGGACAGGCCGGCGGTGGAATGGGCGCGCAGGGAATGATGGGCGGCGGCGCCGCAGGAGGTTTGGGCGGCTTGGTGTCGAAGTTCGAGCAGGCGGGATTGGGCCATGTCGCGCAATCCTGGGTTGGCAACGGCCCCAACCAGTCCGTGTCGCCCCAGCAACTACAAGGCGTGTTTGGTCAGGATCAGGTCCAGAACATGGCCGGTCAGGCTGGAATGGAACCGCACGACTTCCTGTCGCAATTGAGCCAACACCTGCCAAACGCTGTTCATGGCATGACACCCGACGGCCAGATGCCGAGCGACGATACAAACTCGTTCTGAGCGGGTGAGCGATTATATGCCGACGATCGTCCCTGATGCGCCTCGAGCGGGGCCTTCATCACTCATAAACCTCGCCCGGGCATCGGCGGCCGAAGCTGTTGGAACGTGCATGCTCGTTCTGGTCGGGACAGCCACGGTCGGCGCCCCCAACCAGGGCCAAGACACTGTCGCACCAGCCTATAACTCTCTTGCAGTGGCTCTGTCATTGGGGCTGGTGCTGGTCTCGATCGTCGCAGCGTTCGGCTAGGCCAGCGGCGCGCATGTCAATCCGGCGGTGACACTTGGCTGATGGTTTCGATGGCGTTCGGCAACGACGCCTACACGAACGCGCATCTTGGATTGCCGGCCCGGCTGCTTGGAGCGAGCAACCTGCAAGTATTGCTCGTCGAGGGGTTGATCGCCGTCATTCTGGTGCTGACGCGGTGATCGCGTCAGCAACGGACCCGCGAGTACCGGAAATCCGACCCGCGCGCTCGGCCCGCTGATCGGCGGCGTGGCCGCCGTATTGGTCTACCGGCTGGTCGGCAGCGGCAGCGCTCCAACGGTGGCCATGGCCGATCAGTCACGTGACAGTTCCGTTGTTCGTCCAAACGAGGCGTCCATTCCGCCGCTTCCACGGCGTCGCTGACCAATTATCCGGCCGGACGTTCCATCAGGTCGTGCAGGCGCTCCAGGCAGGCAGCCCGTCCGGCAACGCAACCGCCCGACAACCACCAATCGCGCGTCAGCGTCAGCAAGCGGCCGAGTTCCGGGCCAGGCGCGATGCCGCAGTCGAGGCCGTCGCGTCCCCTGAGCGGAAACACCGGGCGCGGTGTTGCTCGCAGGCGACGACGCAGGTCGCGCCACGCCTCAGCATGACCATTCGACCGTGCCTCCGCGAGCCAGGCGACGTCGCACAAGAGTTCGGCCGGAGCATCGGCCAAGACACGGCGTAAATTCGCATCATCAAGGCCTGGCCGCGGAGCGGGCGTCGCCAGCATAGCTTCGAGCCGTTCCGCGTCGGCGTTGGACAGGCGCAAAGCCCGCGCCACGCTCAAAGCCGGACCGCAAATCAGTGCCGCAAGACGAAGGATCGGATCGGCAGGCACACGCCCGGGCAACCCCTCGGTCACGCCACACGGGAACAGCCGGTCCAGCACGCCGAGGCGGCGCATCAGGGCCAAGGTCATGTCAAGCCGGGGGCCGATCAGAATGCGTCGCAATTCCGACCAGACCCGCTCCGCGGAGAGCCGGTCGAGCGACGGCAACGACTCGGTGATGCCACGGGCCGCGTCAGCGTCGGGAAAGTCGCCGCCATAGCGCGCGTTGAAACGGAAAAAGCGCAGGATGCGCAATCCGTCCTCGGCTATTCGCCGCGCGGCAGGGCCCACGAAACGGACGCGGCCGGCCGCAAGATCGGCGCGTCCATCGAAATAGTCGAACAAGGTGCCGTCGCGGTTCAGCGACATGGCGTTGATGGTGAAATCCCGCCGCTGCGCATCCTCGCGCCAGTCCGTGGTCCAGGCCACCACGGCATGACGGCCATCGGTCTCTTCGTCGCGTCTGAGACTGGTGATCTCAATGCCTCGCCCCTCGACGAGAGCGGTCACCGTGCCGTGCGCAACGCCGGTCGGCAGGCAGCGTATCCCCGCATCGGCAAGACGCCGAGCCACGATCTCCGGCGTCTCGGGAATGCCGAGATCGAGATCCGCTGCGGCGTCTCCCGCGATCAGGTCACGCACCACGCCGCCCACCAGGCGGGCCTCCGGCAGCACCCGCCATACGGTCGCGAGCGCCTGTCGCGCGCCGGTCTCCAGCGGGTCAAGCGCGATGCGGGTCAATCGTCTTCCGGCGGAAGCAATCCTATCGGAAAGAAGACGTTCTGACTCCACACCCCAAGACAGTCATGGCCCTGGCACTGCCCTTTCACGGCAAGGGCGGCAAGCTCGTAATAGACCGCGCGGCCGACGCGCGCCGCTATGGCGCGCTCGCCCTCGCCGCGCACATGCAGATAAGGCGCGGGGCCGCCGCCCTCGGCGCAAGGCGGCCGGTTCCATTCCACCGAAAGCGGATGATCCGCCCCAGCACAGACGATCTGATCGACATTGGTGCGAAAGGCGAGCACCTGGTCTCGGCCGCACCCGCGCCAATCAAGCTCCACGGCGACGAATGGCACATCCTCGACCTCGATCGAGCCGCGCTCCGCCGGCGTCTCAAGCCAGTAGGTGCCGGCATCGTCACGCACGAGGACGCTCGCGAACAGACAGACCAGTGGCTTGCGCCGGATCGGCGAGCCGCGATAGAGCCAGGTCCCGTCCCGCTGGATGAGGAATGGCAAGGCGCCGCATTGATGCCGGCGCCGAGGCCCGTGTCGGGTGAGAGTACTTAGCTCACCGCCAGCCGCGGCATCCGCCGGCTCATCCGCCGCTTGCGGCCCGAGGAATCCGAACGGGGCGCCGGCAAGCGCGGCGGACAAGTCGGGAAGCTCAGGAGTCACCGGATTTCCATGTGTTCATGCACGTTAACCAAGACGGGGACACCACAAGCATATAGGGAGGCCCCCCGGCTTGATGAAACCCCTGGACGTGGCAGTTTGAACGGCGCACACGCGAGGTACGATGACGACCAGTGAGGCTGTTGCCGACGGAACACATCCGAACCCGGAGGACGCCGTCGCGGCCGCCGACGCGCTCGCCTCACGTCTCGCCGCGGTGCGGACGCAGATCGGTCGGTCGATTTTCGGCCAGCAGGCGGTGATCGACGAAGTGCTGGTCTGCCTGCTTGGCGGCGGCCATGCGCTGCTGGTCGGCGCTCCCGGGCTCGGCAAGACGCTGCTGGTGCAGACGCTTGGCACCGTGCTGGGCCTGGCTGCGAAGCGGGTGCAGTTCACTCCTGACCTGATGCCCGCCGATATCACCGGCAGCGAGATCCTTGAGGAGACCCAGGATGGAAGGCGCGGCTTCCGCTTCGTGCCAGGGCCGGTATTCTGCCAATTGCTGATGGCTGACGAGATCAACCGCGCCAGTCCGCGCACGCAATCGGCCCTGCTGCAGGCGATGCAGGAGCATACCGTGGCGGTCGCGGGCATCGAGCATAAGCTGCCGCACCCGTTTCATGTGCTGGCGACGCAGAACCCGATCGAGCAGGAGGGCACCTACCCGCTGCCGGAGGCGCAGCTCGATCGCTTCATGCTACAGATCGATGTCGGCTATCCGGCCGAGCAGGAGGAGCGCGCCATGCTGCTCGCCACCACCGGAAGCGCGCTGGCAAGTGCCGCACAGGTGTTGCAGTCGGGCGAGCTGGTGGCGGCACAGGCGCTGATCCGCGCCTTGCCGATCGGCGAACGCGTGGTCGACGCCATCCTGCGCCTGGTGCGCGGCGCCCGGCCGGAGAGCGCCGGCGACGCACGCCTCGCGCGCGATGTCGCCTGGGGACCCGGACCGCGGGCGGCGCAGTCGTTGATGCTGGCCAGCCGGGCGCGGGCGCTGCTGCAAGGACGGCTCTCGCCCAGCCTCGAGGACGTGGCCTTCCTCGCGCGCCCGGTGCTGCGTCATCGTATGGCGCTGACCTTCGCCGCGCGCGCCGAGGGGACGACGCTCACCGGTCTGATCGACGGTCTGGT
Organism: uncultured Acetobacteraceae bacterium; assembly: GCA_964246745.1. Classification (GTDB taxonomy): domain Bacteria; phylum Pseudomonadota; class Alphaproteobacteria; order Acetobacterales; family Acetobacteraceae; genus Lichenicoccus. The sequence continues at coordinate 55,459 of CAXTRK010000019.1, forward strand.
GAACCGGCTGGAGTGAGGTTCTTCCCTTCCCTGCGCGCGCACTCGGATGCGCCTCGGCAAGAGGGCTCGGTTTCGCCTCGTTCGGGCGCGCGGCCGCGCCATCCTGGTCTCGCCGAGGCGCAGGCGCTCGGCGCCCGGCTGCCGGCGCTGCTGGTGGCGGCCGAGCGGGTCGCCGCCACCGTGGCGCAGGGCGTGCACGGACGCCGTCGCGCCGGGATGGGCGACAGCTTCTGGCAATACCGCCAGGCGCTGCCGGGCGAGTCCGCGGCGAGGATCGACTGGCGGCAATCGGCGCGCTCCAGCCGCGCCTATGTGCGCGAGACCGAATGGGAAGCGGCACAGAGCGTGTTCCTCTGGCATGACGTCTCTGCCAGCATGCACTGGCGTTCCAAGGCGGCGCTGCCGATGAAGCTTGAGCGGGCGGAACTGCTGCTGCTCGCCCTCGCCTCTCTGCTGCTGCGCGGCGGCGAGCATGTACGGCTGCTGGCGGGGCGCGAGGCAGGCGGCTGGATCTCCGGGCAGGCGGGACTGTCGCGCATCGCCGCGCAATTGGCGTTGCTGCCGGCGGGTTCGCGGAACGCCGGACTGCCAACTGCCGCCAGCGAGCTGCCGCGCCACTCCAGGCTGGTGCTGATGGGCGACATGCTGTCCGAACCCGCGCAGACCGAGGCGCTGTTCGCGCGGCTCTCGGCGGTCCCTGTGGGCTGCACCGTGCTCCAGATCCTCGATCCCGCGGAGCTGTCGCTGCCCTATGCCGGCCGGGTCCGCTTCGAGGGGTTGGAAGGCGAAGCGTCGGTGCTCGCGCCGCGCGCGCAGGATTTGACGGCTGCCTACGCCGAGGTTCTGGAAAGCCATCAGCGGCGTCTCGCCTCGCTGTGCGCCGGCGCGGGTTTCGGGCTGATCCGCGACCGCACCGACCAACCGCCGCAGACGGCGCTGCTGGCGCTCTATCAATCGCTGCACCAGGCGAGAGCGACGCCATGATCCTGGGGGCGCCGCTGTTGCTGCTCGGAATGGCGGTGCTGCCGCTGCTCTGGTGGCTGCTTCGCGCGGTGCCCCCGGCGCCCCGTTCGCAGCCGTTCCCGGCGATCAGGCTGCTTGCCGGCCTCGAGTCGCTGCGCCAGGAAGCCCAGCGCGCGCCGCCCTGGCTGCTGGTGCTTCGGCTGCTTGCGGCAAGCCTGCTCGTGCTTGGCCTCGCCCAGCCGGTGCTGGTGCCACGCGGCGCCGCGGCGCCAATCTCGCACGGAAACCTGCTGATCGTGCTCGATGACGGCTGGGCCGCGGCAGGCGATTGGCCGTCGCGGATCGCGGCGCTCGACGCGCTTTTGGACCGCGCCGGACGCGCGGGCGAGCAGGCGAGCCTGCTGAGCACATCGCCGGACGAGAACAATGCGGTCCGCGCAACGGCGCTCATGAGCGCCGTTGCGCGGACCCGCCGGCCGCGAGCGCCCCCCCCCCGCGCCCGGGAACCCC
>CAXTRK010000019.1:56941-58429 GCA_964246745.1 uncultured Acetobacteraceae bacterium
CCGTTGCGCTGCGCGCCCTCCTCGATGCGCGCCGCCCGCGCGCCTGGAACACCGACCGCGCGTCGGCGGCGCGCGCGCTGGATGGCTTGCGCGCGTCTTTCGGCCGGACCGTCTATCTCAGCGACGGGCTGTCCACGCCCGGCGACGACGCCTTGCGCGCGGCATTGCACCGTCGGGGCTCGATCGGCGAGTGGGACGGGCCGCGCGGACCGCTGCGCCTGATGCTGCCGCAGGTCTCCGGCGCACGCGGACTCCTCGTGCGGGTCGGCGCGATCCCCCAAGCCGTGGCACGACCCTTTGTCGTTCGGGCGGAGGATGGCGACGGCGGCACGCTGGCGCGGGGCTACGGCGTCATCGCCGCCGGATCCGACACGGCGGCGCTCAAGCTCGTGCTGCCGGTCGAGCTGCGCAACCGAATCGCGCGGCTGGTGCTGGACGGAACCCCGGGGCCGGCCGGCTTGCGTCTGCTCGACGAGGGCGACCGACGTCGGCCGGTCGGACTGCTTGCCATCGGCAACTTCAGCGACACGCCCCTGCTGGGGCCGCTGTTCTATCTGCGGCGTGCGCTGTCGCCGGACACCGAATTGCGGACCGGCACGGCCGCAGGCCTGCTATCGCGTCAGCTCTCGGTGCTGATCGCGACCGACGGCACGCTTGAGGACGCGCCAGCGCGCCGCAAGGTCGCGGACTGGGTACGCGGCGGCGGCATGCTGATCCGCTTTGCCGGCCCGCGCATGGCAGCGGACTGGACCCAGCAGGATGCGGCCGGGCAAGTTGCGGGCGCCGGAACGGGCGGCATCGCCCAGACCCTGCTGCCGGCGCCGCTGCTGGGCGGCGAACGCACGCTCGGCGGCGCGATGTCGTGGAGCAAGCCGGAGACGCTGGCCCGGTTCGGCGCCGACACGCCGTTTGCCGGGTTGCGCGTGCCGGCCGATGTCACCGTCTCGCGCCAGGTGCTGGCCCGTCCCGCCACCGATCTCGAGGCACGGAGTTGGGCACGCCTCGCCGACGGCACGCCCCTGGTGACGCACGCCGCCCTTGGCGCCGGTCAGGTGGTGCTGTTCCATGTCACCAGCACGCCGGACTGGTCGACACTGCCCTTCTCCGGCCTGTTCGTGCAGATGCTGCACCGTCTGGTCGAACGCTCGGCGGGCTTGCGGAGCGAAGGCGGCGACGCGGTGCTGGCGCCCGTCTCCACCTTGGATGGCGACGCCGCCCTAGGCACGCCGCCGCCCGCGGCGCGCGGCCTGCCGGCGCGGGCGTTCGGCCATGTCGCCGCATCCGCGATCCACCCGCCGGGGCTCTATGGCCCGGCCTCGGACCGTCGCGCGCTCAACGCGGGCGACGGCTTGCCGGCGATGGCGGCATCGTCGCCGTTCGCGGCCCGTTCCGATCTCGCCGGGCGCATGCCGGATCGCCCGCTCGGACCCTGGCTGCTGGCGGCGGCGCGTCGGCCGGGCAGGCGCCACACGCCACGCAGCCATAGCG
>CAXTRK010000020.1:0-56048 GCA_964246745.1 uncultured Acetobacteraceae bacterium
GGCGCGAGGCCTGGAGCGCCAGCCTGTCCCAGCACGCGGCGTCGCGGGACGGCTCGGGCGCGCGCCGCGGCCTCGATGCGCTGCTCGCCCTGCTGCCGGAATTCGTCAGCCTCTCCTGCGAGCCGGGCCTGCCCAGCATGCCGCGGCTTGGAACCGTCGAACGCAGCCTGTGCCTGGGCACGCAGGAACATGGCATGGCCGCGCTGCTGAACGGCATCGCGCTGCACGGCGGCCTGCTCGCCTGCGGATCCGCCTCCTTCATCGCCGTCGACCGCATGCGCCCGGCCTTGCGGCTCGCCGCCCTGATGGGGCGGCAGGTGATCCATCTGCTGACCCATGACGGGCTGGCGCTGGGCGAGGACGGGGCCGCCTGGCAGCCGGTGGAACAGCTCGCCAGCCTGCGCGCGATGCCGAACGTGGCGGTGTTCCGCCCGGCGGATGGCGCCGAGATGATGGAATGCTGGCAGCTTGCCCTGCATCGGACCGACGGTCCCAGCCTGATCGCCTGTTGTCCGCGCGTGCCGCCCGATCTACGCGAGGCGCTGCGTGCCGCCGAAGGCGCCGTCGGGGCGCCGCTCGGCAATGCGTGCGCGCACGGCGGCTATGTTCTGGCCGATGCGCCGGATGGGCGGCCGCGCGACGTGACGCTGATCGCCACTGGCCCGGAGCTCGGCATCGCCATCGAGTCGCGCCGGCTGCTGGCCGGGCGCGGGGTACGCGCCGCCGTGGTCTCCCTGCCCTGCTGGGAGCTGTTCGCGCAGCAGCCGGCGAGCTATCGTGAGGCGATCCTCGGCGCGGCGCCGCGCGTCGGCATCGAGGCGGCGTCCGGCTTCGGCTGGGAGCGCTGGCTCGGGCGCGCCGGCATGTTCATCGGCATCGACGATTTCGGCATCTCGGCGCCAGCTGACGAGATCTACCGGCGGTTCGGGATTACCCCGGAGGCGGTCTCGGAGCGGGTGCGCCGCCTGCTCGGCAGACGCGAGGAGGCGACGTTGCAGGACGCGAGACCTCGGGACGGCAGACCCTGGCCAGCCGATCAGAAACCGCCGTAATCTCCGGCCAACGCATTCAAGGACCGACCCTATGCCAGTCAAGCTAGCCATCAACGGATTTGGACGCATCGGACGCCTGGTGCTGCGCGGCATCATTGAAAGCGGCCGCACCGACGTCGAGGTCATGGCGATCAACGACCTGGGCTCGGTCTCCGACAACGCCCACCTGCTGCGCTACGACAGCGTGCACGGCCGCTTTCCCGGCGAGGTGCGGATCGACGGCAACAGCATCGTGATCCAGGCGGGCGGCCGCGCCTATGCGCCGATCAGGGTTTCCGCCGAGCGCGATCCCGCGCGCGTGCCCTATCAGGGCGTCGACGTGGCGATGGAATGCACCGGCCTGTTCACCAAGAAGGAGGCGGCGGCACAGCTCATCACCGCGGGCGCGCGCAAGGTGCTGGTCTCGGCGCCCGCCGACGGCGTCGACGCCACCATCGTCTACGGCGTCAACCATCACACCATCACCCGCGAGATGACGGTGATCTCGAACGCGTCCTGCACCACCAACTGCCTGGCGCCGATGGCCAAGGTGCTGGACGACGCCTACGGCATCGAGCGCGGCTACATGGTCACCATCCACAGCTACACCGGCGACCAGCGCACCGTCGATACGCTGCACAAGGACCTGCACCGCGCCCGCGCCGCGGCTCTGAACATGATCCCGACCAGCACCGGAGCGGCGCGCGCGGTCGGCCTGGTGCTGCCGCAACTCAAGGGCAAGCTCGACGGCACCGCGATCCGCGTGCCGACGCCGAACGTCTCGCTGGTCTCGCTTGACTTCGTGCCGCGCATGCCGCCCGCGTCCGCCGCCGAGGTCAATGACACGTTCAGGCGTGCCAGCGAGGACGCGCTGCGCGGCATTCTGGTGATGAGCACCGAGCCGCTGGTCAGCAGCGATTTCAATCACGTCATCGCCTCGTGCTCGTTCGACGCGACACAGACAGCGCTGGTCGACAGCGGCAAGCTGGTGCGCGTCTGCGGCTGGTATGACAATGAGTGGGGCTTCTCCAACCGCATGGCCGACACCGCCGCGGTGTTCGGAGCGGTCTGATGTCGGGCCCAGCCACAGGCGCCGCGTTCCGGACGATCGACGCGCTCGATTGCGCCGGCAAGCGCGTGCTGCTGCGCGCCGACCTCAACGTGCCGCGGCAGGGCGGACAGATCACCGATCTCACCCGTCTGCAGCGTCTCACGCCGACGATACGCGAACTGGCCGACAAGGGTGCGCGCGTCATCGTGGTCAGCCATTTCGACCGGCCTCGCGGCGAGCGGGTGATGGAGATGTCGCTGGCTCCGGTGCGCGCGGCACTCGCCCAGGTGCTTGGCCATCCGGTGCATTTCGCCGAGGACTGCCTCGGGCCGCAGGCGGAGGCGGCGGTCGCGGCGCTCCGCGACGGCGAGGTGCTGGTGCTGGAAAACACGCGCTTCCATCCGGGCGAGGAGAGCAATGATCCGGAGATGGCGCGCGGGCTCGCGTCGCTGGCCGACATCTACGTGAACGACGCCTTTTCCGCGGCCCACCGGGCGCACGCCAGCACCGAAGGGGTGGCGCGTCACCTTCCCGCCCATGCCGGCCGCCTGATGCAGGCGGAACTGGACGCCCTCACTTTGGCCTTGGACTCACCTGAGCGTCCGGTGGGCGCCATTATCGGCGGCGCCAAGATCTCCACCAAGCTCGACCTCATCGGCAACATCCTGGGCCGGGTCGATGTGCTGATCATCGGCGGCGCCATGGCCAACACCTTCCTCGCGGCGCGCGGCATCGAGATCGGCCGTTCGTTGCAGGAGCCGCAGATGCACGAGGCGGCACTCGCCATCCTGGCGCAAGCCGAGGCGCGCGGCTGTCAGGTGCTGCTGCCGGTCGATGCCGTGACCGCGACCGAGTTCAAGGCCGGCGCCGCCACGCGCACCGTGCCGATAGAGCAGGTCGCCGACGGCGCAATGATCCTCGATTGCGGACCGCGCACAATTGAGCTGCTGACCCGCCATCTGGCGGCGCTGCGGACCCTGGTCTGGAACGGCCCGATGGGCGCCTTCGAGATCGAGCCGTTCGACGCCGGCACCACGGCGCTGGCGCGGGCGGCGGCCGAAATGACGCGCTCGGGCGGCTTGCGGTCGGTGGCGGGCGGCGGCGACACCGTCTCGGCGCTGCGGCATGCTGGCGTGCTGGACCAGTTTTCCTACGTCTCGACCGCCGGCGGCGCCTTCCTCGAATGGCTGGAAGGCAAGACCTTGCCGGGCATCCAGGCGCTCACGGCGCTTGGCGGGATCGTGCTGCCGCGTTAACGTCGAAGCCCGCGTGACATCTGCGCATAACCTGGGGGGATCGTGGCGTATCTCGCTCTAGACCCGGTGTTGGTTCGGGATGACGGGTTGGTGCTGCGTCGTGCGGATGGCGGCGAGACGCCGATCCAGGGCTTGTCCGTGCTTGCTCCGGGCTGGCGCGCGACAGCGTTGTTCTGCGGATTTGACAGCGTCTGGCTGCTCGAGCTGGAGCATGAGGATGGGCGGGAGGGAACTTTGTTCCTGTCTCCGGATGCGGGGCTTCTTACCCACGAGATAGAGCGCCTGCCGTACGCCATTCTCGCGGAAATCGCCGCCACCATCGCCCATTGGAAGGCGCATCCGCACGCGCCGGAGACGCGTGATGCCGTGGCGGCGTTCAAACAGCTCAATTGCAGAACACGCGTGCAAATCCCGTTGTCGGGCTTTCTGCCGGAAATTCTGTTCGATCCGGTGGTCGCCGCCAAACCAGATGCGGTGCTGCGCCGCCGTGACGGCAGCGCCTTCAGGATCATCTCCGAAAGGCCGCAGCCGGCGGCGGTGATGGAGTGGACCGGCCGCTTCCTGTTCACGCTGTTTGCGCCCTTGCTGCTGCTGGAAATAAGCCGGGAATTCGACCTGCCGGAGACCTGGTTCCTGCACGAGGACGGGACGTTCTACGGCACGTCGTTCGATGACGTGCCGCCTTCCCTGCTTGAGCTGGTCAGCGAGCGCGGCGGCAGATTGATGCGCCGGATCGATGCCGGTGTGGGATGCTTCGACAGCGTGCGGCTGCTCAACGGGCGAACTCGGGAGGCTATCGCGGCACTCGTGCCACGCACCGACGCCGGTCAGCATCTCGACGCGCTGCAGAGCGGGCTTGCCTATGGTGCGGCGGATCATGCCTTCGACATCATCAAGGTGATCAGCCCGGCCACGCAGCCTGAGACATTCGCGCGCCGCGCGCCAGGCTGGTTTATCGATGCCGCCGGCAACGCCTGGATCGTTACCGGATCCCTGCCGATCGCCATCGAGGTTCCCTACAGCGCCAACCTGTTCCATCTCGTTATGGACATCGGCAAGGTGCGCGACGGCACGCGGATGACGGTGCGCGCGAACGACTCTCCGGTCAGCAACCACCTGCTAAGCCGGCTGCAAGACAATGGCACCGTGCTGACCTGCCTGATTCCGCCAGAGCGGATCAGAGACCACACGCTTCGCCTCGGCTTCAGCTTCGAGCCGCCACTGATCGGCGCGGAGGCCGCCTTCCGGCTTGACCGGCTCACGTTGTCGGCGAGCGCCAGACGCGAGGAGCTGGCCGTGCCGCCCGATCGCGACCTCTTGGGCGAGTTCGTCAGCATCGGCGCCAATTGCGAGCTCGGCTTCGCGCAGCGTCATTTTGGAATCGAGTCTATCGGACTGCTCCGGTTCTCCGGAAATCGTGGTCTGGGATCGCTGATCAAGCTCTTCGAGACCGAGTTCGCAGGCCTCGGCGCGCCTGGATCGTTACGGTCCACAATCAGTTGGATCGAGGGCCAAAAGGAATACATGATCTGGGCTGACGAGGTCGGCCTGTTCTATCATACCTGGCGAAATCCGGATGAAGTGAGCCAGGCGGATGTGATCGCCGAAAACGAGATCAAGCTGGCCTATCTGGGCCGCAAATTGATCGAAGACCTGGAGGATGGCGAGAAGATATTTGTCTACAAGCAGAGTTCCCGAGCGGACCTTGCGGAAATGCTGTCGCTGCACGCTGCCATGAGCCGTTATGGCCGCACGCGTCTGCTCTGGGTCGGTCGCGTGGAAGCCGGACGCAGCCCTGGCGACGTGGAATGGATCGCGCCGAACCTTTTGCGCGGCGCCATGGCCAGTTTCGACCGGGCCGAGGAGCCGTGCATCGATGCGTGGCTCACTCTTTGCCGCAACGCGTACCGGGAGTTCCATGCGCCCTATCGACGACAGCAAGCACCCCACGAGAAGCCTCCCGCCGAGCCGCCTGCAAAGCCCGCGAGGACGTCGTTCGAGATCCTTGCCGATCCGGGCATTGTCACGCCAGAGCTTGTCGGCAACATCGTCGAGGCCAGGGAGGAAGGGCTCTTTGCCCGCCTGCGTGCCCGCGTGCTCGCACGCGTTCAATGAGCAGGCGAGCCAGGGCGCCGGGTGGAAACTCCTCAGTTCTCGCTGCAAGACGATGATGGCGCGGCGATCCTGGTGGCGCCCTCAGGTCTGCGGCGCCCGCTTGTCCGCGACGGGCGCGGCTTCGAGGCGCTGAGGCAAGGCTGGTCGCCGGAAGCGTTCCACCAGGCGCTCGCGCCGATCACCATCATCGCGCTGCGTCACCTTGATGGCGGGCGGGCCTGCTGGATCGTCGACGCCTCGAACGAAACCTATTGCGAGCCGGTGCATCGTCTGCCGGACGCAATGCGCCGAAGCCTGCACTTGGCGACGCGGCGTGCGCTGGACACTGCACGCGGCGAGTGGGACCGCATGCCGAGGCGGGTCCGCCTGGAGCTGCTCGCCAACACCCAGGCCGACGCGGCGGTTGCCGCCGACGGGCTCATCGACCAGCTCGCGCACCCTGAGCAAGCGCCTGGCGCGCGGCTCAGGGTGCGATGCCAGGAGGAGCAGCTTTCCATAATTCTCCCAGGCGGGTGGGAGATCCCGATCCTGCTTGGCGGCAGGGTGCTGCTGCCGTCCGATTTCGAGTCTGGCTGGACCGCGGAGACGCTCTACCGGGATTTCGCGCCAAGCTATCTGCTGGAACTCCGCCACAGCAGCGGCGCACAGGCCGCCTGGCTGCTGGACCGCCAACTCCGCCAGGTTGGCGACATCTGGCGGCCGCCGCCCGGGATGGGCGAGGTGCTGGTCCGTCACGCGGCGCCGGTGATGGACCGCTATCTGGCAAGCGTGCTTGCCTTCCAGGAACCAGCCGCCGATCCGGTGGTGGAGCGATACCTGGCGCTTGATCCGTCTGTGCGGCATGCGCTCATCGCGCATTCCGGGGGGTCCATCCGGCCGCCGCTCGAGCCGTTCGCCGCAGGGCGGATGCCGCAGACATTTGCCCTGCCCACCCAATCCGGCGCCGCTGTCACGCTCGCCCGGGAGGCAGTCGGGCGCGCGGTCACCACGGACCTGCATCAGCGCACCTTGGAGGCGATCCTGTGTGGCCGGTTCGAGTGGCCAAGTCCCGTCGACGCAAGTCCCGCCAGATTATGCGGCATCTTCACTTTCGATGATTATGTCTTCGTCTATCAGTTTCTGGATCGCAACGGCCTGGACTTCATGCTGGTCGCCGGCGATCGTTCGGCCAGAGTGATCGGCCTGGTGTTGCCATCGGCCAACCTGTTCGTGTTCGACGAGCAGGTTCCGCGCTGGATGCACGATGACTGGCTGCGTTTCGAGCGCGGCGGCGATTTCTGGTTCCTGCTGCACCGTCATGTCAACCAGTACGCAACAGAGATCGCCCGCCGCGCCCGCGGCGAAACGGCGGCGCCTGTCAACGTGCTGCTCAGCAACGTGCATATCGGTCACCATCTCTGGAATGACCTGACCGGCCTGGAAGCCCTCTGCGACGCGGTGCCCGCGGCTCGCCTGCCGATGACCATGATCCTCGGCGCCGACGACCTGCACGCCGAACTGTTCGGCCCGATCGACGCGCTGTTCCCGCATCTGGCCGGCCATGTCGATCGTTCCTTGCCCGACGTCGACGCGTTTATCCGTTGGACCTATGAAAACGATGTCTGGCCTTGCCGGATCACGCGCGAACGCATCACCGCCGCACTCCGCGAGCGGGTCACCCGCGCTCTTGACGCAACCGCCGACGCGCAAATGGTGCGCGACAGTCTCGGCCACCCAGCTCTCTCCCGCTCAGGGGGAGCGCCCGCGGCGCCGGTCATCATCTTCGGGTTGCGTGTCGAGGACCGGACCTTCACCGACCTTGAGGAGTTCTGCGCGGCGTTCGTCGGTTTCATCGCCGACCGTCATCCGGGCGCCACGATTGTCTTCGACGGCCATAATCGCGGACCGACCGGCGCTGTCATCCGTGGCATGGCCTACGCCCTCGCCCAACAGGCCCCGGAGGAAGTCGAGTTTCAGATCGTGCGCAATCTCAGCGAACGCTTCGCACTCGCACCGGTCAGCATCGTCGGCACCACCGGGCAGAGCATCGCCACCAGCCTCGCCTGGTGCCGCCATGCCGATGCCGCGTTCGCGATCTGGGGCGCGGGCCTCGCCAAATACCGCTGGCTGGCCAACCTGCCGACGATGATGATCAGCACGCGGGACAACCTGCTCCACCGTCCCGACCTGCCGATCTATCACGACCCGCGCTTTGTTGAAGCGCCAGCGCCCGCCCTGCTCGTCGACCCCGACTGGATCACCGACACCGGCCAGGAGGGAGCGCTGGCCAGCGGCCACATACAGGGCCATCGAGGCTGCTTCAGCGCCGATCCGGAAGTGGTGCTGCCGGCTTTCGATGCCTTCCTGCGCCAGATTCGGGCCGATGCCCATTAACCCTGACTTCATCTTCGTCGGCGATGATCGGCCCATGATCGCCAGCACCTCCCTTGCCGCCTTTTCTGTCCAGCCTCGGCCGTCCGTCGGCCGCGTGTCGCAACCGGCAATCTCGGCCAGCGGCGCGTCTTCCGGCGCGGCCTCCGCGCTGCCCTCGCCTGATCCATCGACGCGACGCGGAACCCTGCTCGACATCTCCGCCTAGCAGCATCGGCATCAAGGGCGTCAGCGCTTCGATAAAGCGACCCGTTTAAACAAAAACTCAGCGGCGATTTCGTTTGTAATTTCGCACAGGCGCGTCCACCCTGCGCCTCCATGTCACGCTTCTCCCGCATCGTGCCGGACGGAGAGAACCGCGAGCGGGTCTCCTGTCTCGATTGCGGACATGTGTTTTATGAAAATCCGAAGATCGTGGTCGGCGCCGTCGTTGCGCATCACGGCCGCATCCTGCTCTGCCGGCGGGCGATCGAGCCGAGACGCGGCTTCTGGACGCTTCCCGCCGGCTATCTCGAACTGAACGAAACCCCGGCCGAAGGCGCCATGCGGGAGACCTTCGAGGAGGCCGGCGCACGCATCGCCATCGACGGCATTCTCGCCATCTTCAGCATCAGCCGCATTGCCCAGGTGCAAATCATCCATCGCGCGCGCTTCGCCGATCCGGCCGAAGCCCTGATCGAGGCTGGCGCTGAGAGCCTAGAGGTCGGATTGTTCACGCCCGAGGCCATCCCGCGCGACGACATTGCCTTTCCCACGGTGCATTGGGCGATCGACGCGCATTTGCGGCTCGGCAACGGGCCGCTGCTTGCCCCTTTCGGCAACCCCAAGGAAGATCCGCGCGGCGAAGGCAGTCTGCCCGGACACGCGCCGCAGAGGGAGACGGTCTGATGAGTCAGTTCCGCTTCAGCCAGTTCCGCTTCAGTCAGGGCATCCTGCTTGCGTCGGCATTGTCATTGCCGCTCCAGGCACGCGCGGTATCGCTGTCGGATGCTTCGTCATCGGCGCGGTTGGTGTGGGCGCCACCGCTTGGCGCGCCGGCTCCGGTGGTCGTGCAGGCAACCGCCGAGACGATGCGCCCGGCGCCGCTGCCGAACCCGGACGTCGAGGAGCCCGGCCCGAACCAGGAAGCGCTCGCCGCACAGAGCGATGCCAGCCTGGCACCCGGAGTTTTCAACATGAAGTCGCATTTCGCCGGTGACGGCTATGCGCCCGGCTCTAATCTCGAGACAGACCAGAACCATCGGCACACCGTGGGCGGCGGCATGAACCTGTCGGTTCCCATGCCTTAGGATCTCAGCTCGGCTCGTCGGCACGCTGCAGCCGCACGGTGTCGCCGACTAGGCCGCGGGCAAAATCGTCCGCCTGGAACGGGCGCAGATCCTCCGCCCGTTCGCCGACGCCGACCGCGTGAACCGGCAGTCCGAAGGTCTCGGCCAGCGCCACCACAATCCCGCCTCTGGCGCTGCCGTCGAGCTTGGTGACGATCAGGCCGGTGACGCTGACCATCTCCTTGAAGACACGAACCTGCTCGATCGCGTTCTGCCCGGTGGTGGCATCGAGCACCAGCAGCACCGAGTGCGGCGCGGCCGCGTCGAACTTGCGCAGCACACGGATGATCTTGGCGAGCTCTTCCATCAGCGCGGCCTTGTTGTGCATCCGGCCGGCGGTGTCGATCAGCAGCAGGTCGGCGCCCTCCTTGCGGGCGCGGGCGAACGCCTCGTAGGCGAGGCCGGCCGCATCGGCGTTGGGGGCGCCGGCGATCACCGGCGCGCCGACCCGCTCGCCCCAGATCTGCAACTGCTCGACGGCGGCGGCGCGGAAGGTGTCGCCTGCCACCAGCACCGGACGCAGCCCCGCTTGTCCATACTGCAGCGCCATCTTGCCAATCGTCGTGGTCTTGCCGGTGCCGTTGACGCCGACGACGAGGACCACATGCGGCTTGAGTGAAAGGTCGGGCACGAACGGCAACGCGACCGGCTCCAGCACGCGGGCGATCTCAGCGGACAGCGCGGTGCGCACTTCCTCGTCGGTCACTTCCTTGCCGAAGCGGGTGCGACGGAACTCGTCGATGACCCGTCCGGCCACCGCCGGCCCCAGGTCGGCGGCGATCAGCAGTTCCTCCAGCTCTTCGAGGGCGGCCTCGTCCAGCCGGCGTCGGCTGAACACCGTGGTGATGCCGCCGAGCTTCTGGGTGCTGCGGGAAAGCCCTTCCTTCAGTCGGCTGAAGAAACCCAGCGCCATGTCAGAGCCTCTCCGCCAGCAGCCCGGCCTGGTCCGAGCCGACCACCCGCGCGCGCATGATCCGTCCTGGCTCGCCAAGCACACCGTCCCGAGCGCGAACCGGCGCGAAATGCTCCGAGTGGCCGCCGGTCGCACTCTCCAGCAGCACGCTGACGTCGCGACCGATCTGTCGGGCGTGGAACGCCTCGGATGCCGCACGCCCGGCCTGGCGTAGGCGCGTCGCGCGCTCGCGGCGCAGCGTCATCGCCACCGCCGGCATGCGCGCCGCCGGTGTGCCGGGCCGTTCGCTGTAGGGAAAGACGTGCAGATAAGGCAAGGCATGGTCGCGCACGAAGCCGAGCGTCTGCTCGAACAGCGCGTCGCTTTCGGTGGGAAAGCCCGCGATCAGATCGGCGCCGATGGCGACGTCCGGCCGGATCTGGCGCGCGCGCGCGATTGCCGCGGCAGCGTCGGCGGTCAGATGACGCCGCTTCATCCGCTTGAGGATCAGGTCGGAGCCGGCCTGCAGCGAGAGATGCAGATGCGGCATCAGACGCGGCTCGCACTCCAGCAATCGCCAGAGATCTTCGTCGATCGAGGCCGGATCGAGAGAGGACAGGCGCAATCGCTCCAGCTCCGGCACCAGCGCCAGCAGCCGACGCGCGAGCTGGCCCAGAGATGGCCGTCCCGGCAGGTCGCCGCCATAGGAGACGATATCGACCCCGGTGAGCACCACCTCGCGGAAGCCGCGGCCAACGAGTGCGCGCACCTGCTGGGCGATGGCGCCGGCCGGCACCGAGCGGCTCGGCCCGCGGCCGAACGGAATGATGCAGAACGTGCAGCGATGGTCGCAGCCTTGCTGCACCTGGACGAAGGCACGCGCGCGTCCGCTGAACTCGGTCACGAGGTGCGCCGCCGTCTCGCGCGCCTGCATGATGTCCGACACCGCGTCGCCCGAGCCGAGCGCCGCCGCGGTCCAGCTTTCCGCGCGCAGCTTCTCGTCGTTGCCGATCACCCGCGCCACTCCCGGCAGCGCCCGCCAGCGCGCGGGATCGATCTGCGCGGCACAGCCGGTGACGACGATGCGGGCTTCCGGTCTCTGGCGATGCGCCCGCCTGATGGCCTGCCGCGCCTGCCGCTCGGCTTCGGCGGTGACCGCGCAGGTATTGACGATCACCAGATCACCGCCTTCGGACAGACTGGTGGCATGGCCACGCATGACCTCGCTCTCGGTGCTGTTCAACCGGCAACCGAAGGTCAGGATGTCGGGCGTGCTCATGGATCGAGCCGGATACGGCCGGTGAACACGGTGGCGGTAGGACCTGCAAGCAGCACGTGCCCGTCCTCGCGCCAGGCGACATGCAGCACGCCGCCCGGCATCTCGACCGCGCATTCCCGCCCGACCAGCCCACGACGATGCGCGTTCACCACCGCGGCACAGGCCCCGGAGCCGCAGGCCGGAGTGCGCCCGGCGCCACGCTCCCAGACCACCAGTCGGATGCGGGTGTGCCCGAGCACCTGCGCGAAGCCGATATTGGCGCGTTCGGGGAACAGCGTATGATGCTCCAGCGCCGCTCCCTCGCGAGCCGCATCGACACGATCCAGATCCTCCACGAACCATGTCGCGTGCGGATTGCCCATCGAGCAGGCGCTCGCGTCCCCTCCCAGGTGCAGATGCTCCAGATCCAGATGAAGCGTATCGGCTGCGCGCGACAGCGGCACGTCCCTCCAGTCCAGCCGTGCCGGTCCCATGTCGACCCGGACTTCCCCGCCGCCGAGCATCTCGGAGGCGAGCGGGCCGGCCGTCCCGTGCAGCCGCACGACGCGGGACCCGGTCTGACCTGCCAGAAAGGCCGCGGCACAGCGCGTGCCGTTGCCGCAAGCGCCGGATTCGCCGCCGTCGCTGTTGAAGAAGCGCACGAACGCGTCCGCTCCCGGCTCGGACGCCGGCTGCAGCAGGATCACCTGGTCGCAACCAACGCCACGCCTGCGATCGGCAAGTGCCGCGATCGCGTACGGCTGGAGAGCGAGCGAAGCGGTGCGCTCGTCAATGACAACAAAATCGTTGCCCGCAGCCTGCATCTTTTGAAATTCAACGTCCACTCGCACTCTATAGGCAATCACGCCCGCCGCGCGAAGCCCGTATCCATAACGCCGCCAGGAACTGAACATGAGCCGTTGGGTCGTCGTCGCATTCGTTCTATTGGGCGCCATATGGTTCAGCGGCGGACGCGGCGATGATCTGTCGGCGTCCTATATCGGATGCCGGCTGATCGCTTCTGGGCACGGCAACCGGCTGTTCAGCCATGATCCGGTCGACTTCGCGGTGGTGCGTGATGCCGCGTGGAACCGGGCGGCGGAGGCGGCCAGCTTCACGGGGATGCTCCATCCGTACGTGCAGACACCGCTCTGGGCATTGCTGTTGAGGCCGGCCTGCATGAACATGAATTTCCGGCATTTCTGCGAGGGGTTCCTGATCCTGTCGCTGCTCGCCCTGAGCGGCATGGTTTTCCTGACCGCGCGACACTGGGCGACCAGCCTGCAGGGAGCCGGGTGGATCGCCCTTCTGCTGGCGGCGCTCTCGGCGACGCAGCCGTTCCGCTATGCAATGGTTCTGGTACAGAACCAGACGCTATTCCTGTTCGGGGCTGTGCTGGCGCTGATCTGGGCCGGACGCGGCCGTCCGGTTGCGGCCGGAATCGTCCTGGCTCTGGCTGCCGCAGTCAAGATCACCCCGGGCTTCCTCCTGATCTACTGGCTGATTGTCGGCCAAAGTCGGCTGCGCCTGGCCGCCGGCGCATTCCTCGTGGCAATGGCGGCCCTGGCCGTGCTTACCCTCCTGGCCGTAGGCCCAACGCTCACGGTTGATTACGTCCGGGAGCTGTCGCGCCTCTCCGACGTGCTCCTTGTGGCCTACAACAACCAGTCCCTCGCCGCCTGGTGGGCCGGGCGCCATGCCGCCTTATCGGCGACCCGCGCCTGGCGGATGCAGGCGCTGCCGGAGGCGCTGAAGATCGTCTCGCTGAGCTTGATTGTTGCCGCAACCATCGCCGGCGGGCTGCTCGATCGTCGGGGCTCGAGACGCGAAGACGATCCGCCGTGCGGCGCCGTCCTCGCCATTCTCGCTGCGACCTCGTTCACGCCAATCGCCTGGTCGCACTACTATATCGTGTTGATCCTGCCGGTCATGCTGCTGCTGGATGGCGGGCGGAAGCGCCACATCGCGTGGCCGTTCCTGTTATCGGCGATCCTGTTTGCGCTCAACATCTCGCCCGCGGCCGGTGGATGGGAGCCGGGCCTGCTGCTGCGCGGGCAGTTCTTCAGCGGGCTGATCGCGATGGGCGGGATGGTGGCACTTGCCCTGCTGCCGCACCGGGCTGTTCCGGTCCGCGTGCCTGCATCCGGCGCCCAGCCGGCGCCATCCGCCCTGGCTCGGCAACCGGACCAATTCAGCCGCCGCGGATCAGCGTTCCCGGTCCGGCGGCGGTGAACAGTTCCAGCAGGCAGGCGTGCGGCACCCGGCCGTCCAGAATGACCGCGGCCTTGGCGCCGGAGCGCACCGCCTCGAGGCAGGTCTCCACCTTCGGGATCATGCCGCCGGAGATCATGCCGCTGGCGATGCCGGCGCGCGCGTCCTCCGCCGTCAATTCCTCGATCAGGCGCTTCTTGCCATCGAGCACGCCGGGAACGTCGGTCAGCATCAGCAGACGCGTGGCGCCCAACGCGCCGGCGATGGCGCCGGCGGCAGTGTCGGCGTTGATGTTGTAGGTCTCGCCGTTCGGCCCTGCGCCGACCGGCGCGATCACCGGGATCAGGCCGGAGCCGGACAAGGCATAGAGCAGGCGGGTGTCGATATGGTCCGGCTGGCCGACAAAGCCGAGATCCAGCGCCCGCTCGATATGGCTGTTCGGATCGCGGACGGTGCGGGTCAGCTTGCTCGCGCGGATCAGGCCGCCATCCTTGCCCGAGATGCCGACGGCGAGCGCGCCGGCGCGATTGATCAGCTCGGCGACGCGCTTGTTGACCGAGCCGGACAGGACCATCTCGATGATCTCGACCATCGCCGAGTCGGTGACGCGCAGCCCCTCGACGAAGCTCGACTTGATCGCCAGCCGCTCCAGCATGACATCGATCTGCGGGCCGCCGCCATGCACCACGACCGGGTTGACGCCGACCAGCTTGAGCAGCGCGATGTCATGGCTGAACGCCTCGGCCAGCGATGCATCGCCCATGGCGTGGCCGCCATACTTGACCACGATGGTATCGCCGGCGTAGCGGCGCAGGAAGGGCAACGCGCTAGCCAGCGTCGCGGCCTGCTCGCGTGCGGCGTTGAGGGCTTGCTCGCTCAGGCTCATGCGTGATCGGCCAATGCGGCAAGCCCCGCGCGGAGTTCAGCGATCCCTTCGCCGGTCTCGCTGCTGGTCGCGATGATATCTGGATAGGCCGCCGGGTGCCTGCGGGCGAGCGTGGCTGCGGCGTCGATCTTGGCGGCGAGCGTCGCGGGACTGATCGCGTCCACCTTGGTCAGCACGAGTTGGAAGATCACCGCGGCGCGATCCAGCAGCTTCATCACGTCGCGGTCGCCTTGCTTGATCTCGATGCGTCCGTCCAGCAGCAGCACGACCCGACGCAAGGTCGGCCGGCCGCGCAGAAAGTCGAACATCAGCCCTTGCCAGTCCTCCTTCACCGCCCGCGCAGCCTGGGCATAGCCGTAGCCGGGCATGTCGACCAAGGTGAGCCGGTCGCCAAGATTGAAGAAGTTGAGCTGCTTGGTGCGGCCGGGATTGGAGGAGGCGCGTGCCAGCGAACGGCGGCCGGTCAGCGCGTTGACCAGGGTCGACTTGCCGACGTTGGAGCGGCCGGCGAAGGCGATTTCGGCACGCGCCGGCGCCGGCAACTGGTCGAGCCGCTGCGAGGCATGGAAGAAATCGCAAGGCTGGGCGAACAGCAGACGGCCCGCCTCGACTGCGGCGGCCACCTCCTCCGGGCTGCGCGGGGCCGGATCGAAGCTGTCGCTCAGCTTTGCACCGTACGTGCCGAACGTCTGCCCCCCACGCCGCCGCCAAGCCGCGTGCTGCGCATGATCAGCCATTGCTGGGCCACCGTCAGCGTGTTGTTCCAGCAATAATAGATCACCAGTCCCGCCGGCTGACGAGCCAGCACGAAGGTGAAGATCAGCGGCATGATCTGGAACAGCTTGGCCTGGGTCGGATCAGGCGGCGGCGGGTTCATGCGCTGCTGCATGAACATCGTGATGCCCAGGATGATCGGCCAGACGCCCAGGTGCAGCATTGGGCTGATTGCGGTCGGATCATGCGGGATCAGCCCGAACAGGTTGAAGACGTTGGTCGGGTCGGGCACCGAGAGGTCGCGTATCCAGCCGAAGAACGGCGCCTGACGCATCTCGATGGTGACGTAGAGATCCTTGTAGAGGCACCAGAATACCGGGATCTGCACCAGCATCGGCAGGCAGCCGCTGGCCGGATTGACGCCCTCCGTCTTGTAGAGCGCCATCATCTCCTTGTTCATCTGCATCGGGTCGTCTTTGTAGCGCTCGCGCACCGCCGTCATCTTCGGCTGCAGCAGCTTCATCTTGCTCATCGACCGGAACGACTTTGTCGCCAGCGGAAAGAACAGCGTCTTGACGATCAGCGTGAAGGCAAGCAGCGCCAGGCCGAAATTGCCGAGCCGATTATTCAGCCAGTCAAGCACAAAGAAGATCGGCTTGGTCAGGAAGGCAAACCAGCCGAAATCCACTGCCTTCCAGAAGTCGGTGATGTGCAGCGTACTCATGTAGCTGTCGAGCAGATGCACTTCCTTGGCGCCGGCGAACACGTGGGTGACGCTGCCCATCGTGGCGCCGGAAGCGATCACTTCCGGGCTGGCCTGGATGAACGAAACCTCGTAAATCCCGGCGCCGCTGTTCGGCACGTAGCGGTAGCTCCCGGTCTGCATTGCGGCAGAGGCGGGGATCACCGCGGTCAGCCAGTATTTGTCGGTGATGCCGGCCCAGGCCTTTTCAGTGCCGGCGCCTTGCTGCGCGCTCCAGGCAATGCCGCCATTCTCCGCGGAGTCGGTCTCAAGGCTCTTGTAGGATTTCTCTTCCAGACGGCCATCGATCACCGCGATCGGCCCCTCGTGCACCAGATAGCCGCCGGTCACTTCCGGCTTGTAGGCGCGGCTCACGCGCGACCAGGGATAGAGGGAGATCGGGCCGCCGGTCGCGTTCTGCACACGCTGGCCGACGGTGAACATGAAGTTCTGGTCAACGGAGAAGACAAGCTGGAAAATGAGGCCGGCGCCATTGTTCCAGGAGAGGGTCACCGGATTGGCCGGCGTGAGCGTCTTGTTGTCTGCAGTCCACCGGCTCTGTCCGTTCGGCAGCTTGACATGGCTGTCGGGAGCGGCGCTCCAGCCGAACTGCACGGTGTTGGGCTGCGGGTCCGAGCCCGGTTCGAGCACACGCACCAGCGGGGAGTTCGGCTTGATGGTCTCACGGTAGTTGCGCAGCACCAAGTCATCGAGCTTGGCCCCGGTCAGGTCGATGCTGCCCTTGACGCGGGTCGCCTCGATCGGCAGCCGCATGTCCGACGCTTGCGGCGCCGGCACAGCTTCCGGAGAGTGACCGCTTGACGAGGTATCGACGACCGGGGCTGGCGCCTGTGCCGCGGGCGTCGTGCGTGTGCTTTGCGCCGCCTGCTGAAGCACGGTGTGCTGGTTCTGCTTCGGCATGATCAGCTCGAACACGAGCAGGATCGCAACCGACAATGCGACCGCAAGGATGAGGCGTTTAGTGTCCATTAGCGCGCAGCCGGGCAGCGCATAGCCGGGCTTTCGGCAAGAGGGGCAACAAAGGCGGCGGGCACCGGATCGTGACCACCCGCGCACCACGGATTGCAGCGCGCCACGCGCCAGGCGGCCAACGTCGATCCTCGCAGGGCGCCATGGCGGTCGAGCGCCTCAAGCGCATAGTCGCTGCAAGCGGGCGTGAAGCGGCAGTTCGGCCCGAGCACCGGACGTAGCGTGGACTGGTAGAGCCGCACCAGCGCCCTCAGCGCAAATACTGGGGCGCGTATTGGGGCGCGTATTGGGGCGCGCGCCATCGAAATGGAAGGCATCAGAAGACTCCGGTCTTGCGGAGAGCGCGAGAGATATCATCAATCAAGGCATGGAAGTCGCGGCCGCACGTGCCGGCGCGGCCAATCAGCACCAGATCGACGCCGCGCAACGGCCGCTCCCGCAGCAGCGCGCGCGCGGCCTCGCGCAGGCGACGCTTGGCCCGGTTGCGGACCACGGCGTTGCCGACCTTCTTGGTGACCGTGAAGCCGAGCCGGGCCGCGTTGTCGTCGCCGCGCGCGAGCGTCTGCAGCACCAGCCCCGGCATCGGCGCCTTGCGGCCCTTCGCCGCGACCCGCAGGAACTCCGCTCGTCGCTTCAGCCGGGTCGCCGTCGGCACCGGATCAGGCGGAGAGTCGCTTGCGGCCCTTGGCACGTCGGTTGGCCAGCACGCGACGGCCTCCCGTGGTCTCCATGCGCGCGCGGAAGCCATGACGCCTCTTGCGGACCAGCTTGGAGGGTTGATAGGTACGCTTCACGACGAAACTCTCCTGACCGACGGGAAGCGGCGGCTTATAGTCGTCGGCGGACAGGTGCGTCAACTCGCAGGAGCAACGCCAGGTGGCAACAACAGCGGCGGACCAGGCAACGATCGACGCCCTCACCAGCCGCGCCGAACTGGCCGAAAGCAGGCTTGCCGAGCAGCAACGCGAGGTCTCCCGACTGCGCCATGATCTGCGCGGCATCCTGTCGCCGGCCCTGCTGCTCGCCGATCGCCTGGCCATGAGCCCGGACCCGAACGCCAGCCGAACCGCGGAAGCGATCATCCAGACGATCGAACGCGCGGAGGCAGCCCTGGCGAGGCCGTAAGCTAGGCTCAGGACCCTTTACACGGCTCGATGCGGTGTGATTCTGAAGGGGTCGGAAGTTCCCGATGCCCGACGTTCTATTGCTGCCGGTCGCGCACATGCGCCGGATCGCGCCGTTCTTTCCCGTGTCGCGCGGCCTGCGTCGTGTGGACGATCGCCGGGTGATCAGCGGCATCGTCTATGTGATCCGGCACGAGCGGCGCTCGTCGCTGAGGCGGGCGTGCCCGAGCGGCTGATGATCGACAGCACCCACCTCAAGGCGCACCGGACTGCGGCCAGCCTCGCCAAAAAGGGGCGGAGCGCGCCAGGGGCCACAACCTGCGCAGCAGGCTGGGGTGGCAAGCGGAGGGTGCTCCACACGCGCCCGGCGCGGCGAGATGTCGAGCAACCGGCGCGAGGATGAGGTACTGAGCATGCTCAGCCTGCACCTGCTGCAGAACCGCATGGTCTACGTGAACACGCTCACGGTTCAGTAGGTGCTGCGACCGACCTCGCGGTGGAGGTGGCGATCGCGGGCGGCGGCATCATCCAGTTGTTCGAGGACTGGCTGCGTCCGCATCTCGACAGCTTCGCGCTCGAACCGGTGCTGCGGGACTGGTGGCAGCCCCTTTCGAGGCCGTTCCTGCGTGCCTTTCTCGATGTCAGCAAGCGCCGGCCCGATTGATCCGGTAGGTCTGCCATTCGGGCTCGTTCTCGAACACCCAATCGTAATAGTCGCGCTGCGTCAGCGCGTCAGCAGCAGCCTCGTCCACAACGATCTTGCAGTTGGGATGCAGTTGCAACGCCGAGGCACTGATCATCGCGGTGATCGGCCCCTCCACGGCGCGCGCCAGGATCGCGGCCTTCGCGGCCCCGGTGGCCAGCAGCAGCAACTCGCGTGCATCCAGGATCGTTCCGACGCCCATGGTGAGCGCGCGCGCCGGCACACGGCTCGCATCGTCTTCGAACATCGCCGCGTTCTGCCGCCGGGTCACCGGCGTCAGCGCCTTCTCGCGCGTGCGCGACATCAGCGCCGAGAGCGGCTCGTTGAAACCGATATGACCGGTTTCGCCGATGCCCAGCAATTGCAGATCGATGCCGCCGACCTCGCGGATTTGCTGCTCGTAGCGCGCGGCCTCAGCGCCGAGATCCGCCGCCATGCCGTCCGGGACATGGGTGTTGGCCAGCGCGATGTCGATGCGGTTGAACAGATGCTGGTTCATGTAGGTGCGATACGAATGCGCATCCTCGGCGGGGATGCCGATATATTCGTCGAGATTGAAGGTGCGGCAGCGCGCGAAGTCCAGGTTCATCGCCGCCAGCCGATCATAGACGCGCTCCATCGTGCGTCCGGTGGCAAGCCCCAGCACGAGATCGGGCTTGTCGCGGACTCGGGCCGCGATCAACTGTGCTGCCAGGGCGGCGGCCGCATCGGCATCGGGACGGACGATCACTTCCAACCTCAATCTCCTTTCGCCGTGGCGGAAAACAGCGGCTCCAGCGTCTCGTCGGCCGAGACCGAGCGGCCCTGCCGCAGCACCTCCCGCCAGTTCCCGTCGGCCCAGCCGCGCAGACGGTAGAGCGTCGCGAAGACGAAGCGCGGCGCCGGTTCTCCCTGGCCGCCGACCAGTTCGGCGCCGCGCCGCACATTGTCGATCATCCAGGCCGGCATACGCAGGTGATACGCGTTGCGGGCGACCTCGCCGGTATGCAGCGAAAGGGCGGCGATCAGGTCGGCGACATCGGCCGGCGCGGATTCAATCATCAGGTTCGGCGCGTCCATCGCCCCCCAATATTCCGTCTCGACCACATGGCAGGCAAGATCGGGGAGTGCGCGCATCGCCTCGACCACCAGATGATGCGTGCCAATATGGGTAACGTTCCAATCCCGCGCATGGGGCAGGAAGACGATCGCGGGCCGTTCGGCCGCCAGGAGCGCCGAGACCGCAGCGACCGACGATCTCCACCGCCCGGGGTCGTACTCGCGGCTTCGCAGGTTGATCCCTTCCAGACCGTCCGGATCGGGGAT
Source organism: uncultured Acetobacteraceae bacterium (assembly GCA_964246745.1). Classification (GTDB taxonomy): domain Bacteria; phylum Pseudomonadota; class Alphaproteobacteria; order Acetobacterales; family Acetobacteraceae; genus Lichenicoccus. The sequence continues at coordinate 19,977 of CAXTRK010000020.1, forward strand.
GACGAGGCCGAACCCGATGGCGCCGCATGCCGCCTGCAATTCCGCTGAGCGGTCCGCCCTGCGGTTCAGGCGGCTGCCGAGCGTCACGGCGACATTGACCACCTTGTATCCCAGCTCGCGCATCAGCCGCAGCGGCAATCCGCCGACAATCACCTCGTCGTCCGGATGCGGCGAGAAGATCAGCAGGTTGCGCGCTCCGGGGCGCGCTCCGACACTAGGCGCTTGCGCCGTCGCCGCCGGGATGGCGCCGATGGCCGCCCCGCCGCGCAGCGCCTCGGCGAAACCCTCCACCCAGGGAAGATACGGGTTGGTTGCGTTCAAGCCGTTTCTCCATGGTTGGCGATGGCCGCGCGGATCATCAGCAACGCGCCGCGAACCGCATCGTGCTCGCACGGAATCAGCCGCGCACGCAGCCTCTGCGCGAGCCACGGCTTGATGAAACGCGCCAGCTCTCCGAGCGCAGGAGTCGCTCGCGCGCGGCGCCCACCTCGGTTCCCGCCAGTCCCGCGCCGCAATGCAGGCGATGCCGCCCGTCCGCAGGGTCGATGCCCGTCCGCACCAGGGTCTGGGCCACCGCTTCGGCCAGAGCGTCGCGCACCGACTCCCAGATGCCTTCGACCAGAGCTGGATGTTCGCGGGACCGCCCTGCCCGCGTCCCAGCACCGTGCCCGCCGCATCCTCGATCCGGAGCAGGGTTTTGCTCGCACCCCCGTCCACGCCGACGAACAGGTCGGCCGCACTCATGGCGCCATGCTCACGGCGATGGGGCCCGCTCCGCGATGGCGCCGGTGCCGCCTCGCTCGAAATGCTGCTCGATCTCCTCCAAGGTCCGGCCCTTCGTCTCGGGAAGGAAAAACGCCGCCGTGACGAAGTAGATCACGGTACATGCCGCCCAAAACAGGAACATGGCCGAGTAGCCGTAGTTTCCCACCACCGGCAGGAACATGGCGGCGATCGCGGTCGAGACGCCCTGATTGATCAGCAGCGCGATGCCCATTCCCATCGAGCGGATGCGCGTCGGCATCAGTTCCGACAGCGCCAGCCACACCACCACGCCAGGCCCGGCCGAGAACGAGGCGATGAACAGGCACAGGCAGGCGGTCACCAGCCAGCCGGTGGTCTCGGTCGGCACCGGGCCGAAGCTGGCGCGCCGGATGACAAGCGGCGCGGCGTTGGCCGGATCGGGCGCGATCCGCAGCACCGGGTCGGAATCGGTGCTCAGGACCGTATCCACATGGTCGCCGCCGCCACGGGCGTAATAGACCGAGAGCGCCGCCGCCCGCCCAATTGGAACGTGGCCGAGGGCGGGATCGCTGACGGGCAGGATGAGGCTGTTGCCGTGCACCGCCGCCTGCACCTGCGCGTGCACATCCTGCCGCTCCGCCTCGGCGCTGCGGAACAGCAACGAAGCGGCGAGCAGGGCCACGATGATGCCAAGGGTGCCGATCTTCAGCAGGAATTTGCGGCCCTTCTTGTCCACCAGCAGGATCGCGACGACGGTCATGATGCAGTTCAGCAGCTTCACCGCCAGATCGCCCTGGGTGGCGAGCGCCGGGCTCAATCCCGCCTGCTTGAGGATGATCACGAGAAAGCCGAGAATGGAATTGATGCCGGTCGTCTGGTTGCAGGCCAGGATCACGCAGGCGAGAACGAATGGCACCACATATTTGCGCCGCAGCAGCGAGGCGAAACCCGCGCCTTGCGTCGCCTGCCGCGACGTCTGGCTGCGCTGGCCTTGCATTTCCGCGAGTTCCAGCCGGGCCTCTTCATCCGAGCAGGAGCGGCGCAACACGGTGAGCGCCTGCTCCGGGCGGTTGCGCCGGAACAGCCAGCGTGGCGACTCGCTGACGAAGAACGCACCGATGAAGAAGATCAGCCCCGGATAGACGACGGAGAGAAACATCCCGCGCCAGGCTGCATTCTCCGCCGCCTCGATCAGGGGCGCATTGCCGTGCGCCGCCGCAATCGCGGCCTCGGCGTGCCGCGTGTAGGCGAGCCCGACGACGGAGGCGACGACGATTCCGACCGTGAGCATGAACTGGAACACCGCCGTGCCCCGCCCCCGGCTCTGCGCGCTGAGACATTCCGCGAGGTAGAGCGGCACCACGACCGCGATCACGCCGCCGCTCATGCCTTGCAGCAGGCGTCCGGCGAACAAGGGCAGGAATCCCTGCGAGACGACGATCAGCCCCACGCTCAGGACGAACATCAATCCGCTGACGATCATCATCGTCTTGCGGCCGAACCAGTCGGCCAGGATGCCCGCGACCAGCGACGACAGCATGCTGCCGCCCAGCACCGCCGCGACGATAAAGGAGGTCTGCTCCACCGTCAGGTTGATGGTCTTGTTCAGGTAGAGCAGGGCCGCAGCGATGATGCCGACATCGATGCCGTAAAGCAGCCCGCCCATGCCGGCGATGAACAGCAGATAACGTCCGTAGAACGATGCACGCACGGTCGATCCTTCGTCCACTCCTTGGCGCCGACTCTTCGGCCGTGCCCGGCTCTTGGCCTGGGAGTTTGGCTCGCCTGGATTGGTTCTGCCAAGGACAAAGCCGATCGATGGGTATTCATGAACGTCACAACGACGAACACGTTGACTGTCAAGTCTCTATGTCGACGCGGGTTACCAAGGGCCAAAGTTTCAGCAGGGCTTGGCTCGGGTCTGCCGCCAAGGGAACGTCGAGGTCGTGCGGCGGTGCGACACAGGCAAGTTCGTGGTGCTGCCGACACGCTGGATCGCAGAGCGCACGGTGCATGGCTGACCCGTTGCCGACGTCTGAGCAAGGATTGGGGATACCTCTACCGAAACGCACTTATATTCCTCCGCTGGGCGTCCATGCGGATGATGCTGCGAAGGCTCTGCCGAACCAAAAACGTATGGTCCGCCGCGTCTGCAATGGTGAAGTCAGTTGGCGTGGTGGTCTGCATCAACGTATCCGGTCTCGGCACGTAGGCCCCGGCCAAGAAGGGTTTCGCGCGTTCCAGGCCTCATAAAGATCGTGGTGTCGAGCATCACATTTTTGACCAGGCTGCTGGGACGCCGGTTCGACCGGTAAGCCATCTGTCTTTCACCTTCACAGACCTTGGGCGCGGCTCCGCGTCTGCCGGCCCACGGTTCCAGGATCAGGCCGCCGCGGCCTGGTGCTCGTAGTCGCAACCGTGGCGCATGGCGGCCCGTGCGATGCGGGCCAGCTTGGCGGCCACAGCGACGGTGACGACGTTGCAATGCGCCCGGGCCAACAGCTGACGCACCTGTTTGATCCCGGGCTTTGATGGTGCTTTGTTGCCACTGATACCGCCGAGCCTAGAGCAGCCCCTTCAGCCTCAGCATGCCGATCGCGGCGATGCTGACCATGCAGGTGATGCGGCCGTCGCGGATCATCGACTCCACCTCGAGCAGCGGGATTTGTCGGCTGATCATGTCCTGCTCGGTGGCCTCGCGCGCCTCGCCCTGCTGGCTGAGTCCCGTCGCCAGGAACACATGGCCCTTCTGGTTGGAGTAGCCGGCTCCCTGGAACAGCACGCCGACATGCCGCCAAGACCGCGCAACGAGCCCGGTCTCCTCGCGCAGCTCGCCGGCGGCAACCATCTCTGGGGTGGCATCCGGACGCTCTTCCCACATGCCCATCGGCAGCTCGCACAGGCGCTGACCGATCGGATGGCGGTACTGCTCGACCATGGCGAGCGAGCGGTTGGCCTGCTGACCTGCCAGGGCGGCGATCACGACGAAATCGCGTCGCTCGACGACGCCGTACAATCCCTCGGAGCCGTCGGCACGGCGGACGATGTCCTCGCGCAGGCGCAACCATTTGTTCTCGTAGGCAATCCGGCTGGACAGGGTGGCAATCGGCGGCTTCATTCGGAATTCCTGTCGGGCAGTGATGGCCGCATGACACGGTTGGTCTCCAACCGCTAGGTTGCATCGCATGACAAGGCCGGGGATGACACAGCAGGACCAGACAGGCAGCGCGATGATGCTCACGCCCAGGCGCCGGATCGCGTCGGTGGCGGTATTCTGCGGCTCGCGCTTCGGCGCCGATCCGGCCTACGCGGCCGCGGCGCGGGCGACCGGAGAGGGCCTCGCGCGCGCCGGCATCCGGTTGATCTATGGCGGCGGCAAGGTCGGCCTGATGGGCGTGCTGGCGGACGCGGCGATCGCCGCCGGTGGCGCCGTCAGCGGCGTCATCCCGGATTTCCTCAGCACGCGCGAAGTCATGCACGAACAGGTCGCCGATCTCACCATCACGGACTCGATGCACAGCCGCAAGCAGCGCATGTTCGCGGAGGCGGACGCCTTCCTCGTGCTGCCGGGCGGCCTCGGCACGTTCGACGAGACCATGGAGATCATCACCTGGCGGCAGCTCCGCCTGCACGACAAGCCGATCGTCATCGCCGATATCGCCGGCTGGGCGCAGGCGCTGCTCGCGGCTCTCGACCGCGCCGTCGAGGACGGGTTCGCCGACGCTTCGGCGCACGCGCTGTTCAGCGTCGTGCCGAGCGTGGAGGCCGCACTCGCCCAGTTCACGCTGGCGGCGCCACGCTCCAGGCAGACCGCCGACATCTCGAAACTGTAGCGACGATGCCCGCGTGCCCAAGAGGCCTCGTCTTGCGGCGCCCGCAACCCGGCAGTATATGCCGCCGCAGCCGGAGTGTAGCTCAGCCTGGTAGAGCACTGTGTTCGGGACGCAGGGGCCGGAGGTTCGAATCCTCTCACTCCGACCAGGTCACGCAGGCCAGGTCACCCAGGGTTGAATGACGCGGAGATTGGCAAACCGATGGCTGCGCCGGGCCGGCCTGGGCGTGATCATTCTCTCGGGAAGTGCAGCGCTCCCCATCCTGCTGCTGCCGGTCGTGCTGGTGCTCCTGCTGGCGCTGTTTGACACCATGGCCCACGCCCTGCTCGTGCTGCTTGGCCAGGTGCTCGCCTTGCTGCCGGAGTTCGCGCCGACCGGCGGAGCAGCCGCGCTGTCGCCCTATCAGAGCATCATGGACGACCCTGGGGACGCGGCATGGGAGTCGCTGGTGCGCGCGCTGCCCTGCCTGGCGGGGTTGATGCTGATCCAATGGAGCCGGCAGGCGTGGCGATGGTGGGCGATCGTGCTGGTGTGGAGCCTCACCGCCCGGCTCAACGGCGAACTCGTGGCAGCATTATTGCTGCCGGGGATTGTCGTGGCGGGACTGTTCGCGATGCCGACGATCACCGCCCGCGGCGGCCAGAATTCCGGCATGAGGAAGTAGGAGCACCTGGAGGACATCATGCGTTCGATGCTGCATCTCGCCCGGTTTCATCCAAGCTTTGGGCACCCAAACTTTGCGCATCCCGGCTTTGCGCACCCGGGCTTTGCGCATGGCTCAAGCTGGGTCACGCACATGATCGTCTCGTCGGTGATCCACGGGCTGATCTACTCGGTGATCTTCCGGGTGCTGAGGCACCTCTCGCTTGGCGAGGTGGTGCTGCTGGCAGTCGTCGTGATCGGGCTCCTCTACGCGGGCAACCGCAACCGCACCTATCGTCGCTGGTGATGCGAAAGCCCCGGCTCTGCCTTGCCTTGGCCGTGCTGGCCGGCCTTGGCGGATGCGCCTCCTCCAAGCCCGAGCCCACGCCCGAACAAAGCCAGGATCTGCTCGCGCCGATTCCCGCCCAGCCCGAGCCGACCCCGTCATCCACCACTCCCGCATTGTCACGGCATCATGGCGGCGGCGCGCCTGGAAGTCCGGCAGGCGGCTCGCTGTCCCTCGGCGGAGGCGGATGACGGCGCCGATGGAGGTTCCGACAGCCGCGCCGCCGCATTGGACCGGGCGCGGCAGCCCGGAGTATCGGCGCATCCTGGCCGCGCTGTTCCTGTCCGGCTATGCCACCTTTTCCCTGCTCTATTGCGTGCAGCCGCTGCTGCCGCTGTTTTCCGCGCATTTCCAGCTCGATGCGGCGCGCAGCGCGCTGTCGCTCTCGCTCACCACTGGTCTGCTGGCGCCCTCGATCCTGCTTGCCGGCGTGGTCTCCGAGCAGATAGGCCGCAAGGCGCTGATGGCGGCCTCGCTGGGGTTGGCCGCCCTGTTCGACCTGCTTGCGGCGGGAGCGCCGAACTGGACCGTGCTGCTCGTGCTGCGCGCTCTCGAAGGCATCGCTCTCGGCGGCGCGCCGGCGATCGCAATGACCTACCTGGCAGAGGAGATCCATCCAACCAGCCTGGGTCTGGCGATGGGACTCTATGTCGGCGGAACCGCGCTCGGCGGCATGGCCGGCCGTCTGCTGACCGGGGTGGCCGCACAGCTCCTTGGCTGGCGCGGCGCGCTGGCCACGATCGGCGTCCTGGGAGCGGTCAGCGCGCTGGCCTTCCTGCTGCTGCTGCCCGCCTCGCGTAATTTCCGCAAGCAGCCAGGTTTCGATCCGCGCGGCTTTTTCGATGCCTGGACGGGACATCTGCGCAACCCGGGTCTGCGCGCGTTGTTTGCCATCGGCGGCCTGCTGATGGGCAGTTTCGTGACCCTGTTCAACGCTGTCACCTATCGATTGCTGGCGCCGCCTTACCGCCTCAACCAGGCTGAGGTCGGCACCATCTTTGTCATCTATCTGCTCGGCACCGCCGCCTCGACGCTGGCGGGCGGCCTCACCGGCAGGATCGGGCGCACTCCGGTGCTGGCGGCGGCACTCTGCGCCTCGCTGCTCGGCCTGCTGCTGACCATGCTGTCGCCGCTCGCCTTCGTAATCGCCGGACTCGCCGTCATCACCGTGGGCTTCTTTGCCGGCCACGCCGTGGCGAGCGGCGGCGTCGGCCATCTCGCGCGTGGCGGCAAGGCGCAGGCGGCGTCGCTCTATCTGCTCTCCTACTATCTGGGCTCGAGCCTGCTCAGTCTGATCGGCGGACTGCTCTGGGAGCAAGGCGGCTGGCAGGCCGTCGCCGGGTTCTGCGCGGGATTGCTGCTGCTCTGTCTATGGCTTGCCCTCAAGGCCGGACTCGCGCTGCAGGCTGGACGCGCGCTGCCGTTGGCACTCCTGCTGGTTGGCATGGCCGCGAGTTCGGCCTCGGCGCGCGCAATCCCCTCCCCCTTCCTCCAGCAGATGATACGGTCCGAAGCGCCCAGCCCCTCGCCCCCGCCCGCCGGCATGGGCATCCTCTCGGCCCTGCGTATCGGCGGCCGCCCGGTGCGGCTTGGCGCCACGCCGATCGGCGCCGTTGCCCATCGCCTCGGCGTGGCGCTCGACTATCAGCACGACGCCGGCGACAGCATCACCTGGTTCTGCGTGCGTCTGGACGCGAAGCGGAGCAGGCGCCACCCTGCGCGCGGACCGAGCCTCTGGGTGGTCTCCGACGCGGAGTCCGTGGACACGCCGCACGCGATCAACGCGGTTGCGGTGGACGCGCTGGGCAGCGAGGCACGGCGCTGCGCGACGCCGCAGCACCCGGTCGATCTGGAGCTCGACCGGCATATTGCCCGCCCAGGCGATGCCGCGGGCACAGTGGCGCGGCTCTACGGCCATGCCCCGGTCCGGGCAGGCCGCAGCGCCTATGGCCTGCCAGGAATGCAGCCGGACCCGGTGCCGCTGGTGCTGACGCTATCGATGCGCAACACTCATGTCGAGGCGATCTGGCTTGCCGCGACCCCCGACAACTGAGACGCGCATGCACGCAAGCTCGACGATAGCCTTGTTGCAACGGATGGCGCTCCTGGCGCCCCCGATACGGCGCCTTTACGAAAGCCGCGAGCGACTGCTCGCCGAACGCGCGGCGGCGCCCCCCGGCGCGCACGCCCCGAGCCCGTTCCTGCATTATCACGCGAACTTCGACGCCGAGGCCATGCTGCGCCGTCACGCCGTGCCGGATCCGCAACCGCGCCCAGGCTATCTGGTGAACTTCCTCGGGGTGGCGATCGACCCGAAATACTTCCCCGCCATCCTCGACGGCCGCGCCGGCACGGTCGAGCCGGTTCCGATCCCGGCGAACTGGCATGCCGACATTGCCGAATGGGCGGCGGCGCTGCGTGCGGTGGAGCTGGCCCATGCCCGCGCGAAGGGCCGCTTCACCATGATCGAACTCGGCTGCGGCTGGGGCTGCTGGATGAACAACACCGGTGTTGCCGCGCGCAGGCTCGGCCTCGCCACCACGCTGATCGGCATCGAGGGCGATCCAGGCCATATCGGCTTCGCGCGTGAGGCGACGGCGGCGAACGGCTTCGATGCCGCGGACATCACGCTCCATCACGGCATTGCCGCCGGACACGCGGGCATCGCGCTGTTCCCGCGGCAGAGCCGGGCCGGGGTTGAATGGGGGCTCGAGCCGATCCTGCATGCCAACCCCGAGCAGATCGACCAGGCGCGGCGCTCCGCAACACATGACGCGCTGCCGATGGTGCCGCTCGAAACGCTGATGGACGGTCATACGCGTATCGACCTGCTGCATGTCGATATCCAGGGCGGAGAGGCGGATCTGGTCGCGGACTGCCTGGGCGTGCTCGGCGAGCGGATCGCCATGCTGCTAATCGGCACCCACTCGCGGCAGATCGAGGGACGCCTGTTCGACCTGTTGCTGGGAGCCGGCTGGGTGCTGGAGATCGAACGTCCGGCAATCCTGTCGGTCGCCGCGAGCGGACCGGTGGTCAGCGTCGATGGCGTGCAGGGCTGGCGCAACCCGCGTAAGCTTCCCTAAACCCCGGCCATTTCCGCCGCGTTGCACGGGTATAGAAGACGGAGCGCCGATCATGACCGAGTCCCGCAAGGAGAAAGACAGCCTCGGCGAGGTCGAGGTCGCCGGAGACAGGCTCTGGGGCGCGCAGACGCAGCGCTCGATCGAGTTCTTCTCGATCGGCCGTGAGCTGATGCCGCGCGAGATGATCGGCGCCTACGCGATCCTGAAGCGCGCGTCGGCCGATGCCAATCACGCGCTCGGCGTTCTCGCCGACCAGCCGCACGGACTGATCGTGCAGGTCTGCGACGAGATCCTGGAGGGCCGCCACCAGGACATGTTCCCGCTGCATGTCTGGATGACCGGCAGCGGCACCCAGTTCAACATGAACATCAACGAGGTGATCTCGAACCGGTCCTGTCAGATCGCGGGCCAGCCGCTCGGCGGCAAGCGGCCGGTGCATCCGAACGACCATGCCAACCTGTCGCAGTCTTCCAACGATACGTTTCCCTCGGTGATGCATATCGCCGCGGCGGTCGGCGTCACTGAGCGGCTGGTTCCCTCGGTGGCGTCTCTGCGCGATGCCATCGCCGCCAAGGCGGAGGCCTGGTCGGACATCGTCAAGATCGGACGGACGCATCTGCAGGACGCGACGCCGATGACGCTGGGCCAGGAATGGTCCGGCTATGTCGGCATGCTCGACGACAACCTGCACCGCCTCAAGAGCGCGCTCGAAGGCGTCTATCCGCTTGCACTCGGCGGCACCGCGATCGGCACCGGCATCAACGCGGCGTCCGGTTTCGCCGAGGCCGCCGCGGCCGGCATCGCGAGGCTGACCGGGCTGCCCTTCGTGACCGCGCCGAACAAGTTCACCGTGCAGGGCGCCCATGACGGGCTGGTGCAGCTCTCCGGCACGCTGCGCACGTTGGCGGTCTCGCTCTACAAGATCGCCAACGACATCCGCCTGCTCGGCTGCGGCCCGCGCGCCGGCCTCGGCGAGCTGCGGCTGCCGGAAAACGAGCCCGGCTCGTCGATCATGCCCGGCAAGGTCAATCCGACCCAGGCCGAGGCGCTGACCATGATCGCGGCACAGGTGATGGCCAACGACGTCGCGGTCGGATTGGGCGGCGCCGGCGGCATCCTGGAGATGAATGTCTATAAGCCGCTGATGATCCACAACATCATGCAGTCCATCACGCTGATGACCGACGGCTGCGCCAATTTCCGCCGCTTCCTTGTCGAAGGCACCGAGCCCGACCGCCGCCGGATCGCCGAGTATGTCGAGCGCTCGCTGATGCTGGTGACGGCGCTGGCGCCTTCGATCGGCTACGACCGCGCCTCGCAGATCGCCCACCACGCCATGGAGCACGACCAGACGCTGAAGCAGTCGGCACTCGCGCTGGGCTTCATCGACGAGGCGGAGTTCGACCGGATCATGGAACCCCGGCGGATGACGGGGAATTGACCGCACCGGCCGAGCGGTGCAGGAGGAACAAGGCCTGCTCGCCGAACAGGTTAGCGAGTTGCACCGAGCTTTTCCAAGGGGCGCGGTCACCTTTGTCGTCGACCGCGAACCAGCGCTGCACGGTGTAGCCCTCGCGCTCGCATAGCGCGAAGAAGTCGCGGATTGTGCAGGGATGGATGTTCGGCGTCTCAAACCAATCCGCCGCCCAGCTCTCCGTCATCGGCATGCGTCCACTGAGCAGGAGCTGCCAGCGCAGCCGCCAATGGCCGAAATTCGGAAAACTCACGATTGCCCGAGTGCCGATCCGCAGCATCTGCCGCAGCACCTCCCGCGGCCGCTCCACCGCCTGGAGCGTGCGCGACAGCACCACATAGTCGAAGGCGCCGTCCGGATAGTGCGCGAGGTCGGCGTCGGCGTCGCCCTGCATGACCGGCAGACCGTGCGCCACCGCGCGTGTCACTTCGGCCATGTCGATCTCGATGCCGCGCGCGTCGCAGTTGCGGGTACGGAACAGATGCTCGATCAGCGAGCCGTCGCCGCTGCCGATATCAAGCACGCGCGAACGCGGCACGATCATCTCCGCGATGAGCTTCTGATCGAGACGCACGCTTCTAGCTCAGGCCGGCATGCTCGGCGGCGCCGGCGAGAAAGCCGCTTATGGTGCGGTCGAGCGCCGGCTCGTCGAGCAGGAACGCATCGTGCCCCTTGTCAGTCTCGATCTCGACGAAGCTGACATTGGCGGCCGCGCGATTGAGCGCGCGCGCCACGGCGCGGGATTGGGCGGTCGGGAACAGCCAGTCCGACGAGAACGAGATCACGCAGAACCGCGTCGGCGTGTTGCGGAACGCGGCCGCGAGGTCGCCGTCATGATCCGCGCCGATATCGAAATAATCCATTGCCCGCGTGATGGTCAGATACGAGTTCGCATCGAAACGGCGCACGAAACTGCTGCCCTGATGGCGCAGATAGCTTTCCACCTCGAACATCTCGCCGAACAGCGAAAGCGGGGCGGCTTTGTCATAGGGATCGCGTCGCAGCCTGCGGCCGAATTTGCGTGTCAGCGCCTCCTCGGAGAGATAGGTGATGTGCGCCATCATCCGCGCCACCGCGAGGCCGCGCGCGGGCACGACGCTGTCCGCCCAGTAGCGGCCGCCATGCCAGTCGGGATCGGCAAAGATCGCCTGTCGGCTGACCTCGTTGAAGGCGATGTTCTGCGCGGAATGAAATGAGGCGGTGGCGATCGGCACGGCCGCGAACACCAGTTCCGGGTAGCTCGCCGCCCACTGTAGCACCTGCATGCCGCCCATCGAGCCGCCGATCACCGCGAACAGCCTCGCGATGCCGAGTTCGCTCAGCACCTGGCGCTGCGCGCGCACCATGTCGCGTATGGTGATGGGCGGAAATTCGGTGCCCCATGGTTCGCCTTGCACTCGCGGCGAGCGTGGGCCGGTCGAGCCCATGCAGCCGCCCAGCACGTTCATGCAGAGCACGTAGTAGCGGTCGGTGTCGATCGGCAGGCCGGGCCCGACCATGCGCTCCCACCAGCCGGGCTTACCGGTCAGCGGGTGCGCGCCGATCACATACTGATCCCCGGTCAGCGCATGGCAGACCAGGATCGCGTTGTCGCGCGAGGCATTGAGCCTGCCGGCACTGGCGAGCGCGATCTCGACCGGCGCCAGATGCACGCCGCAATCGAGCGCAATCCCGCCGGGAAGCGGCACGATGCGTGGTGCGATCTCGGGGGCGGCGGCAAGGTCCATCAGGCGGCACGATCGTTCAAAGGCGGCTGCAAAATGCCAGAACCCGCCAGCTTCGTCACGCCACCGACGGACCTTGCGTGGTTCTCGCATAGGTTGTATATCTCAATCGTGTATCGTATCGACTTGTCGTGTTACATCAGAGCGTTACGAAAACGTAAATGGTAATTTGCTTCTCCGATTCACTCCAGTTGATGGCCAATGCAACCGCAGATTTCAGAGGCTCCATCATACTCCGGCTTCCAGCCGCTCGATGCCCTGCGGGTGCTGGGGCATTCCGGCCTGTTCGACGCCGCCTACTATATGGGCTGCAACGCCGACCTCGCGGGTCTCGGCTCGGAGGCGCTGGCGCATTATCACCGGCATGGCTGGCGCGAGGGCCGCAAGCCGAACCTGTATTTTGATCCGGTCTGGTATCGCACCCAGTATCCGGAGGTTGCCGCCGCCGAGATCGATCCGCTGCTGCACTACATCAACGCCGGCGAGGCGCAAGGCTGCCGTCCGATCGCCTGGTTTGATCCGCTCTGGTATGCGCGCACCTACACTCCGCCCGCCGGCATGGCCGCGCTGCGCCATTTCCTGCTGCACCGGCAGAGCGGGGCGGTCAACGCCATGCCCGACTTCGACTCCGCTTTCTATCTGCGTGCCTACCCCGACGTCGCCGCCGCCGGACTCGATCCGCTCGAACACTACATGGTGCAGGGTTTCCGTGAGGCGCGCCGCCCGTTTGAAGGTTTCGACCCCGTGTTCTACCGGCAGCGTTACCTCACGGGCACCCACGACGCCAATCCGCTGCTGCATTACCTGGAAAACCGCAACCGGCCCGGCATCCATCCCTCGCCGCCCCGCATCGAAACCTCGATTCCGCGCGAGGTCCGCCACAACACCAGGCCAGGCGCCTGCTTTGAGCCGGCGCGTCCGCTGCCACCCACCGTCACCCGGCATGCGCGCGTGCTCGCCTACTACCTGCCGCAATTCCACGCCATGCCGCACAACGACGAATGGTGGGGCGCCGGCTTTACCGAATGGACCAACATCGCCCGCGCGCTGCCGCGCTTCGCCGGGCACTACCAGCCACGCATCCCGCGCGATCTCGGCCACTACCGCCTTGAAGGCACCGACACGCTGAGACGCCAGGCGGAGATGGCGCGCGCCGCCGGCATCGAAGGCTTCGTGTTCTATTTCTACTGGTTCAACGGCACCCGACTGCTCGACGCCCCGCTCGAGGCGCTGCTCGCCGACCGCTCCATCGAGCTGCCATTCTGCCTGATGTGGGCCAACGAGAACTGGACACGGCGCTGGGACGGATCGGACCAGGAGGTGCTGATCAGCCAGGATTTCCGCAGCGAGGACGAACCGGCGCTGATCGACTGCTACGCCCGTCACTTCGCCGATCCACGCTACATTCGCCTGCACGGCCGCCCGCTCCTCATGATCTATCGCGCCGCCATCATTCCAGACACCGAGCGGACGATCGCTCGCTGGCGCGCGCTGTTTGGTGAACGTTGCAACGAAAACCCGATCTTCGTCATGGGGCAGGCCTTCGGCGACCATGATCCGCGGCCTTACGGAATGGATGGGGCCATCGAATTCCCGCCGCACAAGATCGTCGAGGGCCTCGCCACCATCAACGACCGGCTTGACGTGCTCGACGCGGACTTCACGGCGCAGGTTTTCGCCTACGACGACATCGTCAGCCGCGCCCTCTCCATCCCGGCCGCCGACTATCCGCTGATCCGCACCGCCTGCCCGTCCTGGGACAACGACGCCAGGCGCGAGGGCGCGGGCCTGGTCATGCACGGCTCCACCCCCGCCAAATATCAAGCCTGGCTGGAAGGCCTGGTGCGCGAGGCGCTCGCACGTCCCTTCCACGGCTCCCCGATCGTCTGCATCAACGCCTGGAACGAATGGGCAGAGGGCGCCACCCTCGAACCCGACGTGCATCATGGCGCCGCCTACCTGAACGCCACCGCCCGCGCCGTAACCGGCTTTGGTCACGGCGTCTCCGATGTCAAAGGCGGACGCCTACTGCTTGTCGGCCACGACGCGTTCTGCGCCGGCGCGCAAAGCCTGCTGCTGCACGCGGCTCAACAGCTCCGTCGCGCGCACGGTGTCGAGGTCAGCATCCTGCTGCTGGCCGGCGGCGCCCTGCTGGAAGGCTACCGCGCCGCCGCTCCCACACGCGTCATCAGCGCCTCCGACCCGGAACTATTAAAACACCTGATCCGTCTGAAGCGCGACGGCTTCGATGCCGCGATCGTCAACACAGCGGCCTCCGCCGCCATCGGCAGGCGCCTGCATGAGGCCGGGATCGCCTACACCCTGCTCGTCCACGAGCTGCCCGCCCTGCTCGCTGAAAAGCACCTGCTCGGCGGCCTCTCTGAGGCGTGGCCGTTCGCCCGCGGCGTGATCTTCCCCGCCAAGGCCGTCCAGCAGAGCGTGTGCCCGCTCGTGCAGTCCGGCGAAACACCGGTGCTTGTGCTGCCGCAGGGGCTGTATCGCAGCCGACCGTTCTCCGCACGCACGCGCGCGGCGCTGCGCCGGCGGTTCGCCGTCGCAACCAACGAGCTGTTGCTGGTCGGCGCCGGCTACGGCGACATGCGCAAGGGCTTCGATCTCTTCCTGCAGCTCTGGCGGCTGACCCGGACCCCGGCCAGGAGCCGGATGCGCCGCGTGCACTGCCTCTGGCTCGGGGAGATCGACCCGTCGATGCGGCTCTATCTGGGCGCGGAGATCGACGCTGCCATCGCCTCGGGCAGCTTCCATCTGCCAGGCCATGTCCCGGATGCGCCCGAGCATTTCAGCGCCGCCGACGCCTTCGTGCTGACCTCGCGCGAAGACCCGCTGCCGACGGTGGTGATGGAGGCAATGGCCAGCGGCCTCTGCTGCGTCGCCTTCCAGGGCAGCGGCGGCATCCCCGAGCTGATCGACACCTACGGCATGGGTGCCACCGTGCCGCTCGGCGACGTGGCAGCGATGGCGCGCGAGACGCTTGCTTTCGCCACCGAGACGCGGGCGCAAACGCCGGCGCGGCGCGGCGCCACGGGCCGGCAAGCGGCCAGGCGTTTCAGCTTCGACCGCTACATCGCGCAGCTCCTGGCCATCGCCCAGCCCGAGCTGCCGCGGATTTCGGTGATCGTGCCCTCCTTCAACTACGCCCGCTACATGCAGCAGCGCCTCGCCTCGATCTTCGCCCAGAGCCACCCGGTCCTGGAAATCATCGTGCTGGACGACGCCTCCAGCGACGACAGCGTCGAAGTCGCACGCGCAGCGGCGTCGGAATGGAACCGCAATATCCGCGTAATCACCGCCGCCCGGAACTCCGGCTCGGTGTTCCGCCAGTGGCAGCGCGCTGTCCAGGAAGCGCGCGGCGACTGGGTCTGGATCGCCGAGGCCGACGACGCCGCCGACCCGCGCCTGCTCGAACGCCTCGCCCAGGCGATCAGAACAGCGGGCGGCGCCGCGCCGGTGATGGCGTTCTGCGACAGCCGCTCGATCGACGAGAACGGCGCCCTGATCGCCGACAGCTACAAACCCTATTATGCCACCACCGCCGGCAGCCTGCTCGACCAGGACGGCCTGCACGAGGGCGCTGCCTTCGTCCAGTCCTGCCTCGCCGAGCGCAACCTGATCCTCAACGCCAGCAGCGTGCTGTTCTCGCGGGACGCGCTGAAATCCGCACTCGCCCGCTGCGGCGACGCTCTGTTCGCTTTCAAAATGGCCGGCGACTGGCGCCTCTATATCGAAATCCTGCGGGAGCCAGGCGCACGCATCGCCTATATCGCCGAGCCGCTCAACATCCATCGCCGGCACGCCAACTCCGCGACGCACCGGCTGGTTGGCCAGAAGCATATCGGCGAAGTGGCGCGCATCCATCGCCTGGTCGGCGGCACCCCCACCCTGCTGGACGAGGACCGCATGCGCCAGCGCGCCTACCGTGACCAGCTCGCCCGACAGTTCGGACTGCGGCTCGTCGGCGAGTAAGATTGGGGCTTTGCCCCAAGCCCCACCAAAGGCGGTCGCCTTTGGAAACCGATTCTGGTTGGGGACGTGCGAGTATCGCCCTGTATCGAAACGGATGGGCGAATGTCGAGGATGCTGCCTGGCGACCTGAGTATGTCGATGGGGAGCGAAAGCATCCCGATCTCGATACAAGCCGAGATCGAACACGCGGCCCTGGATGAGGCCACAGCGTCCGGGCTGTTCGACATGGCCGACGAACCCGGAATGGAACGAATTCCGGTTACCATCCATCTGCCAGTCACGCCCGAATTGGCCGCGGCGATCGCCCGCACGCAGGCCGGGCCGATGATGCAGCAACCCGCCGAGGACATCGCCCCGCCACCGCGCACGCGCCGGCGGTTCGCGCGAGGCGGCACACCAAAACTCTTTGCATCCCTGAAAGCGCTTTGGTCCGAACAGGATCGCACGCCCCACCGACCGGAACAAACTGAGCTTGCGCAAGCCGGCGAGGAGCCGCCGGCCGAGGAACGGCTTGGACCGGAAGGCAAGGAACTGACCTTGCGGGAGGAGGCCAATCAGAACCGGTTCAACAACGATGCCCGTGAACTGCGCCAGATCGATCCACAGAATCTCGCGAACTCCCGGCTGCAGTCGCCAGGCTGGATCCCGGCCGACGCAGATGTCGCCCGCATGGATGAGATCCTGCAAAAGGCAAGGGCGGCGAAATCAGGCGCTCCCGCGCAGGACGCGCGCGACGGCGCAACGCTCAAAGATCTTTTGCTCCCCAAGCAGCCGGCCCTACCGCCCAGCTACGTTCTCGGCGAGAGCGACGGCGGCCCAGGCATCTGGGTGAAAAGCCCAAAATATCCCAGGAGACAAGCGGATGCCGCCTACCAGCAAATAGCGACTGGAGCCCCAGAGGGCGTCGAATACCAGGTCAAGGCCGTGCTGCGTGGCGACACCAAGGAGACAGCCAAGCTGTTCGACGGGTATGATCCAAGCACGGGCCACCTGCTCGATGCCAAGAGATGGGATCATTTTCCACCTGACTTCCTGATGTCCCAAAAGATAGAAAAGGTAAGGAATGACGCGAAGATCGCCGAAGCCGCCGGGCATTTGCTGGAACTTCGGATATCCTCGTCGTTCAATGCGGGCCGGGTGGACAAAGCCTTGAAGGAACGCGACGTTACCAACACGATCGTTGAATCCTGGCCGAAGCAGTAGGAGCGAAGAAGTGCTGGACCGGATGGTTGACACCAAGATCCTTGCCTATTGGCACGACAAGCCTTTGCGCGCGCACGAGGCTTTCGCGCGGATTGGCGACTTCCTGAGCCAGTTGCAGGCACGCCATCCAGCCTTCTCCAACTTCCATATCGCCAACCCGAAGGGCTATCGGCCCATCGAAGCGGATCTCTCCAATCTTATCCCGGAACTCGTCGGAGTGCTCATTCCGGATAGAACGTATAGGAACGACGATCCGGACGATGACAGCTTCTCGATGAACAGTTTTTGCCGATACGGCTTCGGGGCAACTTTCACCAACGCCAAGCGCAGCCGTGACCAGACGGTGGACTTGGATGTCTATTGCGGAAGCCTGGCACGACTACCACCGTTCAACGACAGTCCGAACCGCGTCGTTCTGACCATCTCTCCGGAAATTGAAACACCCGATCGGCTCCGGAATGTGTTCGAGCTGACTGCGCAATTCTGGCATCCGCAGAGAGGCATGATCACGCGTCATGAAATCATGGATCTGCTGGACCAGCCCGCAGGCGAGGTCAAGCCCGGCTGGCTGACCTACATCGCCAATCCAGAGGTCGCCTCCGCACTGCCGGCCGACATCACGCACCGGCCCTACCTGGACGGCGTGGTGATCCAGGCCGCCGAGCAGCCAGGCAGGAGCGACGACGCCGAGTATGTCCGAAAGGTCCTGCGCATCCGCAACCTGCTCCGGTCCAAGGGCCTGCTCACCGAACGAAAGCCTGATCCATCATCGCAAGAGACGCGCTTCTGAGAGGAACGCGACGTTACCAACACGATCGTTAAACTCTTGCCAAAGCAGGAGGAGTGAAGAAGTGCTGGACCGACTGGTTGACACCAAGATCCTCGCCTATTGGCACGACAAGCCTTTGCGCGCGCACAAGGCGTTTGCGCGGATCGGCGACTTCCTGAGCCAGTTGCAGGCACGCCATCCAGCCTTCTCCAACTTCCATATCGCCAACCCGAAGGGCTATCGGCCCATCGAAGCGGATCTCTCCAATCTTATCCCGGAACTCGTCGGAGTGCTCATTCCGGATAGAACGTATAGGAACGACGATCCGGACGATGACAGCTTCTCGATGAACAGTTTTTGCCGATACGGCTTCGGGGCAACTTTCACCAACGCCAAGCGCAGCCTCTAACGGCAGTGTGGTTGCCAGCATCGCCGCCGCCTCCGAAGCTATCGGCGCATTGTACGCGGCCAACGGCACACCCGCCGGTTCGACACCACCGACGAAAGCCACGAACAGCGCAAGCCTCACTCAGGCCGCAGTGAGCTCTACAGGAAACGGCAATGCTCTACTCGCCAGCAATGATGTGAACGGAGTTTCCGTTTACGACGGACTAACTTACGCCAACTCGAAGACAGATGCTTTAGTTCCGCTCTTCCAAAATGGACAGAACACGATCCAGCCATACCAGAACCAGAACGGCCAGAACACGACCCAACAGCAACAAAGTACGCCAACCCCGACTGTAACATCAATCTCAAATGCCCCTCCTCCGCCGGCAAGCAGTGGTGGCGCGTTCAATAATCCACTCGTGTTCCTGCCATTTCTGCCCGTCCTTCTCGTCCCCGGCGTCAGCGAGGCAGAAGCCGTGGTCGGAGGCGCTGCCGCTTTGGAGGAAGGACTGGCACTCGCAGAAGAGGCACTGCCACAGGTTGCTGAAGAGCTAAATGCGCTAAAGGCCGTCGCAGCAAGCGGCACTTCTGGATCAGCTAATCAGGCGCTAATAGCCAAACTAATAGCTAGTGAGACGAAAGTTACTCCATCCTCAGTAATCAGCATAGAAAAACTCTCGAACGGAACAATTGCCTGGCTAGAAGAAGGGAATGATGCGTCTGGCATGTTACACATCCTTGCAGAACACGGTCCACAGTTTATACAAGCAGGCATCCCCGAAAGCAGTGTTCCAGATTTTCTTATGACAGCATTGAAAGACGGAAAGATAGTCGGCTATCAAGGAACAGGAACAGGTAGACCAATTTATCAAGTTTTGTTCGGCGGTGAAACCTACAACGTCGCTATCACGACCGCGAGCAACGGATATATAGTCGGGGCTAACTTGACAGGAGCTATTCCATGAGCACTCGCCGACTACTCCTGATGGCTGACTATCATTGCTTTCCAATTTGGGAGCTTCAAGGCCAAGTTTATAATCTTGACCCAGGAAAACTTCCAATCTCAACCGGTTTGCGAGAAGCACTTCTCGCGTGGTCGGAGCGTTACAACAAGTCTCTCAATGCTGAGAATCCTGCAAATTCTGGATTCTTGTCCACGGAAGATGAGGTCGCTTTTCATGCGCAAGGAAATCAACTACTAACCTCGCTGAAGGAAGAGCTAGGAGCAGATTACGATGTCGAGTTACGATTAGCCACGAGAACACGAACCTATCCTGACGCGGTTTAAACCTTAAATCCGGTTCAGGTGCGCTCATGGATTAGGTCGTCTTCGAACTGACTAAGCGCCCTAAGAGCGGAAAGGCCCGTGTGCTCAAAACTGCACAGAGGACAGACCGGGCCTGTCAGCCTTGGCGCCTGATTTTTGGTCCTCGAAGGTGCGCCCGCAACCGGCCCGCGCGAGGGCATCGCGCTGCAGGTCCAGGTACTGGTCCTCGGTCGAGACCCTGGCGTAACCGATCAGCATGGAGGTGCTCCCGCCAACGGTCAGCAAACCCGTCAGCCGCGGCATTGGCTTTCCACAGTTTGCTTGACGTCATTGGCTTACCGCAGATCGTCAGCGGACGGGAGTGGCACGGTGCCTATCACCGTGCAGGTAAAGAATGACTCGTTTGCCTTACCAGCCTCACCGCCACCGATCAGCCCGGTTGCCCACGTTTTGTGATGCGCTCCTATGAGGTGACTGGGCCAACTGCATGCGGGCTGGGCATCACCACCTCCGATAAAACGATAGCCCCGACAGGCGGGGATCGCTCATATGGGATGAGTGCCAGGAAACCTCTAACTCAGACCACTAGCAAGGGCTCGGCGCTGAGGACGCACCCGACGTCGCGCGCCGTCGAGCGTCTGCGGATGGTGGAAGCGAGTTGCCTGACAGTCTACCTAAGCTTCATCATCGAAAAGCACAAAACTCAGTGTTGTAAAAACCGTTCCGACTATCCTTGCCGTACGGAAGTCGTACGCGCGTGCCAAATCAAAAAAGGCGTCCGTCAGTAGGCTCTCTTTTACCCGTTCACGGCATGAGGATACGACCTCTGGACGATTGACGATATCTTGTATGTCCTCGGCGAGCTTGACGTAGACGGTGTCTGCTGCAACTTGCCTTTTTACCGCAACCGGAAGACTCAACAGATTTTTCAGTCCGAAAAGATTTATATACGCGGGTCCAAACTATGGGCGCTCAAGGCTCGTAACCGCGATTACCCGATGTCCACACATGGGAATTCATCTATTAACAACGGTCTCCAAAGGCGGCCGCCTTTGGAAACCGATTCTGGTTGGGGACGTGCGAAAATCGCCCCGTATCGAAACGGATGGGCGAATGTCCAGGATGCTGCCTGGCGACCTGACTATGTCGATGGGGAGCGAAAGCATCCCGATCTCGATACAAGCCGAGATCGAACACGCGGCCCTGGATGAGGCCACAGCGTCCGGGCTGTTCGACATGGCCGACGAACCCGGAATGGAACGAATTCCGGTTACCATCCATCTGCCAGTCACGCCCGAATTGGCCGCGGCGATCGCCCGCACGCAGGCCGGGCCGATGATGCAGCAACCCGCCGAGGACATCGCCCCGCCACCGCGCACGCGCCGGCGGTTCGCGCGAGGCGGCACACCAAAACTCTTTGCATCCCTGAAAGCGCTTTGGTCCGAACAGGATCGCACGCCCCACCGACCGGAACAAACTGAGCTTGCGCAAGCCGGCGAGGAGCCGCCGGCCGAGAAAAGGCTTGGACCGGAAGGCTCAGAAGGCCTCTCTAACAGCAGCGTGGTTGCCAGCCCCGCCGCCGCCTCCGAAGCTATCGGCGCATTGTACGCGGCCAACGGCACACCCGCCGGTTCGACACCACCGACGAAAGCCACGAACAGCGCAAGCCTCACTTCCACAGCGGTAAGCGCTACGGGAAACGGCAACGCGCTGGACGCCGAAAACGTCAGCGCCCCGATCACTGTCCACAACGTTTCATACGCCAACTCAAAAACAAAGTTCAACCAATACGAAATTCTGCCAAGCGGACAGAACACGATCCAATCGCAGCCGAATACGCCAGACCCGACTGTAACACCGATTTTGAGCGCGCCTCCTCCGCCGGCAAGCAGTGGCGGCACGTTCCACAACCCACTCGTGTTTCTGCCACTTCTGCCCCTCCTTCTCGTCCCCGGCATCGGCGAGGCAGAAGCCGCGGTCGGCGGCGCATTGGCGACCGCCGCTGCCAAGAAGGCTACGGCCCTTGTTGGGACTATAGAGCCAAGTCTCTCAGAGGAGCTCAGTGTCCTTGAGGCGCGAGCCACGGGTAGTGGCGGCATAAGCGACGAGCCCCTTCCATCAAAAGGAAATGAAGGTTCTTACAACGCCAAGCCTGAGGCTGGCACAGCAAGCCCCGATACAGGGGCGGACAGCTTTGGCAAAGCTCTCGCCGATGAGGGATATGTTGTGCAACGTTTGGGAGAGACAGCAAACCAAAGCAATCCTGATCTCTCCGTTGCCGGCATCGGAGATGTTGAGGTTTACTCCGTTCAGGAGGGAACTAACCTCAGCAACGTACCAACCTACATCGGTAGCAAGGGAGCGCAGTCAAATACCATTGGAGTACAAGGGATCCAAAACTATGCTGAACAAGCTACTATCGCAGACCGTGTATTTGGAAGAATTGATAGCTCCTCCCAGAATGTCCAAAGGATCATTTTTCAAAACTCTGATAATACGTTTACCGTATTTACCAGATCAGGTACTTGACTCGAACTTATGGCGGCTCTACGCTCAAAATCGTATATGATAATCGGAAGCGGCTATGCCATCTTTCCTTAGTCTTAATCAGAAATCTTCTTGCGGCAGTCCACTTACGTGCGAAGCGTTATTATGGAGGAGTGTGCCTTGAGCATTGTAACGACTATTGCTCTCTTCTGTAATGAGGAGGAAAGCCTAAAAAAAATCGATGCTTGGTTAGAAGGCTCAGGTCAAGAAAAACTTTGCAGGCTCAATGACGCGTTTGGAGGAAGCAAGCGGCCTGAAATTAGTGCTTATGGTTCCGCGTACAACATGCTAGACGTTAATGCACTTGTAGATCTATTTATGGAATTGCCCTGGGAGATAAACGAAGAGACTCTCCTTGTGGTTCGTCACCAGGACAGTGCAATTCTTACATATAGGCCGACAGCTTATGTGTCTGCGTCAGAGACCGGTTGAGAATGGTCGTAGCCGTTTGCGGCAGGGCGGTTTGGGTCGCGCTCGTGCCCGTCACGTGGTATGAGCTAGGCTCTGGCCATTGCAGGCGGTGTAGCAAGCGGCTTCAATGAGCCTGTCACGGAAGGTTTTGGTATTTCGACCATGTCCCGGCTGGGCCGGGACGTTGAGAAAGTGTTTTCGATCCAGAGTTGGTGTGTGTCGGCGGCGATCGCGTCGGGAGCGAAGAAGTGCTGGACCGCATGGTTGACACCAAGATTCTTGCCTATTGGCACGACAAGCCGCTGCGCGCGCACGAGGCTTTTGCGCAGATCGGCGATTTCCTGCGCCAGGTGCAGGCACGCCATCCAGCCTTCTCCAACTTCCATATCGCCAACCCGAAGGGCTATCGGCCCATCGAAGCGGATCTCTCCAATCTTATCCCGGAACTCGTCGGAGTGCTCATTCCGGATAGAACGTATAGGAACGACGATCCGGACGATGACAGCTTCTCGATGAACAGTTTTTGCCGATACGGCTTCGGGGCAACTTTCACCAACGCCAAGCGTAGCCGTGACCAGACGGTGGACTTGAATGTCTATTGCGGAAGCTTGGCACGACTGCCGCCGTTCGACGACAGTCCGAACCGAGTCGTTTTGACCATCTCTCCGGAAATTGAAACGCCTGAGCTGCTCCGGAATGTGTTCGAGCTGACCGCGCAATTCTGGCGTCCGCAGAGAGGCATGATTACGCGCCCTGAAATCAGGGATCTGCTGGACCAGCCCGCAGGCGAGGTCAAGCCCGGCTGGCTGACCTACATCGCCAATCCAGAGGTCGCCTCCGCACTGCCGGCCGACATCACGCACCGGCCCTACCTGGACGGCGTGGTGATCCAGGCCGCCGAGCAGCCAGGCAGGAGCGACGACGCCGAGTATGTCCGAAAGGTCCTGCGCATCCGCAACCTGCTCCGGTCGAAGGGCCTGCTCACCGAACGAAAGCCGGTGGCGCCACCGCAATAAGACCGCCGCAACGCAGCCGCGCGCGATGTCTTGATCTTTTTGTTTCGTTCTCCCGCCTTCTGCTAATCTGCTACAGAGTGGCAGCTTGCCGTGGAGACGTGGGTCATGATGCGATACCGGCCGCTACTGCTCGCCGCTTTATGGGCAGCGGGCGGCGCCGCGAGCCTGGCGGCCGAGCCGCGCCATGCCTCGCACCGTCGGCTGCGACACGAGAGCGGGGCCGCGGTGCAGTTGAGCCACGAGCCCGGCACGTCGCAGGATCGCGCGGCGCGCCGGCTCAACGCCCACGATATCCGCGCGGCCCAGCGTCATGGCGAGACGCCTCTGGTGCTGGTCGGCTCGTCGCGGCTCGGGACCAAGGCCGGCGATCCGGCGCTGTTCGTTCAGGTGCAGTCAGCCCGCCTCTGCGGCTCGGCGGGCTGCTCGACGTCGGTGTATCTGCGTCACGACCATCGCTGGCGCAAGGTGCTGGATTCCGTCAGCGGACCGATCCGGGTGATGCCTCAGCGCCATAATGGGATGCACGATCTCGTGGTCGGCAGGAACGATCGCTGGATCTGGGACGGGCGCGTCTATCAGGACAGCTTGGCAGCGCCCCCGCTCACCGGCCTGCGCCGTTCCGTCGAGGAACATCGCGCCCGTATGCGCAAGCTTGGCCGACCGCTCTGAGAGACACTGGAGCGGGTGAAGGGAATCGAACCCTCGTGTGCAGCTTGGGAAGCTGCCGTTCTACCATTGAACTACACCCGCGGCAGCGCCCTCTATAGGCGCGCGATGCCGTCCCCGGCAAGGCTCAGCCGGTTGCCGGCTTGAAGGAGAGCAGCTCGTCCTGGTAATGCGCGCTGCGTATGCCGCCGCCGTCGTAATACTCCTCCACCGACTTCACCCAGCGCTTGACCACGGGAACATACCAGAAGGCTTTATAGGTGCGGCCGGCGACATGCGCGGGAACCGTCCTTCGCGTCTGCATGACCGTCGTGGCGCCCTCGGCGTCCACGCTGCTTGCGGCGCCAGCGGAAACCGACGGCGCCAGCACGGCGGACCAGGTTCCATCCGCCTCGATCTTGAGCGCCCGGAACAGGCCCGCCGGCACGCTGATCTCTTCCCAGCCGACCACTCGATAGACGGAGTGGAAGTGCTCGCTGCTGTGCTGCCGGTTTGGATGAGCCTCGCTGTAATCGACCACCCAGCTCTCGCCGACATGCATCGGGAAGTCCAGCGGACGGTTCACCACCTGCTCACGTCCGTCCACGCTGCGCGATCGGCTCCAATCAGCGCCGGTCAATCGTTCGACCGGCGGCATCGTCGACCCGACCGGATGCGAGCTGATCTCGATCCCTGCCGGACTGGCACGCAGCACGTCGATTTCGACGCGGGTCTGGCGCCAGCCGCTCCGAAGCTCGGTGGTGCTCTGATAGGTCCAGCGATCCCCAGCGACGATGGGGGGCGCTGCCACGCTCTGCGCGTGGGCGGTTACGACCAGAGGGGCAAGCGCCAGGGCGGCGGCAAGCATGGGGCAGGCACAGCGCATGGGCGGCATCCTTGGACGGCAACGTCAGCAAGAATGCCACCCCGCATCGGCGTTGTCGATTTGATATCATAACGAACAGCCAGCCCCGGGGTTGACGCTCGGCAAGCGTCGCACCTACAAATCCCGCCCGCTTGGCGGCCGCCTTTAGCCCACGTCCGGCACGATCCTACGGGGAACCATGATGAGCGCCTCCTATCGCCCCGCCACCCGTCTGCTGCATGCCGGCCTTGAGCGGACAGTGCATGGTGAGACCAGCGAGGCGATGTTCCTCACCTCGGGGTTTGTCTATGACAGCGCCGAACAGGCGGAGGCGACCTTCAACGGCGAGGCCGCGCATTATCAATATAG
The DNA here is from genome assembly GCA_964246745.1 of uncultured Acetobacteraceae bacterium. Classification (GTDB taxonomy): domain Bacteria; phylum Pseudomonadota; class Alphaproteobacteria; order Acetobacterales; family Acetobacteraceae; genus Lichenicoccus. Next base: position 45,289 of record CAXTRK010000020.1, read on the forward strand.
CCGCTTCGCCAATCCAGGTGTGGAAGCCTTCGAGCGACGTCTTGCCGATCTTGAGGGCGCCGAGGCCTGCCGCGCCACCGCCACCGGGATGGCCGCGGTGCATGCAGCACTGCTCAGCCACCTTGTCGCCGGCGACCGCGTCGTCGCGTCGCGCGCGCTATTCGGCTCGTGCTTCTGGATCGTCGAGACGCTGCTGCCCCGCTACGGCATCGAGACCGTCTTCGTCGATGGCCATGATCTTGAGCAATGGCGCTCCGCGCTGTCGCGGCCGGCCGCGCTGGTGCTGCTGGAGAGCCCGTCCAACCCGATGCTCGACATTGTTGATCTGCGCGCGGTGTCGGAGCTGGCGCACCAGGCCGGCGCCATCGTCGTCGTGGACAATGTGTTCGCAACGCCGCTGCTGCAGCAGCCGCTCGCGCTCGGCGCCGACGTCGTCGTCTATTCCTGTACCAAGCATATCGACGGCCAGGGCCGCGTGCTCGGCGGCGCCGTGCTCGGCGGCAAGGAGTGGGTGGAGAAGACGCTGCAGCCCTTCATTCGCAATACCGGCCCCACCTTGTCCGCGTTCAACGCCTGGGTGCTGAGCAAGGGCCTGGAGACCTTGCCGCTGCGCGTGGACAGGATGACCGCCAGCGCGGCCGGCGTCGCCGACTGGCTGGCCGACGCCCCTGGCGTACGCAGGGTCTGGTATCCTGGACGCGCGGATCATCCGCAGCATGCGCTGGCGATGCGCCAGATGCGCGCCGGCGGCAGCCTGGTGGCGTTCGACGTCGGCGGCAAGACAGACGCGTTCGGGATGATGAACGCCCTGCGCCTGATTGCGATCTCGAACAATCTCGGCGACAGCCGTTCGCTGATGACGCATCCGGCGACCACCACCCACATGCGCATCGGCGCCAGCCAGCGCGCGAGGCTCGGCATCACCGACGGCGTGCTGCGCCTTTCGGTGGGGCTTGAGGATGTGGAGGATCTGCTGGACGATCTCGGTCGCGCGCTTGCCACCTTGGCAAGTCCGCGGGAGCGCGCGGCCGAATGAAAGCGACGCTATCGTTCGCCGCCGAGTCGGGCGCCGAGCCGGGCGCCGAGCAGACGCAAGAGGGCTACTGCGCCGTGACACGCGGCATCCGGGTCAGCGTGCGGACATTCTACCTTGATGACCAGTCGCAGCCGGAGGAACGCCAGTTCGTCTGGGCCTACCGTGTGCGCATCGAGAACCAGGGCATGGAGGATGTCCGGCTGCTGCGCCGCACCTGGCATATCACGGACAGCCGCGGCCACACCCAGCACGTGGCGGGAGACGGCGTGCTGGGCGAGCAGCCGCGAATGGCGCCTGGCGAGACCTACGAATACACCTCCGGCACGCCGCTCACGACACCCTCTGGATTCATGACCGGCGCCTACCACATGGTGAGCATCGCGTCAGGCGAACTGTTCGACGTCCGCATCCCGACATTCAGCCTCGACAGCCCTCACCAGATCGGCATGATTCACTGATGGACCAGACCGCGTCGCTGATCCCGAACACGGCCGCAAACGCCAGGCGGCCATCACGGGAACAAGCCGAGGAGGCGGTGCGGACCCTGCTGCGCTGGGCGGGCGAGGACCCGTCGCGGGAAGGGCTGCGCGACACGCCCGGCCGCGTGGTACGATCCTATAACGAATTCTTCAAAGGCTACGAGATCGATGCGGTCGCGCTGCTGTCGACCACGTTTGCCGAGGTTGCGGGCTACGACGAGATCGTGCTGCTGCGTGACATACGCATCGAAAGCCATTGCGAGCACCATATGGTGCCGATCATCGGCGTCTGTCATGTCGCCTATCTGCCGAAGACGCGGGTGGTCGGCATCAGCAAGCTCGGGCGCCTGGTCGAGGCCTACGCGCGGCGTCTGCAGATCCAGGAACGCCTCACCGCGCAGATCGCCAACACCATCGCCGACGTGCTGGAACCGCATGGCGTCGCCGTCATCATCGAGGCCAACCATCAGTGCATCAGCACACGCGGCGTGCATAAGCCGGGCGTGTCGATGGTGACCAGCCGCATGCTGGGCGCTTTCCGCGACAATGCCGCGACCCGCGCGGAGCTGCTGGCCATGCTCGGGCCGCAGCGTCACGGCAGCGGCTTCGAGTAGCATGCAGCTCGAAGGCAAGACCGCGATCATCACCGGGGCGGCGCGCGGCATCGGACGGGCGATCGCGGAACGCTACGCGCGCGAGGGCGCTCAGGTCGCCATCGCCGACATCAACGCGGCCGGAGCCGCGCATGCGGCGCGCACGATCGGCGGCGGCTGCTTTGCGCTGGCACTCGACGTGACCAGGCAGGATCAGATCGACGCCGCCATACACGACGTCGTCGCCCGCACCGGCCGTCTCGACATCCTGGTCAACAACGCCGGGATCTTTGACATGGCGCCGACCGTGGAGATCACCCGCGAGAGCTATGCCCGCCTTTACGCGGTCAATGTCGAGGGATTGCTGTTCATGACGCAGGCGGCGGCGAGGCAGATGATCGCGCAGGGCCGCGGCGCGCACGGACGCGCCGGCACGATCATCAATTTCGCCTCTCAGGCCGGCCGTCGCGGAGAGCCGCTGGTGGCGATCTATTGCTCGACCAAGGCCGCGGTCATCAGCCTCACCCAGAGCACCGGCCTGGACCTGATCCGGCACGGGATCAACGTCAATGCGATCGCGCCCGGCGTCGTCGACAACGAGCACTGGGACCATGTCGACGCGCTGTTCGCCGCGCATGAGAAGCTGCCGCTTGGAGAAAAAAAGCGGCAGGTCGGCGCCGCTGTGCCGTTTGGACGCATGGCGCAGCCAGGCGAGATCGCCGGCATGGCGGTGTTCCTGGCCAGTCCCGACGCCGATTATATCGTCGCCCAGACCTACAACGTCGATGGCGGCAACTGGATGAGCTAAGCGGCAAAGCGTCAATCGCGCAGGGTGCGTTGACACGAAGCCTGTCGTCGCGGACTCTCGGCTCCAGTGCCATACCCGCACAAACCGGCCGAGGAAACCAAGAGATGCGCTTCACGTCGCTCACCGTCACCGCGGGGTTCGCCCTCGCGGCAGCGCCTATGCTTGCGCAGGGCGCGCTGGCTGCCGACACCACGATCACCATCGCAACGGTCAACAACAGCCAGATGATCGAGATGCAAAAGCTGGCCCCGCTCTTTGAGAAGGCAAATCCCGATATCCATCTGCGTTGGGTCGTTCTGGAGGAAAACGTGCTGCGTCAGCGCGTCACCACCGACATCGCCACCCATGGCGGCCAGTTCGACATCCTGACCATCGGCAATTACGAGGTGCCGATCTGGGCCAAGCAGGGCTGGCTTGAGCCATTCAGCAACCTGCCATCCGCCTACGATCTCTCCGACATTCTGGCACCCGTGCGCGCCGGAGTGAGTTATCAGAACAAGGTCTTTGCGCTGCCGTTCTATGGCGAGAGCGTCATGACGCTGTATCGCACCGACCTGTTCAAGAAGGCGGGAATCACCATGCCTTCTAATCCGACCTACACGCAGATCCGGCAATTTGCCGACGAGACCACCGACAAATCCAAGCAGATCTACGGCATGTGCCTGCGCGGCAAGCCCGGCTGGGGCGAGAACATGGCCTATTTCACCACGCTGGTCACGGCGATGGGCGGCCGTTATTTCAACATGCAGTGGAAGCCGACCATCGACACCAAGCCGTGGCAGGAAGCGCTCGCTTATTACGACGGCATCATGAAGGCCGACGGCCCTCCCGGTGCGTCTTCGAACGGCTTCAACGAGAACCTGTCTTTGTTCACCTCCGGTCACTGCGCGATGTGGATCGACGCCACCAGTGCCGCCGGCGTGGTTTTCGACAAGAAACAGTCACAGGTTGCCGATGAGGTCGGTTTCGCCCAGGCGCCAACCGGCAGCTTCAAGGGCGGTCCGACCTGGCTATGGTCGTGGAACCTGGCCATTCCGGAATCGTCGACGAAGAAGGACGCGGCCCGCACTTTCATCCTGTGGGCAACGTCGAAGCCTTATATCAACCTGGTCGCACAGCATGACGGCTGGGTGAACATCCCGCCCGGCACGCGTCATTCTTCCTATGATTCGCCGCAATACCAGAAGGTCGCGCCGTTCTCGAACTTCGTTCTGGAGGCGATCGAGCACTCCAATCCGACCGGCCAGACCGAGCAGCCGCGCCCCTACACCGGCGCGCAGTATGTCGGCATCGCCCCGTTCCAGGCGATCGGCACGCAGATCGGCCAGGACATCGCGGCAACCCTGAGCGGATCAATGACGCAGGCGCAGGCGCTGTCGACGGCAAACGCGCAGGCGGGCCGCGCCATGCGCGAGGCCGGCTACGAGAAGTAGACTGTATTGTTGGGCGGCGTCGGAAACGGCGCCGCGCTTCTTGCCATTATCTTCAACCGCCCGGCTGTTCCTCGATCCTGTAATTGATGACGACATGGTTCGGCTGCGGATAGGTGGCGCTCGGCGTGATCTTCACTCCGATATTCGCCTTCTTGTAGAGTGCCACGATCGCCTGCTGCGTCGACGCGACGCCCGCGTTGCTGACCGCCTCCCCCGGCTTGAGCGGGATCGCAGCCTCAATCTTCTCGTCGGCAATCCGCTTGTTGCCCTCGAACGTCACCTTGTCGAGACGGAGCACCGCGGGAGCCTGCGGCGGCGGAGCCGCCTGCTCCTCGATGATGTATTCAACGCGGACCAGACCCGGGCGCGGAATGACCAGCTTCTGCTTGAAGCGGGCGCCGACATTGGCGCGGCGATAGACATCGACGACCGAATTGAAGTTGGCGGCAAGATCGGCTCGCGTCACCCGTTCGCCCACATGCACCGTCATCGCCTGATCAATCGAAGCGGTCGGCACCTGCTTGTTGCCGACGATTTCGAGCTTGAGCAGCTTCATCTCCTGGGTGCTGGCGGCTTCGCCCGCGGCCGACACCGGCCCGGACGTGCTCAGCACGAGAGCGGGTGCGGCCAACGACAGGCTCGAGGCCATGATCATCCGCATGAACAGGCGGTCACGCTTCACGCGCATGCGTCGTCCTTTCCGGTTTGGCGTGCTCGCTGAGGCGGGGCATCAGCTCGACCAGGTTGCAGGGAGCGTGCCGGCTGTCGAGCTGCCAGACCAGGATGTCGTCCCAACCGTCCTTCACCGCGCCGTTGCTTCCCGGCAGCGCGAACAAATAGGTGCCGTTCGCAACCCCGGCGAGGGCGCGCGACTGGATCGTCGAGGTGCCGATCTTGGCGTACGACAACATGCGGAACAGCTCGCCGAAGCCCTCGATCTGCTTTTCGACGACCCGCGCGAACGCTTCCGGAGTGACGTCGCGGCCGGTGACCCCGGTGCCGCCAGTGCTGACCACCACATCGATCTCGGGATCGGCGATCCAGCCCGACAGGCGGTGGACGATGGCGCCGACATCGTCGCGCTCGATGGCGCGGCCGGCCAGCACATGCCCGGCCTTTTCGACGCGGGCGGCAAGGATGTCGCCGGAGGTGTCGTCCGCCTCGGTGCGGGTGTCGGAGACCGTCAGCACGGCGATGTTGACGGGCCGAAACGGGATGCTGTGGTCGAGCTCTGCCATGACGGAACACAAGCAGCCAGGTGCCCGGCGCGTCAATCCATGCCGTTTGCAACAGCCTGTGTGGCCGCCGCGCGCGGCACGCCGGGCACCTCGGCATGGTCGATCCCCGCCTGCATCAGCGCGATGCGGTCGGCCGGCTGTGGCGACAGCCGCACGACCCGCTCGCCGGCTTTGGCGAGGCGCACCAGCAGCGCCGGCGCCTCTCCGTCCGCGACCGGCCGCCGCGCCGCGTCACGTCGCGCCACCTCCAGCACCGACGGACTCTCGTCCGGAGCATGGACGATCACGTCCGCCTCGCCGAGCAGACGCAACGCGCGGAGCGTGAGCAGATCGGCTTCGCCCGGGCCGGGCTCGACCAGATGGACGAAGCCGCGCGGCCGGGCGGCACCGGCCGCCGCCGCGTGCAGCGCTTGCAGGTAGGCCGCTGCCGCCTCGGCCTCGCGTCCCTCCAGCATCAGCGTCGCGACCGGTCCCGAGAGCGCCGCTTCCAGCATGCGACGCCGCTGGATCACGTCGGGCAGCCGCTCGCGCGTCACTGCCTGCATGCGTCCGGCCAGCGCCGCGAGGTCGCCAAATCGGGGAGCGATCAGCGCCTCGATGCGCGCGCGCAGCAGCCGCGCCAGCACCGGGCTGGCGCCGCCCGACGAGATCGCAATCGCGAGCGGCGGACGCATAACCAGGGCTGGCGTGATGAAGCTGCTCAGCTCCGGCTGATCGACCACGTTGCAGGGAATGCCGCGCGCGCGCGCCGCGGCCGAGAGCGCGCGCAACTGCGCTTGCATCGGATGATCGGGCGCACGCGCCTCGCCTTCGGCCGCTCCGATGGCGATGGCGCAGCCGTCGAGCAGCGTCTGTTCGAACGCCATGGTCCGCACCAGCGCGGCGCCGCAGTCGATGAGGCTGTCCGCGCGCCGCTGCGCCGCCTCGCCCTCGCCCAGCAACAAGGCGCGCCGTCCTCTGAGGTCGAGGAACACCGCGAAGTTATTTCTCACGGCGCCATCGAGGCCGCGAGGACAAACGAATCTAGAATGCGCAAGCCTCTCAACTCAGCCTCTCTTGATGCACCAGATCGATCTATGCGGTATCCTGCGCGGCGCGGAAAGACCGGCGCACGCTCCGCGTCTGGGACCAGCAGTCGATGGATGAGGTTTAGCCGACGTGGGATCAAGCAAAGCAATACGACGCTGGCTGAAGCTCTGCGCCACCGCCTGCGCGGTGTCGCTGCTGGCGGGATGCAGCTCCTCGTTTGGCGGCGGCGCGCAGCCGGCTCAGCCGAATACGGTCGTGGTGCCGCCCGGCAGCACCGTGGTCTGCCAGAACGGGTCGCAACCACCCTGCCAATAGCTCATCGAGACGCGGCCAGACACGCCTCGGGCAACCGCGCCGCCTGATCCATCACGCCGCCGGCAAGGACGATGCCGCCTGGCGCCACCGGCAGGCCCGCCGCATGCAACGCGCGCGCGGTCCACTCATTGCAGGTGTAGTCCAGCGCGTAGCCGTGTCGAGCCGCGTAGAACAGGCCGCCATGTTCCGCGCTGAGCAGACGCGGCTTGCCATCGCTGGTCTTGCCGAGCGCGTTCCAGATGAAGTCGTCCAGGCGACGCGCCTGCGCTGGCGACAAGGCGAGTCGCACCACATCACGGCCTTGATAGGCCTCTGGCGGCGACGTCCGCAGCCCGAGCACCTGGATCGCGCCCGGACCCGGAAATGGCCCGATCAGCAGCTCGCCGAGCGACTCCACCTTGGCGGTCATCCAGGTGCGCTTGCCGAAGCCGAACATCAGCACGGCCGCGCCGGGCAGAAGGCGCCGGTATGCCGCGAGCGGACCGGTGATGTCGGCGCTGCGGACGCCGATCTCGGTATGCCAGCCCTGATCGACCATCCAGGCGGAGGCGGCGCCGGATGCGGATGAACAGGTGGCCGGCCGCAGGGCCGCGCAGGCGGCGAGGACCAGCGGGCAGAGCATGATCAGCATTGGCTTCATCAAAAGCCTCGGCCGGCGGTGGCAAGGCATTTGCGCATCAGGCTCGGCAGCGCCTGGCGCGGCAGCGACGCGGCCTCGCACAGGAAGCCATGCTCCAGCAGCGATGCCGGCACGGCGCCCATTGATCCGGCATAGACATCAAGGACGAGTGCGAAATGGGTGAATACGTGGCTGACCGAGCCTTCGCATCGCCAGGCGGTGTCCGCCGGCGCGCAAGCCAGCGCCTCGGCCTGGTCCCAGGGCAGCGTCCGCCAACCCGTGCCCGGCAGCTCGGTCATGCCGCCGAGCAGTCCGGAAGGCGGCCGGCGGCGCAGCAATACCCGCCCGGCCTCGTCGTTGAGGATGAACACGGCGCCGTAGCGCCGCGGCCGAACTGGCTTGGCGGCCTTGACCGGAAGCGTCTCGGCGATGCCTGAGCGCCGCGCGGCGCAGGGGCGCATCCAAGGGCAGAGCGCGCAGGCCGGATTGCGCGGTGTGCAGACGCCAGCTCCCAGATCAAACAACGCCTGGGCGAAATCCGATGCGCGCGCCTGTGCCTCGGCTGCCTGGTTCAGGCTGGCGCTCGCCGCCGCGATCGCGCCTCTGGCGCCGGGCAGCGGGGCGGTGATCGCGAACAGCCGCGAGGCGACGCGTTCGACATTGCCGTCGACCGGCACCACAGGCTCGCCGAAGGCGATCGACGCGATGGCGGCGGCGGTGTAGGCGCCGATGCCGGGCAACGCGCGCAGGCTTGCCGCGTCGCGTGGAAAGCCGCCGCGCGTGGCCACGTGCTTGGCGCAGGCGTGCAGGTTGCGCGCCCGTGCGTAATAACCGAGCCCGGCCCAGGCCTGCATGACCGACTCCTCCGGCGCCGCCGCCAACTGCGCGATCGTGGGGAACAAGGACAGGAATCGGTGGTAGTATGGGATCACCGCGGCGACGCTGGTCTGTTGCAGCATGATCTCGCTGAGCCAGACATGATACGGATCCGCGGTTTCGCCTGGCCGCGCCCGCCAGGGCAGCACCCGGCGATGGCGGTCATACCAGGCCAGCAGGGAAGCGGCTGGCGGCGGGGTGAGTTCGGACGCGGCTTCTATGGACATGGCGGGCACGGAGGCGATGCATGGCGAAGGATCAACGGCACGTCCATGGCCCGCGAACTCTGTCGAGCCTGCTGCCGGCGATCACCCGCCCGGGCTTGCGCGGCCGCAATGCCGCATCGGCGCAAATCATCGCTGATTGGGAAGCGATCGTGGGTCCCCGTCTGGCGGCCGTGACGCTGCCGCGCCGGCTCAGCGCGGGCACGCTGACGCTCGCCTGCGCAGGCCCGGCGGCGCTCGAGCTGCAGCATCAATCGCAGCACCTGATCGGACGCATCAACAGCCATTTCGGCCGTCTGCTGGTCGACCGCCTACGCATCACACAGGATGCGCTAGCCGCCGTCCAGCGGGTGGAACGCGCGGCCGGCGTGCCCACGCCGCCGCCGGTGGCGATCCCGGACATGCCGGAAGGCCCGTTGCGCGACGCGCTGGCCGCCCTCGGCGGGCGTATCGCCGCCCGCGCGCGACGCTGATCCGGGCAGCGCCGTCCGGCTTGACGCACGAGCGCTTTGCCGCTCTGTCTTCGCGCTGATCGATCCATCCTCGCACAAACGAGAGACACCCCATGCCGCATTGGATCCGCCGCCGCGCCCTGCTGGGCGCCAGCCTTGGCGCCGCTGCCCTGACCGCCGCCCCCCTGGCCGCCCTCACGCGATCGGCGCGGGCCCAGGGTCCGGCGACGGACATGGGACAGCGCGCGGTCGGCAACCCGAAGGCCCGCGTCGTGGTGCATGAATGGTTCTCGCTGACCTGCACCCATTGCGCCCGCTTCGCCCGCGACGTGTTTCCCGAGGTGAAGGCGAAGCTGATCGACACCGGCCGTGTCTTCTATGTATTTAAGGACTTCCCGCTCGATCAGGTGGCCTTGGCGGCGGCACAAGTGGCGCGCAGCCTGCCGCCGGAGCGCTACGAGCCGTTCGTGCTGGCGCTGCTGTCGAGTCAGGATCGTTGGGCATTCGGCCAGAACGTCGACCCGCAAGCGGAGCTGCAGAAGATGGCCGCCCTTGCCGGCATGCCGAAGGCGACGTTCGACGCCGCGATCAATGATCAGACGCTCAAGCGCGACATCCTCGCCGAGCAGGATCGCGGCGCCACCAAGTACAAGATCAACGCCACCCCAACCTTCGTGTTCGGCACGCAGGCGACGCCGGACGAGAGCACATTTGCCGGCGAGATGGACTACGACGCCTTCCTCAAGCGCGTCACCGCCGCCGGCGCGTGATCCGCCGTCCGTGGGCGCACGCCTGGTCCGGCTGCGCATTGCCGGCTTCAAGAGCTTCGCGGAGGCGGCCAGCCTCGACATCCTGCCTGGCCTGACCGGCATCGTCGGACCCAACGGCTGCGGCAAGTCCAATGTGGTCGAGGCGCTGCGCTGGGTGATGGGCGAAAGCTCCGCCCGTTCGCTGCGCGGCGGCGAGATGGACGACCTGATCTTCGCCGGCACGGCCGGGCGCGCGCCGCACAGCTTAGCCGAGGTGACGCTGACGCTGGAGGACGCGGCCGGCCTCGCGCCGCCGCCATTCCATGAGCAGACCGAGCTGGCCATCTCGCGCCGCGTCGAGCGCGGCGCCGGCGGCGCCTACCGGCTCAATGGGAGCGAGGCACGCGCCCGCGATATCCAGACGCTGTTCGCCGACCTTGCCTCCGGCGCCCGCTCCTCGGCGATGGTCAGTCAGGGCCGTGTCGCGGCCCTGGTCGGCGCCCGGCCAGAGGAGCGACGCTCCATTCTGGAGGAAGCCGCCGGCATCACCGGCCTGCATGCACGCCGGCGTGAAGCCGAGCTGAAGCTGCATGCCGCCGAGACGAATCTGGCGCGCGCCGAGGATCTGCGACGGCAGGCCGACGCGCGGCTCGCCGAGCTCGAAACTCAGTCCAGGCAGGCGCGACACTATCGGGAGATCGCGGCCGCCTTGCGCCACGCCGAGTCGGATCTGCTGGCGCTGCTGCACGCCCGTGCCCGTTGCCGCGCGCACGCGGCGCAGGATGCGGCCGCCCGCGCCCAGACCGCGCTGCGGGAGTCGGAGGCGCGCGCACAGGCGGCGGCGGCGGCGGAGCGGCAGGCAAACGCCGACTTGTCGCAGCCGACCGACGAGGAGGCGCGGGCCCGGAC
>CAXTRK010000021.1:0-54972 GCA_964246745.1 uncultured Acetobacteraceae bacterium
CGCCGGCTCCAGGCGCTCCTCCGCCGACCGCGGGCGCGCCCGGAACGCCGGCACCGCCGGCGGGCTCAACGCCCCCGGCCTCAACAGCCCCTAGCTCAACGTCCCCTGGCTCAACGCCGCCTGCCTCAACGTCCCCCGCCTCAACGCCAACCGCGGGCGCTCCGGCTCCAGGAGCGGCTCCAGGGGCTGGCGCACCCGGCGCGCCGGCAGCGAACGCTCCACCCCCCGGAGCGCCTGCGCCAGGAACGCCCGCTCCAGATCAGGGGACGCCCGCGGCGGGTGCTTCCCAGGGGGGCGCTTCCCAAGGGGGGGCTCCTCAAACGGCCGCCGTCGAGAACCCGTATGGGCTGGCCGCCCTGTGGCACGGCGGCGACGCCATCGCCCGGGCCGTGCTGATCATCCTGGCGATCATGTCGCTCGGTAGCTGGTACATCATGATCACCAAATACATCGAGCAGGCGCGCATGCTGGGAGCAGCGCGGACCGCTGGCAGGAACTTCTGGAACAAGGCCACCGTCCAGGACGGCGCGGCCTCGCTCAAGACCAGCTCGCCGTTCCGCTACATCGCCGATAGCGGCATCACCGCCACGGAACATCACGAAGGCGCGCTCACCGACCAGATCGACCTCACCACATGGGTCACGATGTCGATTCAGCGCGCGGTCGAGACGATCCAATCCCGGCTACAGGGCGGCCTTGCCTTCCTTGCCACCGTGGGTTCGACCGCGCCGTTCGTCGGTCTGTTCGGCACCGTCTGGGGCATCTATCACGCGCTGACCGCAATCGGCATCGCTGGACAGGCCTCGATTGACAAGGTGGCAGGTCCCGTCGGCGAGGCGCTGATCATGACCGCGATCGGTCTGGCCACCGCGGTGCCGGCCGTGCTCGGCTACAACTGGCTGGTTCGCCGCAACAAGACATCGATGGAGCGGGTGCGCTACTTCGCCTCGGATCTGCACTCCGTGCTGGTCGGCGGCACCCGTATCGGCTCGACCGGAACCATCCCGTCCACGCCAGCCGCGCCGCTGACGACCACCGCCGGCGTGACCAGGGTAGCCTGATTCATGGCAATGAACGTGGGTCCCGCCGATGGCGGCGAGGAAGATGACGTGATTTCCACGATCAACACCACGCCGCTCGTCGACGTGATGCTGGTGTTGTTGATCATCTTCCTGATTACCATCCCGGTGGTCACCCACACCATCAAGGTGGAGCTGCCCAAGGACAGGAACCAGCCGACGCAGACCAAGCCGCAAAACGTCAACATCGCCGTCACCGCGGATGGCAAGACCTACTGGGACCAGACCCCAATCAGGAATAACGCCGATCTGGTGGCGCGGCTTGAAAAATTCGCCGTGATCAAGCCGCAGCCGGAGATCCACATCCGCGGCGACGGCGGGGCGCGTTACGAGGCGGTTGGCCGCGTGGTGAACGACTGCCAGCAGGCCGGCATCTTCAAGGTCGGCTTCATCACCGAACCGCCGCCGCACGGCTGATATCAGTGAGTCGAGAGAGGATTCCCGCGACATGGCCATGAACGTTGGATCGTCGGAGAACGCCAACGGCGACCCGGACGTTGTTGTCGACATCAACACGACACCGCTGATCGACGTGATGCTGGTGCTTCTGATCATGCTGATCATCACCATCCCGATACAGACGAACGCGGTGAAGATCGATCTGCCGCAGGGCAACCCGCCGCCGCCGCCGGTGCCGCCGCAGGTGGTCACCATCGGCGTCGACTTTGACGGCACGATTTCCTGGAACGGCGACGTGATGACTTCCGAGGCGGACTTGCAGAACCATATCCGGAGCGCTGCCGCAATGGCGCCTCAGCCGGAGGTTCATCTCCGTCCAAACCTGCTTGCACCCTACAAGAACGTGGCCCACGTCATGGCCGACGTGCAACGCCTCGGCATCAACAGCATGGGCCTGGTCGGCAACTCGCAATTCAGCGGAGGCAATGGCTGATGCGTCGCCGACGAACCCGCCATCCGCGCGGAGCGTGCCTGCCTTTCGCCGGTCTCATGACCGGCGCATTGCTGTCCGGCGCACCGCTCGCGGCGATCGTGACAGCCACGGCAACGCAGGCGCAAGAGGCGCTGCCGCGCGATATCGGCAGGCCGCTTCAGGATGCCCAGGAGCTGGCCAAGAAGAGCGACTTTCCGGGCGCCATGGCGAAGGTCAACGAGGCGGCCGCGGCGCATGACAAAACCGCCTACGCCAGCTTCGTCATAGAGGAGATGCGTGCCTCCGTGGCGCAGCAATCCGGCGACTTGAAGACGGCGATTTCCGCGGATGACGCCCTGCTCGCCTCCGGCAGGATCCCGAGCGCGGACAGGCAGCGGCTGCTGATGGCCGAAGCCTCGTCGTACTATCAGCTTCACGACTATGCGGGCACGATCAAGGCGATCCAGCGCTACGAGAAGGCCGGCGGCAACCCGGCGACGCTGCAGCAGCTCAAGATACAGTGCTACTACCTGCTCAAGGACTATCCTCACGCGGCGGCCGAGCAGTCCGCCCAGATCGAGGCCGAGATCAAGGCGAACAAGACTCCGTCCGAGCAGCAATTGCAGTTGCTGGCGAGCTGCCAGATACAGAGCCACGACGAGGCGGGCCTCACGCAAACCATGACCCGCCTCGTCGAATACTATCCGAAGCCGCAATACTGGGCACAGCTCCTGCAAGGGTTGCGCGCCAATCCGGACCTGCCGCCGGGGCTTGATTACGATGTCGATCGCATCCGCCTCGCCGTCGGACTGCTGGGCAGCACCTCCGATTTCATGGATATGACCGAGCTTGCGGTGCAGCAGGGCCTACCGGGGCAGGCGCTTGATGTGATGAACAAGGGCTACGCCGCCGGAGCCCTTGGCAAGGGCGCCGAGGCGGCGCGGCAGGCGCGGCTCAGGGCGCTGGTGGAGCAAACCATCGCCTCGAAGAAGGCCAGTCTCCCTGCGGATGAAGCCGCGGCGCGCCGCACGGGCAACAGCAACGCCATGCTCGCTGTCGGCTATACCGCCGTCGATCTCGGACAGAGCCAGCAAGGCATCGCCCTGATGCGCGAGGCGATCACCAAGGGCGGGCTCAGCGAACCGGACGCGGCGATGCTGCATCTTGGACTCGCCTACAAGCAGGCCGGCGAGACCGCAGAGGCGATCCGCATGATGCAGGCCGTGGGCGGCCACGGGGCCGCTGCGGAACTCGCCCATTTGTGGATGCTGCAACTCGGCCATCCCTGATGGTGAGCGGACAGCTCTGGCTTCCATACAGCCAGATGAAGACGGCAATGCCGCCGTTGCGCGCGGCCGCCACCGAGGGCAGCCGTATCACGCTGGATGACGGGCGCGTGCTGATCGACGCCGTCGCCTCCTGGTGGACCGCCTGCCACGGCTACAACCATCCCCATATTGCCCAGGCGGTCGCAGCACAACTCGCGCGCATGCCGCATGTGATGTTCGGCGGACTCGTCCACGAACCGGCCGAGCGCCTGGCCGCGCGCCTCGCCGCGCTGTTGCCGGGGGATCTGGAGCGGGTGTTCTTCAGCGACTCCGGCTCGGTCGCGGTTGAGGTCGCGATCAAGATGGCGATCCAATACTGGCTCAACCGCGGCATACGGGATCGCCATCGGCTGGTTGCCTTTCGGGGCGGCTATCATGGCGACACCATCGCCGCCATGTCGGTCTGCGACCCGGAAGAGGGCATGCACAGCCTGTTCGCGGGCGCGCTGCCGAGCCATCACATTCTGACGCTGCCCACCGACGAGGCGTCGCATGCCGCGCTGGACGGTTTCCTCTCACGTCACGCGGCGGAGATCGCCGCCATCCTGGCCGAGCCGCTGGTGCAGGGCGCGGGCGGCATGCGCTTCCATGACGCCGCCACGCTTCGCCGCCTGCGCGAAAGCGCCGACCGGCACGGAATTCTGCTGATTCTGGACGAGGTGTTCACCGGCTTCGGCCGCACCGGCACGATGTTCGCCTGCGAGCAGGCCGGCATCGTGCCCGATATCATCGCCCTCTCCAAGGCGCTGACCGGAGGCACCATGGGTCTCGCCGCGACGGTGGCGCGGCGGCACGTGTTCGAGGCATTCTGGTCCGACGATCCGCTCCACGCGCTGATGCACGGACCCACCTTCATGGCCAACCCGCTGGCCTGCGCCGCCGCCAACGCCTCGCTCGATCTGTTTGAGCGCCATGACCGGCTGGGCGAGGTCGCTGCCATCGCGGCACAGATGGCAGCCGAGCTTGAGCCCTGCCGCAGCTTGCCCGGCGTGCGGGACGTGCGCGTGCGCGGCGCCATCGGCGTGGTGCAACTTGACGCCGCACCCGACCTGGACAGGCTGAAGCGGCGCCTGGTCGCGGCCGGCGTCTGGGTCCGTCCGTTCCGCGACATCGTCTATCTGACGCCCGCGTTGACCATCGCGCCGGCCGCGCTGTCGCATCTGACGCGGGCAATCCACGCCGTGCTCACGCCGTAAGGAAATCCTTTGTGACGCCTCCCCGCGCCTATCTGCTCGCTCTCGCGTCGCTGGCGATTTCTGCCGTCGCACGGGCGGCTGGCGCTCCGCCGCCGGCAGTGGTGGTCACGCCGGTGGACGTCGGTAATGTTGCGCCGAGCTGCATCTGCAGCTTTCGAACGGCAAGGACTACCCGCAGGCCGGGCGCATCGCGTTTATCGACAATCAGGTCGACCCGTCCACCGGCGGGTTCGTGAACGTGCAGGCGCGGCACGCCAAGCCGCAACGGCGTCCGCTGGTGCCGACCGACGCCGTGCAGAACGACAAGGGGGGCGAGTCGCTGGTCGTGCAAGGTCTCCAGAAGGTCAAGGAAGGCCAGCAGGTGACCACGACCGGGCAGCCGCCGAGCAGTCCGGGCACCGCCGACGCCAGCACCGCGCAGAACTGAGCGATGCTTTCGGGGTTTTTTATCGACCAGCCGAAATTCGCCATTGTCGTCGCCATTGTCATTATGCTGGCGGGATCGCTGGCGCTCTCCGTCATTCCGGTGGCGCAGTTTCCCAACATCACGCCGCCGCAGATCAACGTGTCGGCATCATCTTCGTGCCGGTGCTGTTCGTCGCCTTCGAGCGGCTGGCACAGCGCACCTCGAGCCTGATCGCACGCGGACCCTCGCGGCGCGCAACGCGCTGAGCGCGCTTACTGCGCGGCGTTGGGTTGTTTCAGCCCACGGGCTTCCAGTACCTGCCAGATGACCAGGGAGGGTGCCCCGATGGCGATGTCGCGAGCCCGCCGCAGCAGCGAGAGCGCCAGCGAGAGATGCGCCGGCATGCCGAACAAGGCGCCGATGGCAACGTAGGATGCTTCCTGCACTCCGATCCCGCCGGGGATCAGGAAACCGACGCTCAGCACCGCGCTCAGCATGCTCTCGATCGCCATGGCTGGGAGGATGCCGATCTTGGCGCCGAGCAGATGGTAGACAAGAAAGATGCTGAAGCCGCCGCCAAACCAGGACAGCAGATGCACCAGGCAGCCGCCGGCGAAGTGCCGCCGCCGGCCGAACAGCTCCTCCAGCTTGTGCTCCAGCTCATCGGCGCGATCAGGCGCGTCCTTCACGAACCGCTTAGCAACCCAGGTGAGACCGCGACGCAACCATCCCGCAATACGGTGGCGCAGAAAGAACGCCGCCGCTCCCCCCAGACAAATGACGCCGAGCCCGAGCCCAAGCGGCAACAGCAGCGGTGATCCCGGCTTGCGCGCGAGCAGCATGACCAATCCGAACAGCACGAACGGCGCCTCGGCAACGCCTTCGGCTGCCACATCAACCACGCTGGAAGCAGTCGTCACCGCCCAGTCCGCTCCGAACAGCATGATCGCGCGTCCGCCGAAGACCAGGCCGCCGATCTCCGAGAACGGCAGGCAGGTCTCGCCGCCCTCGCGCACCAGCCGTCCCCAGATGGTGATCCACGTGGCGACCCCCGGACAGACCAGCGACCACGCAACGCCGAGCACCGCAAAAACCATGAGCTGCCAGCCCAGGATGATGCCGAAGCCGCGCCAGCCGATGGCGAGCACGGCGTGAAAGGCATGTCCGGCGCCAACCCAGACGAACACGCCCGCCCCGAGTGCGACGCCCAGCAGCAGGATGATCCAGGTGATCTTCTTCATGGCACCGATCCCCGTCCCGACGCTCGTCGCGGGGCCGGCTTCTGCAGGGCTCTGCCCTGCACCCGCTCAAGGCTTCGCCTTGAGAAACCATTCCGGTCAGCGAACTGAGAACGCTTGGGCACCCCGGGGTGCAACGCCTTAGCCTTCGCGGCAGTTGCTCGCCCTTGCGTCACCAGGAGACGCGCTTCTCCCGCCAGTAGCCGTTGAGTCGCCTTATGAGGTCAATCGACCGGAATCAGCGTCTCCTCGTTCGCGGCCCCGTCATAGTAATCGGGCATTCCCAAATGCCGCTCAAGCGCTCGATAGCGCTCATCTTCGCGCATGAAGCCTTTATCGAGCAGGTTGCCGTTCAAGTCGATGTAACGCACCCATTCCCTGGTTATAGTGCAATACCGGTCTATGTCCCGGTTCGTCATGCCCATGTTGCACATGTAAAGCAGCACGAGAACAGGACGTTTTCGTGTTCTTTCGCACTGCCACTCCTCGACCCATGAATTCAGGGCGGGATCGCTCTTTCCAAAGGCTGTCTGAACAATGCGCATCTCACGCAAATCAATCATCTTGTCTCGGGCATCATGGCGATGCAAAACAATTTGCTGGCTAACGGCGCCTGAGTAGAGATAGTGAGTGCTTATTGTAAATCGGCTTCCTCCACAATTCAATGACGTGTTCGTAACATAATTGTCGGGGTTGGTCGCGGCCTCACTCAGCTTTCCGGTGATAAGCAACCCGATTGAGAGGCAGAGCGTCAACCGTATCATCGTGGCGTTTCTCCAAGCTTACTCCAAAAGTAGCTTGTCGCTTCTTTACTGTCGACTTCTTGCTGCGATCCACCTGGAAGCGAGGACCATGTCCCGCTCAGAGCCGAGAACGCCATGTCGAGATTTCCATCCCAAATATAGAGTTCCGCGCTTTTATATCAGATAAGATATTTGGCGATGGCATCCTGCGACGACTCGAAAAATTATGCGCGATACCTCGTTTCACCGCATCGTCATAAGTAGCTTTTGTGATCCCGTACGCTCCTGCTGCGGACGATCTGTGTCCCCATTTTAGAGGCTTCTGATTCGGATGAGTGGCGAGGTTTCCAAAGTAGCCGTTTCCATAGAGGCGATGATACGCATCCGGAAGATCTTGTTTGCCATGCTCGGCATATCGGATCAATGAGAGAAACGCGGCTTCACGCCTCTCTCGCTCGTTCTGTTCCGCCATCTGTGTCCTCGACAATGCGAAGGGCGGAAGATGCCATGTCCCTACGTGTCCAGTAACGAACAGTCCGAGCCACCGCTGCATCCAAGAATCTCGCGCGTCCCCACCGGTCGAGCATGCGACGGGCTTTTCTGAGGTGGCTTGGTGCTTCAAGATGCAATGAGGCGGAGAGGCAACGATGTCGTGCATGACAAAGATTATATTTCGCGCGCTTCCGTTGCGACCGGATGTCGGTTTTGTCGAAATCCTCCCCTTTGAACAGAAGCGCCGTCCGGTAGGTTTTCGCGGCCGCGTAGGCGAAGCAGTCTCCTAGATTGAGCTGGGCCGGGTGGCCGTGGCCCTTGCCATAACGGGAGAAGGCACCCAGGGCGGCGTCTGTCTCTCTATCGGTAATCGAGACGATATGGACGCCAGCGATTACAAGGAACTCAAGCACGTCCTCCTGTGCTTCCGCCACGCTGGCGTGCCGCTTGCGGCAGACTCCCAGAGCCGCCTCATAGACGGCGATTGGCGAGGTGATGGATGCACGGGCGGTGTCCAGCGCGTTCGCCAGTTCGTCGGCATCGGCCTCGCGCGTGAGGATGGCGACGATGGCGGAGGCGTCGACGAACGTCACGGCTTCCCGCTCAGGTCGTCATAGAAGGCCTTGTCCGCCTCCAGGCCGGGCGCCGGCCGGGCCATCACCCGATCCTGCAAGGAACGCAGCCGCTCTCGCAGGGGGAGCGCCTGGTCCAGGCGGCGAAGCTCGTTTTCCAGCGCCTGCTTCACGGCGTCGGTCTTGTTGATGTGCTTGCGGGCGGCAAGCGTCTCGGCGAGCCGGTTGACTTCCTCGCTGCGAATATTGAGCGGCGTGCGGACCTTACCGTGTAGACGTAAAGACTATAGTGCGCGTTGACAGCAACGCCTGCCTTGTCGTCGCGACCCAACAATTGAGCGGAAAACTCGCGTCAGCCGGCGCCAGGATGGACAGATCCCCAAGCGTGATCGTGCGGTGTGCCGCTCTGTGATCCGCCAGCCTCGATCCAGCGCGCGGTCTCGCGCAAGCCGTCGTCCCATGCGATCCGGGGCCGCCAACCGGTCTGCTGGCTCAGGCGCCGGCTGTCCAGGATATTCACCGGCACGTCGGCGGCGCGGCCCTCCCTGTGCAGCACGCGCGGCGTGCGCCCGGTGACATGGGCCGCGTCCCGCACGACCTCGGCGACGCTGCGGCCGATGCCGCTGCCGACATTGAACACGCGGTCGGGTCCATCGTGATCGAGCAGGGCCAGCATCGCCGAGACCACATCGTCGATATGAATGTAGTCGCGCACCACGTCGCCGCTGCCCCAGATCTCGACCGGCTCGTCCGCCAGCAGCCGTTGCAGGATCGCAGCCACCAAGCCTTGGCCGCGACGTGCGTCCTGGTGCCGGCCGTAGGCGTTGGCGATGCGTACCGCGCGGCTTTCGAGCCCGTACAGATGCTGATAGAGCGAGAGATACTTCTCCACGACCAGCTTGCCGATGCCGTAGGCCGAGATTGGTTCGGTCGGCGCGTCCTCCGGCACCGGCGCCGGCCCGGTGATGCCGTAAACGGTGCCGCCCGAGGAGGCGAACACGATGCGCCGCACATGCTGGCGTCGGCAGGCTTCCAGCAGGCGCACCTTGGCGGGGACGCCGTCGGCGACGATCTGCGCCGGATTGTCGTTCGAGCTGTTCGGCAGGCCGGCGCCGATCAGGTCGAAGACACGGGCGTGGCCTTCGACGGCCTCACCCGCCTGTTCCATCGTGCCCGTGATCCAGGGCATTCCGGCAAGCACGGCGGGCGCGTGCGGCTGGCGTCCGAAACCGGTGACGTCAATGCCCCGCGCGCGGAGTGCCAGGCACAGATTGGTGCCGATAAAACCGCCGGCCCCCAACACCAGGCAGCGTGGCGCATTCATTTCCGCCTGCGCGCCGCACGGTTGCGCAACCGCAGCCAAGGGTGACGCTCCTCGATAAAGCGCACCATCGCCTGCTTGTTTTCGGATTGCTCGGTGATCGCGTTGACCATCGATGTCGGGTGCACCCGGTATTCAGCCAGGATCTCCGGCACGGCGATGCCGAACTGGCCCAGCTCGACCAGGTTGAGCCAGAGGTCGAAATCCTCCCAGCCCATCGCGTCGCGACGCACATAATAGCCGCCGGCCGCGGCCCAGGCCCACTTCGCCACCAGCGCCATGGCGTCGATGTAGTTGCCGGTCTGCAGCCGCGCCGGCTCGAACGGCGGCTCGCCCATGACCCAGTCGGCGCCGTCGAACTGACGCAGGCGCGGATAGGCAAAAGCCGCCTGTGGCGACTCGCGGACCGCCTGCAGCAGGGTGGCGCAGGCGTCCGGCAGCAGGCGGTTGTCGGAATCGAGCGCCATCAGCCAGGGCGTTTCGGCGGCGTCGAACACCACGTTGCGCGCCCCGCCGAGACCGGCGTTGCGGACAGTGCGCAGGATGCGGATGCGGTTGAAGCGGCGCTGATGGCGCTTGGCCCACTCCACCACCAAGGGCACCGACTGGTCGGTCGAGCCGTCATCGACCACGGCGAGATCAATCGTCTCCAAGGTCTGCGCGCGCGCGGAATCGAGCGCCTCCAGGATATGCCGCTCATAATTGTAGGAGGTCATCACCACGGTGACCTCCGCCTCGCCGAGCGCGTCATGGGCGAACAGCAGCTCGCTGTCCGGCACCTCGGGCAGGGAGCGCGCGCGGTAATCGCCGCGCCGAAGGCCGAGTTCGACGCCGCGCGCGGCGGCCTGGGGCGCCTGCGTGTCGAACCCGCCGATCAGGGTGGCGGCAAGCTCCGCCTGACGGCGCGGCCCGAAACGCCAGAGCACG
Source organism: uncultured Acetobacteraceae bacterium (assembly GCA_964246745.1). Taxonomy (GTDB): domain Bacteria; phylum Pseudomonadota; class Alphaproteobacteria; order Acetobacterales; family Acetobacteraceae; genus Lichenicoccus. The sequence continues at coordinate 10,174 of CAXTRK010000021.1, forward strand.
TCATGATAGGCGTTGCGGGAAATGCGCGCGCGCAGCGGCGCGTCGTCGATCAGACGCAGCAGGGCCGCTTCCCATTGATCGCGATCGGCGGCAAGGAAGCCGGTCACGCCCTCGCTGATGGCGCGACGGAATGGGCCGGTGGGGCTCGCCACGGTGCAGACGCCGGCGAGGCTTGCCTCGAAGAATTTCAACTCGCTTTTCGATTCGCAGAAGCGGTTGCCGGTCTCGAGCGGCGCCAGCGAGATATCGAAGCGCGCAAGCTCGCCGGGCAGTTCCGCGAGCGGCACCAGGTCGCGCCACTCGATCCGATCCGCGAACTCGGCGAGTTCCGGAAATTCCTCGATCTGCACCAGCCCGCGCTGGTTCTCCGCCTCCTGGAACAGCACCAGCAGCACCTGCGGCCGTGCCCGCAGCACGCGCGCCAGAGCAGGCGCGGCCTGCGCGAAATCCTTCTGGTGCGTGCGCGTGCCGCCAGCGTAGCCCAGACGCACATGCTGATCCGCGCCCGCTTCGAGACGGCAGCGACGCGCATAGCGGGAGGCGCGATGCGCCGCCTCGTCGAAGATGTTCGGCAGCACCAGCACGACCTCGCGCTGCTCGCGCATTTCGGCCGCCAGTTCCTCCGTCGTCGCGATCGCGCCGTCCGCGGCGCGCATGGTGGCGTGCATGGCGGTGTAGTAGCCGCGCGTCTCCGCCTCGGTGGCGCCGATGGTGCGTATGCCGTCGATGATGTCGATACGCGCGAGTTCCGGCCGGGTCATCAGGTCGTCGATGTCGAAGATCACGCGCGTGCCGGCGGCCCGGGCCAGCTCGATCATCGTCTTGACGTGCGGCGTCATGATCGCGCGCCACAACACCAGCAGGTCGGCGCGCGCCAGGTTCTCCGGATCCACGTCGTAGAGTGCCACCGCGTCCGCCTCGTAGCCGGCGTCGCGGCAGGCCGCGGCATTGCGCAGGCAGCGATAGGTGGCGCCAGCCGTGCCCGGCTCGCCGATGACGAACATGATCCGACGGATCGCGCGACCCAAGGTCTTTGTCACGGCTTCGCGTCGCGGCGGCGGCGGCGTTGGTGCGTTCTGGGCGGCGTCTTCGGGGGCGTATTCGGGGGCGTCCTCGGGCGTGGATGGCACGAAGGGCCGCTCCCGGCGCACCCGGCCCAGCGCCGCGCGCAACGGCGCCGTCGCCCGCCAGGAGGAGGAGCTGCGCACCAGGTCGAACTCCTGTGTGCGCGCGCGAAGTGCCGCGCGCGTCGAGCCGCACTCCAGCGCCAGCGCCTGAGTGGCCTCGCGCTCCGCCAGCAGAATGCGGCTCAGGGCTTCCCCCCGCTGCTCCGCCCGATGACGCTCCATGCGGGCCTCGGCGAGCGCGCTGCGCGTGAGACCAAGCTCCAGCGTCTGCGCTCGCAGCACGCGATCAGCCTCCACCAGGCGGTCGCGCAGCTCCGTCAGATCCGCCTCCAGCCGAAGCAGCCGCTCGCCCTCGGACCGCCGCGCGCGCGCCATCTCCTCGCCTTCGCGCAGCAAGCTGTCGATCCGCCGGTCACGCAGCGACACGGCGAACTCGCTCTCCCAGCGTTCGCCGGCAAAGGCGAAGATGTCGCGCAGCCGCGCCGCCTTCGTCGCCCCCTTCTCCGTTGTGGACTGCCGGCACAGCGACAGCACCGGCGCGGGCGCGTCGCCGCCGACCGCCAGCACGCCGAGCCCGTGCGCGTGCAGGAACTCGAACGACGGGTAGCGCGTGCGGACCGTCTCCCAGAAGCGCCAGACGCCGAAATCCCGTTCCCTGACATTGGTGTCGTGCAGCAGCACCACGCCGCGCGGCGACAGCTTGGGCAGCCAACTCTCGAAATCCTCGCTGATGTCGCCAAACAGATGGCGTCCGTCGATATGCAGCAGGTCGACGCTGGCATCGGCCAGGGTGTCCCGGGCCTCGTCGAAACGCTGACGCAACAGACGCGAAAAGCCGCCGTAACGCTGATCGTGGAAGCGTGAGAAGTCGCGGAACACCTCTTCGCCGTAGAAGCCGGCGTGCTCGTCGCCCTGCCACGTATCGACGGCGAGACAGCGTGTGGGCAGGCGTGCGGCCAGCACCGCGTCGCAAAAGCCCGAGTAGGAGATGCCGGCATGGGTGCCGAGCTCGACGAACAGCCCCGGGCGGGCGGCGCGCATGATCCAGCTCGCGAAAGGCAGGTGGCCGTACCACGCGCTTTCCGGTCCGATACGCGCCGGCCGGTAGAACAGCGGCTCAAGCGACGCCCCGCACAGGGCGTCAAGCATATCGGGGACGGCTTCGAGCATCGTTAACCTTTATCGGCGCATTCTCAGCGTGCTGCCGTGTCACAAACCGGCGTTCGTGGCAACGGGCGCTGCCGCCGCACTCGGCGAGCTGAACAAGAAAAGGGCATAAAGCTGGCGCATCCCGTAAATAAAACGATCGAGACACAAACAGCGATGTATCTCAGAAATGATCGTGGACGTTTCGATTTGGTTTTAAGCTTGCGAAGCGCGCGAACATTCTGATAGGTCTCGCGTCGGGGTGTGGGCGACAGAAACGATGTCCCCTTGAGCAGATTTATAGCGGTAGAGGGTTTATAGATGGGTATAGTTACGGTCGTCGGCGCTTCCGGAGCGCATGTCCCGGTCACGGTCAACGGAGCGGTGGCGTTCTCCCTGGCGCAGGCTTATGCCGCCGCGGTCAATGGGCTGTCCGCGGGCGGCACGCTGTTCGCGAGCAACTTGACCACCACCACGCCGCCCACGGTTCCCAGCGGCAAGTCCGGTGAGGCGGTCATCACGGCGGGCGGCTCCTACAGCTTTCCGGCCGGCTACAACGATCTGACGATCACGGTGAATGGCGGCGTCACCCTCAATGAAACCGCGATCGGCTCTTCAACCAGCGTACTGGCCAGCACTGGCGGCACCACGCTATCCGGCGGCGCGGGCGGCGGACTGTTCATCGCCGGCGGTGGCAACAACGTCTTCGAGGGACTTAGCGCAGGCGGCGGCAACTATGTCATCGCCGCCTCGGAGGGCAACGACAGCATCTATGGCAACAGCGGCAATGACCTGATCTATGCCGACTCCGGCGACAACCAGATCTTCACCGGCACCGGCAACGACACGGTCTATTCGGTCGGCACCGACAGCATCGTGGCCGGCTCCGGCAGCAATACGGTCGCGGTCACCGGCTCGGCCAGCACGGTGTTCGGCGGCACGGGCTCGCTGCTGATGGCTGATGGCGGCAGCCACAACCTCTTCGTCGGCGGCTCCGGCTCGGCCATCCTGTTCGACGGCACCGCCACCACCGACTACCTGGCCGGTGCCAGCACGATCATCGGTGGCGCCAGCGACACCATCAACGCCTCGTCCGGCAACGCCCTGATCTTCGGCGGCACCAACTCCGTCGTCAACGAAAGCGGCACCGGCACGCTGTCGTTCATTGCCAATCCCGGCCTGAACGACACCGTCAACGGCGCCAGTTCGGCGACCGTGTTCGGCGCCAGCAACGCCAACATCGTCTATACCAGCGCGTCCGGCATCAGCTACCTGATCGCCGCCACCGGCAACGAGACCCTGAACGGCTCCGGCGCCGCCGGCTCGCTCGACATGTTCGGCAACGGCAGCAACACCAGCCTTGCCGGCGGCGCCGGCAACGACACGCTGGTCGCGGGCACTGGCGCCAACACGCTGACCGGCGGCCAGGGCGACAACAAGTTTGTGTTCCAGAACGGCCTGGCTGGCGGCGCGAACGTCGTCACCGACTTCGGCAGCTCCGCCGGCAACATGGTGGGCCTGTTCGGTTACGGCGCGAACGCGGTGCAGACCGCGCTGGCCAGCGCCACCGATAACGGTCTCGGCGGGTCGATCATCTCACTCAGCGACAACACCACCATCACCTTTACCGACCTGACCTCGGCCGAACTCAAGACCCATAGCGGCCAGTTCTTCTCCACCTGACGCGCGCGTCGGGTCCTCTCTCCGCGCCTTTTAAACCGGACCCGAAAGGGTCCGGTTTGCGTGAGAGGGCAGGCTGTTGCCCTTGCGCGATACTCTGCTAGTGTCCTGCCTCCGAAGTTTGTCGCCCTTCGCGACAGACTTCGGAGACAAGCAGGCCACTGAAAAGACTTAGCTAGTGCAGCGATTCCGACCGTCACCAAAGGTGCAGATCTTCGGAATCGCTGCACTAGGAGGGCCGCGATGACCGGCCCCGGCAACGCAGCTCCCGCCCAAGATCCGACACAGCTCCGGGAGAGCTACCGCCATAGCCTCGCATTGCAGGAAATGCGCATCTCGGCGCTGCGGGCGGCGCTCGAAGAGCGGGAACTCCGTGTCGAGGGGCTGGAGAACTCGCTATCCTGGCGCATCACCGGCCCGATGCGCCTGGCACGCTCGCTGGCGGCCGGCAGGTTGCCAAGCGGCCTGAAGCTGGGCGATATCCTCATGCGCGCCCGCGATATCCACGCCGCGGAAGGCGCGGGCGGGCTGCGACGCAGGCTGTTCAGACGCCTGCGACGATACGGCGAGGCGGCTTCCGACGCTGAGGTCACGCCAGCGCCCGCCTCCGCCCCGCCGCCTGCTTCGCTGCGCCGCTCGATGCTGATCATCGCCGAGCTCAGCGTGCCGCAATGCGCGAAATACCGCGTCTGGCAGAAGCAGGAACTGCTTGGCATGCTTGGCTGGCCCTGTGTCGTCGTCGACTGGCACGACACCGAGGGCGCCTTCTCGGCGCTGCAATGCTGCACCGAGGTGATCTTCTACCGGGTGCCGGCACGGCCCTCGGCGCTCGCCATGATCGCGGAGGCCAAGCGCTTGGGACTGCGGCCGTTCTGGGAGGTCGACGATCTGATCTTCGACGAGACGCTCTACCGCCAGAACAGCAATCTCGCCGCGCTGGCGCCAAGCCTTCGCCAACAGGTGCTTTCCGGAATCACGCTGTACCGCACGGCGATGCTGGCTTGCGGCCGCGCCATCGCGTCGACCCCGATGCTCGCCCGACACATGCGCGAGGCTGGTGTCGCCGAAGCGGCAACGGTCCAGAACGCGCTCGATGCCGAGACCCTCGCGGCCGCGCAATCGCTGCGCCGGCAGCGGCCGGCCGGCCCCGCGGTGACCATCGTCTATGGCTCGGGCACGAAGACCCATGACGCCGACTTCGCCATCGCGGCGCCGGCGATCGCGCGGCTGATGCAAACCCATGCCATGCTGCGGCTCAGGATCATCGGCGAGCTTACCCTGCCCGCGTGCCTGGATGATCTGGCCGGGCGCATCGAGCGCTTCGCCGGAACCAATTACCGCGCCTACCTCACGCTGCTCGCGGAAGGCGACATCGCCATCGCACCCCTGGAAGCGGGGGCGTTCAACGACGCGAAAAGCAACATCAAGTTCCAGGAGGCGGCGGTGCTTGGCATGCCCACGGTCGCGTCGCCGCGCGCGGCCTTCAGCGAGATCGTCTCTGATGGCCATAACGGGCTGCTCGCGGAGACGGCGGCGCAATGGGAACAGGCGCTAGGCCAACTGATCCGCGATCCCGCCCTGCGCGGCCGGCTGGGTGGACAGGCGCTGCATGACGTACTCGAACGCTACGCGCCGGCACGGATCGCCGAGGCGGAGCTGTTGCCGCTCCTCGGCGCCGCCGGCGCGCCTCGCGCCACCCGACTTCGCGTGCTGATGGCCAACGTGTTCCTCTGGCCGCGCAGCTTCGGCGGCGCCACCATCGTCGCCGAGCAGATGGCGCGTCGCCTGCACGCTTGTCCGGACACCGACATCGCCGTGTTCACCTCGCGCGGCGAAATCCCGGATCGGCCGGAAGCGATGCTGCGGTATGGATGGGACGGCATTCCGGTGTTCGCCGCCGCTCTGCCGGAAGGCGTCGACCATGTCGCGAGCTTCGACAATCCCGCCGCGGTGCGCGAGTTCGGCCTGGTCCTCGACGCGTGGCGTCCGGACGTGGTGCACGCGCATTCAATCCAGGGTTTCGGCGCCGGCATCCTCCGGCTCTGCCAGGAACGCGGCATCCCCTACGTGATCACTCTGCACGATGCCTGGTGGCTCTGCGACCGGCAGTTCATGGTGCGCGGCGACGGCAGGTATTGCTTCCAGAGCCGGATCGACTTGCGTGTCTGCCAGGCATGCGTGCCCAACGCGCGTCATCTCGAGGCGCGCGCGGCGATCCTGCGTCAGGTGCTCGACGGCGCCGCCCACCTGCTCTCGCCAAGCGAGAGCCACCGTCGGCTCTATCTCGCCAACGGCATTGCCGAGAGCGCAATCAGCGTGAACCGCAACGGCGTACGCCCGCCCACCCGGCCTCGCCGTCCGAGACGGAACGGCAGCGTGCCGCGCTTCGGCTTCGTCGGCGGCAACGAGGCGGTCAAGGGCTTCGGGCTGGTTCGCGGCGCCTTCGAGAGCATCGATTCCGATGCCTGGGAACTGATTCTGGTCGACAACACGCTCAATCTGGGCTTCAGCTCGATCGACGTCTCGGACTGGAAAGTTGCGGGAAGCATCACGATCGTCGCAGCCTATGATCAGGACGCGCTGGACACGTTCTTCGACGGCATCGACGTGCTGCTGTTTCCCTCGCAATGGAAGGAGAGCTACGGGCTCTCCGTACGCGAGGCGTTGGCGCGCGATGTGTGGGTGATCGCCACCAGCCCGGGCGGCCAGTCTGAAGACATCGAGCCTGGCATCAACGGAACCCTGATCTCGCTTGATGGCAGGGCAGACGGCTTGATTGCCGCGATCGAGGAAATCCTGCGCCATCCCGCGCAGCTCGACGGCTTTGTCAATCCGCATCGCGACAGGCTTGCCGGTTACGACAGCCAGGCACGCCACCTGCACGATGTGCTGGATCGCGCCGGCCGCCGTCAGAACAACAGTGAACGCAACGCGGCCACACGGTCCCTGGTCAGCAACACATAGAGCAGACGCATCTGCGGGCTGGTGCCAATACGCGTCCGCGGCGCGGTTGCGATCCGCTCGTCGATCCACGCCTTCGGAAAGCTGCCATAACGGCGCAGCATCCTGGGCCAGCAGCCGAACCAGGGGATGCACGCCGGGTTGTCGCGCAGCAGCTCAACCTTGATGAACGGCACCCGACGGCTGCGCAAGACAGTGATCCAGTCAACATGCATCGGATTGACCGCGACCAGACGGCGCAGCCCCCGCCTGCTGTCGGGCAGGCAGGCGCCCCAGTTCAGAGCTTCGGCACGAATTGCGGTCCCCAAGCCGATTTCGCCATGCAGGATAATCTCCGCCTTGCTCATTTTTGCGAACGGCAGATCAAAAACACGCATGACAGCCGGCCGCCGGAGCGCGTCCGCGGTCAGGCACACAAACCAGGATTGCAGATGCCAGGCCACCTCATGCGATTCGACCATTCCCCAGACGTCGTGACCGCGCGCCTGCATTGCGGCAAAGATCGGCGCGAGCTCCCGAATTGGCCCGAAGACGCTATCATTGGCAAGCAACACGAACGCGGCGCCTTTTGCGCAGCCGGTACGAAGGAGATATTGCCAGGCGCCGAAATCCAATCCCTCGTTGGCGCGCACATGGGCATGGACGCCGAGCCCGTCCAGGCTCTCGCGATCTGCGTCAGTCAGAAGCTCGGTTCCGGACAAGGCGACATGAACGTCGAGTCCGCATCGTCTGAGTTGGGCGAAATAGTGCAGAACCGACGGGTGAACCCGGCCGTCCGCCGCGTAATGCGCGAACAGACAGACCCCACGGCTCATCGATGACTTTCCAATGCCAGAGATTGCAGCCCTGGTGGCGAGTGTTGCAACGGGGACGCACACTTGCAGACTATGTCTTGCATTTTGTTCATGCTGAGGAATGCCACTGGCATCCCGCCGGTTCCTTGTATAAAACCCGCTTTCCGCAATGGGTGGGCCTGCGGCTTACGACTCGGACCCACGTCGCATTGTCCAAAGTGGGAGCAGCCAGACTTCATGAGCAAGGCCTTCATTGCAGGCGTCCTGCAAGATTCCATTGAGTGCACCGGCGTCGCCGCCAATGCGGCCGCCACCGACCTGATCGCGGCGATCGTGCGTGAACTGAAGAAGGAAGGCGGCTTCACCCTGCCATCCTTCGGCACCTTCACGGTCCGCAAGACCCGTGCGCGCAAGGCGCTGAACCCACGCACCGGCGAGCCGGTCAAGGTCAAGGCTGGCAAGACCGTCCGTTTCAAGGCGAGCCCCAACCTCAAGAAGGCGGTCTGATCGCGAACCAGCCGCACTGGAACCTTTCCAACGTCGTCTGCGAGCATATCGGTTTTGTTCATTGCCAAATCGAGTCCCTTAATATCAGCGGGCGTCGATCATGACACGCGGCGATGACGGGCAGGCAGACAGGTGACGCGTCCAGAAAGGCTGGAGACGGCGAGATTAGTGCTGGACGCGCATACTCTTGATGATTTCGAGGCGCTCGCCGCCTTGTGGTCGGACACAAATGTGGTCCGCCATATTAGTGGACGCCCATCAAGCCTGCAGGAAACTTGGTTTCGCCTGCTGCGCTATCGCGGTCTCTGGCCGCTGCTGGGATATGGCTACTGGGCAATTCGCGAAAAGAAGTCCGGACGATTTGTGGGCGATGTCGGATTTGCGGACTTCAAGCGTGACGTGGAGCCTTCCATTTCCGGCTATCCCGAGGCGGGATGGATACTGGCTCGCTGGTCGCATGGACAAGGTTTCGCAACCGAAGCCGTTGCGGCTGCGCTCGAGTGGCTGGACAGCCATACCGATCACCGGCGTGTCGTCTGTCTGATCGATGGCAAGAACGCGGCATCGCTCCGCGTCGCCGAGAAATGCGGCTTTCGCGAGGGCGGCACTGTGTTGTGTCAGTCAGAACGCCTACTTCTCTTGACCCGGGATCTGGCGACAGCGGCGCAACGAGGTTGCTGAGCCCAGGGCGTTCGCAACCAGCCGACGCGACAGCTTGCGGCGCAGTGCGCTCTCGTCTGGAAAGGGTCGTACCCGTCAGCCTGGCTGGGGCGGGAGGATTCGAACCTCCGCGTGGCGGAATCAAAATCCGCTGCCTTACCGCTTGGCTACGCCCCAAATGCTGCGCGGGCCTTGATAGGGTGTCGCAACAGGCTTCGGCAAGTCCCGTGGTCGCTTCAGGCCTCCGGCGGCAGATTGGGTCCGGTTCCAGGCACGAACGATTCTCCCAGCGGCTCGGCTTCGGCCACGGGAGATGTCGGCGGGGCGCCAGGCGCCGCCGGCGTTGCACCCAGAGTGCGTCCGATCGCTTCCGCACGATCAAGCGCGCGGTCGAGGGCGGCCATGGTGCCGGACAGATCGGGACTGTCATCGCGCATCCAGGCGCGGACCGCCTGCATCCAGACCGCGACGATGCCGCTGACCCGCAACGCGCCTGCCAGGCCCGAGGTGTCGATGCCCGCCGCCTGCGCCATCCAGCGCATGCTGTTCTGGGTTCCCAAGGCGAGCATCAGCGCCAGGCCCGGATCAAACGGCAGGGCGCGAAGCGCTGTGCACACTCCGCCGCGATATTGCTGCAGCACGTCGAAGCGGCCCATCAGCGCGTCGAACAGACGCTCTCGTGACACTCCGAGGCCGGCATCATCGGTCAGCGCCGCCTGATCGGCGAGCAGGCCGAGACGGTGCAGGATGGAGGCGGCATTCGGAAAGCGGGCGCGAGCGCGATCAAGCGGCAGTCCCGCCTCACGCGCGGCATCGGCCACGTTGACGCGACTCCAACCAACGGCTTCCGCCTGCGTCATCGCCATACGGATCAAGGCGGTGTCAAACTGCGCGTCGTCCATTGTCGGGCTCCAGAACCGGGGTCTGGGCGTTATCGCACGAGCTGCCGCGAGCGTTGCGTTGCGGCTTCGATGGCGCGCGGCACGATGGCAGGCCAGGCGGTATCCTGCATCAGCACGGCAAGGGCCTGCTCGGTAGTGCCGCCTTTGCTGGTGACCGCGCGGCGCAGCGAGGCGCTGTCCTGGTCGGAGGAAGCATCGAGCAGGGCGCCGGCGCCGCTGATGGTGCGACGCGCGAGCATTCTGGCGAGATCGCGCGGCAGGCCTTGAGCGATCCCGGCCGATTCGAGCAGTTCGGCGAGCAGGAACACATAGGCTGGGCCGCCGCCCGAGATGGCGGTGACCGGGTCGAGCAGGGCTTCGTCTCCGACCCAGGCGGTATGGCCCACGGCATTCAGCATCCGGCCGCAGAGGTCGCGCTGAGCGTCGTCCACGTGACGGCCGGCGCAGGCGACGGTGACGCCCTGGCCGATGGAGGCAGGCAGGTTCGGCATGGCACGGACGATGGGGGTGGCAGGAGAGAATGTGTCGGCCAGGCTGGCGAGCGTACGGCCGGCCATGATCGACAGCACGAGGGCGTCGCTGGCATGGGCGGCGATGCGCGGCAGGGCGGCGTCGGCGCTCTGCGGCTTGATCGCCAACACGACCGAAGCGGGCCGGAACTCCGCCGGCAACTCGGATGCGTCGGCGATATGACGATGCGGCGACGGGATGTCGCGTGTCGCCGGATCGATGACGATGGAGGGTTCGAGGCCCTGCGCCTGCCAGCCCCGCAGCAGCGCCGCTCCCATGCGGCCGCAGCCGACGAGCAGCACTGGCGGGATGGCGGGCATCAGGCTTCGCCCGCGCACTCCAGCATGGCCGCCTCCAGCGCCTCGGCGGGCGGCTTGCCGCCCCAGAGCACGAATTGAAACGCGGGATAGAAGCGCTCGCACTCGGTGATGGCGATGTCGATCATGTCTTCCAGGCTTTCGGAAGAAGCTCCGGCAGCGCCGCGCAGCAGCACCGAATGCCGGAACAGCGGCATGCCGTCGTCCGGATCCATGCCGAAATGGCCGATCCAGAGACGCTCGTTGGCGAGTGCCAGCAGTTCGAACAAGGCGCGGCGTTGTTGCGCCGGCACCTTGAGGTCGAAGGCGCAGGTGAAATGCATCGCGCTGATCTCGCGCGACCAGGAGAAATAGAGACCATAGTCGCACCATTTGCCGGGCGCCTCGGCCGCCATCTCGGTATCGCTGCGGCGCTCGAAGGCCCACTCATAGCCGCCGACGATCTGCTCCATGAGATCAAGCGGGTTGGCGGCGGGAGCGGAGGTTTCAATGGACAGGGCAGGCATGCGGGGCTCCCCGAGTATGGAGGACGGCCCGGCATGGACCGGGCCCCAACGTCTGCGTTGCAAGCGGGGCGCGCGCTGTGCTCGCTCCGGCGACTCGGTCCGGCGCTCGCACGGGCGCGCCCGCCCAGGGGATCTCCCCGCTCGCAGCCTATGGATGCAGCGGCTTGTCCGCAAGCAACTTCACGGACGAGTGGGCAGCGACCCGCCTGCACTCTCCGGCGGACCGCCAGGCGCGCCATGCCCGGCGTGCGGGTCATGCGCGGTCGGCGCCATCGCAGCCGCCGATGACGGTTCGAGTGCCACGACGCGCGCCTCCAGAGCGGCAATCCTGAGCTCGGCCTGCTCGACACCAGCGCGCGCCGATGCCGCAAGCTCGGCTACGACATCAAACTCCTCGCGGCGCACCAGAGCGAGCCGTGCCAGCGCCTCATCGACGCGCGTGCGCACCAGGGCGGCGATCTCTTCGCCCACGCCCGCGAGCGTCGAGAACGCCCCGCCAGCGACGCCCGCGATATCGTCGAAGAACTTCGCTCTCTCTGCCATGACACGGATCTCCCTGAACGCACCTATATCGTGACGGCTTGGTCGGATGCCAATCGCCTGTCTATAAGCCTCGGCATGATTCTCATCACCGGGGGCGCCGGCTTTATCGGATCCTGCCTGCTGTCCGCGCTCAGCCAACGCGGGCAGCCCGCCATCATCGTCGACTGGCTCGGCAGCGGTGAGAAGTGGCGCAACATCGCCCGTCATCCGCCCGAGCGGATCATAGCACCCGAGGCGCTGAGCGCGTTCCTCTCGTCCGCGGGCGGCGTCGAGGTGGTCGTCCATCTCGGCGCGATCAGCGAGACCGTGGCCCGTGACGGCGACCGCACCTGGCATACCAACGTCGAGCTGTCGCGCGAACTGTGGGAGTGGTGTGTCGGCCACGGCAAGCGCTTCATCTACGCCTCCTCGGCGGCGACCTATGGCGCCGCATCCGGCCCGGATGCGTTCAGCGACGACCCGGCGCTGCTCGGCCGGCTGCGGCCGCTGAACCTGTACGGCTTTACCAAGCACGCGTTCGACCTGCACGTCATGGCGCGGCTGAGCCGCGGCCGGCCGGCGCCGCCTCAGTGGGTGGGGCTCAAGTTCTTCAACGTCTACGGACCCAACGAGCTGCACAAAGGCAGCATGATCTCGGTAGTCAAGCGCAAGTATGACGAGGTGGCCAGCGGGGTGCCGGCGCGGCTGTTCCGGTCGGACCGGCCGGGCCTGGCCGACGGGGCGCAAGCGCGCGATTTCATCTGGGTCGGCGACGTGGTCGACGTGCTGCTCTGGCTGCTCGACCATCCCGCGGTCAGCGGCCTGTTCAACTGCGGCACCGGCATCGCCCGCACCTATCTCGACCTGGCCCACGCGGTCTGCGACGCGGCGGGACGGCCACGTCTGGTCGAGTTCGTCGACATGCCAGAGGCTCTCCGCGGGCAATACCAATCCTTCACCCAGGCCGACATGAGCCGTCTGCGCGAGGCCGGTTACGAGCGGCCGTTCACCACGCTGGAAGCCGGCGTGCAGCTCTATATCGGGCGGCATCTCCTGCGCTCTGAACCGCATCTCTAGCCATGCTTTCCGTGCTGATCTTCCCCGACTTCAACCCGGTAGCGGTGCATTTCGGCCCGTTCGCAATCCGCTGGTATGCGCTCGCCTACATCGTGAGCCTGGTCACCGGCTGGCGTGTGCTGCGACGGCTGGCGCAATGGCCTCCGGTGGCGGCAAGCCCCCTCGCCGTCGACGACTTCCTGACCTGGGCCACGCTCGGCGTCGTGCTCGGCGGCAGGCTCGGCTACATCCTGTTCTATCAGCCGGGCCTGTATTTCGCCGAGCCGGTCCGGATGCTGGAGGTCTGGCACGGCGGCATGAGCTTTCATGGCGGCATGCTCGGCGTGATCACCGCCTTGGTGCTGTTCACCGCCCGCAGGCGGATTAACCTGCTGCTGTTCGCCGATCGTCTGGCGGTGGTGGTGCCGATCGGGCTCGGTCTGGGGCGCGTCGCCAACTTCATCAACGGCGAATTGTGGGGGCGGCCGGCGCCATCCTGGTGGCCGTGGGCGATGATCTATCCACGGGTCGACACCATTCCCCGCTATCCGTCGGAGATCTACGAGGCGCTGCTCGAAGGCCTGCTGCTGTTCTGCGTGCTGATCACGGCGGCGCGCAGGCCATCCCTCAGAGCTCGGCCAGGCTTTCTCACGGGACTGTTCCTGGCCGGCTACGCGGTGGCGCGGATCACCGGCGAGTGCTTCCGCGAGCCCGATGTGTTCCTCGGCTTTCTGGCCTTCGGAGTGACCATGGGACAGGTGCTGTGCATACCCATGCTGCTCGCGGGCATCGCCATGATGGCGTGGGCGGGCTCGCGTCGCGGGATCGGCCCGCATGGCTAGCGAGCGGCTCGATCGCTTCATGGCGCGTGCCAACGCCGACTATTACTCGGCATCCGACCCGTTCGCGGATTTCACCACGTCGCCCGAGATCTCGCAGGTGTTCGGAGAAATCCTCGGCGCCTGGACCGTGGTGGTGTGGCAGTCGATGGGCAGCCCCGACCCCTTCATTCTGGCCGAAGCCGGCCCGGGACGCGGCACCTTGATGGGAGATGCGCTGCGGCTGATCGGGCGTGTAGCTCCCACCTGCAGGGCGGCGCTCCGTCTGCATCTGATCGAGACCTCCGCGCGGTTGCGGGCGGCGCAACACGCGTTGCTTGCCCGCGCATCTCCGGTCTGGCACGACCGCCTGGACACACTTCCCGAAGGCCCGCTGATCCTGCTCGCCAACGAGTTCCTTGATGCCCTGCCGATCCGACAGTTCCGGCGCATGTCTGAGGGCTGGCAGGAGCGCCACGTCGAGGCCGGCGAGGCACGATGGGAGCATGCCGACCCGCCGCCCGCGCCGGCCGGAAGGCGCGACATTCCCGAAGGCGGCACGATTGAAATCTCGCAGGACGCTCTCGCCTGGATCGCACGCCTCTGCGCACGATTGCGCACGCCGCCAGGGGCTGCCCTGCTGCTCGATTACGGTCCGGCAGAGCCGGGCTATGGCGACACGCTGCAGGCGCTGAAGGCGGGCGCACCCTGCGATCCGTTCGCGAATGCCGGCACCGCCGATCTCACCGCGCATGTCGATTTTCCGGCGCTTTGCGAGGCGGCGCATGGCGTCGTCGTGCACGGCCCGGTGCCGCAGGGTGCGTTCCTGTCCAGCCTCGGGCTGTTCGCCCGTATCGAGCGGCTGGCGCGCTCTGAGCCGCCTGAGCGGGCCGCGGAGCTGGCTCTGGCCGCGCACCGGCTTGCCAGCGCCTCGCGCATGGGAATGCTGTTCAAGGCGATGGCGCTGTGCCATCCCGCTCTCGACGCGCCGCCGGGCTTCTGATGGAACCGGCCGCCGCACCTCCGTTCCTGGCCAGCCCGCTGCTCGGGGGCGTTCCGCACGGCTTCTTCACGCGCGTCGGCGGGGTCTCGCGCGGGCCGTTCGAGAGCCTGAACTGCGGCATCAGCTCTGGCGACGATCCCGCATCGCTGCGCGAGAACCGCGCCCGGGTGGCGCGCGCGATCGGCGCCGAACCCGGCCGCCTGCTTGGTGTCACGCAGACGCACGGCACACGCTGCGTCGTCGTCGACAAGGGCTGGCCGCCGGGAGGCGGGCCGCGTGCCGACGCGATGGCGACCGCCATCCCCGGCCTGGCCTTGGGGATCATCACCGCCGACTGCGCTCCGGTGCTGCTGGCGGATCCGGGCCGCGGCATCGTGGCCGCGATCCATGCCGGCTGGCGGGGCGCGCTCGCCGGAATCCTCGAGTCGACGGTGGAGACGATGCAGGCGCTCGGCGCCGGACGCACCGCCCTGCGCTGCGTGATCGGTCCGTGCATCGGCCCCGCCTCCTATGAAGTGGGCGAGGACCTGCGCTGCGCCGTGCTCGGCGTCGGCATCCTCGACGCCGAGCCGTTCTTCACGCCGGGCCGCCGTCCCGGACATCACCAGTTCAATCTCCCCGGCTATTGCGCGGCGCGGCTGCGCAACTGCGGCGTCGGCCAGGTCGAATCTCTCGGCTGCGACACCCTCTCCGATCCGCGCCGCTTCTTCAGTCACAGACGGCGCACGCTGGCCGGCGGCGGCGCGATCGGCCACCAGATCTCGGTGATCGCGTGCCCATACGCTTGATCCCCCCCTTGATCCCCATGATCTCCCTGCTGCTGGCCTTGGCCGGTTGCGTCAGCCTGCCGCACCCCTTCGAGGGCCATCTGGGCGCCGCCACGATGCGGCTGGCGGCGCCGCCGCCTTCCCGCCTCGCCGTACCGACGCCGACCGGGGCGTTGCTGCCCTCCCAGCAGGCCTCGTTGCTGTCCAGCGACGTGGCCGCATCGCTGCTCGCCCAGGAGGTGCCGGCAATGAGCCAGCCCGCCAAGAAAGGCGACTGGCAGCTCCGCATCAGCGCGGCGCTGCGGCGCGGCACAGTGCTGCCGAGCTACAGCGTGCTCGCTCCGGACGGCGCCGTCCGCGGCACCGTCGATGGCGCGCCGGTGCTGGCCAGCGCCTGGACCGGCGGGAATCCTGACGCCATCCGCCAGGCGGCGGATGCGGCGGGTCCAAAGCTCGCCGCCCTGCTGACCGGCATCCAGGCGGCGGAGATGCAATCCAACCCGAACAGCCTGATGAACCGGCCGGCTCGGATCGACTTCACCGGCGTCACCGGCGCGCCCGGCGATGGCGACATCTCGCTCGCGCGACAGATGTCGGTGTCGCTGCCGGATCGCGGCGACACCGTCCAGAACAGCCCGCATGATGCCGACTTCATCCTCAGCGGCACGGTCAAGGTCACCCATGAGAACGCCAGCACCGACCATGTCGAGATCGTCTGGACGGTGCGCACCGCGGCGGGCGCGCTCGCCGGCAAGGTATCGCAGCTCCACGACCTCCCTGCCCACACGCTCGACTCCTATTGGGGCGACATCGCCGTGGTGGCGGCCCAGCAGGCGGCGGGCGGCGTACGCGAGGTGGTTACCAACAATTCGGGGCGCGCGCACAAGCCGATCGGCCGGACGTGACAGCGGCCACGCGCATTGCTAGGAACGTGTCGGGCTAGGAACATAGCGGAATGAAAATCGTTGCCTGCAACAGCAACCGGCCGCTCGCGGAGTCGGTCGCGTCCGCGCTGAACCTGCCGCTCTGCCGGGCGGTGGTGCGCCGCTTCGCCGACATGGAGATCTTTGTCGAGATCCAGGAGAACGTGCGCGGGGAGGACGTGTTCGTGGTGCAGAGCACGTGCTTTCCGACCAACGACAACCTGATGGAATTGCTGATCATGCTGGACGCGCTGCGGCGCGGCTCGGCGCGGCGGGTGACCGCGGTGATCCCCTATTTCGGCTATGCCCGCCAGGACCGCAAATCCGGTCCGCGCACGCCGATCAGCGCCAAGCTGGTGGCCAACCTGATCACCGAAGCGGGCGCCAACCGCGTCCTCACGCTCGACCTGCATGCCGGCCAGATCCAGGGCTTCTTCGACATACCGGTCGACAACCTGTTCGCCGCCCCGCTGTTCACACGCGACATCAACGAGCGTTATCCGACGCGTGACCTGATGATCGTCTCGCCCGATGTCGGCGGCGTGGTGCGCGCGCGCCAACTCGCGAAACGGCTGAACACCGACCTCGCCATCATCGACAAGCGGCGCGAGCGCGCGGGCGTCTCCGAGGTGATGAACGTCATCGGCGACGTCGCCGGCCGTCATTGCATCCTGATCGACGACATCATTGACAGCGGCGGATCGCTCGCCAACGCCGCCGCCGCTCTGATCGAGCAGAAGGCCATGTCGGTGGGCGCCTACGTGACGCACGGCGTGCTGAGCGGCGGCGCGGTGGCGCGTGTCGCCGCCTCGCCGATCGAAATGATGACGATCACCGACAGCATCCTGGCCACCGACGCGGTGCAGCAGAGCAGCAACGTCCGTCAGATCAGTATCGCCCAGTTGCTCGCCAACGCGATGCGGGCGATTTCCGACGAGAGCTCCGTCAGCTCGCTGTTCGATTGATGGCGCGCCCGCTGCTCGAGCCACGACGGTTCTGGTATCTTCGCCATGGCGAGACCGACTGGAACGCGCGCGGCCTGTCGCAGGGCCGCTCCGAAATTCCCCTCAACCAGGCCGGGATTGCCCAGGCCGCCCGCGCGGCCGGCGTGCTGGCGACGCGCGCGGACGCGTACGCGCCGATCGCGCGGATCGTCACCTCGCCGCTGGGCCGGGCGCATCGCACGGCGGAGATCGTCGAGGACGCCATGGTCCGCGCCGGGCATCCGCGGCTGCCGATCAGCACCGACCAGGACCTTCAGGAAGTGTGTTTCGGCGTGCAAGAGGGCCAGCCGATGGGCGACTGGTACGATAGCTGGATCGCTGGCGACTACACGCCCGAAGGCGCCGAGGTGTTCACGGACCTGATGGCGCGCGGCGCCGCGGCGGTGAACCGCGCTACCGCCGGGGACGGCACGGTGCTGATCGTCAGCCACGGCGCGATGTTCCGCGCCTTGCGTGCGGTGATGAACCTGCCGGCGAACGTGCGTCTGTCCAACGCGGTCCCGCTCTGGCTGCAGCCTGGCCTCACCGAGACGGAGCCCTGGTCACTGACCGAGGTGAACTGAGCTTTTCCGGCGCCCTGCTGGTTGGGGCAATTCTTGCGCCATTCAGCGGGATTGGCTAAACTGCCGGATTACGCCGGTGCCCATCTGGGCCGGCGTTCGTGTTTCAGGAGAGTGTTGTGGCGAATTTCACGACGATCACGGCGAGCGCGCGCGCGAAGGCCGGCAAAGGGGCGGCGCGCGCGACGAGGCGGGATGGGCTGGTACCCGCCGTGATCTACGGCGCGAGACAGGAACCAAGCCTGATCGCGCTCGACCCTCGCATCGTCTTGCGCGAGCTGACCCGCTCGGGCTGGCGTTCGCGACTGTATGAAATCGCCACCGACGATGGCTCCCCATCGCGCGCGCTGATGCGCGACATACAGCTCCATCCCGTCAGCGATCGGCCGATCCATGTCGATTTTCAGCGCCTGGCGGCCGGCGAGCGGATCAAGGTGGCGGTGCAAGTGGTGTTCACCGGCGAAGAAAGCTCGGTCGGGCTGAAGCGCGGCGGGGTGCTCAATGTCGTGCGTCACACCGTCGAGGTGAATGTCGACCCGGACCACATTCCGGAGCGCTTCGAGGTCGACCTCTCCGCGCTGGACATCAACGACAACGTACGCTGGTCCGACATCGCCCAGACCGAGGGCGCCATTCCCGCGATCACCGACCGTGACTTCGTGATCGCGACGGTGGCGGCGCCGACGGTGGTCGCCGATCCGGAGGCCGACGCGGCGGCCGCCGCCGCGGCGCCAGCGGCGCCCGCCAAAGGTGGAGCGCCGGCAAAGGGTGCGGCGCCGGCCAAGGCTCCGGCGAAGGCCGCTCCCGCCAAGCCTGCCGCAAAGAAGTAGCCAGCGGCTCGAGCCTCGTTTGATGCTGCTGTGGGTCGGGCTTGGCAATCCCGAGCCAGGCATGCTCCGGCAGCGGCATAACATCGGCTTCATGGCGGTCGATTCGATCGCGCGTCACCATGGCTTCTCGCCCTGGCGGCGCCGCTTCAAGGGAGAGACCGCCGAGGGCACGATTGGCACGCGGCGTATCCTTGCCCTAAAGCCATTGACCTACATGAATGCCTCGGGCGATTCGGTGCGGGCGGCCGCTTCGTTCTACAAGATCGAGGCTGGCTGCATCACGGCCTTCCATGACGAACTTGACTTGGTGCCGGGCAAAGTCCGGGTCAAGCGAGGCGGCGGCGCGGCCGGACATAACGGCCTGCGCAGCATGGACCAGATGCTTGGAACGCCGGACTACTGGCGCGTGCGCCTGGGGATTGGTCACCCGGGAAGCAAGGAACGCGTGCTCGGCCATGTGTTGAGCGACTTCGCCAAAGCCGACCAGAACTGGCTCGCAGTCCTGCTCGACGCGGTGTCGGAAGCGGCGGGACTGCTCGCCGACGGACAGAGCGAGCCATTCATGACACGGGTGGCGCTTCGCATGGGTGAGGAAAACGCCTGATGGGCTTCAATTGCGGCATCGTCGGCTTGCCGAACGTCGGCAAGTCCACCCTGTTCAACGCGCTCACCGCAACCGCGGCGGCGCAGGCGGCAAACTATCCATTCTGCACGATCGAGCCGAATGTCGGCCGCGTCGCGGTGCCCGATCCGCGTCTCGATCAGCTTGCGGCGATCGCGAAATCCCAGAAGATCGTCCCCATCAGCCTCGAATTTGTCGACATCGCAGGCCTGGTGCGCGGCGCCTCGCGCGGAGAGGGGCTCGGCAACCAGTTCCTTGCCAACATCCGTGAGGTCGACGCGATCATCCACGTGCTGCGCTGCTTCACGGATGATGACATCGCCCACGTCGAAGGCTCGATCGATCCGATCAGGGACGCGGAGACGGTCGAGACGGAGCTGATGCTGGCGGATATGGACAGCCTGGAGCGAAGGCTGGGACCATTGCAGAAGCGCGCTCGCAACGACCGCGACGCCGCGGCACAGGCCGCCCTGATCGAGCCGATCCTGGAAGCGCTGCAAGCCGGCCGGCCGGCCCGCGCCGTGGTTGAACGAGAGGGTGCGGAAGCGGTCCGGCGGCTGCAGCTCATGACCTCCAAGCCGGTGCTCTATGTCTGCAATGTCGAGGAAGCATCCGCCGCCACCGGCAACGCCCACTCTGCCCGTGTCGCCCTCAAGGCGGCGGCGGAGGGGTCAGGCTGCGTCATCGTCTCGGCGGCAATCGAGGCCGAAGTGAGTCAGCTCGCCGAAGCCGACCGGCGCCCGTTTCTCGACGGGCTTGGGCTTGCCGACAGCGGCCTCGACCGGGTCATCGCCGCGGGCTATCGGCTGCTGGATCTCACCACCTATTTCACCTGTGGACCGAAGGAGACACGCGCCTGGACCATCGTCGTCGGCACCCGCGCGCCGCGGGCGGCGGCTGCGATCCATAACGACTTCGAACGCGGTTTCATCGCTTGCGAAACGATCGCTTTTGATGATTATATCGCATACCGGGGCGAGCAGGGAGCCAGGGAGGCGGGCCGGCTGCGAGTCGAGGGACGCGACTATGTCGTGGCCGATGGAGATGTGCTGCTCTTCCGCTTCAACGTGTGAGGCAAGAGCCGCCGGCGGTTGCCACCGCGGCGGCCCGTTTACGGTTCATTACGGAGTGCGCGTTAGAATTTGCGGCGAACAATCCTGGCCGCAAACACGCGATGCTCACCCATTTCCCACGGGCAAGATTCTGTTGGCGATCGCGAGCCGGGGCAATCGCCGTGGTCGTCGTGATGCTGGTGTGCCTGGGGGAAACACGGCCTTCCTCTGCCCAGCACCTCTCCGTACAGCTCTTCGGCGACGAGAGCGGCCTCGCCAATCCCGGGGTGACCGCGCTCGGGCAGGATCGCGCCGGCTTCCTGTATGTCGGCACTCAAGCGGGCCTGTTCCGCTATGACGGCTACAGCTTTGCAAGGCTGGGCGCCGCTCAAGGACTCCCTGAGACCGGCGAGGTCGAAATCACCCGCCCGGCGCCGGATGGGCGGATTTGGGTGGTTTATCCGGACCGGGTTTTTCTGACCGGGCTCGGTCCGACCGTTTCGATCCCGCTGGCAACACCGCTGGATGACCGCAATGTGCATCGCGCCGGCACCCTCGGCGCCGACCTTCTGCTGATCCGCGATGGGCAGTTGCTGCTGATCCATCCGAACGCCGACGGAAGCTTGTCGGTGCGGCCGGCCATTGGCAAACCGTCCCCGCCTGCCGCGGGAACTCCACAGGCAAGTGCCACCCGTCTCACGACGATCTATGCCGATCACGGCACCGTCCTGGTTGGCTGCGGCTCCAGTGTCTGCCGGCTGCATGCCGGGCGTCTGATCGAATTCGGCAGCAGGCTTGGGCTGCCACCTGATAACTGGGTGGCGCTGTTGCGAGACCATAACGGCACGCTTTGGCTGCGCAGCCCGACGCGGATCGCCTCTCTTCCAGGTGGCGCCCCGGCTTTCAAGGTCGTTGTTGTTCCAGGCGGTCCAGGCCGTTTCATCGACGATCCCGAGCAGCTCGATCTCGCCGAGGACGCCGGAGGCCAGGTCGTGACCCAGGGCGCCAGCGGCTTGCTGGTCCATCAAAACAGGCGCTGGATTCACTTTACGCGCATTGGCCGAAGCGGCTCGATGGCGATCCAGACCATGCTGCTGGATCGGCATGGTTCGCTTTGGATCGGCGGCAAGGGAGAAGGTCTCGCCCGCGTCATCGGACTTGGCGTGTTCGAGAACTGGAACCGTTCGGATGGCATTTCCGACGATCTGGTCTGGAGCATTGCGCGCGACGGCGGAGGGGCGTTGTGGGTTGCGACCGATGTGGCGATCGATCAACTTACGCAGCAGGGGGAGCCGGCAAAGCCTTCCAGTGATATTGCGCGCCACGCGCAGGCGTCGCCACGCGATTTACAGTTTCTACGCAGGGCGTATGCGCTGGCGACCTCGCCGCGTGGTTGGCTCTGGCTGGGTCAGGAGACCGGACCTTCCAGCGCCGAGCTGAGCCGAAGAGATCCACAGAGCGGACAAGCCAGCATCATGGCGCCACTGCCGCTCATACGCCTCCTGAAGTTCGGTCCCGCTGGCCGGCTCTGGATCGGGACGCGGCGTGGACTGGCACGAGTTGATCGGCCTGACGATGCCACGCCGACACTCCATTTCGAGCTGGGTTCCTATCGAGGTCCGATCTACGCCGTCCGCTTCGACGCCGCGGGAGATCCTTGGATCCTGGCAAATGATGCCGTGTATCATTGCAAAGCCGCGGGCCAGTGCCAGGCCGTCGTGCATACCGATCCGGCCGGCGGCTACCAGACCCGTCAGATGGTGTTTGCCGCCGACGGCACGCTGTGGCTCGGCAGCTTCACCAACGGCATCACCCGTCTGCATCTGCGCGATGGTGTCGTCGTTGGCGAGGACCGCCTGCCCTCTTCGCATTTGTCCTCGATGGTCGTGGAGATGTTGTCGCGCGACCGCAGAGGAAGGATCTGGGTAGGGACGGATCACGGCCTTGATGTGACCGACGGCACGCGCTGGCGCCATCTCGACGAGCAGGACGGGCTGGTGAGCAACGATCTCAACGAGAATGCGGTGTTCTTTGACGAGGACGGCAGTGGCTGGTTCGGCACCTCGGGCGGCCTGTCCCATCTTCTCGATCCGGATCTTACCCTTGCCGCGCCCCCGCAGGAGCTGGATCCGGTGGTCAGCCATGTGAGCTTTGCCGGACGGGAACTGAAATTGCCGACCTGGGGCGGCGGCACGCTGCACCTGCGCTGGACCAGCGCGCCTCTCGTCATCGACTTCTCCTCACTCAATTTCGCGCGGGCGCCGTCGGTCCGCTTCCGCTATCGGTTGCGCGGCGTCGATCAGGGTTGGGTCGACGCCACGTCCCACGAGGCCCGTTATCCGACTTTGCCGCCTGGCAAGCTGGTCTTCGAGGTGATGGCGATCGATCCGCCGCACCAGCTTGCATCCGCACCGGCACGCCTGATTATCAAGATGCGCGCACCCTGGTGGCGAACCTGGCCAGCCTATGTCGGCTTGGCCGCGCTGTTCGGCCTGGCGCTGATGGCACTCTGGCGTGTGCGGATCAGCTATCTGTTGGCACGTCAGCGTCAGCTCCAAGCCCTGGTGGAAGAGCGGACCAGGGAAATCGAGCAGGCCCGCCTGATTTTGTTGAAGCGCGCGACCTTCGATACGCTTACTGGATTGCTGAGCCGCGGCGCCGTTCTTGAAAGGCTTGAAGACGCGATGGCGGACGCATCGCGGACTCACTCGCAACTCGGCGTGGCGTTACTGGACCTCGATCATTTTAAAAGGATCAACGATCAATACGGCCATTTAAGCGGCGACGAAGTGCTGCGCGAGGTCGGGCGGCGCCTGACCGCTTTGTTGCGCGGCTCCGACTGCGCCGGCCGGTACGGCGGCGAGGAGTTGCTGCTGATACTGCCGGAACTGAAGCCGCAAAGTTTCGGGCGCATGCAGGGTCTGCTTGCCAGCGTGTTCAGAGAGCCATTCAGCACTGAGCAGATCACGCTGCAAGTCACCGCGAGCATGGGCGTCACTTGGATGATTCCGGATGACGACGTGACCGCGATGATACGGCGTGCCGATATCGCTCTCTATTCCGCCAAACTTACGGGTCGCGACCGAGTGGTATTCGATCGCCCCGCAGCGCAAGCAGACGGGCCCTGAACACCCTGTGGTGCCCTGATAGTAACCCGTGTTGAAAATGACCCTCAAAGGCAGCACGAGCAGGGCGTCACCCGCAGGCGAGAACCTTCGCACGACGCCCCACCCCCGCTCAAGGCTCTGGCCCAGGGAGTGCCCCGATGCCTACAGAGTGCAAACCCGCACCCGCCAACCAGCCACCCAGACGGCGGTCAACTGCCTCAGTATGAGCAATGCGGGCTGCCATTGAGAAAAGCGTCAGGGTTCCGGCAATCCGGTGACGAACTTCCGCGACACCGGCCAGGCCGTTCGACACCCTGATCAGCGTCGACCCGGCAGCGGCGCTGCCGCCGGGAGATCCTCCTCCAGAATGGTGACATGCATCGAATAGGATACCTCGCCCTCGTCATCATCTCGATGCAGGGTGCCAATGACCTCCTGGTCGACCGCGACCTCCACCGACAGACCAGCACGAACCGGCTTGACGACACGAATTCGGTCCGAACCGATCAACTTGCGCAAATAGGCCTGCACACGGGCGATTTCTGACGCGTTCACTGTCAATCCAGCTCCTGTCGGGCACTCGGATTTGGGATGCGTGGATGCCGGCTGCAACCAGAAGCTTGGCGCCGCTAACGCCCGGTCAGGATGCGCTCGACCAGTTGCTTGACGGTTGGAACGAAGCCGTTCGAGTAGAACGGGTCCACGCCGAAACGCCACGCGTTGGTGCCCCCGAACATGAGGTTGTTATCCACGGCGTCGGCATCTTCAGGAGCGGCATGGCCGATCGCCTGGAGAGTCTTCTGGATGCAGAAGGATCGCGGATCGGCCTTGCGGCCGTTGCTGTAGTCCGGTGCATGCTGGCTCCAGTTCGAGAAGCGGCACTCGGAAAGACATCCCATGCAGGCGATCTGATCCGCCATGATTTGTGCCGCCATTTCGGCGGTCTCGAAGACAAGGGTCGAGTCCGGAGTGCGCAGCGCCTCGGTAAAGCCCGCTGCCTCCCAGCACTGCACGCGCTTCAGATCCGCCGGCGCCAAGTAGACCAGCCGCTTGCGCGCGCCGACGCCGTATTGAGCGACATGAGCGCCCATCGGCTCCGTCGAGAAAGCCACCTGCCGTTCGGAGCGCGCGCGGAGGCCCTGAAGAAAGCTGTTGTTCACCGCGGAGGAGTAGAAACCGGTCGGACTGAACTTGTTGAGGAAGACATCGCCCTTGCGCAGCTCCAGCAGACGCTGCTTCCAAGCCTCTGGAATCGGACTTTCCCGGGTCAGCAGCGGCCGTGTGCCGAACTGGAAGGCAATCGGTCCCAGGTCGGGATTATCAATCCAGTCCTCCCATTCCTCAAGCCACCACACGCCACCCGCCATGATGATCGGCGTATCGCCAAGACCGAACGTGCGCATCAATTTGCGCAGCTCGATGACCCGTTCGAATGGCGCCTGGGGATGCGCCGGGTCTTCGCTGTTGGACAGCCCGTTATGGCCGCCGGCGAGCCAGGGATCTTCGTAAACCACGCCTCCGAGCAGGTCGGCCGCCTTATGATAGGCGCGCTTCCACAGCGCATTGAAGGCACGCGATGAGGAGACGATCGGGTAATAGTACACGCCAAATCGTGCCGCGATGTCCGACAGCCGATAGGGCATGCCGGCACCGCATGTAAGCCCGTTGATCAGACCTCGAGCGCCTTCGAGCACGCCGGTGATGACCCGCTCCGCTCCGCCCATCTCCCAGAGGATGTTGGCGTGAATCCGGCCACGGCCACCGGCCAGTTCATGGGCGGCCTTGGCCTGGGTGATGCCGCCCGCAACGGCATAGCTGACCATCTCCTCGTGGCGTTCGCGCCTGGTCCGTCCATGATAGACCTGCGGCACCACACGGCCGCACGCGTCGAAACTGTCCGCATTGACAATGCTGACGGTTCCCGCCCCTCCCGCGGCCGCCCAGTGGCCGGACGAGATCCCAGTGGACACCGAAACGCCCTTGCCGCCCTCGACCAGCGGAAGAACCTCGGTTCCACCTAACCTGATCGCATTGATCGTCTTCATCACCGTCGCTTCCGCTCCGTCTCGCTCGCGTCCGGAGCGCCTGGATCCCGGCACCTTAACGCCTGTTAAGCCTGCCGCGTTGTCTTGTCGTCCTGGGACGCTGTCTTATCCGGTTACAGAGCGTGAGCGTAAAGTGGTCCCGCGACAGTTTTCCCGCGGGAGCCATCCCTCGAGCCTACCCGGCAGCGGTCTCGACGTTGCGTTCACGCCCTTTCGACCCGACGCTCTCGCTAATATCGGCGCCGGTCGCCTGATCAACAACACGCATAGACAGCTTCACTTTTCCGCGATCATCGAAACCGAGCACCTTGACCTTGACGCTATCGCCCATGGCGACGACGTCCGCGGTTCGGGCGACACGGCCCTGCGCCAGTTCGCTGATATGCACGAGGCCATCGCGCGCGCCGAGAAAGTTCACGAAGGCGCCGAAATCGGCAACCTTGACCACCTTGCCAGTATAGATCACGCCGACCTCCGGCTCGGCGACGATGCCGCGTATGCGGTCGATCGCCCGTTGCGCCTGCTCGTCGCTGCTGGCCGCAATCTTCACCGTACCGTCGTCGTTGATGTCGATCTTGCATCCGGTGGTCTCGACGATCTCCCGTATCACCTTGCCGCCGGTGCCGATGATCTCGCGCAGCTTATCCTTGGGCACGTTGATAACGGTGATCTTCGGCGCCGTAGCCGACACCCCGGCGCGCCCCTGGGTCAGCGCCTTGGCCATTTCGCCGAGGATATGCAGCCGCCCCTCGCGCGCCTGATCCAGCGCCACCTGCATGATTTCCGGCGTGATCGACGTGATCTTGATGTCCATCTGCAGCGAGGTGATGCCCTGCTCGGTGCCCGCCACCTTGAAGTCCATGTCGCCGAGATGGTCCTCGTCGCCGAGAATGTCGGAGAGCACCGCATAGCCGCGATCCTCCTTGATGAGACCCATGGCAATGCCGGCAACCGGCCGCGCGAGCGGCACGCCGGCATCCATCAGTGACAGCGAGGCGCCGCAAACCGTCGCCATCGAGGACGAGCCGTTGCTCTCGGTGATTTCGCTCACCACCCGCAGCGTGTAGGGGAAGGCTTCCTTGCCGGGCAGCAGCGGGCGCACCGCACGCCAGGCGAGCTTGCCATGGCCAATCTCGCGTCGTCCCGGAGAGCCAATTCGGCCCGCCTCGCCCACCGAATAAGGCGGGAAGTTATAGTGCAGCATGAAGTTCGAGCGGTGCTCGCCCTCCAACGCGTCGATCACCTGCTCGTCCTGACCCGTGCCGAGCGTGGTGACCACCAGCGCCTGGGTCTCGCCGCGCGTGAACAACGCGGAGCCATGCGCGCGCGGCAGGATGCCGACTTCGGAGACAATCGGACGCACCGTGCGAAGATCGCGCCCGTCAATCCGGAGCCCGGTTTCAAGCACCGCGCCGCGGACGATGTCGGCCTCGAGGTCCTTGAGCACCTGCTTGGCCGCCTCCGCATCCAAGCCCTCAGCCTTCAGCGCCTCGACCACCTGCTTCTTGGCGGCGCCAACCTGTTCATAGCGGACCTGCTTGACACGCTCCTTGTAGGCTTCGGCGATTGTGTTGCGGCCCAGCGCATCGATCCGCGCCTTGAGCGCCGTCGCCTCGTCAGACTCCTCCGCCAACGTCCAAGGCGTTTTGGCCGCGTGCTCGGCGAGCGCGATGATGGCGTCGATCACCGGTTGGAAGGCTGAATGGCCGAACGTCACCGCTCCCAGCATGACCTCCTCGGTGAGCTCCGAAGCCTCGCTCTCGACCATCAGCACGCCATCGGCGGTGCCAGCCAGCACCAGGTCAAGCTGGCTCTGCTTGGTCTCGGCCAAGGTCGGGTTCAGCACATAGGCGCCGTCGATATAGCCGACGCGGCAGCCGGCGACCGGCCCGAAGAAGGGAATGCCCGACAGCGTCAGCGCCGCGGAGCACCCGATCATCGCCACGATGGCGGGATCGTTCTCCATGTCGTGGCTCAGCACGGTGGCCGTGACCTGCACCTCGTTGCGGAAGTTCTGCGGAAACAAAGGCCGGATCGGCCGGTCGATCAGGCGCGAGTTCAGGGTTTCAGCCTCGGACGGCCGCCCTTCGCGCTTGAAGAAACCGCCCGGAATCTTGCCGGCGGCGAACGCCTTTTCCTGGTAGTTCACCGTCAGCGGAAAGAAATCCTGCCCCGCCTTCACGCCCTTGGCGCCAACCGCCGTGCACAGCACGATGGTGTCTCCATACGAGACCATGACGGCGCCATCCGCCTGACGCGCGATCTTGCCGGTTTCGAGCACGAGCGTCCGGCCGCCCCACTCAATGTCCTTGCGATAGAAATCAAACATTGCTGTTCTCCCGTTCATCAGAGTCATCACAAACGGAAGGATGAGATGGATACGGCGTTTCGGACGGCATGGAGACGCACCCCATGTGGCCTGAAACGCCGGGCGGCTTCTCTGTCCCTCCGGTAAAGGTAGCTAAGGGTGGAGCGCTGCTCCACCGATCCGAGTGTTTAGCGGCGCAGGCTTAGTCGGCCGATCAGGGTTTGGTAGCGGCCCTGGTCCTTGCGTTTGAGGTAGTCCAGCAGACGCCGGCGGCGGCCGACGAGCATGAGCAAGCCGCGACGCGAGTGGAAATCCTTGGCGTGCGTCTTGAGGTGCTCGGTCAGGTTGGTGATACGCTCACTCAGCAGCGCAACCTGGACTTCGGGCGAACCGGTATCGGCCGCCGCAGTCGCGTAGTCGCCGATCAGCGCCGTGCGGCGCTCGGCAGTTATCGACATCGTCATACTCCATCAAACCAGGGGTTAGAGCAGGCGCTCCGGCCGCAGCCACCCGTCTTCGAGCCGGCAGAGTCCGATCACGCGACCCCCGTCCATGGCGCGCGCTATCCCGCCAGCAGGGTTCGCGTCGTCAGGGATCCTGCCCATCAAGGTCACCAGGCTGATCGCCTGGCCCTGTGAGAGGCTTTCCGCTTCGCTTCCAGTCAGGGCCAGCGCCGGGATGTCGGCCAGCGCGGTCGCAACCGGACGCAGCAGCGCCGGTGAGGCTGGCGCGTTGTCGGCTCCGGCGAGGATTTTGTCCAGGGAAATTGCATCGTCGATGCCGAACGGGCCGACGCGCAGGCGCCGCAACGCCGCGACGTGCCCCATCGTGCCGCAGGCACGCGCCAGGTCGCGAGCGAGGCTGCGCATATACACGCCCTTGCCGGACTGCACCCTGAACACCGCGTGGTCGCTGTCCAGCCGCTCGATCATCTCGAACCGGTCGATGCGCGCCGGACGCGGCTCCAGCACGGGGGCGCGACCCTCTCGCGCCATGTCGTAGGCACGCTCGCCCGCGATCTTGATCGCCGAGAAGATCGGCGGCACCTGCATGATCTCACCTTGGAAGGCCGCCAGTTCGTCACGGATACGGGCGTCCTCGGGGCGCGCGTCGCAGGTGTCGGTGACCGCGCCATCGGCATCGTCGGTGTCGCGCGCCTCACCGAAGCGGAGGGTGAAGTGATAGACCTTGGTGCCGTCCATGATGTACGGGACGGTCTTGGTCGCCGCCCCGAACGCCACCGGCAGCAACCCAGTCGCCAGCGGATCAAGCGTGCCGCCATGCCCCGCCTTCTGCGCGTCAAAGCCGCGGCGGACGCGGTTCACGACATCGGTGCTGGTCAGCCCGGCCGGCTTGTCGACGATCAACCAGCCATCCAGGGCGCGTCCACGCTTGCGTCGCATGATGTGAGGAGAACCTCGATGCAGCCTGTTTCGGAGCGCTGCATGTAGCGGCTCCGGCGCGAACCCGCCATCAGCAAGGCGGAGCCGGAGGTGTGGCGCCCGCCAGACGGCGCCGATGGCGGGCATAGCAGAAACTCCACAGCCCAAGCAGCCCCATGCCGCCATAGCCGATGAAGGGGCTGGCCAGCAGGTAATCCCGTATCGGCATCGCGAACACCAGGACGCACGCGACCGCGGTCTCGGCGATCAGCCCGACACCCCAGACGATCGTCATCGTCATCATCGTCTGTCGGAACAGCGGATTCGGGCGGAGCGCGTCGAACGCCTCGGCGTGCGCGTCGGATTTCCGCAGCTCCCGGGCGCGGGCAAGCTGATAGATCAGCGGCCGCCCGATCGCCGCCGAAACCAGGAAGATCACGCCGACCACGCCGGTCACGAGATTCTCGCGAAGCTGCAGGAAACGGATCGATCCGCCGCCGACAAAAGCGAGCAGGGACAGCGCGATGCCCAAAATCACGATGACCGACACGGCATCGATCCTGCGCGTGCGTGCGAATTCGACCA
Source organism: uncultured Acetobacteraceae bacterium (assembly GCA_964246745.1). Taxonomy (GTDB): domain Bacteria; phylum Pseudomonadota; class Alphaproteobacteria; order Acetobacterales; family Acetobacteraceae; genus Lichenicoccus. The sequence continues at coordinate 39,868 of CAXTRK010000021.1, forward strand.
GGCTCCAGACGATCGGAGGCAATGATGCGGCCATCAGCGCATGTACCTCGCCGATCGGGTGTTCCGCGTAGATATAAATGAGGTAGGGAAACACGAAGTTGGTGAGGATCTCGCCGGCGGCCGTGATCGCGGCCTGAAGGCTCAAACCTTTGATCACCGTTGACGGCACGCGTCGACCTCCTCCTTCTGCGTGTTCCTTACGATACCACGGTCATGCTTCACCGCCTTCCCGGCCCCAGAAAATCACCCAGGTGGCAAAATCGTCGCTGAAGTCCTCGAAGCGGTGCGCGGCACCCGCCGCGACGAAGATCACATCCTGGGCCTTGAACGCCCGCCGCTCGCCGTCCTTGACGATTGTGCCAGACCCGCTTGCGACAATGTAAAGTTCGTCCTGCTTGTGCGGCCCCTGCATGTCCTCTCCCACGGGGGCGTAGAGACCAACCTTCATGGTTCCATGCCTGAGGCCGTAATAGAACCTGAACAGCTCCGGATCGTCGGGCAAGCCAGCTTGCGCGTCGCGCAACGAGAACATCCAGTTGTCCGACGGCATCACCATTATCGCTCCAGAGCGGCGGAGGCCTGCAGCTCGATCGCGCGCAACTCGTCGAGCGTGGCGGTGATCACGGCGTTCATCTCACGCAGGCTGACGATGCGTTCCCGCACCTTGCGCAGCAAGATGCGCTTCTGCTCGTCATGTTCGGGATCGACGTCATACAGATCAATGAACTGCTTGATGTCGCGTAAGCTGAAGCCAAGCCGCTTGCCGCGCAGGATCAGCAGCATGCGGGCGCGGTCGCGATACGAGAACACCCGTGCGGAACCTGCTCTCGACGGGCGCAGCAAGCCCTTGTCCTCGTAGAAGCGGATGGCACGCGCGGTGACACCCAGTTCGGCGGCGAGCTCGGTTACTGTGTACAGCCCACGCTTCGGTCCATCCGGCAAGGCGTCAGGCGGCATGACGTCGCCGCTCCGCTTCCTCGGCGACCAGCTCCTTCTTTGACAGCTTGCCGATCGCCGTATGCGGCAGCTCGGTGCGGATTTCGATCTCGCGAGGCAATTCGATGCGTGAAACCTCACCCTCCAGAAACCTCCGCAAGTCAGCTTCCTTTGTCATCACAGCCGCACGCAGCACCACGAACGCTTTCGGGCTTTCGCCGCGATAGGCGTCCGGCACACCGATCACCGTGGCCTCAAGCACGTCGGGATGGCGATACAGCGCTTCCTCTATCATTCTCGGATAGACGTTGTAGCCGCCGCACAGGATCACGTCCTTGATACGGTCGACCAGGAACAAGTATCCCTCATCGTCGAGATAGCCCACGTCGCCGGTGCGCAGCGCGCCATCGATCATCACGGCAGCGGTCTCCTCCGGCCGGTTCCAATAGCCCTGCATCACCTGTGGACCGCGCACGCAGACCTCGCCGCGCGCGTTCGGCCCCAGCACGATGGCGGGATCGGCGAGATCGCGTATCTCGATCGTGGTGCCGATCAGCGGCTGACCCACCGAGCCCACCGCAACGGCGCAGTCCAACCGATTGCAGCATACCACCGGCGAGGTCTCGCTCAGCCCATAGCCCTCCGCCACACGGCAGCCGGTCAGCGCCTCGAAATTGGCCTTGATCTCGGCGGGCAGCGGCGCGCCGCCGGAGACGCAGATCCGTATCGCGCGCAGCCCCCTCCGCACGCGCGCGGGCGCCGCCTCCGCCGCGTTGCTGATCGCATTGTAGATGGTGGGCACCGCCGGAAACATGGTCGGACGCCGACGAGCGATGGCGGCCAGCGTATCGGCGACAACGAAGCGCGGCAGCAGCACCATCTCCGCTCCCATCGCCACCGCGGCATTCAGCACGCTGGTCATGGCGAAGACATGGAACAGCGGCAGCACGCCGAGAACACGCTCCGGCGCCTCCGGCCGGTCACCCATGCGGTTCATCACCTGAGCCGCATTGGCGGTCAGGTTGGCGTGCGTGAGCGCAGCACCCTTGGGACTGCCCGTGGTGCCGCCGGTATATTGCAGCAGCGCGATCTCCTGTGCTGGATCGATGGTAAGATCGGGCGGCTCGGACACGGCACTGGCGCCGCCGGCAAGCAGGCTTTCGTAGGTGACATGCAGATCGTCGCGCGCGGGACGCGCGATGTCGCGCCGCTTGGCCAGTCTGAACAGGGCCGATTTGAGCGGCGGCATCGCCGCCGCCATGCGGCAGAGCACGATATGGCGAAGCCCGGCTGCTCCCGCCACCGCCGCAACCTTGCCGTGGATGGCGACGAGGTCCGGCACGATCATCATTGTGGTGCCGGAATCCAGGATCTGCGTGCTCAACTCGCGCTCCGTGTAGAGCGGGTTGAAGTTCACGACAATGCCGCCGGCGCGCATGATCGCATAGTAGAACACGACGAAATAGGGCGTGTTCGGCAGGCACAGCCCGACGCGGTCGCCACGCGACAGACCCAGTCGAATCAGGCCGGCGGCGGCACGATCGACCAGAGTGTCGAGCTTGCCGTAGCGCAGCCGCTTGCCGAGAAAATCCACCGCGATGCGCCGCGGCCAGGCCCGGGCTGAGCGACGCAGCAAATCCGGCACCGAACAGCATTCGGGTACAGCCGCCATCTCCGTCTCCTTGCCTCATTTGTTAGGCGATGATCCGCTTCTACTGACGCATGCGTCAAGCAATCGCCTTCGCGATCATGCCGGCTTGTCGGTGAAACCCCGGACATGCTATGCGCTGGCAACACTACGTTAACGTATACGTCAACCCAGACCTGAAGCCCATCCGGGAGACCCATACCGATGCAGGACGTCGTGATCGCGGGCTATGCTCGCAGCCCCTTCCATCTTGCCCAGAAGGGAGCGCTCGCACGGGTGCGTCCGGACGACCTCGCCGCCGCCGTGGTCCGCGCCCTGGTCGCGCGCACCGGCGTCGATGCAAGCGGGATCGAGGACCTGATCGTCGGCTGCGCCTTTCCCGAGGGCGAGCAGGGCATGAATGTCGCGCGGATGATCGGACTGCTGGCGGACTTGCCGATTTCCGTGGGCGGCACGACCGTCAACCGTTTCTGCGGCTCCTCGATGCAGGCGGTGCACATGGCCGCGGGCGCGATCCGGATGAATGCCGGCGAGGCGTTCATCTGCGCCGGCGTCGAGAGCATGAGCCGTATCCCGATGGGCGGCTACAATCCGCTGCTCAATCCGACGCTCGTGACCAGACACACCGGCGCTTATGTCAGCATGGGGGAGACCGCGGAAAACGTGGCGGCGCGTTACGAGATCGGGCGCGCGGCACAGGAGGCGTTCGCCGTGCGCAGCCAGCAACGCGCGATCGCGGCGCAGCAGGCGGGCCGCCTCGCCGACGAGATCGTGGCGATTGACACCAAGGCGGGCAAGGTGGAGCAGGATGGCTGCCTGCGTCCTGGCACGACGGCGGAAGGATTGGCGGCCTTGAAGCCGGCCTTCAACGCAAACGGCACCGTCACCGCTGGCACATCCTCGCCGCTCACTGACGGCGCCAGCGCCGTGCTGGTCTGCACCGCCGAGTTCGCGCGCGCGCAGAATCTCGAGCCGCTCGCCCGCATCGTCGCCATTGCCGGCTCCGGCTGTTCACCGGAGGTGATGGGGCTGGGTCCGATCCAGGCGTCGCGCAAGGCGATGGCGCGTGCCGGCGGCATCGCCATCGAGGATATCGGCGTGGTCGAGCTGAACGAGGCGTTCGCCAGCCAGGCGCTGGCTTGCGTGCGCGAGCTCGGCATACGCGAAGCGACGCTGAACATCGATGGCGGCGCGATCGCGCTCGGCCATCCGCTCGGCGCGACCGGAGCGCGCATCGTCGGCAAGGCGGCCGCCCTGCTCAAGCGCGAAGGCGCCCGCTACGCGCTGGCGACGCAATGCATCGGCGGCGGCCAGGGCATCGCCACGCTGCTGGAGCGGCTGTGATGATCAAAAAGGTCTGCGTCATCGGTGCCGGCGTGATGGGCGCGGCCATCGCCGCCCAGATCGCCAACTCCGCCACTCCCGTGCTGCTGCTCGATATCCCGCCCAAGGACGGGCACGCGCCACGCGACGCGGTGGCGCGCGATGCGGTGGCGCGCGCGCTGAAGACCGATCCCGCGCCGTTCATGTCGCCCGAAGCGGCGAAGCTGGTCGAGACCGGCTGCATCGACGACGACCTTGCCCGCGTCGCCGAGTGCGACTGGATCATCGAGGCGGTGATCGAGCGGCTCGACATCAAGCAGGCGCTCTATCGCAAGCTGGAGGCGCATCGCCGTCCCGGCACCGCGATCAGCTCGAACACCTCGACGATTCCGCTGGCACAGCTCATCGGTGGGCTGCCGGACACCATCGCGGGCGACTTCCTGATCACCCATTTCTTCAATCCGCCGCGCTACATGCGCCTGCTGGAGATCGTGCCCGGACCGCGCACCAACCCGGCGCTGACAGCCTCGGTCAGCGAATTCTGCGACCGCAGGCTGGGCAAGAGCGTGGTGGTGGCGCACGACACGCCCGGTTTCATCGCCAACCGCATCGGCACCTTCTGGCTGCAGCGCGGCCTGATCGAGGCGATGGAAGCGGGCCTTACCGTCGAGGAGGCCGATGCCGCGATGGGACGCACGCTCGGCATCCCGGCCACCGGCATCTTCGGGCTGATCGACCTGGTCGGGCTCGACCTGATGCCGCACATCAACGCCAGCATGAAGGCGTCGCTGCCGGCCGATGATCCGTTCCGCGCCATGCTGCGCGAGGTGCCGCTGCTCGACCGGATGATCGCGCAGGGATTGACCGGGCGCAAAGGCAAGGGCGGCTTCTACCGTATCGACCGCTCCACCGGCGGCAAGGTCAAGCAGTCGATCGGGCTGGTCACCGGGGAATATGAACCCTCGAAAAGCGCCGTGCTGCCGGCGGAGCTGGCCCGCGGCGCGGCCGCCCTGCTCGCCTCCGAGCACAAGCTCGGGCGCTATGCCTGGCGCGTGATGGGCGCCACGCTGGCCTACGCGGCAAGTCTGGTGCCCGAGATCGCGGACGATATCGCCTCCGTCGATGCGGCGATGCGTCTCGGGTTCAACTGGAAGCATGGCCCGTTCGAGCTGCTCGACCGCATCGGCCCCGCCGCGTTCCGTGAGCGGCTGCGGCGCGAGGGCGAGACCGTCCCGGCGCTGCTCGAACGCGTGGGTGATGGGCGGTTCTACAAGACCGAGGCCGCGGCGACACTGCAGCTCGGCAGCGACGGGCGGTATCATCCGCTCGCCCGCGCCGACGGCGTGCTGCTGCTGGAGGATATCAAGCGGTCGGCCGCGCCTTTGCTGAAGAACGGCTCGGCCGCCACCTGGGATCTCGGTGACGGCGTCGTCTGCTTCGAGATCACCACCAAGATGAACAGCATGGACGAGCCGGTGATTACCCTGCTCGTCAAGAGCATCGCCCTGGTCCGTGAACGCTTCAAGGCGCTGGTGCTCTACACCGACGCTGACAACTTCTCCGCCGGCGCCAATCTCGGCCTCGCCTTGTTCGCCGCCAACATCGCCGCCTGGGGCGAGATCGAGAAGCTGATCGCAGCCGGCCAGCAGGCGTTCAAGGCGCTGAAATACGCGCCCTTTCCGGTGATTGCGGCGCCCGCCGGCCTAGCTCTCGGCGGCGGCTGCGAGATCGTGCTGCATTCGGACGCGGTGCAGGCGCATGCCGAACTCTATATCGGGCTGGTCGAATGCGGCGTCGGCCTGGTGCCGGGCTGGGGCGGCAACGGCGAGATGCTGACGCGCTGGGGAGGCGGCATGGGTGGTCCGATGCCCGCCGCCACCAAGGTGTTCGAGACGGTCAGCACCGCGACCGTCGCCAAATCCGCGGCCGACGCCAAGAAGCTTCGCTTTCTGCGCGACAGCGACGGCGTCACCATGAACCGCGACCGGCTGCTCGCCGACGCCAAGGCGCAGGCGCTGTCGATGGTCGACGGCTACGTGCCGCCCGCTCCGCCCGAGTTCCGCCTGTCGGGCGTCGGCGGACGGGTGGCGATGCAGCTCGCGGCGGAAGGCTTTCACAAGCAGGGCGTTGCGACATCGCACGATGTCACCGTCGCCGGCCATCTCGCCGAGCTGCTGAGCGGCGGCGACGCCGACCAGCTCGACACGGTGACGGAAAAGTCGCTGCTGGAGCTGGAGCGGCGCATGTTCATGCGTCTGGTGCGGACCACGCCGACATTGGATCGCATTGAGCATATGCTCGAGACCGGCAAGCCGCTGCGCAACTGACGATCAGAGGGAGGATACGCTCATGCAGACCTATACCGCGCCGCTTCGCGACATGCGCTTCGTGCTGCACGAGCTGCACGATTTCGAGGGTCTTTGCGCGCTGCCGGCGTTCCGCGACCTGGACGCGGCGACCGTCGACAGCGTGCTGGAGGAAGCAGGCCGGCTCGCCACCGACATCCTGCTGCCGCTGAACGCCTCCGGCGACGCCGGAGGCTGCCGGCTCGAGAACGGCGTCGTGCGCACCCCCGCCGGTTTCCGTGAGGCCTACACCCAGTTCCGGGAGAGCGGCTGGACCGCGCTCGCCGAAGACCCGGAATTTGGCGGCCAGGGCCTGCCGGAAAGCGTCAGCAAGCTGGTCGAGGAGATGGTCTGCGCCGCCAACCTCTCCTTCAGCCTGTATCCCGGCCTGACCCACGGCGCCGTGCAGGCGCTGGCCGATCACGGCTCCGACGAACTCAAGCGTATCTACCTGCCGAAGATGATCTCCGGTGAGTGGTCGGGGGCGATGTGCCTGACCGAGGCGCATTGCGGCACCGATCTCGGCCTGCTGCGCACCCGTGCGGCGCCCCTCGGGGATGGCAGCTACCGCCTCAACGGCGCCAAGATCTTCATCTCGGCGGGCGACCACGACCTCACGGACAACGTCATCAATCTGGTGCTGGCCCGCCTGCCCGACGCGCCGCCTGGCGTGAAGGGCATCAGCCTGTTTCTGGTGCCCAAATACCTTCCCGATGACGCGGGCGGTTTGGGCGCGCGCAACGGCATCGCCTGCACCGGGCTCGAGCACAAGATGGGGCTGAAGGCCTCGGCGACGTGCCAGATCAGCTTCGAGGATGCGCAAGGCTGGCTGGTCGGCACGCCTCACAAGGGTATGCAGGCGATGTTCACCATGATGAATGCCGAACGCCTCGGCGTCGGCATCCAGGGCACCGGCATCGCCGAGGCCGCCTATCAGAGCGCCGTCGCCTACGCCCGCGACCGGCTGCAAGGGCGCTCGCTCGCCGGCGCCGCCCGTCCCGATCTCGCCGCCGACCCGATCATCGTCCATCCCGACGTGCGGCGCATGCTGATGACCATGCGTGTTTCCGCCGAGGGCTGCCGCGCCGTCGGCGTCTGGGTGGCGCGCGCGATGGACGTCGCGGCCCACACCGAGGACCGCGCCGAACGCGAGGCGGCGTCGGATTTCGTGGCGCTGATGACGCCGGTGGTGAAAGCCCTGTTCACCGATCTCGGCTTCGAGGCGGCGAGTCTGGGCGTGCAGGTCTATGGCGGCCACGGCTACATACGCGAGCATGGCGTCGAGCAGTATGTCCGCGACGCGCGCATCGCCATGCTCTACGAGGGCACCAACGGCATCCAGGCGCTCGACCTGGTCGGACGCAAGATGCCGGCGCATATGGGACGCTATCTGCGCCGCTTCTTCCACCCGGTCGCCGAGATGATCGCCGACGCCAAGCGGCAGCCGGAAGCGGCCAAGCTCGCGGAGGCGCTGGAGCGGGCGTTCGGCGCGCTGCAGCTTGCCACCGCGCAGATCGCCACCGCCTCGCTGAAAGACGCTGAGGAGGCCGGCGCCGCCGCCTGCGACTATCTGCGCATGCTGGGCCTGGTCAGCATTGGCGCCATGTTCGTCCGTTCCGCCGCGATCGCGCACGCCAAGCTCGCCACCGACACGCAAGATGCCGCGTTCTATCGCGCCAAGCTGGCCTCCGCGCAGTTCTTCGTCGACCGCATCCTGCCGCAGGCGACCGGCTTGTTTCTCGCGATCAAGTCCGGCAAGCAGTCCATGATGGCGCTTGAGGAGGCCGCATTCTGATGCCCACACTGCAAGAGCTGACAGAGCGGGTACGCGGCGCCGCGGCCGGGTCCGCGCAGACCCGCCCGGTGACCCTCGATCTGGGCGACACCGGCCTGATCCATCTCGAAGGTGGCGTCGTTGGCCACGATGACGGCCCAGCCGATTGCCGCATCACCCTGTCGGCGGACAACCTTGAGGCGCTGATGGATGGAAGGCTGGACCCGACCACGGCCTACATGACCGGCGACCTTGCCGTCTCCGGCGACATGGGCCTCGCCTTGCAGCTTGCCGCGTCCTTGCGATGAGCATGACCAGGTGGGCATGAGCGAGAGCAAGCCGGCTCCCGATGGCTTCGTGCTGTTTCCCTCGTTTGAGCCGCCCGGCTTCAACGCGCATTGCGGGCCGATCTGGATCAAGCCTGAGGGCGGCAAGCTCATCGGCGGTTTTCGGGTCGAGCAGCATCATTGCAATCCGTCCGGCATCTGTCATGGCGGGATGATCGCGACCTTCTGCGACATGCATATGGCCGTGGCCGCAGAATATGAACGCCAACCCGACACGACCATGCTGGCGACCGTAACCCTGTCTGTGGACTATCTGGCGCCTTCGCCAAAAGGTGCCTGGATTGAGGCGCGGGCCGAGATCATCAAGGTGACACGCGCCAGCTTGTTTACCAATGAAACCGTGCTGGCGGACGGCGATCCCGTCGCCCACGCCCGCGGCATCTACAAGCTTCGACCGCTTGCCGGCAATGAGGCGCCTTCCCGCAGTTTCGGCGCCCGGCTGCGCGCGTACCTGCAGGGTGCAGGATAGCGCCTCACCAGTTGGCAGCGAAGACCGTTCAGGCGCTGCCTCCTGCCTGAAGCCGGTCCATGTCATGCGGATCGTGCGAGCAGAAAATATCCACCTCGCCGGCGTGATCGCGTGCCAACGTGCGCAGACGCGCCTGATTATGCAGGCGTTGGCTCCTGTTGGTCTGCATCATGACCTGATAGGCGCGCGCGAGTGGCGGCGCCTTCGGGCGCGCGGGATTGATTTCGGCATGATGAAAGTAGGCGTCGCCGGCAAGCAGCTTCCATCCCGACTGGCTTTGCACCGCAACTCCGCAATGGCCGGCGGTATGGCCAGGAAGCGGAATCATCAGGATCTCCGGCGGCAAGCCTTCAAGGCCGCGAACCGCCTCGAAACCAAACCAAGGCTCTCCCGACACCCTATATTCACGCCACGGACCGCCGTCCTGCCACTGCTGCGGACGAAAACGCCGTCGTTCCAGCGGAGAGCGGCGCAGCCGCGCGGCACGGCTCTCCGGCTCGAACAGATGCACTGTGGCTTGCGGAAAATCATCAAGGCCGCCGGCATGATCAAAGTCGAGATGCGTGAGCACGATGTGCCGCACATCCCGGGGGTCCAGTCCAAGCCGGCGGATTTGCGCGACCGCTGTCTCGCCTGGATCAAAGCGGATGTTGTTCAGACCAAGAAAGAAGCCGCTCAGGCGGCCGCGCGGATCGCGTACGTCGCGCGTGCCAAACCCGGTGTCAACCAGCACCAGTTCGTCGCCAGCCTCAATGAGCAGGCACTGGCAGGTCAGGCGAGATGGGCCAAAGCCGCGGCTCTGCCCGTCGAACAACTTGCCGCCGTAGGGGCACTCGGTGCCGCAGTTGATATGATGCACTCGCATCATTGCCGATCACGCACCGTCATCAGCCGTGCGGATCCACGCATCCGGTGCGCCCTGACCGCTCCGACGATCTCCGGCAATCAGGCCGCCTTGTCTGATGCGCCTTCGGCTTTCGAAGGCTGCGAGGCGGCGTGTTGACCTCGTGACTGGCGACAACCCCGGTGCCGGAATCAAGCTGCGCGAAAGCCAGCGAAGGGAAGCCAAGCAGCGCCGCGACTGCCGCAATTGAAACATACCGCATCGTTCCGGACTCCTTATGAGAGATCGCGTTTCACCTCGGGAGAGCGCATGAGCTGATCGATTTCCATGGCGTAGTCCAGCGCCGTATCCGGCTGAAAATGCAGCTCCGGGGCGCTGCGCAGACGAAGTGCGTGGGACATCTGCGAACGCAGGAAGGGCGCCGCGCGCTTCAAGGCCGGAAGCAGTTCACTCACGTCGCTGCGGCCCAGCCTGGTCACAAAGGCGGTGGCATGCCGCAGATCGGGGCTGATCCGCACCTCGGTGACCGTTATCACCACGCCCGCGAGTTCCGGGTCGCGGAACTCGGTGCGAATGAACAGCTCGGCGAGGACATGACGGAGTTCCTCGGCAACACGTCGTTGGCGCTGAGAAGGTTCGGCCGCCCTGCTCAAGCCGGCACCAGCTCCATTTCGTAGCACTCCACCACATCGCCCTCGCGCAGGTCGTTGAAGCCCGCAAACGACAGGCCGCATTCATAGCCACGCGCCACGTCGCGGACATCGTCCTTGAAGCGCTTCAACTGGCTCAACTCACCCTGATGGATGACGACGTTGTCGCGCAACAGACGGACGCCGCACCCGCGCTTGACCAGCCCCTCGGTGATGTAGCAGCCCGCCACCTTGCCGGTCTTGGTGATGTCGAACACGCGACGTATCTCGGCATAGCCGAGAAATCTTTCGCGGTGCTTGGGCGCGATCTTGCCGCGCACGAGCTGCTCGATATCGTCCGCCACCTGGTAGATGATGGAATAATAGCGGATGTCGACGCCGTCGCGGGTGGCGAGATCGCGCGCCTGGCTGGTGGCGCGCACGTTGAACGCCACGATCACCGCATCCGACGCCTTGGCAAGCTGGATGTCGCTCTCGGTGATCTGACCGACGCTCGCCATCAGCACGCGCACTTTGACCTCCTCGTGCTCGAGCTTGAGCACAGTGGCGGTGATCGCCTCCGCGGAGCCCTGCACGTCGGCCTTGACCAGCACGGCGACCTCTTTTTGCGCGCCGGCCTGGATGCGTGCCAGCATCTGGTCGAGCGTGCCCCGCGCCGCCACGTGGCCCGCCGCCTGCTTCTCCTTGATCTTGCGCTGCCGGAACTCGGAGATTTCGCGCGCGCGGACCTCATTCTCGACGACGACGAACGGCTCGCCGGCGGCGGGCACCCCGGCCAGGCCGAGCAGCTCGACGGGGACAGAGGGGCCCGCCTCCTTGATCGGCCGGTTCTTGTCGTCGAGCATCGCGCGCACCCGGCCCCACTCGGCGCCGGCGACGACGATATCGCCCTGGCCCAGCATGCCCTTCTGCACCAGCACGGTGGCCACCGGCCCGCGTCCGCGATCCAGGCGGCTCTCGATGACGGTGCCTTCGGCGGCACGGTCCGGATTGGCGCGCAGGTCGAGGATCTCCGCCTGCAGCAGGATCGCCTCCTCCAGGTGCTCGAGCCCGGTGCGCTTGGTCGCGGAGACCTCCACATCCTGGGTGTCGCCGCCCATCGCCTCGACCACGATGTCGTGGCTGAGCAGCTCCTGACGCACGCGGTCCGGGTTGGCGCCGGGCTTGTCCATCTTGTTGATGGCGACGACGATCGGCGCCTTGGCCGCCTTGGCGTGACGGATCGCCTCGATGGTCTGCGGCATGACGCCGTCATCGGCCGCCACCACCAGCACCACCACGTCGGTGACCGAGGCGCCGCGCGCGCGCATCGAGGTGAACGCCTCATGCCCGGGCGTGTCGATGAAGGTGATGTGGTTGCCGCTCGGCGTCTCGACCTGGTAGGCGCCGATATGCTGCGTGATGCCGCCCGCCTCGCCCGCCGCCACATCGGTCGCGCGCAGCGCGTCCAGCAGCGAGGTCTTGCCGTGATCGACATGGCCCATGATGGTCACCACCGGCGCGCGTGGCTCGAGATCGACGTCCTCGTCGAGATTGCCCTCAATTCCGAGTTCGACGTCGCTTTCGGAGACGCGACGAACCCGGTGGCCGAACTCCTCGACCACCAACTGCGCGGTGTCGGCGTCGAGCGACTGCGTCACAGTCGCCATCACCCCCATCTTCATCAGCGACTTGATCACGTCGGCGGCACGCGTCGCCATGCGGTTGGCGAGCTCCTGGACGCTGATCGTCTCCGGCAGCACCACCTCACGGACGACGCGGACCTGATCGGAGCGCAGCCGCTCCAGTTCCGCCTGCCTGCGCTCGCGGTCGCGCTGACGACGCACCGAGGCGAGCGAACGGGTCTTCTCGTCCTCACCCTCGATCGCCGCCTGCACGTCGACGCGGCCGGATGCCCGTCGATCGCCAATCTTCTTTGGCGCGACCACCGGCGCCTTGCGCGGCGGCAACGCGGCGCCAGCCCGGCGCGGCATGCCGAAGCGGCGCCCGTCATCGTCTTCCGGGCGGTTCGGCTTCAGGCGAAGCGTCTCCACCGCGGCAGCCGGCGTGCCGGGCACGGCGGCCGGAGCCGGGCGTGACGTTGCCGGCACAGTTCCCATCACCGCGCGTGCCGCGAGCGGACGCACCGATTCCGCCGGCGCGCGCGATACAATCTGCACCCCTGGCTGCACCCCTGGACGAGAGGTCGTCTGGGTTGCGGGCGCGTCGCCGTCGGACGGCGCTTCGTCGCCATCCTCAGCGCCCCCATCCGTGGCGCGGCCGTACCTGGCCTGATGGCGGGCGGCCGCTTCAGCCTCCCGCGCAACCTGCTCCTGCTGCCTCGCCGCCTCAGCGGCCTGATCGCGGGCGCGAGCTTCCGCGCGCGCGGTCTCACGTGCCAGGTCCTCGGCGGCGCGGCGCGCCTCGTCGTCGCGGCGGCGCGCTTCCTCGGCGGCGGAGAGGATCGAGATCTTCTCCTGCTCGCGGCGCTCGGCATCGCGCTTCGCCGCATCCTTCTGCTGCTCTTCAAGCACACGCTGGCGGGTGGCGAGCTCCGACGCGGTCAACGCACGGGTGGGACCCGCCGGCCGGGCTGGCGCCGTGGCACTTCTCGCGCTGGCTGGCTGGCCGGGCGCACCCGGCGCGGGCGCCGCGCCAGGGCCACGCTTCTTGCGCACCTCGACCTGCACCACCTTTGAGCGGCCATGGCTGAAGCTCTGCCGTACGGACCCGCCATCGACAGTGCGGCCTACCTCAAGACGGCCAGCCGGCCGAAGCGACAGCCGCCCCTTGACTTGTTCCTGATCGTTGCCTTCGCTCATCGTCCCGCCTATTCCAGCCCATCCGCGGGACCATCCCCACGTTGCGGCGCAGCACTGGGCGGCGCAGCACTGGGCGGCGCAGCACTTGCGCAAGCCAGGCCGGCAAGTCCCGCGTATCGCCCCTCTTCCGCAATGATCCGGTCGGCCAAGGCCCCCGGCATCACGGCACTGTGCACTACATGGTCACGACCGAAGGCCGCGCCCAGTTTCGTTCCGGTCATGACCGACACGACCGGCAGATCGCGCGCCCCAGAGACAAGGCGCGCCCGCTCCTCCACGCTGCCGTCCGATGCCTGGACGATAAGGCCGGCCTTACCCGCCGTAATCCATTCACGCGCCTTGGCATAGCCGCAGACCGCCTGACCGGCGCGCCTGGCGAGACCGATCAGATCGCCAATGCGGGCAAGCAGGCCGGCCTCGACAACAACGCCGAGATCAGCAGGCACCGCGAGCGGCCTGCGTGCGGCGCGCGCAAAGGCGCCCCGTGTGCGGGCGGTTTCTAACACATCCCTCCTGGCGCTCAACCAGATTCCCCGCCCGGGCAGACGTGTAAGCAGATCAGGGGTCAGCACGCCGTCCGGAGACACGACAAAGCGGATCATCGTCGCCGGCGCCGCGCGTGTGCGGGTGACGATGCAGCGGCGCAGCGGACCACGCTCGGTCTCGTCCTCGTCGCCCGCGATCGCCTCATCCGCCTCAGACGTGGGAGCTCTCCTCACCCGCGATCTCGTCCTGTATCTCGCCCTGTATCTCGCCCTCTGGAGGCTCAAACCAGTGGGCGCGCGCGGCCATGATGATCTCGTTGGCCGCTTGTTCGTCGATGGCATCCGGGCCGAGAATTTCGACCAGCTCGTCGCCGGCGAGGTCGGCGAGATCGTCGAGCGTCTTCACGCCCTTCTCGCCAAGCATCACCAGCGCCTGCACCGAGAAGCCGCCCATCTCGGCCACTTCGTCAGAGACACCCAGCGCAATCCGCTTGTCGTTCAACGCCTCGTCGCGACGCACCAGGAAGGCTTCGGCGCGGCTGATCAACTGCTCGGCGACTTCCTCGTCAAAGCCCTCGATCTCGGCCAGTTCCTCGATCGGCACGAAAGCCAGTTCCTCGACCGAGTTGAAGCCTTCGGTGACCAGCAGGCCGGCGATCACATCATCAACATCGAGCGCCTCGACAAATTGCCCGGAGCGGCGGCGGAACTCCTCCTGCCTGCGCTCGCTCTCCTCGGCTTCGGTGAGGATGTCGATGTCCCAACGGGTGAGCTGGCTGGCAAGCCGCACGTTCTGGCCGCGTCTGCCGATGGCGAGGCTGAGCTGCTCGTCCGGCACCACCACCTCGACGCGCCCGGCCTCCTCGTCCATCACGACCTTGGTGACCTCGGCCGGGGCCAGCGCATTGACCACGAAGGTCGCCGCCTGCGGGCTCCAGGGAATGATGTCGATCTTCTCGCCCTGCAACTCGGCAACCACCGCCTGCACGCGCGAGCCGCGCATGCCGACGCAGGCGCCCACGGGATCGATCGAGCTGTCGCGCGAGATCACCGCCATCTTGGCGCGCGAGCCGGGATCGCGCGATACCGCCTTGATCTCGATGATGCCGTCATAGATTTCGGGCACCTCCTGCGCGAACAGCTTGGCCAGGAAGGCGGGATGGGTGCGCGACAGAAAGATTTGCGGCCCGCGCGGCTCGTCGCGCACGTCGTAGATGTAGGCCCGCACGCGGTCGGAATTGCGAAAGCTCTCGCGGGGGATCAGCTCGTCTCTGCGCAGCAGCGCCTCCGCATGGCCGATCTCGACCATCAGGTTGCCGTATTCGGTTCGCTTCACCGTGCCATTGACGATCTCGCCGACGCGGTCCTTGAACTCGTCGTATTGCCGCTTGCGCTCGTATTCGCGCACCCGCTGGACGATCACCTGTTTGGCGGTCTGCGCCGCGATGCGGCCGAAATCGATCGGCGGCAGCGGATCGACCAG
>CAXTRK010000022.1:0-53872 GCA_964246745.1 uncultured Acetobacteraceae bacterium
GCAATCTCCGCTCACAATCAGAGCGCGCTCAAGGCGGGGGTGACCGGACGGTTACGCCAAAGAGGCGCTCCAGCATGAAGCAGCCTTCGGCGTGGTGGCGCAGCGCGCGATGGCGATAGTCGGCGGTGATCGCCTTGGACTCGTCGAACCATTGGTGGAGGCCGAGGTAATCTTCCGCTGCCCCGCCCCAATTCCGGGCCGACGAGAGCGCGTGGTGATAGCAGTGTCCCATCGTTCCCTCCTCACCACTCGTGGCCAGAGTATTCGGAAGTCTCGAACCGCTCATTGTAGTCGAGTTGGATCGAGGCCTCCGCGACGTCGAAGGTGAACTCGCCGAACGCGCCCTCGTTGTTCTCCCAACCGTCGTGCGTGTCTTCGAGGAGGTCGTAAACGAGCTGCTCGATCGCCTCGGCGAGCGGCAGCGTCCGGGTCTCGACGCCGGAGCCGTCCCACACGGGCGAGGCGATCTCGACGGCGGTTGCGGGCAGCTCGGTCGCCGTTTCGCCGATGCGGGCGTCGACGCCTTCAATCTGGCCGGAGTCGCCCGAGCCGTCGAAGGTGACGACAACGGAGCTGATGCCGGCCGCGGCGAGCGCGTCGAGGAGGGCGGTCTTGTTGGCGGGGCGGACCTCGTCGGCAAGACGGGTCCGCGCGGCGTGTTGAGCTTCGATCGCGGCCCAGGCCGCGGCGGGATCGTACGAGGGGGTGACGTCGGTCATGAGAAGTCTCCTGATGGGAAAGGTGCGGGACGGCCGGAGCCGCCCCGCGAAAGGGTTCACTCGGCCGCGATGGCGTGCGCGAAGGCCGGGTCGGGTTCGTCGACTTCGGCCGGCTCGTCCTCGTCGGTGAGGAAATCGGGCAGCGCCTCGACGGCGGCCGGTTCGTCGACAGGGTCGACCTCGGCTCCAGCGACCAGTAGCGGCTCGGGCACCCAATCGGCCAGGAGGCGTTCGGCCTCCTTGGCCATCTCGGGCTTCTTCAGGTGGTCGATCAGCTGCGCCGCCATCTCGCCCTTGGCGGTGCGGACCGCGTCGAGGATGCGCGCCTTGGGCACCCGGCCGAGATAATTGTCGACGGTCGGCCGCCAGCCCGCCTGCGCCATGTCGAGCCCGACATGCCGCGCCAGCACCTCGCCGTGCGCCAGCGCACCCGGCGAGCGCCGGTTGAACGGCTCGCGGGTGACGTTGACGGTGAGCGAGGCGGCGTGGGCGAACAGGAGCTGCCGCTCGTCCGGCCCGAGCCCGACCAGCGTCGCCCACAGCTCGTCCGAGCGCTTGGGCAGGCGTTGCGCCCAGAAGCCGTGCCGTGCGTCGATCGCCTGCGCTGACGCCGAGTCCGCTAGCCCCGGGGCCTGCGTGCCGAAGCTCGCCGACTTGGCGGTGAGCTCCAGGGACGTGTCGGAGCCGAAGTGGTAGAAGGCCGGCAGGCAGAGCGCGTGCAGGACGGCGAGGTGCGCCGCTTCCGCGTCGCGCCCGACCGCGTCGCGCAGCGCCACGGTCTTGGCGGCGGTGAGCTCGGTCACCAGCCGTTCGGACAGGGGCTTAGGCGCCCCGTCGTCCTCCGCCTCGTCGGCCTCGGCATGCCCGCCGACGGTGATCACCGCGGGCGCGCGCGGGGCCGGTTCGCTCGTCGCGTGCCCGTCGCCGCTGGTCTCGCTTCCCTCGGCCGACATTGGCGCGACCGGCGCCTCGTCGTCCGGCCGGACGAACCCGCGCTCCACCCGCAACCGACCCTGATGGTCGACGGTGACGAAGGCGCCGCCGCGCGCGACCTCGGCCGGGTCGTAGACGAGGGGGCGGTTGTTGAACGCCGCGATCTCGGCTTCGAGCACCTCGGCCTTGGCGACCACGTCGTCGGGCACGTCCTCGTCACCTTCGTGGGCGGCGTAGAGGCATTCGAGCTCGTCGGTGCGGGCCTCGTGCGCGGCCTGCTCTTCGTCGCTGGTCTCGGGCGGCTGCCCGTAGACCCGGCGCAGGCCGGACGCGTGCCCGTAGGAGAAGTCGAGCGCCGCTTCGACCCACTTCCAGCCCTCGGCGCCGACCACCTCGGCCTCCGCCGTAAGCTTCTCGGCGACGAGCCGGTCGATCAACGCCACGTCGTCGAGCCAGCCGCCCTGGTCCTGCTGGAACAGGTCGCGGGAGACGAGGCCGCCGGCGGCCTCGTATGCGTCGACGCCGACGAACACCGCGCACCGGTCGCTTGCCGCGACCGAGCCCTCGGTCAGCAGCCGGTGAATGTAGTAGCCCTCCTTGTTGTAAGTGCCGGAGAGCTGCTCCCAGACCTGCACTTGGCGGGCCTGGTCGCCCGAGACGGTGAAGGCCATGAGCTGGTCGAGCGTCATGCCATCCTCGGCGTAGACGTCGAGCAGCGCGGGCGCGACGGAGGCGAGCTTGAGCCGCTGCCGCACGATCTGCGGGCTGACGAAGAAGCGCGCCGCCACGTCCTCGACTCCCTGGCCGGCGTCGACCAGCGCCTTGAACGCGCGGAACTGGTCCAGCGGGTGGAGGTCGACGCGCTGCGTGTTCTCGGCGAGGCTGTCCTCTTCGGCCGAGATCGGGGAGCCCGCCTCACGCACGTTGCAGGGCACGAGCGCGGTCTTGGCGAGGCGCTTGGTCTTCACCAGCAGCTCCAAGGCGCGATAGCGCCGACCACCGGCCGGCACCTCGAACTCCCCGGTCTCCTCGCCCTCCGAGCCCAGCAGTGGCCGGACGTTAAGGTTCTGCAGGAGGCCGCGCCGGGAGATGTCCTCGGCGAGGTCTTCGACCGAGACGTTCGCCTTGACGCGGCGGACGTTGGCTTGGGAGAGGACGAGCTTGTTGAACGGGATGTCGCGCGTGTTGCTCAGCTGCGCGATCTTCTGAACGGCGGTCGCCATGTCGGGATACTCCACGACGGGCGGCCGGGAGCCTCTCTCCCGACCTCCTACCCGTCACCCCGACCGGCGCAGCCCTCTTCCTCTAAAGAGAGCCGCGCCGAACAACCATAAGGCAGGGAAGCAGCACAGGCCGATCACCCGGGCGAGTCATCGAGCAGCTCGTCGAGGCCGAGTTCTCGAAGTCGCGTCGCGTTCTCGAGCCGTACGACCTCGTAATCGTCGGACCGCCAATAATAGTGTCCGTCCCGAACATCGCGGAGTTCCGCGTAGCCGCCGTCCGGCCACACCACGATGTCGTCGGGGCAGTAGGGCTCCTGGGTGGCAGGGATGTTGATCGACTGCGTCATCGTAATCTCCATCGTGATGTCGGCCATGCGCGGCCGAGCCGTCGCCCGCGAGCACGGGATCAGGCCGGTTGCGTCACCGAGCGCGAGCCGCGAGGGGAACGGCATAGCCGTTGACGCGGCCGTCGACCGTGCGACCGGGACGGACGCCGCTCTCTGGCACACTGGGGAGTGAAGATGTCGCGTGGTCCTGGTCAGACACCGCACATGCCCGAACACTCGTTCGGCCAGAGGTCGAGCTGTCCGCAATCCGCTGGCGTGGTGAGGTCGGCATCGGCCAACGGCACCGCGGAGCGGTGGAGAAACACCTCGCCGCGGATGCCGCGCAGCCCGGTGCGGATCGCCGTGTCGACCTCGATCGCCGAGGCCCAGGCCTCTGGGTCGCTGTCGCGTAGCCGCCGCCATTCCGCGTCGCTGTGGAGCGGGCAGCCGACGCAGCTCGATTTCGGCGCGATCGGATAGTCGTGTCGGGCGAGCCAGCGCAGGCAGTCGGTCCGGGTCATGGCGTGTTCGATCAGCGGCCAGCGGTTGACCTGCCACGCCTCGAAGCTCGGCTTCATGCGAACGATCTCGTCGAACGAGATCCCGATCCACTGCTCGACGACCGGCTCGGCGGGCGAGCGCCGCCGTGTCAGCCCGGCGAGCGCGCGCACCTTCCGGCGGATCGGCGCGATCTTGTAGTCCTTGGTGCATTGTCGGCGGATCATGCCGATCTCAATACGGACGCCGCGCACCGTGCGCGTGAACGCCGGGATCGACGCCCAGCGCGCGCCCGCGCCGGCGCGCAGGAGGTCGGCGCGGATGTCGCCGCCCGCGACGACATGGACCGGAAACGGCAGCACGTTGCCCGATCGGAGCCAGGCGAGGTGCGCATAGACGGCTGCGGGCTCCCAGCCCATGTCGGCGAACACGGCGCAGTCGGGGCATAGGCCCGATCTCGCCATGCGCCGCCATCAGCGCGAGCGTGGTCGACTGGACGCCGGCGCCGGGTAGTGGGTCAGTTTAAATTTGTCTCGGCTCCTAGAAACTCAATGGCAATGCGCACCTGTTCGGTAGTTGCCTGTGGCAAAGGCATGATCGGCCTCGGAGGCAAACCATGCGGAACCCCTAGACTTTCTGCTAAAGCGTACATTACGCGGAAGCTGCCGTGCGCCTTGAAAAGGGCCCAAAGAGGCTGGAACGCAGCGTCTAACCTTTTTGCCTTATCGGCGTCGCCGTCTTGTGCCGCTCGCACAAGCTTGAGGGCAGGTTCAGGCAAAAGACCTGCACAGACACTGTACCACGCATCAGCTCCCGCGAGGAGCGCATCAGCGGCACCCCAATCGCCGCTGTAACCGACCGCGAAGTTCTCCGGCGTGCTTGACCGAAGGCGGCGCAGCTCGCCCGCATAGTCGCCGCTCACGGTCAGCGGCATCTTCACGGCCGCGATGTGCGGAAGGGCTGCCAACCGGGTGATGAGGTCGTCCGTGAACACGAACTTGGTCGTGCTCGGATTGTTGTAAATGCAGAGAGGCAGTTCGCCCGCTTCGGCCACGGCCGCGAAGTGCTGAAAGACTTCTTCGTCTGTGAGCGGGAGGTAGGACATGGGCGCGAGCAGCAGGCCGTCCGCGCCCGCCTGCCGGGCATCACGAGCCAGCAAACGCGCTTCGTCGGTGCGCAACGCGCTCACGCCGACCACGAGCGGCACCCGGCCGCCGGCCGCCTCTACGGCCACCCGCACGGCGCGCTGCCGCTGCTCGCGCGCCAGATAGGCATAGCCTCCTGTGCTGCCGAGCAACCCAATGCTGTCGACCTTGACGGCTATTATCCGATCCAGGGAGCGACGGAACAGGTCTGGCTCAAGCACGCCGTCGGCACTGGCTGGCGTGAGCGGAAAAGCCGATAGGCCGTGAAAGATCGTCATGTGCGAACTCTAATGAGCGGGACGCTTCGCCAGCGTCAAGCCGAAGCCTAGGACAATCATCAGGAGGCCCCATCCCACACGAAGCCGACGCACGAGGTTCGGCCGGGCCGATGCGCTATCCCGGATGCGGCTCGCGCCACAGGCTGGGCACGTGATTTCTTACTTTCCGGTGTCCCACGTCGCCATCCCACGACTGTGGGGTTTGCCGCTCAGGCGTCAACCGGGTCAGATTTCAAACTGACCACTACCTGGCGCCGAGGCTCAGCACGCGAAGCCGCACCGACGGCGGCGATGGGGCGAGGAGGTCCATCACGCCGCCTCCCGATCGAGGTCGGCGGCGGCAGGCTGCGCGGCGTCGGGCTGACCGGGCCGGAACGCGAGCAAATAGTCGGCGGCCTTGGAAGCGGCCGAGGCGGCGCGCACGATCGCCCTGTTGTCTTCGCGCAGGACGTCGAGCCAGGAGCCGATATAGTCGGCGTGGCGGACGGTCGGCACGATGCCGAGCGTCGCGCAAGTGAAGGCCGCGCACAGTTCCGCGATCAGCTCCTCGCGCGCGTACTTTCCCGAGCCGAACGTACCCGCCAGGTTGCGGTCGAGGCGGTGCGCCGCGCCCGACCAGTGGCCGTTATGCCGATATCGGCATAATGGTCATAATGCCGTGCCCTGGGTTATGCCGCATGGCTGCCAGCGACGCCCTATTAGCGGCCCGCAGCCGTTCAGAGAGGCGGCATAGTACAAGGGCTGCGCCAGCGACGGCAGGCCGGTTATGCGCCAATCCTTGTTCGTTCCAACAGGGGAGCAAGGGACATGACCAACAAGCCAACCACAACCATAAGCGGCCCGTCGCACGATGAGCTTCTGGACCGATACCGTACCGAACTGGAGCAGTTGGACTACAGCGGCGAGACGGTCCAGACCTACCTCCGCGTGGTCCGAATGCTTTTTCGGACGATAGACGTGCATGGGATCGCCTTGGCCGATCTCACGCCAGACCGTGCGGCCGACCTGGTCCAGCGCGGGGCTGACCGCAGCAAGCAGGCAACCTACGACGCGTTCATCGTCCGGCGCTTCGTTGCCTTCCTGACGTCGCTGGGCGTGGCAGCGCCGCCAAAGACGACGCCGCAGGAGCTGGCCCGTGCAGCCTTGCGGCGTAATTACGAGGACTATCTCCGGCGTCACCGGGGGCTGAGCGAGCGCACCATCTATCACTGCTGGCGCTTCGCCGTGCGCTTTCTAGAGTTCCGCTTCGGCCAAGCTGAGGCCGCGCTCGACGCGATCACCACCGCTGACGTGGCGGCGTTCCTGCAAAAGTTGACCAGCCGCAAGGCGCCCTACCGGGACAAGACGCCGCCGACCCACCTCCGCAACTTCTTCCAGTTCCTGTTTAAGAACGGTCTGACAACCAGCAACCTGGCCCTGTGCGTACCCAGCGTCGCGCAGCGTTACAACGCGCGCCTGCCACGTCATCTGGCGCCCGACCAAGTCGAAGCGCTGCTCGGTGCGGTTCGCGCCGAGGAGCCGAATGCCTTGCGCAATTACGCCATGGTCCTGCTTCTGGCTCGGCTGGGCCTGCGTGGGCCGGAGGTGGTTGCCATACAGCTCGACGACATCGACTGGCGTGCTGGCGAGCTCGTCGTGCGAGGCAAAGGCAAGAAACACGAACGGGTGCCGATCCCACTTGACGTTGGCAAGGCCTTGGCGGACTACATCCAGCAGGACCGCACTTCGACCTCACGGACGCTGTTCGTCAGCAGCCGGCCGCCGCACCGACCGTTCAAGAACAGCCAGGTCCTCAACACGATCCTTAAGGCCGCGTTCCAAAGCAGCGGGATGGCGCCACCCTGCCGTTACGTCGGCTCCCACATGCTGCGGCACAGCCTGGCAACCAACCTGGTGCGCCGGGGCGCATCCTTGGCAGAGGTGGGAGACATGCTCCGCCACCGCTCCCGCGCCTCCACCCTGATCTATGCCAAACTCGACATCGACGGCCTCCGCTCGTTGGCGCGGCCCTGGCCGGCTGCGGGAGGCGTGCAATGAGCCGCCTTCGCCAAGAACTCGATCATTACCTGGCCATCCGGCGCAGCCTCGGATTTGACCTCGGCACCGCCGCCCGCATCCTCAGCCGCTTCGTCGAGTTCGCTGACGAACAGGGCGTCGAGCACGTCAGCAGTGACCTTTTTCTGCGCTGGCAGCGAGGCTTTGGGCAGGCAGGGCGCCAGACCTGGGCGGCTAGGTTTGGCATCGTGCGGTTGTTCGCACAGTGGCTGCACGGTCTCAACCCGGCACACGAGATACCACCCCGGGGCTTAATCCCCAGCCAGGCTCGTCGCCCCCGCCCTTACATCTACAGCGAACGAGAGATCACCGACATCGTCGCGGCGGCAGCAGCCCTACCGTCAACTTACGGCCTGCGCGGGTTGACCCACTCGACGCTGATCGGTCTCATCGCCGTGACCGGCCTGCGGGTCAGCGAGGCCTTAGCGCTAGATACCACCGACGCCGACTTCGAGGCCGGGGTGCTCACCATCCGGCGGGGCAAGCTCGGCAAGGCTCGGCTCATTCCACTGGACCCGAGCGTCACCGCGCACCTACGGGCGTACATCGACGAGCGGGACCGGCTGCTCGGGCGCGCGCCGCAGCCCTTGTTCGTAGGCGGCCAGGGCAGCCGCGTTACCGATTGCAGCGCTCGCTACAACTTCGCCCTCGTCTGCCAGACCATCGGCCTACGCACGGCGCAACGCTTCAACCGGCACGGCCGCGGCCCGCGCATCCACGACCTGCGCCACAGCTTTGCCGTGCGCACCGTGGTGAACTGGTACCGCACGGGCCGGGATGCAGCGGCCGAGATGCACCGGCTGACCACCTATCTCGGGCACAACAAGCCCGAGCACACCTACTGGTACATCGAGGCGGTGCCGGAGCTGCTGGACTTGGCCGTCGGCCGGATGGACGCCCGTGTAGAAGAGGTGCGCTGATGGCCGCCACCTCGACCTTCCCAGGCCTTCTGCAGCGTTTCTTCACCGAGCGGCTGTGCGCCCAAATGCAGGCCAGCATCCATACCGTTGCAGGCTACCGCGACACGTTCCGGCTCCTGCTACGCTTTGCCGGCGAGCAGCGCGGCAAGGAACCGACAAAGCTTAGGGTGCAGGATCTCGACGCCGACTTGGTCGCCGACTTCCTGCTGCACGTAGAAACGGCACGGCGAAACAGCGCGCGCAGCAGGAACACCCGGCTGACCGCGATCCGTTCGTTCTTCCGCTACGTCGCCATGAACGAACCAGAGCACCTGCTGCATTGCCAGCGCATCTTGGCCATGCCTAGCAAGCGCTACGTCAAGCGGGCCGTCAACTTCCTCGACGGCGCAGAGATGGCAGCGCTGATCGCCGCGCCAAACCGCTCTACCTGGATCGGCCGGCGGGACCACGCACTCCTGTTGCTCACCTTGCAAACCGGGCTGCGCGCGTCCGAGTTAACCGGCTTGCGCTGCCGGGATGTCGTGCTCGGCACCGGTGCCCATGTCCGCTGCGACGGCAAGGGTCGTAAAGAGCGCTGCACGCCGCTGCGGCGTGACACCGCGAAGGTGCTGGACGTCTGGCTCAAGGAGCGGGGTGGAAGTGCGGATCAGCCGCTGTTCCCGACCGTGCGGGGCGGCGCGCTGAGCCGGGACGCGCTTGAACACCTGGTGCAACGGCACGTCCATGCCGCGACCGCGGCGTGCCCATCGCTTGGGACCAAGCGCGTCAGCCCGCACGTCTTGCGGCATAGCACGGCGATGGAACTGCTCCACCACGGGGTCGATCAAGCCGTCATCGCCCTCTGGTTGGGGCATGAGTGCGTGGAAACGACGCAGATCTACATCCACGCCGACCTGCGATTGAAGGAGAAAGCCCTGTCTCGCCTGGCCGCACCGGAAACCACCCCAGGCCGATACCGCCCGGACGACACGCTGCTGGCTTTCCTGGAAGCACTCTGATCGTTTGCATGGCTGCGGGGCGGCTTGGCAACGGCTCGCAGCCACACTTTGATCCCCGTAATGCAGCAAAAGCCAATCGTCGGTCACGCCACGATCGATGATCAGCAGGCGGTGGAAAGGGGACATAAGGCTCTGGTCCGCGGCTGGCTGCTAAGCGTCGCATCGTGGCCGGTCAACGTCACCCGTGACGTGCTCCGAAGCGGAGACTGGATGCCGTTTTGAATAGCCAACGCTGTCCTACGCTCCATAGTGAACGCTCGGCAAGGATCCGCCTCGGCGCTGGGCAACAGCCTGTCAGGCCGAAAGCCGCACCACACGCTGGCGATCCCAGGTAATCGCAGCGCCATCCGCCACGGCGCGAAAATGCCACCCGGATGCACCATGCCGTTGCACCTTGAGCGCCATGGCCGGCATCAGCGTCTCGCCGACCAGCTTCCCGTCCGCGCAGTCGAACCAACCGGCCCGCAGCCCATCCGAGACCGAGGTGACCAGCCCGACTTGACCAAAGGTCAGCAGGACGGCGCCGACGTGGTCGGCAACGACCACGGGACAGACTGGCAAGACGGTGCTGAGCAGCCGCTCGCCCGGTGCGAAGCGCCAGATGTGGGGGGAGCCGTCGGCCACGAACAGTAGATCGTCTCCCAAGACCGCACCCCGCGTCAGCTCGATGAAAGCGGGGTCCTGCTTCTGCGGCCTGAGCAGGGAGGCCGCGCCAAGCACTCGTGTGCCGGCCTGATCAAAGGCGGTGACTAGGTCTTCGGCGCCGCTGTCGTCGGGTCCGGTCAGGATGTCCTCTTCGCCGTAGGCTCCGAACAGGAAGGAGGGTGTCGCGAAGAACTCCCTCGGCTTACATGTCGGGCCACGCCGCAGGCCTCCGTCGAGCAGCAGCGTCGACCCTTCAGTTGTCGGCCAGACTAGAACTCCGTTCGCGATGCAGCGGAGATCGTAAGCGTCACTGGCGAGCGTCGGCAAAGCTTCACGCCGTCCGTCCGTCTCCACGAACCTGGCGCCCCCGGCATCGACCAATCTCACGAGCCGGCCGAGCCGGTCGATGTCGCAACTCAATACGGCGTCACAAGGGCTGAGGTCATCGAAGGTGGCATCAATACGCATCGCTAGGACCAATCATCCCCGTAGTAGTGCACAATCGGCGCGGTCGGGTACATCGTCCAGAACTCGAAGTTGGAGTTAAGAAAGACGACGACGATGTTGGTGGGTGGCCCAAGATACGATTCCGACCCGATGAACTTGGGTGTCGTCACGCCCGTCGACGTGTCGGTCACGGTCAGGGCGCCAACTACGTAGACCAAATCCCCGGGACCTTTTGCCGGACCGAAGTGCATCGACCGAGCCTGTTGGTAGGTCCAGTTCGCCAGGAACCGCAACTTATCTGCCGTTGACCACTCCGGAAGGAACATTCCATCGCGGGGCTTCGGATTCACGGCTGCAGCCGTGTGGCGGGCAATAACGTGCTGCAGGCGGTTGAATGGAAAGCTGGGGACGTCAGAAGGTCCCGACTGCACCCTCACCAGCTGCTCACCTGCAAGCCGAACCGGCGTGATCCTGGTCGACGACGCCGCGATCGTTCCCGTCGACGTATGGACGATCAGATGCGCCCAACGATCGGCGGCGGCGACCCTGGCTGAGATCATATCGGCTCCGTGTTCCGTTCAGATGATAAATGCAGGCCTGCGCTTGCCTACGATCGGTGGAACGGAGCGCAAATGCCAGGTTTAGAACGCTTGATGTGGGCCGCGGCGCCGAGGGATCAACAGCATGCGGCGAGGAGACCGTTGCGGCCTTCACGGACGGGCCGGGTCCGCTTACGGCCAATCTCGGGCTTTAAACGCGGCGGTCGTAGACAACCGCTTCGGGACCAACCCGCCGCTGTTAGCCCACGAGTGCCACCTGTCCGGCTGTCCCAGCACTCTTAAGTCGGAGGGCGTAGCGGAGCCGTTTATATGAACAGAATCTCCGATACTATGCCGCGTCTCTGAACGGCTGCGGACCGCTTATAGGGCGTCGCTGGCAGCCATGCGGCATAACCCAGGGCACGGCATTATGGCCGAGCTCGTGCAGTGCTGTCCGGTGCCAGTCGATGGGGGCGAAGAAGGCGTCGGGCCGCGGGACCTGGATGTAGTCGAGCCCGAGCGCGTAGAACGCTTTTGGACCGCCCAGCCGCAGGTCGGCCCCCGAGCGGCGGATCAGCGCCTCGACCTCCGGCAGGATCAGGCCCTCGGGCACGGGTGGCGGTGCGGTGACGAGGTTCTCGGGCAGGCCCTCGCACTGGTCGACCGAGAACACGGTGAAGCGCTTCAGGAAGGCGATCGCCCGGGCGTCTTCTCCGGTCTCGCGGGCGCGCTCGCGCTCCTCGCCCGGCACGAAGCGGTCGGCGTAGACGACGGTCGTGCCGCGCTCGCCCTTGCGGACGCAGCCGCCGAGCGACAGGGCTTGGCGGAAGGTGAGCCAACTCTGGCAGGAGTAGCCGCGGGCGACCACGGCGCCCCACAGGATCAGGACGTTCACGCCCGAATAGCCCCGCCCCGTCGCGGCGTTGCGCGGCATGGCGAGCGGGGCGGCCACGCCCGCTCCGCCCCACGGCTGGACCCAGGGCAGCCGGCCGGCCTCCAGCTCGACGATGATCTTGGCGGTGATCTCCTGGTACAGGCTGGTCCGGTCGGCCGACACCGGCTGGGAGGGGGAACGAGGCATCGCGAGCACTCCGCGACGGGCGGCTGGGAGCCTCTCTCCCCGCCCTCAAACCCGTCACGGCGATAGCCGCGGCCCTCTCGCTCTTCAGCCGCTTATGGGGTTACCCCGCTCCGAGCGCCGCCTCCGCTATGTAGCTCGCGCGATCTCGATGCTCGGCTCCGGCTTGCCGGACCATGTGAAGCGGTAAGTGGCGTCCTTACGGACATTGCCGACGAGAGCTGGACGGAAACAG
Source organism: uncultured Acetobacteraceae bacterium (assembly GCA_964246745.1). Classification (GTDB taxonomy): domain Bacteria; phylum Pseudomonadota; class Alphaproteobacteria; order Acetobacterales; family Acetobacteraceae; genus Lichenicoccus. Next base: position 12,040 of record CAXTRK010000022.1, read on the forward strand.
GCGAGACAGGTGCCGTGCCTATCTCGTACGCTGGGGTAAACGAGGCCTAACGAGCCCGCCCCGAGCAGGTGCTCGGCCAACGTCTGTGACGAGACGTAACTGTCCGGGGCTAGGCAGAAGGCAAAGGTCTTCGCACCGCGGAGGTCATGCAGTTCAGCGCTGAAATCGGCGAGATAGTCGTCGTAGGTAACGCTGTCCTCGAACCGGCCGATCTCCGCATAGTCGGCAGCCCGATGAAAGGCGACCTCCGCCTGGGCGGTCTCGGCGGCGAAGGCGGCGTACCATGCTCCCCGGTCGGGGCCGTTGAAACGGCTGCCGAGCGGATGGGCGTGGGAGAAGGCGGCGTTCACGATCCGCGCGTGCGGTACGCCGAAGACGAGCTCGTGCCGGCCAATACCCGGCAGCAGGTCGCTCTCGGCCAGCAGTCTGTCGTTCGTCGCATTGTCGAGATCGACCAGGTTCCGGAAATGCTGGTCGTCGTCAGAGATTCTGGAGAGGACGCTGTCGCCGCCCTCGCTGTTTTTCGAGGGGATCAGGCGGTGTGTGTCGAACTGCCGTATGAGGGTCGTCGGAGGGAAATCCGAACTCACACCCCGCCCCGGCGCGCGTCGAGCAGTCTCCGCACTGTTTGCAACGCCGACACCCCGCCGATCATCATGTAGGCGAGCGGCGTGCGACCGCTGAAGATTGGGTTGGTGTTCGGCAATCTCACCCACTCGTTCGCGAGCTTCTCGCCGTAGAGGATGTTGAGCGCCTTGAAGATCCCGATCACGTAGGAGATCCGCGTCAGCATGTCCGTGTCGAGCGTGCGGTCCGGGTCCTTGCGCCACTTGTAGTAGGGTCCGTTCGAGAGCCCACCGAGGAGCACGCGCGCGTCCTCATCACGAATGCCCCAGCGCTCGACAGTGTTGAAGAAGGCGCGAAGCGCCGAGGGGCTCAGCCGCTCGCGCTCGGCCTTGTCGGTGAGGTCGATGGTGGGTGCGGGTTGATACCGACTCGCCGGGTAAGCGGGTTGTGCGAGCGCCATTGCACTGTCCTCCTACAGACAGTATAGTCTCCGCATGAGGAGATCGCAATCCCAGTCCGACGGGCTTACGAGACCGCAGGCGCCAGGCGCGCACGATGCACGCGCTCTGCGCATTTGGCCGTGGGTGGCGCCGAACGCCCGCCATCCCGCGCGATCATGCGACCTGGGCTGCTTCCGGATTGCTTTCGTGGCTGCCGCGAGCGCACCTCAAAAGCATAAACGGCCCCTCAAGGCCGTTCATAAACCATTAAAATTGTTTAGGAAAATTGGAGCGGGCGAAGGGATTCGAACCCTCGACCCCAACCTTGGCAAGGTTGTGCTCTACCCCTGAGCTACGCCCGCGCTCGCGTCTGAGCGGGCTCTTATTATGAATGCGAGGTCGATGCAAGCGAGGTCACCTGGCTGCCACGCGGGTGCGCCGCCGCCAACAGGATGTCCTCTCCGCCCGGCCAGCAGGTCAGCCGCGGTTCCGGCACCGAGTTGGATCGCAGTGGCTCAAAGCGCAGCCAGGCGATGGGTAGGCGTGCGGTCAGGGCGGCGTTGCTCGCGCAATCGCGCTGATCCGTCCAGATATAGGCACGCCGGCGCAGACGCCGCGCATCGTTGTCGAGATCGACCGCCGCCACCTGCACGCGAGCGGCACAAGGCGACGGCCGGTGCCATTCCGGTGCACGCAGCAATTCGTCCTCGGTCGGCCGCGATTGACCACCTTGGGTGTGAGGGTCATGTTTGGCGCATGATCCTGCTGATCGACAATTATGACAGCTTTACCTTCAACCTGGTGCAGTATCTCGGCGATCTGGGCGCTGCGTGCGACGTCCGCCGGAACGATGCGCTTACCGCCGATGCGGCGCTGGCGCTGGCTCCGGACGCGATCGTGCTTTCACCGGGACCGTGCGCACCCGATCAGGCCGGCATCTGCTGCGCGCTGATCGAGAAGGCCGCGGGTCGGGTGCCGGTGCTCGGCGTCTGTCTGGGGCACCAGGCGATCGGTCAGGTGTTCGGCGGCCAGGTGGTGCGCGCGCCGGCGCCGATGCACGGCAAAGTCAGCCTGGTCCGGCACGATGGCAGCGACGTGTTTGCCGGCCTGCCGAGCCCGTTCGAGGCGACGCGCTACCATAGCCTGGTCGTGCAGGCCGGCACGTTGCCGGAGCCGCTGGTGCCGACCGCCTGGACCGAGGACGGCGTCCTGATGGGGCTGCGCCATCGCGATCTGCCGATCTTCGGAGTGCAGTTCCATCCCGAAAGCATCGCCTCCCAGCACGGTCACGACATCCTGGCGAATTTCCTCGCGATCGCTCGCAACTGCGGCCATCTCAGCGCCCGAGCCGCCTGAGCTACGCAGGCGGAGTGTTGAACGCAGGCCTGAAGCCGGTGCTGGACCGGATCGCCCGTGGCAGCCATCTGTCGGAGACCGAGGCCGAGACGGTGTTCGACCTGATCATGCAGGGAGCGGCGACTCCGGCGCAGGTCGCCGGCCTGCTCATGGGCATGCGCGTGCGCGGCGAAAGCGTCGCCGAATTGACTGGAGCGGTGCGCGCGATGCGACGCAGGATGCGCGTCGTGCACGCGCCCGCGGGGGCGATCGATGTCTGCGGCACCGGCGGGGACCGGCACGGCACGCTGAACGTCTCCACCGCGGTCGCCTTCGTGCTGGCGGCGCTTGGCATTGCGGTGGCCAAGCACGGCAATCGCGGTCAGTCCTCCCGCACCGGGGGCACCGACGTGCTGGCCGCACTCGGCGTGCCGCAGACCACGGAGCCGGCGGCGCTGGCGCGTCAGCTCCGTCTGCGCAATCTTGCCTTCTTCGCGGCGCCCGCTCACCATCCGGCGCTTGCTCAGGTGGCTGGCGTGCGCGCGGAGCTTGGCACCCGCACCCTGTTCAACCTGCTGGGGCCGCTGTGCAATCCGGCTTCGGTGTCGTTGCAACTGATCGGCGTCTTCGAGCCCGGCTGGCTTGAGCCGGTTGTGCGCACGCTGCAGCATCTTGGCTCGGAGCGCGTCTGGGCGGTGCATGGCGACGTGGCCGCAAGCGATCAGGGCCTTGACGAGCTGACTCTGGCGGGACCGAACCGGGTGGTGGCGCTGGAAGCCGGCCAGATGCATCGCTTCACCCTGCTGCCCGAGCAGCTCGGCCTTGCGCGTGCTCCGATCAGCGCCATCGCCGGTGGCGACGCGGCCACCAATGCGTCGGCGCTGGAAGCGGTTTTGCGCGGCGCGCATGGCGCATATCGCGACACGGTCCTGCTCAATGCGGCCGCGGCCTTGCGTGTCGCGCGCGGAGGCAACATGTTCCCGCCCGAGGCGGAGGCGTCCGCGCTGCCTTTGCTGCTGCGCGAGGAGGTGTCGCGGGCGGCGCGCGCACTCGACGACGGATCTGCATGGCGCGTGCTCGAACGACTCCGCGCCGATTGTCTGGAACGTGAGGAAGAACAGGGCTGATGGGCGATGATGGGTCCGACACGCTGGCCCGTATTTGTGCGCAGACTCGGGCCGCGGTCGCTGAGCGCAGCGCCGTGCTGCCGCTGCGGGAACTGCGCGCTCGCGCACGCGACCAGGATGAGCCGATACGGCCTTTCGCTCAGTCGCTGAAGCTGAAGACGGCGCGGCACGAGGTCGGCCTGATCGCCGAGATCAAGCGTGCGTCGCCCTCGGCTGGTCTGATCCGCGAACCGTTTGATCCTGCGGTGATCGCGCGTGCCTATGCGGCGGCAGGGGCTGCCTGCCTGTCGGTGCTGACCGAAGGACCCTCCTTCAAGGGCGAGATCGCGCATCTTGAGGCCGCACGCTCCGCCGTGCCGCTCCCCGTGCTGCGCAAGGATTTCATCCTCCAGGAATGGCAGCTCTTCGAGAGCCGTCTGATCGGCGCCGACTGCATCCTGCTGATCATGGCAGCACTTGGCGACGGTGAGGCCTCCGATCTGCTCGGTCTGGCCAGGGCGCTTGACCTCGACGTGCTGGTCGAGGCGCATGACGAGGCGGAGCTGGAGCGGGCGTTGGCGCTGCCCTGCTCGCTCGTCGGCATCAACAACCGCAACCTGCGCACCCTGCGCACCGATCTCGCCACCACGATCCGACTGGCGCCGATGGTGCCGCCTGACCGGATCGTCGTCGCCGAAAGCGGCATTGCCACGCGTGCCGACGTGGTGCGTCTGGCGCAAGCCGGGGCAAGTTGCTTCCTGGTTGGCGAGAGCCTGCTGCGCACCTCCGACGCGGGAGCGGCGGCGGCTTCGCTGCTCGGGCCGATCTGACCATGCTCACCCATCTCGATGCCGCCGGACGGGCGCGTATGGTCGATGTCTCGGACAAGCCCCCGACGCGCAGGGAGGCCGTGGCGCGCGGCCGCGTGTCGATGCGACCGGAGACGCTTGCCCTGATCGAGTCGGGCGGCATGCCGAAGGGAGACGTGCTGGCCACCGCGCGGATTGCTGGCATCATGGCGGCGAAACGCACATCGGAGCTGATCCCGCTATGCCATCCGTTGAGCCTGGCTGCGGTCGCGGTCGAGCTTCACGCGACCGCGGACAACGCTGGCGTCGAAATCGAGGCGCGTGTCCGCACCACGGGTCCGACGGGCGTTGAGATGGAGGCATTGACCGCAGTCAGTGTCGCGGGCTTGACACTCTACGACATGTGCAAGGCGGTGGATCGCACCATGCACATCGAAGCGGTCCGCGTGGTCGCCAAGTCGGGCGGCCGCACCACCATCGCGGACGGGGAAGCAGGTTTGGAGCGCGGAAGGGCTTCTGTATGAACGTATCGTCGAAGGCGCCCCAAAAAGCGCATGACCACCAGGCGCAACAGCAGGCGGAGGGCCGCGGCCCGTCGATGACCGAGGAGGAGCTCACCCGCGCCTATCGCGGCATGATGCTGATCCGTCGCTTCGAGGAACGCACCGGCCAGCTCTACGGCATGGGGCTGATCGGGGGGTTCTGCCACCTCTATATCGGTCAGGAGGCAGTGGTCACCGGCGTGCAGATGGCGCTTCGGCCAGGCGACAAGGTGGTCACCTCGTATCGCGACCATGGCCATATGCTGGCGACCGGAATGGAGGCGCGCGGGGTGATGGCCGAACTCACCGGACGCGCCACCGGCTATTCGCGCGGCAAGGGCGGCTCGATGCACATGTTCTCCCGCCGCGAGAATTTCTATGGCGGCCACGGCATTGTCGGCGCGCAGGTGCCGATCGGCATCGGCCTCGCCTTTGCCAACCGTTACCGCGGCTCGGACGAGGTGGCGGTGTGCTATTTTGGCGAGGGCGCCTCCAACCAGGGCCAGGTGTTCGAGAGCTTCAACATCGCGGCGTTGCACAAGCTGCCTTGCGTTTTCGTGATCGAGAATAATCGCTACGGCATGGGCACCAGTGTGGAGCGCGCCTCCGCCTCGCACGACCTCTCCCAGAACGGCGCGCCCTGGGGCATTCCCGGCCTGCAGGTCGACGGCATGGACGTGGAAGCGGTGCATGACGCGGCGGTTCAGGCGGTGGCGCATTGCCGCGCGGGCGAAGGCCCGTTCCTGCTGGAGATGACCACCTACCGCTACCGTGGGCATTCGATGTCCGACCCTGCCAAGTATCGCACTCGCGACGAGGTCGACGTGATGCGCAGGGAACGTGATTCGATCGAGCGTGTGCGTCATGCGCTGATCGAACGCGGCGCCGAGGAGAGCGCGTTGAAGGCCATCGACGACGAGGTCAAGCGGATCATCGCCGAGGCGGCGGAGTTCGCGCAGAGCAGCCCGGAGCCGGACCCGGCCGAGCTCTGGACGGACATCCTGGTGGAGGCCTGAGTTCATGTCGACCGAGGTGCTGATGCCGGCGCTGTCGCCGACGATGACCGAAGGCAAGCTCGCGCGCTGGCTGAAGAAGGTGGGCGACGCAGTGGCCGCGGGCGATGTGATCGCCGAGATCGAGACAGACAAGGCGACGATGGAGGTCGAGGCGGTCGATGAGGGCACCATCGGCAGATTGCTGGTGGATGAAGGCACCGAGAACGTCGCGGTGAACGCGCCGATCGCCATCCTGCTGGAGGAGGGCGAGGACGCGGCGGCGGTGAAGCCCGCACGCGAGGACGCGGCGATGCCGAAGGTGGCCGCTGACAGCGGCGCCAAGGAGATCGCCGACCGTGCGTCGGCCGCGAAGACTCCGGAGCTTGCCCGAGTGGCGCCGGAGCCGGATTGGGGCGAGACGAAACCGATGAGCGTGCGCGAGGCGCTGCGCGACGCGATGGCCGCCGAGATGCGCGCCGACGCCGACGTGTTCCTGATGGGAGAGGAGGTCGCCGAGTATCAGGGCGCCTACAAGGTCAGCCAGGGGCTGCTCGACGAGTTTGGCGCCAGGCGGGTGATCGACACGCCGATCACCGAGCATGGCTTCACCGGCATGGCAGTGGGAGCGGCGCTGACCGGGCTGAAACCGATCGTCGAGTTCATGACCTTCAACTTCGCCATGCAGGCGATCGATCAGATCGTCAATTCAGCGGCCAAGACATTGTACATGTCCGGTGGACAGATGGGCTGTCCGATCACCTTCCGTGGGCCGAACGGCGCCGCCTCGCGTGTCGCCGCCCAGCACAGCCAGTGCTATGCGAGCTGGTATGCGCACGTCCCGGGCTTGAAGGTGGTCGCGCCCTATTCATCCGCCGACGCCAAGGGGCTGCTGCGTTCGGCGATCCGCGATCCGAACCCGGTCATCGTGCTGGAGAATGAGCTGCTTTACGGGCAGAGTTTCGACTGCCCGACGGATCCGGATTTCACCCTGCCGATCGGACGCGCGCGGATTGAACGTGCCGGCCGGCACGTCACCATCGTCGCCTTCTCGATCATGGTGGGCGTGGCGCTGAAGGCCGCCGAGGTCCTGGCGGCCGAGGGGATCGAGGCGGAAGTGATCAATCTGCGCTCGCTACGTCCGCTCGACACCGCGTCGATCGTGGAAAGCGTGAAAAAGACCAACCGGCTGGTCAGCGTCGAGGAAGGCTGGCCGTTTGCCGGCATCGGCGCGGAAGTGGCGATGCAGGTGATCGAGCACGCCTTTGACTGGCTCGATGCGCCGCCGGTGCGTGTGCACGGCATGGACGTGCCGCTGCCCTATGCCGCCAACCTGGAAAAGCTCGCTTTGCCACAGCCCGAGTGGGTCGTGGATGCGGTGCGCAAGCTGGTCTGAGAGAGACCCACCCATGTCCGTGAACATCCTGATGCCGGCGCTTTCGCCGACGATGACCGAGGGCACGCTCGCGCGCTGGCTCAAGAAGGAAGGCGAGACGATCAGCGCCGGCGACGTCATCGCCGAGATCGAGACCGACAAGGCGACCATGGAGGTCGAAGCGGTCGACGAGGGCGTGCTCGGCAGGATTCTGGTGGGCGACGGCACCGAAGGGGTCAAGGTCAACGACCCGATCGGCATCATTGTCGAGCCTGGCGAGGCAGTGCCGAGCGAGGCGGCGCCGGAGGTTCCCTCGGCCGCTCCGCCAGCCGCGCCCGACACCGAAGCGGCTGCTGGGCCGCGCCTGAAAATCTCGCCGCTGGCCAGGCGTTTGGCCAGCGAGGCCGGCATCGATCCGCAGGGTCTTGCCGGCAGCGGACCGCAAGGCCGCATCATACGCGCCGACATCGAGGCGGCCCGATCTGCCCAGAATCCGGCTGCCCAGAATCCGGCTGCCCAGAGTTCGCCCGCTCAGGACCAGCCCGCCGCCGCGCCGGCCGCAGCGAAGCCGGCGCCTGCGGCCATCACCGCGCCGCATCAGAAGATCCCCAACAGCACCATCCGCCGGGTGATCGCGCGTCGGCTCGCGGAGTCGAAACAGTCTGTCCCGCATTTCTATGTCTCGATCGATGTCGAACTGGACCGGCTGCTCGCGCTTCGCACCGAGTTGAATGCCGCCGCTCCCAAGGACGGCCCCGGCCTCTACAAGCTCTCCGTCAACGACCTGCTGATCAAGGCGGCCGCGGTGACGCTTCGCCGCGTGCCCAAGGTGAACGCCTCCTACACCGAGGAGGCGATCATCCAGTATGACGACGTCGACATCTCGGTCGCCGTGTCGATCCCGGACGGGCTGATCACGCCAATCGTGCGGCGCGCCGACGTGAAAAGTCTGTCGCAGATCAGCAATGAGGCAAAAGCGCTGATCGCGCGCGCCAGAGAGGGCAAGCTCAAGCCGGAGGAGTTCCAGGGCGGCTCGTTCTCGATCTCCAACATGGGCATGTACGGGGTGCGCGAATTCGCCGCGATCATCAACCCGCCACAGGGCGCGATCCTGGCGATCAGCGCCGGCGACCGGCGCGCGGTGGTGCGCGAAGGCGACCGGATCGAGGCGGCGACGGTGATGACCTGTACGCTGTCGGCGGATCACCGCGCGATCGACGGGGCGCTGGCGGCGCAATGGATGTCGGTGTTCCGATCCGTGGTCGAGGCGCCGATGAGCCTGGTGGTCTGAGATGGCCGACAGCACCTTCGATCTCATCGTCATCGGCGGCGGTCCAGGCGGCTATGTGGCCGCGATCCGTGCCGCCCAGCTCGGCATGAAGGCGGCGGTGGTCGAGTGCCAGCATCTCGGCGGCATCTGCCTGAACTGGGGCTGCATTCCGACCAAGACGTTGCTGCGCTCGTCGGAGATCAACCATCTGCTGCATCACCTCGACGAGTTCGGCTTTTCGGCCGACAACATCCGCTTCGATCTGGGTCGCGTGGTCGAGCGGTCCCGCAAGGTGGCGGGCCAGCTCGCCTCGGGCGTCGGCTTCCTGCTCAAGAAGAACAAGGTGGCGGTTTTCGACGGTTTCGGCAGGCTTGACGGCACCGACGCGGACCTGCGCCGTGTCGCGGTCAGCAAGCACGACAAGCCTGTCGCGGATCTCACCGCCAGGCACGTGATCCTGGCGACCGGCGCGCGAGCCCGCCTGTTGCCCGGGCTCGAGCCGGACGGCAAGCTGGTCTGGTCGTACCGTGAAGCGATGGTGCCCGACGCGATGCCGGAGCGGCTGCTGGTCATCGGATCGGGGGCGATCGGCATCGAGTTTGCCTCGTTCTACCGCAACATGGGTGCGGAGGTGACGGTGGTCGAAGCGGTTGACCGTATTCTGCCGGTGGAGGATGCGGAAATCGGCGCATTTGCGCGCAAGGCGTTCGAAAGGCAGGGCATTCGCATCCTCACCGGCATGACGCTCGGCGCCGTGCGCAAGCACGCGGACCACGTCACGGTCGCTGTCGAGGCGGCCGGGAGCGCCGAGGAGATCACCGCCGACCGGGTGATCTCGGCAGTCGGCATCGTCGGCAATGTCGAGGGCATCGGCCTCGAAGGCACCGGGGTTGAAGTGTCGCGCACGCATGTCGCGATCGACCCGTTCTGCCGCACCGGCGAGCCTGGCGTCTATGCGATCGGCGACCTGGCGGGCGCTCCGTGGCTCGCGCACAAGGCGAGCCATGAGGGGGTGATCTGCGTCGAGAAGATCGCGGGGATGGATGTCCATCCGATCGATTGGAGCAACATTCCAGGCTGCACCTACAGCCGTCCGCAGGTGGCCTCCGTCGGTCTGACCGAGGCGCGCGCCAAGGAAGCGGGGCATGAGATTCGCGTTGGCCGCTTCCCGTTTGCCGGCAACGGCAAGGCGATCGCCATGGGCGAGCCGGAAGGCATGGTCAAGACAGTGTTCGACGCGCGCACCGGCGAACTGCTCGGCGCGCACATGGTCGGCGCGGAAGTGACCGAGATGATCCAGGGCTATGTCGTCGCCCGCACGCTGGAGACCACGGAGCAGGAGTTGATGCGGAGCGTGTTCCCGCATCCCACCGTCAGCGAGACCATGCACGAGGCGGTGCTCGATGCATACGGACAGGTGATCCACACCTGATTGGCTGCCAATCCGGGCGTTGACGCGGCTTCACGGGGGTTCCATCTGTGTCGCATGGTTTCCGAGGCGCGTATGTCATCGAGGCTGCTGATCGACCACCGCGCGCCCTCGTCGCGCCACCCGGAAAAGGCCAACCGGCCCGACAATCCGATCCAGCGCAAGCCGGACTGGATACGTGTCAAGGCGCCGACGCATCCGGTCTATCACGAAACGCGGTCGCTGATGCGGGCGCACAACCTGGTCACCGTCTGCGAGGAAGCCGCCTGCCCGAACATCGGCGAGTGCTGGTCGCGGCGTCATGCCACGATGATGATCATGGGCGAGATCTGCACACGGGCGTGCGCCTTTTGCAATGTCCGGACCGGGCAGCCGGATGCGCTCGACGCAACCGAACCCGCGCGGGTGGCGGACGCGGTGGCGAGCCTCGGGCTTGCCCATGTGGTGATCACCTCGGTTGATCGCGACGATCTGCCAGACGGCGGCGCCGCGCATTTCGCACGTGTCATCATGGCGATTCGCGATGCCGCTCCCGCCACGACGATCGAGATCCTGACGCCGGATTTCCTCCGCAAGACGGGCGCCATCGAGCGGGTCGTCGCCGCCCGTCCGGATGTGTTCAACCATAACCTGGAGACGGTGCCGCGGCTCTATCCCACGGTCAGGCCAGGGGCGCGCTACTACCAGTCGCTGCGTCTGCTCGACCGGGTCAAACAGCTCGATCAGCGTATCTTCACCAAATCCGGGCTGATGGTCGGTCTCGGAGAGCAGCGCCTGGAGATCCTGCAGGTCATGGATGATCTGCGCGTGGCGGAGGTCGATTTCCTCACTCTGGGCCAATATCTTCAGCCGAGCGTGAAACACGCCGCGGTGGAGCGCTTTGTCACTCCGGACGAGTTCACGGACTATGCCGGCATGGCACGCGCGAAGGGATTTCTGCAGGTGAGTGCAACGCCGCTGACACGGTCCTCGTATCACGCCGACGCGGATTTCGCGTCGCTTCGCGACCAGCGCTCACGCCAACTCGCAGGCGCCCCAGTCTTGGGCGCACCAGTCTTGGGCGCACCAGTCTTGGGCGCACCAGTCTGATGCCGACGCACGCCGAGCGCCGGCTGATCGCCTATTCGCCGGAACAGCTCTTCGACCTGGTGGCCGATGTCGGCCGCTACCCGGAATTTCTGCCCTGGTGCGTGGGAGCGGTGGTGCGCAGCCGGTCCTCCACAGAGCTGATCGCTGACCTCACCATCGGCTTTGGGCCGTTCAAGGAGAGCTTCACCAGCCGTGTCGAACTGGACAGGCCGCGTTTTGCACACGTCCGCTATGAGCATGGGCCGTTTCGGTACCTTAACAACAGATGGACCTTCACACCCGACCCGAAGGGCTGTCAGGTCGACTTCTTCGTCGAGTTTGAATTCAAGTCGAGGCTGCTGCAGGCGGCAATCGGCACGGTCTTCAACGAAGCGGTGCGCGTGATGGTGCGCTCCTTCCTGCGTCGCGCCCGTGAGGTCTATGGGCAGCCGACAATGCGAGCCGAGCCGGTCAAAGCCTGAGCACCATGGCGGTTTGAATCATCGGGCTGTTGCGCAACCGCCACGCTTGCTCGTCGTTTCATGCACGTCTCGGTCGCGTATGCCGCCTGCGGGCACTATCATGTGAATGCGACGCGCGCGGCGTTCACCCGGATTAAACAGGAGTAAGCGATGAACTCAGTACTGACCTCGCCAACACGGACGCAGTTGCTCCAGGCAGCCGCATGTTCAGCCATGCTGGCGTTCGCGGTGCCGGCCCTCGCCCAAACCAACGACAGCGGCGCCACGCCAATGCATCATCATTACCATCACCACATGCATAGGCATTCCGCGATGCGGGGGAGATCAGCGGGCGGCGGCGACCAGGAGACCGCCAAGCTGAACGAACAGAGCCTTGACGCCGCCAAGACCGGCACCGCCCCGCCGATGATGAATGGCGGCATGTCGAGCGGTTCCTCGGGCGGCGGCATGTCGAACGGTTCCTCGGGTGGCGGCATGTCAAACGGTTCGTCGGGCGGCGGCATGTCAAACGGTTCGTCGGGCGGCGGCATGTCAAACAACAGCATGTCGGGCACCAATCCTCCGGGCGGCTCGCAGACGATGCGATCGATGAACCATGGCATGAACGGCGGCGGCACGCCGGCGACCTCGGGTGGCGGCGCGAACGGAGCCATGACGGCGCCAGGCACCGGAACACCTCCTGCCGGATCAACCGGTACGATCACGCCTGGGAATGCGCCACAGACGACCACCCCGCCATCGGATGCCACTCCGAAGCAGTAGGTCTGTTCCAGCACGTTCATGATGCGGTAAGAACTCCGTGATCTAATGGCGTCGTCCGATGCTCATCGTGTCGGATGACTGCCGCCGGAAGCGCTCACTCTCAGCGTCTTCTGGGGATCATCGAGGAAAACCTTATCATGCCACTCATCTGGAACGCTGGGGCCGCGCTCACTGTCACCAGCTTCATGACAATGGCGACCTCAGTGGTTGGCGCTGGGCCACGGCACCCGGCGCCCTTGGCAATCTTTCCCCCAGTTCCAATCGCCGTAGTGCTGGCGGATGCCACCACGCACCGTCACTACACCGGCCTTGCAGAGCATTTTCAGGCGGCGAACACCTCCGCAGACGGAAAACTCACCCGGGAGCAGGCGCAACACGCCGGCTGGGCCAGAGTGGTCAATCATTTTGACAACATCGATACCCGGCACATGGGCTACGTCACCCTCCAACAGATCCATTCCTACAACATGGCGCGCCGGCATGCTCGCAGAAGCGGTAGCGTCTGACCTCATCCGGCCAGGGACTGCAGCAGCGCGAGGGCACTGAGCACGGAATGCGCGCGGATGTCGGCCCGGCTGCCGGAAAACAGGTGCCGCTCGGTGCTGGCCGGCCGTCCGGATCGTGCATAGCCTAGCCAGACCAACCCGACCGGCTTTGCCACGGTTCCGCCGCCGGGACCCGCCACTCCGGTGATCGACACCGACACATCGGCATCCGAGTTCCGTAGCGCACCCTCCGCCATCGATGCGGCAACTTCCGCACTGACGGCACCAACCCGTTCAAGCATGTCCTCAGGCACGCCAAGCAGACGATGCTTCATCCTGTTTGAATAGGTGACGAACCCGCCGGCGACGACATCGGAGCTGCCCGGATGTTCGGTGAGCGCCGCGCTCAGCAGACCTCCGGTACAGCTTTCAGCGGCGACCGCCGTCAGCCGTGCGGCCCGCAGCCGGTCCAGTGTCCGCAGCGAAGCCTCCAACATCGTCGCTTCGGCCATCATGCATCTCCCTCGTTCTGCTTCAGCGTCCCAGCATCCGTGCCGCCGCACGCAGTGACCACGTCAACTTCCAGAAAGTTGACCGCTGACGGAACTCGTCAATGGTGATGAACACGCTTGCCGCGCACACCGAAAACACCAAGCTTTGAGAAACCGCCGGTGCCGTGCAGGAGGCGTTCAGGGAGTCTCTAGGCTTCCGCAGGCAGCGTCATCGTGTATCCACCAGGATGCTGTAGAAGCAGCGTTCATGCCGCTCCCCCGCATCGCCGAGTTGTCCGCCGCTTTCGGCATCATCGTTTGCGCCGCGATCATCGCCCTGCATGCCGCTTTGTTGCCCGAGGCGCACTGGCGCGGCGACGACTTCCTCTGTGCCGCCTTCGCCCGCGACTTCGGCTGGCGCTATCTCTGGCAGGCGCGAATCGACGGCTGGAGCCCGCGCCCGCTTTCCGAACTGCTGTTCTACGGCTACGGCCTGACCGCCGCCGCCCTGCTGCGGCCGCTGACGGCGGCGTTCCTCGGCCTGCTCTGGGCCGCGCTGTTTGCCACGACCTTGGTCACTCTGCGGCCGGGCGCCGCCACGCCGACGCGCATCCTGATCGGGCTCAGCATCGGCTGCATGTTCCTGCTCGGGCATCCGACCGCGCAACTGTTCTTCTGGCCGGCGGGCGCGGTCGCCTATCTCACCACGCTTGCCGCCACCAGCCTCGCTTTTTTCCTGCTCATCGATGGCCGCGCCGACACCCTCGCCGGCGTGCTTGCCCTAGCAGCCAGTCTGGCCGCCTGTGCCGCCGCCAGCGAAACCGGCGCGATCGCCGCCGTGCCGCTCGCTGGCGTCCTTGCCGCATCCCGACAGGCGGCAGCGCATCGCCGCGCGATCCTGCTCGCACCCGCATGGCTCGTCGCCGGCTTCGTACTGTGGACGCTGGCGCATCACCGCATGGTCTCCGCCGAAGCCGCGCGGCACTCCGGCCCCTTGCCGCATATCCTGCACAGCCTGCGGCCGGTGCCGCGCATCCTGCTCACCGACCTGATGCCGATCTGGCCGGCGAAACTCTGCCTCTTCCTTGGTGTGCGCTGGACTCTGGGCTGGAGCGGCGGCGCGCGTGCGCCGGGTCTGCGGGCCACTCTCGTCAGCTTCGCCGCCGCTCTGATGGTGGCCGCGTGCGCCAGCATCGCCGCCGGCGTGTTTCAGTTCGGCGCCAACTGCTGCGAACGTCATGACAGCCTCAGGCAATGCTGGCTGGTGCTGGCCCTCGCCGCGCTGGCAGCCGCGTCGATCGGTCCGCGCGCCACGCGAATACCGGCCGCCCTCGGCCCTGCCCTGCTGACGGCCGCCTGCCTGCTCGGCATGGCGCCCAGACTACCCGCGATGATCGCGGACTTCCGGCTGATGCCCACGGTCCTCGCCACCAGCCGACTGGACTGGCGATCCGGCCGCAATCGCGCGACACCCGGCATCGTCTTCCGGCTGCCGCCGCCCACCCAGCTCGCGGGCGGCCTGGACCTCCCGCCCGGGCGCTACAACCAACCCGCCGCGAATTCCTGGACCGCGCACGGCATCATGCTGTTCTTCGGCAAGCAGAGCCTCACCATCCTGGCGCCACAAGGCAAGCAGGCCGGCTTACCCGTGCGTAGCCGCGAAGCTGGTGGAGCGCGATAGCGCATCCCAAGCGGCGAGTTCGACCTTCATTGCCTCAAGCTTCTGTTCGACCAATCCCAGAGCGTCCTCTCCCAAGAACAGCCGCACCGGCGGGTTCTCGGACTCGACCAGCGCGAGCAGCGCCCGTGCTGCCTTCGCCGGGTCGCCCGGCTGGTTGCCGCTCTTGGCCTGTCGGGCGGCGCGAAGCGGGTCCATGACCGCGTCATAGTCGGCAACGCTGCGAGGCGTGCGGTCCATCGACCGTCCAGCCCAATCGGTGCGGAACTGGCCGGGTGCGAGGGCCGTCACTCGTATCCCGAAACCCGCCACCTCCTTGCCAAGCGCTTCCGAGATCCCTTCCAGAGCGAACTTGCTGCCGCAATAGAAGGTGATCCCCGGCATGGTTATGAAGCCGCCCATCGAGGTGACGTTGACGATATGGCCGCATCGCCGCTCGCGCATTCCAGGCAGCACCGCCTTCGTCATCGCCACCGGACCAAAGACGTTGGCCGCGAATTGACGCTGGAGATCCTCGATCGAGGATTCCTCCAGCACACCCTCATGGCCATACCCGGCATTGTTCACCAGCACGTCGACCGCGCCCACCTGCCGCTCGGCATTCGCCACGGCTGCAGGGATGGCACTGTAATCGGTCACGTCGAGCACGATCGGGTGGGCGCGGTCTGGCTCAAGCGCCGTGAAGGCTTCGGCATCGCCGGACCGCCGCACCGTGCCAATCACCTGATGGCCGGCCTGCAACGCGCCTTCGGCAAACGCCCGGCCCAAGCCCGAGCTGACGCCGGTGATAAGGAAAGTCTTAAAAGTGGCTTGAGCCATGACCTAACTCCACACTGACAAAAAAGGTATATCATGATATAGATACCGGCATGACGGGCAGCAAGACCGAACACTCTTCCCAGAGCACCAGAGGCGAGCCGCTTCGTAGCCGCGTGATCGATGCCGCTGAACGGCTGCTCCGCGAAGGCAAAGCCGATTTCTCGATGCGCGACCTCGCCGCCGAGGCCCGGGTCAGCTTTGCGACGCCGTTCAATCAGTTCGGGAGCAAGGCGGCGATCATGCAGGCCCTCTCCACCAGGCGGATCGATGCCATGGAGACGCGCTTTGCCAAGGCGCCGCCGCTGACTGACACCGCGGGTCGCGTGCTGCTGGCCATTGATGCGGCGGTTGGCGTGATGTTGGAGGAGCCAGAAATCAACCGCGCTGTCATGGGTTGGCTTGGCGCCGCGAGTGCTTCGCCCGGGCAGGTCTGGCTGCGCTCGACGGCTCTCTGGACGCTTGCGCTGGGCGCGGGAGAAGGATTGATCGCGGCGCGCCGGGAACAGGCGCTACGCTGCTTGCCGGGGCAACTCGCGTTCGCATTTCGCGGCGTGCTGTCGTTCTGGACCGCGGGCGAGCTGCTTGACGAGGCGCTTGCCACAGAAGCGCGCGAGGTTGCGAGCACCTTGCTGCTTGGCTTCACCGGACGGCATTCATAGAATTGTCAGCCGATACGCTGGTTCTCGTCTGTTGCGCGGTTGCCAAATGTCAGTTGCGTGCCGCTACAGATAGCGTCAGGTCGCGATACTTGGCCGCCTCCTTCGCACGGTCTGCCTCGTGCTGCTTCACGTAAGCCTGCGCATGCTCGCCAAGGATCAGCCGCTTCGGAACGTCCTCCGTATTGGACAGCTTCACGACGACGTCGGCGATCTTCCTCGGATCGCTGGCCGAATGACCGTACTCGGCGGCCATCATCTTGTAGATCGGACCGACAGTTGGCTCATACTCCGGCAGCAACTCCGGCATTTGTTGGCTTGCCCTCCGCTTGAAGTTGGTTCGGATGCCGCCCGGCTCCAAGGTACATACCTTGACGCCGAAGGGAGCAACCTCGTCCGCGAGCGAGTCGCTGAAGCCGCCGACCGCCCATTTCGCTGCATGATATGGAGAGTTGCCCGGTATCGTCATGCGCCCTCCAACCGACGACACCTGGAAGATGTGTCCGCTCCTCTGCTTGCGCATCATTGGCACGGCTGCGCGTGTCGTGTGGACCACGCCGAACAAGCAAGTCTCGATCACGTCGCGGAACTCCTCCGACGTTATCTGTTCAAACGCAGCATTGTATTGATAGCCGGCATTGTTCACCAGCACATCCAATCGCCCGTACGCTTCCGCCGCTCTCTGTACAGCAGACTTTGCAGCTTCTTCATCGCGAACCTCCAGCTTTACCGGGCTGATACGCTCACCATACCGCTCTACCAAAGCATTCAGTTCTTCTAGCCTTCGTGCTCCCGCTACGACGCAACCGCCTGCTGCAAGAGCGGCTTCTGCAATATCGTGGCCCAGTCCATTGCCGCTTCCCGTGATCAACCAGACCTTCGCCATTCTCGATTTCCTGCCCAATAGATTTAATGCGGCCCCACATCAGTCGGTCCCTGACCGGGAACTTTTGTTTGATGAACAGGAGAGGCCATCCGATTGCGCCATTGAAGGAGATCAGCCGAACGAAACCGGCCCGACCGCTCCATACCAGCGCTTGACCTTGGAGGGATTGGTTTCATCCATGTAGAAGAAGTGGGTCATGGTCGGGTGGACCGCCGGGCCGCCATTGTCGGGGGTCATGGCCACCACCCCGCGGAACACCTTCAGCGGACCGCCATCCCAATACTCGACCACCTCGTGGCGCGCGGTAAAGCCGCTATCAATGAAGCGGCGCAGGTTATCGCGGATCGCGTCGCGGCCATGCCAGTCCGCCACGCCGAGGTTGCAGATCGCATCCTCGACGAAGCAGTCGAAGCCCTCGCCCCAGGTCTTGTCGTCGATCTCGCGCCAGAAAGCCATCAGCCAGGCGGGCGCCGCGGTCTTGGTAAAGATGGTTTGGGTCATGTTGTCTCCTTGGATCCAATTCGAACGGCGCTTGAAGACGAGGCTGGCCGGAACACGGCTGCCGCTTCGGGCTTGGAGAAACCCTTGGCTCCGCGGAGAGAAGATAACGGCGGACGTGAGCGGCTCAATTACGCCGGAGGTAATGGTGGCGATATTGTCGGTGGGACGAGGGAAGGCTGACATGCTGGACGTGCGAAGCCGGGCGGTCGGCCGCGTGCTCGATCCTCGCACGCAAGAGCTCCGTGACGCGCTGCTGACCTATCCAGGCGCGCCGCCTGCCCACGGGCACCGGCGGCCAGCCAGCGAGGACCTGCCCATGATGACGCGACAAAAAACGCTCACCTGGCCTTCATGCGGGGCGGTGACGCCGAAAACATGGCTTCTGTCCGCCAAATCCGGTGGAGTCGTCGGCGGAGGTCAGCCCTTCTTGCGTATGTCGCTGAGCCAGCTCACATGCTTGCCCAGCCGCTGGCAGATCGCGCCGGGTTCCATTCCCTGCTGCAACAGGGCCAGGGCTCGATCACGCAATGCCGCCTGATGGGCGAGCAGCCGCGGGCTTTCCTCGGGGCCGACGGCGGGCGCCGCCGCCGCGCGTCGGTCATATAAGGCGTCGCGGCGGAGCTTCTCACGCGCCAGAAGCTCGAACACCTGATGGGGAACCAGTCCCATCGTCTGCGCCGCCGCCTTGACCGGCATCCTGCGCTCGTGCACCAGGCGCCACGCCTGCGAAGCCGGAGTATCACGGCTCATCACTGCCTCACTCACCTGTCTCGTCCCAACTGTCTCGTCCCCCAACTGTCTCGTCCGATGCCTGACTGTGTCTTCATGGCTTCAGTTTCGTCGTTTTCGTTCGACATTGCCAGCTTTCTTGTTGACGCATGTCTCAAACATCTCAAAGGGGCTCAGATCGGTGACACAAGAGCCTGCTCCCGCGACACGGCCTGGCTGGCGGTTCTGGATCGATCGCGGCGGCACCTTCACCGATATCGTCGCGGTCGGGCCTGACGGCCGCCTGTCCGCGCGCAAGCTGCTCAGCGAGAATCCCGCGCGCGGCACGGATGCCGCCCTCGCCGGCATCGCCGAGGCGCTCGGGCTCGTGCCCGGCGGCGTCATCCCGGCCGGCTTGGTCGAGAGCGTGCGCATGGGCACCACCGTCGCCACCAACGCCCTGCTTGAGCGGCGCACGGCGCGCGTGCTGCTGCTCGTCGATCACGGCTTCGCCGACCTGCTGCAGATCGGCGATCAAAGCCGGCCCGCTCTGTTCGACCTCGCCATCACCCGGCCGCTGCCGCTGCATGAGCGTGCCGACGAGATCACCGGCCGCATTGACGCCGACGGCAGCGAGGTCGCACCCCTCGATGAGGCGGCGGCGCAGGCACTGCTCGAACAGGCACGGGCCGACGGCATCGAGGCCTGCGCGATCGCGCTGATCCATGCCTGGCGGCACCCGGCGCTCGAGTGTCGGCTGGCGGCGCTGGCCCGTGCCGCGGGATTCGACCAGGTCTCGGTCGGCCATCGGGTCAGTCCGCATCTGCGCCTGGTGCCGCGCGCGCAAACCGCCGTGCTCGATGCCGCCCTGTCACCAATCTTGCGACGGCATGTGGGTGCGCTCGCCGCTTCGCTGCCGGGCGCCAGGCTGTCGTTCATGCAGTCCCATGGCGGCCTTGCCGACGGCGCGCGCTTTTCCGGTTGCAACGCCATCCTGTCCGGACCGGCGGGAGGCATCGTCGGCGCCGCACGCACCAGCGAGCAGGCTGGCTTCGACCGCATCATCAGCTTCGACATGGGCGGCACCTCGACCGATGTTGCGCTCTACGCCGGCGCCTTCGAGCGGCGCTTCGAGAGCCGCATCGACGGCCTGCCGGTGCGCGTGCCGATGATGGCGATCCATACCGTGGCCGCCGGCGGCGGCTCCATCCTCCGCTTCGACGGCACCCGCCTTCGCGTCGGCCCACAGAGCGCCGGCGCCGTGCCCGGGCCGCGCGCCTACCGAAACGGCGGCCCGCTCACCGTCACCGACGCCAACCTCCATGTCGGCAACCTGCATCCGGCGTGTTTCCCCGCCTTGTTCGGGCCGGACGGCAACCAGCCGCTCGACGACGAGGCGGTGCGCGCGGGCTTCGAGGACATGCGGGCGGCGATCGCGTCGGAGACCGGCATAGGACAGGACACACGCACGCTTGCGGAGAGCTTCCTGCGCATCGCCGTCGCCAACATGGCCCATGCCGTGCGCGAGGTGTCGATCAGGCGGGGTCATGACCCGGCCGGCTTCGCCTTGGCCTGCTTTGGCGGCGCCGGCGGGCAGCACGCCTGCCAGCTCGCCGAAGCGCTCGGCATCGGCGCCATCCTGGTGCCCACGCTGGCAGGCGTGCTGTCGGCCTACGGCATGGGACTTGCCGAGCAAGGCATCCTGCGTGAGCAATCCGTCGAGATCGTCCTCGACGAGGCGGCACTCCCGGAACTCTCGCGCATTGCGGGCCAGCTCTCCGATGCCGCGATGCGCGACCTCGCCGGCGAACTCGACCCGGACACGCGCACGCGCGCCGAGCGTCACCTGCATCTCCGGCAGGGCGGCAGCGACGCCATCATCATCGTCGCCCTCGACACGCTCGACGCCATGCGCGGCGAGTTTCTGGAGCGCCATCATGCACGCTTCGGCTTTCATGCGCCGGGCGGGGCGATCATCGTCGACGCCGTCACCGTCGAGATCCGCGCGTTGCGGGATGCGCCCCCTGCCCCGGCCATTCCCCGTCGCGGCTCCGGCGAAGCGCCGTCGCCGTGTGGGCAGGTCGCGCTGTTTCGCGATGGCGCGGTGCATGACGCTCCCTTGTTCGAACGCGACAGCCTGGCCGCGGGCGATCACCTGGCCGGGCCGGCGTTGATCGTCGAAGCCAACGCCACCACGGTGCTCGAAGCAGGCTGGACCGCGGACATTACCGAAACCGGCGCCATGATCCTGCGGCGGCGGCCGGGGGCTGCCGTGCAGACCGCCGCCAGCGCGTCCGAACCCGCCTTGATCGAGCTGTTCAACAACCTGTTCATGAATATCGCCGAGCAGGCCGGGGCGGTGCTGCAGAACACCGCGCGCAGCGTGAACATCAGGGAGCGGCTGGATTTCTCCTGCGCTATCTTTGATGCCGAAGGCGCGCTGGTCGCCAACGCGCCGCACGTGCCGGTGCATCTGGGAGCCATGGGCGAAAGCGTCCGCACCGTGCTGCGCACGCGCGCCGCCACGCTGCGGCCAGGCGATGTAATCGCGCTGAACAACCCGTTCAACGGCGGCACCCATCTCCCCGACGTCACCGTCATCACGCCGGTGTTCGATCCGGACGGCGTCACCCTGCACTTCTTCGTGGCGGCGCGCGGCCATCACGCCGATATCGGCAGCGCGACACCGGGCTCCACGCCGGCATTTTCGCGATCTCTGCGCGACGAGGGAGTCGTCATCGACGATTTCCTCCTGGTCGAGGGCGGGCTGGTCGATGGCGGGAGCTTCCGTGAAGGCGAGCTCCGCGCCTTGCTGGCGACCGGACCCACTCCCGCGCGCAGCCCGGACACCAACGTGGCCGACCTGCGCGCGCAGGTCGCCGCCAACAGTTTCGCCGCCGCCGAACTGCGCCGCGCCCTTGGCCAGCATGGCGCCGCCGCCTTGCGGCGCGCGATGCTTCTGGTCATGCGCAATGCCGAGGAGAGCGTCCGGCGCGCCATCGCCACGCTGCATGACGGCGCGTTCACCGCCCTGATGGACGATGGCGGCCGATTACGCGTCGCGGTCCGGGTCAACCCCGAACAGAGGAGCGCGGTGATCGACTTCACCGGCACCTCTGGCCAGCGGGCCGACAACTTCAACGCGCCGACCGCCGTGCTGCGGGCGGTGGTGCTCTACGTCTTCCGCTGCCTCGCCGGCGATGACATACCGCTCAACGACGGCTGCCTCACGCCGCTCCGGATCGTAGTCCCGCCCGGCACCTTTCTCTCTCCGTCACCAGGCGCCGCGGTGGTCGCCGGCAACACCGAGGTCTCGCAGGCGACCTGCAACGCTTTGTTCGCGGCTCTCGGCAGCATGGCGGCCGGCCAGGGCACGATGAACAACCTGCTGTTCGGCGATGCCGAGCGGCAGTATTACGAGACGATCTGCGGCGGCGCCGGCGCCGGCCCGGACTTCGACGGCGCCGACGCGGTGCAGAGCCATATGACCAACACACGCATGACCGACCCCGAAGTGCTTGAACTGCGCTACCCCTTGCGCGTCGAGCGGTTCTCCATCAGGCGGGGCTCGGGAGGCGACGGCGCTCGTCGCGGCGGCTGCGGCGCGGTCCGCCGTCTGCGCTTCCTGGAGCCGATGCAGGCGGTGCTGGTCGCCTCTTCCCGCGTGGTGCCGCCGTTCGGGCTTGCCGGCGGCGGCCCGGGTGCTCGCGGACGGCAATGGATCGATCGCGCTGACGGAAGCTTTGAGCCGCTAGCGGGCGTGGCGCAGATGCAACTCGCCGCCGGTGACACGCTGACCGTCGAGACGCCCGGCGGCGGCGGTTTCGGCGCGCCATAGACGACGATGGCCGCCATACACGTCACCAGCCGGATCACGCTCGATGACAGCGAGCTGCACGAGACCTTTCTGCGTGCGTCCGGAGCGGGCGGACAGAACATACAGAAAGTCGAGACGGCGGTTCAGCTCCGCTTCGACGTGCGCCACTCGGCGGGCCTCTCGGACACGGTCCGGACGCGGCTGATCCGCCTCGCCGGGCGACGGGTGACCAAGGCGGGCGTTCTCGTCATCACGGCGCAGAGGCACCGTACCCAGGAGCGGAACCGGGACGACGCATTGGCGCGCCTGCTTGCCTTGATCCGCGAAGCGGCGCTGCCCGCGCCACCCGTGCGCCAGCCGACAAGGCCCACGCGCGCGTCCAGAACGCGCCGGCTGGAAGGAAAGACCCATCGCGGCGGCATCAAGCGCCTGCGGGAAAAGCCGCCGGAGGATTAGCCCCTCTACCCAGCGTAGCAGGCGAGTTCGATCAGGTTGCCGTCGGGATCATGGCAATAGACCGAATTGATCGGCCCGAGCGCGCCGAGCCGCGCGACCGGCCCCTCGATGATCGTGACGCCGCAGCTCTGGAGGTGTTCGATCACATCCTCCGCCTGCACCGCGGTCACGAAGCAGAGGTCCTGACAGCCGGTGGTGACTGCCTCGGCGGTGCTCCAGCCATCGGCCAGTTCCGGCCGAAGATTGATCTTCTGGCCGCCGAAACGCAGCGCGCAGCGTCGGTTGCGGCCATACTCCTCGCGATCCATGCCGAGCACGCGTTGATACCACGATGAGGTGATCTCCACGTCGCGGCAGGTGATGACGACGTGATCAAGCCGGTCGACCGTGAAACGCATTGCTCAATCCTGCGACGGGCCGCGCCGACGGAACGCGTCGAGGCTGACCACTTGCGGCGCCGGCTCCTCGGATTGGGGCTCGGACTCTGGCTCGTTCGGGGGCTCCTGCGGCTGGAGCGCGGCCGGCGCTGCGGCAAGCCGCTCCGGGCGCGCCCCCGCTTGCGTCTGATCCTCATCCGTGACCGTGAAGCGCAAGACCAGCCGCACCTGAGGGTCGGCAAAGCCGGACACGGCGGCGAACGGGATGACCAACGTCGAGGGCACGCTGCCGAACGACAGTCCGACGCTCATCGTGCCCGCGTCATGGTTCACCTTGAGGTCCCAGAACTGATGCTGCAGGACGATGGTCATCTCCTGCGGATATTGCGACAGCAGCCGGGTGGGGATTTGCACGCCGCGAGCGGTGGTGCGGAAGGTGACATAGAAATGATGCTCGCCCGGCAGGCCATTGCTCTCGGCGTGGGTCAGCGCCTTGATCATGACCTGGCGGTAGGCTTGCTCGATCCATTGCTCGTAAGGCAACAGGCTCGGCGGCAGCGTGGCCGCGTCCTCCAATAGGCCGTCGCCGTCGGTCTCGTCGCGCATCGGCCAGTCTCCGTCTTCCGTGCCCCACCCGTTGCCACGACAACCGGTGGGACGTCAGTGGGGGGGCTTCTGTTGCCCGGTGCCCCCCCGAACCGCGCTTATCGCTTACGCAGCGACAGCGAGCGCCTCGAAATTATCGTTGGCACCTGTGTTGTAGCCCGATAACGGCGGTACAATGCCGGGCAAAAGATGGGTCTTTACCACGCGTGTCGAGCCTGTTTCGCCCCCATGATCCGGCAACCCGGATGATGGTGGAGGCGCCGGGCACTGCCCCCGGGTCCACAACGTTTATTCCACGCACCGTTTATCGCCATAGTCAGGTCGTAAGACGCGACGCTGCGCATATAGCCTCGTTCCAGGCCCGAGGGAAGTGGCGTGTCACGCGAATGTCGTCACCGCGATCGCTGATGCCCGGACCAGGCGTGCGGAGCGGCGGCGAAGATGCTAAGCGGGGCCATGACCGAGGCATCGGAGTCGTCTATCGAGGAGACCAGCCGGACCGGCCGCGCCACCGTGCCGGCGCTGGAGGCGATACTGGGCGCCGCGCTGCCGGTGCTTGACCACGGCTTCGTCCGCGTCGTCGATTACATGGGCGACGACGGCGCCATCGTGCAGGCGGCGCGTGTCTCCTACGGGCGCGGCACGCGGAAGGTGAGCGAGGATCAGGGATTGATCCGCTACCTGATGCGGCATCGGCATTCGACACCGTTCGAGATGTGCGAAATCAAGTATCACGTGAAGCTGCCGATCTTCGTCGCGCGGCAATGGATCCGGCATCGTATGGCCAGCGTGAACGAGTATTCGGCGCGCTACTCCATCCTCGACCGCGAGTTCTACGTCCCTGCCCCGGAGCACCTGGCGGCGCAGAGCGAAAGCAATCGGCAGGGCCGCGGCGCCGTGCTGACCGGAGCGGCGGCGGCATCGGTGCTGGAGCTGTTGCGTTCGGATGCGTCGCGCTGCCACGACCATTACGCGCTCATGCTGGACCAGTCCGAGGGCGGCTTCGGGCTCGCCCGCGAACTGGCGCGCATGAACCTCACGCTCAACACCTACACGCAGTGGTACTGGAAGGCAGACTTGCACAACCTGCTGAACTTCCTGGCGCTTCGACTCGATCAGCACGCCCAGTATGAGATCAGGGCCTATGCGGAGACGATGCTGGACACCGTTCGTGCCTGGGTGCCGCAGGCCTGCGCCGCCTTCGAGGAATACCGTCTTGGCGCCTTCAGCTTCTCCGCCTCGATGCTCGCGGTGCTGCGCCGCATGCTGTCCGGAGAGACCGTCGAGCAGCGGGCGAGCGGCCTCGGCAGACGGGAGTGGGATGAAATGATGGCAGCGCTTGGCCGCTCCTGATCGACCGTCCGGTTCCGGACGCAAGCCGCCGGATTTCACCCCGATGATCGTGCTCGTGGCGGTGCTCGGGCTGATCGCGCTCGGCATCTATCTGTTTCCGCGCATCCATGGCAGCGTGAGCTACCAGGACTGCGTCGCCAGCGGCCGAACCGACTGCGCAAACGCCTCTGGCGGATAGAAGCCTGGCAGCACACACCGTGACAGGACCGACCGGCATGATGTCGTTCAGGACGTATATATGGTGCAACAGCGTTGCGACCGCCGCGATGCTATGCGTTTCAGGGGTCCAGCTCTGGCTGTATTGTTCCGGCTATGGCTCGTTGAACGGATGGGTCGTGCTGCTCCAGGGTGCATCATCAGTCGCGTGCGCCGCGATGATCCCGCTGACCTATCGGCGCACCCGTCGACGCATGGAGCAGGCGAAAGCCGATGCCACGCTGCCGCAGTGGCGGGCTCCATCGCGTCATCTCGACTGGTGAGTGCGTAGGTCATCCGCGATGCGGCTCAGTGCGCGCTGAAGCCGCCATCGACCGGCAAGGCAGCGATGAGGCTTTCCTCCGACCAGGTGGGCCACTATCAGTGCTCGGACGATAGACAGGTTCGGATGCGCACGGATGGCCAACAACGCGCCGACGCTGGATGACCCGGATCATGACCCCTGGTTGTGGCTGGAGGATGTCGACGGACCGAGTGCCACAGCCTGGGCTGACTCGCAGACGGCGGCGACGCTCGCACGATTCGGCGGCGAGGGGCTCGAGGCCGACCGCGAGATACTTCGCGCTCTGCTCGATCGGCCGGATCACCTTCCCATCCCGGCACGTCGCGCCGGGCTGCTGTATAATTTCTGGCGCGATGCGACAAATCCGCGAGGCATCTGGCGCCGCACGACGCTCGACTCGTTTCGCGCCGCATCTCCGGATTGGGAGATGCTGCTCGACGTCGATGCGCTGGCCGCGTCCGAGGGCGAGGATTGGATTTGGCAGGGCGCCGCGACGCTGCCGCCGGCCCATACGCGGGCCATAATCCGGCTGTCGCGTGGCGGCAGCGACGCCGCCGTGTTGCGCGAGTTCGACGTTGCACGACGTGGCTTCGTCGCGGACGGCTTCGTCTTGTCCGAAGCCAAGGGCGGCGTGGATTGGCTTGACGGCGAGACGCTGCTGCTGTCGTCGGCCATCGGGGGTGCGACGCAATCCGGCTATGCCAGCACGGTCCGGTTGTGGTCGCGCGGCACCGATGCCGCCAGCGCCACAGTGCTGTTCGAAGTGGACCCGACAAGCATGGGCGCCTCGGGTGTTCATGACCGGGCCGAAAACCGGCTCGTGTTCATCAATCAACTTGGGTTCTTCAATGCCTCGACCTGGCTTGGCGACCACTCCGGTCCGAAGCGGCGCATGCCGTGGCCGGAAGATGCCGCAGCGAATTGGCACGATGGATGGCTTGTGCTGAAGCTGCGCACGCCCTGGATGGTGGGTGCGGCCTCCTATTCCCCCGACACCGTGCTGGCGATCCGGATGGAGGCATTCCTCGACGGCGACCGCGGGTTTCGCGTGCTGTTCGAGGCGCAACCGAGGCGCGCGTTGCAGCGGATGTTCTGGGCCGGCGGTTCGCTGGTGCTGAGCATCCTCGACGAGCTGCGCCCGATCTTCTCGATCGTCTCGCCCGGCAACTGGGAGGCGCGGACGCTTGCCGGCCTGCCGGACGCAGGCCTCGCGCAGGCTTGGCCGCTCGATCTGCTCGAGGAGGAGAGCGACGGCGCCATGCTCGCCTCTGTTCAGGGTCCGCTCACGCCGCCCACGCTGATGCTGATCCCGCCGGGAGTGGCCGCACCGGTCGTGCTGAAACGGGCGCCACCCGGCTTTGATGCCGATGGACTGGTGGTGAGCCGGCATGAGGCAATCTCCACCGACGGCGAGCGCATCCCATACTTTCAGACCGGTCCGGCCGGGCTGACCGGAGAGGCGCCGGTGCATCTGTCCGGCTATGGCGGGTTCGGCATTTCCCGACTGCCCGGATACAGCCTCGCCACCGGCAAGCTCTGGCTGGAACGTGGCGGCACGACCGTCGTCGCCAATATTCGGGGCGGCGGCGAGTTCGGCGTACGTTGGCACGAGGCGGGACGGCGCGCTGGCAAGCGCCTGTCGCATGACGACTTTGCCGCGGTCGCTGCCGACCTGGTGCGTCGCGGCGTCACGCGCCGCGACCGGATCGCCGCAGAGGGCGGGTCGAACGGCGGGCTGCTGATCGCCAACATGCTGACCCGCTATCCGGAACGTTTCGGGGCGCTGTTCTGCACCATCCCACTGATCGACATGCGCCGATACTCCCGGCTGCTGGCCGGAGCGAGCTGGATGGCGGAATACGGCAATCCGGACGATCCCGAGGACTGGGCCTTCCTCGGACCGATCTCAGCCTATCATGCCGCAAGACCGGGACAGCAATACCCGCCGATCCTGCTGGCGACGGCGCGGCGCGACGACCGGGTGCATCCCGGTCATGCGCGCAAGATGGCCGCGAAACTCCAGGCCATGGGCTACGACGCCAGCTTCTACGAACCCGCCGCGGGCGGCCACGGTTATGGCAAGGATAACGCCGAGGTCGCGAGCTTCGTCGCACTCGGCATGAGTTTCCTGCGGCGATCCATCGGCTGGGACGGCTGAACCGTCGAGTGGCTAGAGACGCAGCAGCGAAGCCACCCGTGCGGCCACGGCCGCATAGGCCAGCCCCGCCGGGCTGTCCGGGGCGGAGGCGATGATCGGCACGCCGGCATCGGCGCTGGCGCGTATGTCGAGCAGCAGCGGGATCTCGCCCAGGAACGGCACGCCCAGACGGTCCGCTTGCGCATGCGCGCCGCCATGGCCGAACAGATCGGTGCGCTCGCCGCAATGCGGGCAGGCGAAGAACGACATGTTCTCGATGATGCCGAGCACCGGCACGCGGGTCTTCTCGAACATCGCCACTCCGCGCCGCGCGTCCAGCAAGGCGATGTCCTGCGGCGTCGAGACGATCACCGCGCCTTTGAGCGAGACACGCTGCGCCAGGGTGAGCTGCGCATCGCCGGTGCCGGGCGGCATGTCGACCACCAGCACGTCCGGCGTGCCCCACTCGACCTCGCCCATCAACTGGCCCAGCGCCCCCATCACCATCGGACCGCGCCAGATCATCGCGGTGCGCTCCTCGACCAGAAAGCCGATCGACATCGCGCGTATCCCCCACGCCTCGATCGGCTGCATCAGCCCGTCCTTGACCTCCGGCCTGCCGGTGATGCCCAGCATCCGCGGCAGGCTGGGGCCGTGGATGTCGGCATCAAGCAGCCCCACGCTCAATCCGAGCCGATTGAGGCCGATCGCCAGATTGACCGCGGTGGTGGACTTGCCGACGCCGCCCTTGCCGGAGGCGACCGCGATCACCGCGCGGGCGCCGCCGAGCAGCTTGTCGGGCGCGGGCCGGCTCGCGGCTCCGGTGCGGAGTGGCGCGTGCGACGGCGCCGGCGCCGGCCGGTGCGCGGTCAGGATCACTTTGACGCCGGCCACGCCGGTGATGCGACGGAGCGCTGCCTCCGCCTGCTCACGCATCGGCTCCATCGCGGTCTGCTCTTCGCGAGTCGCGCTCAGCGCCAGATGCACGACGCCGTCGCGGACGGCGAGACTGTCGATCCGTCCGCCCGACGCGAGATCGCGCCCGGAGGACGGATCACGCACCTCGCGCAACGCATTCAGCAGACGCCGCTCATCAGTCTCTGGCAAATTTGCGCTCCGTTCGCGTATGTGACGGAAGGTAAGCCCGACCACGCCGGACTGGAAGGCTCGGCACCGGCAACCCTATATTGGCGCATCATGATGCAGACAGCCGCACACTGGGCGCCACATGGCAACGCCCCGACAGGACGTGACCACCGGGTCGATGCCCTGCGCGGGGCGGCTCTGGCGATGATGTTCGTCGATCATATTCCGGAAAACCTGCTCAACCGCGTCACCATACGCAATCTCGGTTTCTGCGACGCCGCCGAGATATTCGTCCTGCTGGCCGGCTTCGCCTCGATGCTGGCCTACGGACGTGCCTTTGGACGCGATGGCTTCTGGGCCGGCATCGGCAAGATCGCCCGGCGCTGCGGCAAGCTCTATGTCTATCAGATCGGCATGCTGCTGCTCAGCATCGTCGTGATCACCCAGTGGCGTCACTTTCATGCCGTCCCGGCCACCTTTCTCGAGCCGGAGCTGACGCACGGCTTCGAGGGTCTGTGCCGCGCCATGCTGCTGCAGGGATTGCCGAGCAACTTCAATATTCTGCCGCTCTACATCGTGCTGCTGTCGGCGTTCCCGCTGGTCTATTACACGAGCCGCGTCGGGATCCGTGTCGCGCTCCTGGTGAGCGGAGCGCTGTGGGCGGCGGTCAATCTCTATCCCGCCATCAACCTGCCGAACTGGTTCAGCCCGAACGGCTGGTATTTTGACCCCTTTGCCTGGCAGTTCCTGTTCACGTTGGGCGCGCTGGCCGCGATCCTCACCCAGGCACAGGGCGGCAACCTGCCACGCCGGCGCTGGCTCGTCGCTGGCTCCTGGGCCTATCTCGCCTTCAGCGCGCTAGAATCATTCCCCTGGTCGCAATGGGGTCTGCCTGATCTCACGCCCCTGGCCATCTCGCCACCGTCGAAGACGCCGCTCTCGCCGCTTCGCCTGATCGATGTGATGGCGATTTTCTACCTGGTGCAGAGCAGTACCCTGATGAGCCGGGCGGCGGCCACGCGTGGCGGCCAGGCCCTGGCCATGCTGGGACGCCATTCGCTCGAGGTATTCTCCGCCGGCACCGTGCTCGACATGTTCGCCAAGCTGCTGTTCACCACCTTTGGCAAGGAAGCGGGCAATAACGACTGGGCGCTGCAGGTCGGCGTCAATGTGATCGGGCTGAGCTGCATGTTCCTCCTGGCGCGCTTGCTCGACCGCCGCAAGACGCAGCGCCGCGAGGTTGCGGTCCGCCCGGCCAAGACTGCCGCCGACGGTGCACGGCCGTTTGCGGCATCCTGACGTCGCCATGTCCGACATCGACTTGCCGGCGTGCGCCCGTCGCAGTGGCCAAGGCGCCCTGCGGTTCACCGCCTTCGGCTCCTCGACGACCGAAGGGATCGGCGCGTCGTCGCCGGAATCGGGTTTCGCCGCGGTCATGCAGCGCGTTCTTGGAGAACACGGCGTCGCCGTAAACTTATTCAACCGCGGCATCGGCGGCGACAATGCGACTGATCTGCATGCCCGTCTTGATGCGGTGATCGCCGACGCCCCCGATCTGGTGCTGCTGCAGACCGGTTCGAACGATCCGTTGCAGGAGGTGCCGCTCGGGCTGTTCGAGCAGCTCACCCGCGAAGACATCGCCCGGCTGCGGCGCGAGACCGGCGCCGACATCGTGCTGATCGATCAGCAATACTGCCGCGCGCTCGAGACCTGCGCCGCCTTCCCGGCGTTCCTACGGAGCCTGCATGGCATCGGCGAGCAGAACGCCGTTCCGGTGTTTCCGCGCTACCGGCTGATGCGGCATTGGTGCGGGCAAGGCGGGACAGACCGCGACACCCTGTCTCCGGACGGCCTGCACATGGGCGATCATGGCTATGATCTGCTCGGCCGCGCGCTGGCAGGCTGGCTGCTCGGCGCGCTTACGGAGTAGTCTCGCCGTATCGCTCCACGCTCGGCCGGACGCGATGCGCAAGGATCCTCGCCGCCATGCTTTCTCCCCGTCTCGCGTGCCTGCTCGCGGCCCTCCTGGCCCAGCCCGCTTTGTCATTCGGGCTTCCCGCCGCGGCATCAATGGCGCGCCCGGCCCCTGGCGCCGCCGGCGTGCCGGAGAGTTTCGCCGACCTGTCCGCGCAACTGCTGCCCTCGGTCGTCAACATCTCCTCGACCGAGACGCTCGGCGCCGACCAGCCGGACGGCGATGATGACGAGAATGACCAGGGCGGTCCGGCGCTCCCGTTCCCGCCCGGATCGCCGCTTGAGAAGTTCTTCCACGACTACCTGAACCATCATGGTCTTGGAGGCGGCGCCGCTCCTCCGAACGCGCCGCCGCGCACGATGCAGGCGCTCGGATCGGGCTTCATTGTCGATCCCTCCGGAATCATCGTGACCAACAACCACGTCGTCCAAGGCGCAAACGCCATCACCGTGACCTTGCAGGACAACACCGTGCTCAAGGCGACGCTGATCGGTCACGACGACCGCACCGATCTCGCGGTGCTTCAGGTCAAGGCCGATCACAAGCTGCCCGCGGTAAGCTTCGGCGATAGCGACCACTCGCGCGTCGGCGACTGGGTGCTGGCGATCGGCAACCCGTTCGGCCTGTCCGGCACCGTCACCGCCGGCATCATCTCGTCACGCGGCCGGGATATCGAGGAAGGGCCTTACGACGATTTTATCCAGACTGACGCGCCGATCAACAAGGGCAATTCGGGCGGCCCGCTGTTCAGCATGTCGGGCCAGGTGATCGGCATCAATACCGCGATCTACTCGCCCTCAGGCGGTTCGATCGGCATCGGCTTCGCGATTCCTTCCAACGACGCCACCCTGGTGATCGCTCAGCTCCGCAAATTCGGCCACGCCAAACGCGGCTGGATCGGCGTGCGCATTCAGGAGGTGACGCCGGACATCGCCCAGTCTCTGGGCCTGCCGGGCGCGCGCGGCGCTCTGGTCGCCGGCATCGAGCCGAACGGCCCGGCGCGGAAGGCCGGCCTGCGCACCGGCGACGTGATCTTGCTGCTCGACGGCAAGGCGGTGAACGAGCACAGCCTGCCGCGACGGGTCGCCGAAACACCGGTGGGCGAAGACGCCAAGCTGTCGGTCTGGCGCGATGGCAAGCAGCAGGTCCTGCCGGTGATGATCGGCAATTTCCCCGAAGACCAGCCAAAGCCCGCGGCCCAGCACATCCCCAAGCCGGTCGCCCCACCCACGCCCACCGTGGTCAATGGCCTTGGCATGAAGGTCGCCGCGATCAGTGCCGCGCTGCGTCAGAAGTATCAGCTCTCGGGCGACCAGAAAGGCGTGGTGATCACCGACGTCGATCCGAGCGGCAAGGCCGCGGACCGCGGATTGCGTGCGGGCGACGTGGTGACCGAGGTGCAGCAGGCGGAAATCAGCACACCCGCGGAGCTGCAGGACCGGATCAGGCAGGCACGACAGGCCAAGCGCCCCTCAGTGCTGATGCTGGTGCAGAATGGCGACGGCATGCGCTGGGTGCCGCTGCCGATCGCGGGCGGGAATGCCGACTGAACGCCACGTCCCTACTGCGCAGGCTTCGCGTGCTTGCGCGCGACGTGATGCGTGTGATGGACGACGTGACGACGGACGCGATGGTGGACCGGCTTCTCCACGGGTGGTGGCGGCGGCGGCGGCGGTGGCGGCGGCGTCACCCCGGTTGCATCAATGGCCACATCCACCTCAAGCGGCACACGCGGACCGCCGTCCTTGCGCACCAGACTGACCCGGAAGCTGTCATTGCCGGAATAGGCGGTGGCCGCGGTGTAGGTGACGACGGTATGACCATCATAGTTGTAGATAAAGCTGGTGCCGTGCATCGGCAGCGTCGACAGCAGGAACGAGGCATAGGCGCCGCCGTCCGGGGCGGCGAGGCGGATCGCGCAGAGGCCGTCATCGCTGCGTGTCTTCATCGCCACCAGCAAGCCGGATGCAGTGTTGGCGACCGGCCCCACCGCGCAGACCGCGGAGCGCTTCATGTAGCCGAACGGATCGGGCGCCACCGTTGGCTGCACCTGGTGAGCGCAGCCGCCAAGCAACCCGGCTCCCAGCAGTCCGGACAGGGTCAGACACTTTGCGGCAGGTGGCATACGCACGCGGGGGAAACTCCTTGGACCCGTGGGGGGCCAGTGACGGGCTCCCTGTAGAGCAACCCGGTCTGGTACGGAAGTCCGCGCAATCACCGCTTGCAATGCGATGCCCGCGCCTGCCTATACAAGCGCCGCGCATGCGCCGGCCCGCGGCCGCGTGCCTCATCAAGATCCGGTCTGGAGCGCTGTATGTCACCCCGATCTGTCCGCCTGATCGCCTTCGCCGCCGCCTGCAGCGTCCTTGGTCCGGCCGCATCAGCCGCCTCGTCTGGCGCCATGTCGCCGGCGCGCGAAGCGTTCGACATCCAGGGCCTGAAAAGCGAACTGATGGTGACCGCGCTCTCCTGCAAGGAGCAGGACCGCTACAATGCGTTTATCCAGAGATTCCGTCCCGACCTGCTGAAGGAGGAGACCGCGCTCAATGCCTATTTCAAGCGTTCATACGGCCGCGAGGCGCAGAGGGAGCATGATGACTACATCACCCAGCTCGCCAACGTGCAGTCCGAGCGTGGCTTGCAGGCGGGAACGCAGTTCTGCGGCCAGCGCGCCGACATGTTCAGCGAGGTCAGCGCGCTCGACAGCGCGAGCGATCTCAGCGGCTATGCCGAGGCAAAGGATATAAGGCAGCCGGCGATCTACGAGACCTGCGACGCTCCCCCGCCGACCGTCGAGGCCGCCCACCGCCGGCCGATCCACAAGATCCGTCGTCACCGTCGCGGCTGACCCGATTCGTGGCACGAAGCAAGCAGGCCGCGAACGGCGATCTTTTCTCGCCTGCTTCAGCAAAGAGCGCCTCAAGGCAGCAGCCTCCGGCAAAGCGCTCAGGCCCGCCGCCGGCGTCGGGCGTCGGCAGTTACGACGCGCGTGACATCGAGGTGCTGGAAGGCCTCGAGCCGGTCAGGCGACGGCCGGGCATGTATATCGGCGGCACCGACGAGACCGCGCTGCATCATCTCGCCGCCGAAATCCTCGACAACGCGATGGACGAGGCGGTCGCGGGTCATGCGAGCATGATCGAGTTCGCGCTCGAGGCCGGCAACCAGCTCACCGTGCGCGACAACGGGCGCGGGATACCGGTCGACAAGCATCCGAAATTCACCAATCGCTCGGCGCTGGAGGTGATCTTCACCACCTTGCACTCTGGCGGCAAGTTCTCCGGCGAGGCCTATGCGACCTCGGGCGGGCTGCACGGTGTCGGCTCCTCCGTGGTCAACGCCTTGTCCGCGCGGCTCGAGGTCGAGGTGGCGCGCGACCGCGTCGTCTGGCGGCAGGAGTATGAGCGCGGCCGCCCGCTCGGCAAGCTTGCTCGTGTGGGCGTGACGCAGAACCGGCGCGGCACGCAGATCCGCTTCGTCCCGGACCCGGAGATCTTCGGCGCCCTGCTGTTCAATCCGTCGCACCTGTATCGGCTATGCCGCTCCAAGGCGTTCCTGTTCCGCGGCGTCAGCCTGCGCTGGAGCGTCGATGCGGCGCTGGTCGCAGGCCGGGACAAGGTGCCGACCGAGGCGCTGCTGCATTTCCCGGGGGGGCTCGCCGACAGCCTGCGCGACGAACTGGGAGAGGCGGCGGCGACACTTGCCGAGCTGTGGTCCGGCGAGGCCGAACTGCCGACGAAGCCCGACGGCAGCGCCACCGGACGGCTGGAATGGGCGATCGCCTGGCTGGAATCCGGCGAGGCGCAACTCGCGTCATTCTGCAACACCATCCCCACGCCGCAAGGCGGCACGCACGAGACCGGCTTCCGCAGCGCGCTGCTGAAAGGGCTTCGCGGATGGGGCGAGCAGCGCGCCAACAAGCGCGCCAGCCAGATCACCGCCGAAGACCTGCTCGGCGCCGTCGCCGCCAAGCTGTCGGTATTCATCCGCGAGCCGCATTTCCAGGGCCAGACCAAGGAGAAGCTGACCACGCAGGAGGCGACGCGGCTGGTGGAGACGGCGTTGCGCGACCGCTTCGACCACTGGCTTGCCGGACACCCGGCGCAGGCGGACAACCTGCTCGCCTTCATCGTCGAGCGCGCCGAGGAGCGGATCCGCCGCCGCGAGACCAAGGATACGCCGCGCAAATCCGCGACCCGCCGGCTGCGCCTGCCCGGAAAACTCACCGACTGCACGCGGGAGAATGCCGCGGAGACCGAAATCTTCCTGGTCGAGGGCGATAGCGCCGGCGGCTCAGCCAAGCAGGCGCGCAACCGTGAAACGCAGGCCGTGCTGCCGCTGCGCGGCAAGATCCTGAACGTGGCAAGTGCCAGCGTGGAAAAGCTGCGCCAGAACCAGGAGCTGCGCGACCTGGTCGAAGCGCTCGGCTGCGGCGTCGGCGGCTTGGCCGACATGTCCAGGCTGCGCTACGGCCGTGTCATCATCATGACCGACGCCGATGTCGACGGCGCGCATATCGCCTCGCTGCTGATGACCTTCTTCTATCGCGAGCTGCCAGACCTGATACGGCTTGGCCACCTCTATCTGGCGCAGCCGCCGCTCTATCGGCTCACTCAAGGGGCGAAGACGGTCTATGCGATGGATGACCGCGACCGCGAGCGAAAGCTCAAGTCAGCGTTCAAGCCGAATGCCAAGGTCGATGTCAGCCGCTTCAAGGGACTTGGGGAGATGCCGCCCGCCGACCTCAAGACGACGACGATGGACCCGGCGCGACGCACCCTGCTCAAGGTGGTGGCCGCCGTTCACGATCACGATGCCACCAGCACAATCGTTGAGAGCCTGATGGGCCGCAGGCCGGAGCTGCGCTTTCAGTTCATCCAGGAACACGCGCGCAGTGTCGAGCTTCTGGATGTGTAGTAGCCGCCGGCGTTCGTCAGAGCGGGCTGTTCTGGTGCTCCACCGCCATTCTCGCCGACTTGAGGTGCGCTTCGGTGAACTGCTTGGCGTGCGCGGCAAGATCGTGTCCGTCATCCCAAAGATTTCGCCAGATGCCAAGGATGCCTTCCAGCGGCTGGCCCACCACCTTCGATGAGAAGGATTCAAACGTGATCGGACCGCCGTAGCCGGAGCGCACCAGGGCACGGAAGATGCGGCCGAAATCGATCGAGCCGGAGCCGAGATAACCTCGGTTGGAATCGCCTGTATGAAAATAGCCGAGATAGGCGCCTGCCTCGAGGATCGCCGCACCGACATCCGCCTCCTCGATGTTCATATGGTAGCAATCCAGATGCACCTTGACGTTTGCCAGACCGACGCGCCGGCAGAACTCGACGCCCTGCGAGGCGGTGTTGAGAACATTGGTCTCGTAACGGTTGACCACCTCCATGCCGAGCACGATGCCGCTCGCCGCCGCCTTCTCGCCCGCGGCGCGGATGACCTCGACCGCGCGCGCCACACCGGACGGGACCGCGGGCGCATGGTATTTTTGAAAGGCGGAATAAAGAATTCCGCAGATATGCGTGGCGCCGAGATCGCGCGCGATCGATACGAACTCGCCGAGGAGGCGCTCTCCGCGCCTGGTCTTGTCGTCGTCGCCGCTTGAGATGTCGGATTGTGCATCAAGGCCGAGCGAAAACGTGAGGCCCAGCCCGCTCTTTTCCAGCTCGCGACGGGTGAAATCAACATCGATCGCGGCGGGATCAAGCACCGACGCCTCGATCAGATCATAGCCGAGCGCCGCCGTGTTCGCGATCGCGCGGGCGCATTGCTCATGGTTCCAGCCGGCTTCCCAGACGAAACCGTGCAGACCCAGCTTGTTGTCCATCGTCATCGGCACGCCCCCCCGAGTTGGCCGAAGTCTGAAGTAAGTCGATCACACGTCACCGCGTCAAGCGGCGGCGGCATGATGGTGCGGGTGTTGACCTGCATGCTATGGGCAGAGCCTGCTGAAACCGGAGCCTGACCTTGCCACCGACCCGACACCTGCTTGCCGCCTGCCTTCTGCTGACCTCAAGCCTGACCGCGGTTGCGGCACTCGGCGAAGAAACCGTCACCAAGACCAAGACCACCCACCCCGACAAGACGCCTGACCTGCAGCCGACGGAAAGCCTCACCAACGGCAGCGTCACCATCGGCGGCAGCAAGATCGACTATCAGGCGGCGGCTGGCACGCTGATCGTGCATCCCAAGGGCTGGGATGATACCGCGACCATTATAAAGAACGAGAGCGACCAGCCGGACGGTTCCGATGACGACGCCGATAGCCCGGGCAAGGACTCGCCCGTAGCCTCGATGTTCTATGTCGCCTATTTCAAGAAGGGCGCCGCCGCCAACCGGCCGATAACATTTCTCTACAACGGCGGCCCTGGGTCGTCGAGCGTGTGGCTGCATATGGGCGCGTTCGGCCCGAAGCGGGTGGTCACCGCCAA
The DNA here is from genome assembly GCA_964246745.1 of uncultured Acetobacteraceae bacterium. GTDB lineage: Bacteria > Pseudomonadota > Alphaproteobacteria > Acetobacterales > Acetobacteraceae > Lichenicoccus. Next base: position 49,175 of record CAXTRK010000022.1, read on the forward strand.
TGACACGCATACCAAGGCAGCCCCCTATCAGCTCGTGAGCAACGACGAGAGCCTGCTCGATACGAGCGACCTTGTCTTCATCGACGCGCCCGGCACCGGCTTTTCGCGGATCGCGGGTCACGACAAGCAAAAGGCGTTTTACGGCATCGACGCGGATGCGAACGCATTCACCAACTTCATCACCGCGTTTCTTTCGAAATACAGACGCTGGAACTCGCCAAAATATCTGTTCGGCGAAAGCTACGGCACCACCCGCTCCGCGGTGCTGGCAAACGACTTGCAGCAGGACAAGGGAATTGATCTTAACGGCGTCATCCTGCTGTCGCAGATCCTCAATTTCGACGACAGCGTCGACGCGGCGCAGTTCAATCCCGGCGTCGAACTGCCGTACATTCTGGCGCTGCCGACCTACGCCGCGACCGCCTTGTACCATCACAAGCTTGGCCCGACGCCGCCCGATCTTTCCACCCTGCTGAGCACCGTGGAGCAATTCGCCACCACCGACTATGCGCAGGCCCTCGCCAAAGGCAACGCGCTCGACGCAAAGACTCGCGATGCGGTTGCCGGCAAGCTGCACGACTATACCGGGCTTGCCGCGGACTATCTCAAGAAGGCCAATCTCCGCGTCAATGGCGGCGAATTCGAGAAGACGCTGCTCGGGGACTCCGACACCACCACCGGACGGCTCGACACGCGGTTTGCGGGCCCCACAATGGACCCGCTCAGCGAGGAATCCGCCTACGATCCGCAAAGTGCCGCGATCAGCTCCGCCTATATCTCATCGTTCAATGAATATGTCCGCGGCACGCTGCACTACGGCCAGAACGAAGCCTACAAGGCTGACACGGATATCGGCAAGGATTGGAACCTCAAACACCAGCCGCCCGGCGCCGACCAGCCGCTTCCCGGGGTCGCCAATGTCATGCCCGATCTCGCCGCGGCGATGAAATATGACCCGCAGATGCGCGTGATGCTGAATTCCGGCGACTATGACTTGGCAACACCCTACTTCGAAGGCGTCTATGAGCTGGAGCACCTGCAAATCCCACCGAAGCTGGATGGCAATATCGAGATCAAGCGCTACCGCTCAGGCCATATGGTGTATGCCAACCGGACCGCACTGAAGCAACTTCATGACAACGTGGCGACCTTCATCAGCGAGACCGACAACGAAGCACCCCCGGCCACAGCGCAATCCACGAAATGAGAGATTGACGGCGGGGCTTACACACGCTAAGGTTGTGTTTGTCCGATCTTGCTGGAATGTGCGCGATGTCGTCGTCGATCTCCGGTCTGTCGCCGATTACGAGCTATCTTTCCATCAGCAAGAACGAGGCGACCGAAGTCGCGCAATACGTGAAGTCGACGCCCGCGGTGCAGCGGACGGTCTCGGCGTTCCAGGCCGACTCCGTCAGCATTACCTCGCCCGCGGATCTGCTCGCAGCCAAGAACCAGTCCGCGCTTCAGGTGGTGCTTGGCGCCTACAACATGAGCGGCGAAAGCACCGAGACCGGACTGCTGAACCAGCTTCTGACCCAGGACCCTTCGGCCAGCAACTCGCTGGTGCGCCAGCTCGGCAGCGCCAACGATCTCGATTTCGTCAAGGCGATGACCGACCGGACGACCATCTCGCTCAACTTCGGCGATCCGACCGCAACCGCCTTCACCGCCGGCGGCCCCGCCGCTTCGCAGGTCTCTGTCAACAATCTGTACTGGAGCCAGCCGAACGCGAGCCTGACCGCGGCGGCGCCGGCGGAATCCTGGTCTTACGTGCTCAATGACGGCACCGGCGCCGCCTCGATCGCGGCTGCGTTGACCACGGCGCTGCAATCCACCGGCACCAGCGCCAGTCCCGTCACCGGCAGCTACAGCGTCAATGCGAACGGCACCATCGTGGGCGCGGCAGGCGCGCCGCCGGTCAGCATCAGCATCGACAGCGCGGGCAACGTCGACGCCAGCCTCACTCTCGCCAGCGACAGCAGCGGCAAGCCGATCCGCGTTGCCAACGTGATCGGCGTGGGCGTGCCCGCGAGCGCCAACAGCCCGAACACCCTGACCGCGGCCAACGCCACCTCCCTGCTCGCGAGCGCGCTGACGGCGACCGGCTTCAACGTGGTGAGCTCAACGGGGGCGTCAGGCGGGAGCGGCCTCTCCATCGTCAATCCGATCAGCAACGGCACGCTTTCCCTGTCGCCGACTTCGTATAGCAGCTTCGCCGCGACGGCGCCGCAGACCGTCTATACCAGTCAGAGCGTCCTGCAGCTCGGTGCCGCGGGCCTGCCGCTGCAGGCCGGCCAGGTGCTGCTGAGCGGCGGCAACGAGATCGGCACCATCAAATCGGTCGACGCGGTCGGAAACGTGACGCTGACCGCGAATGCCGCGGTGCAGGTCGCCAAGGGCAGCGCAATCAGCGTCGCCATCGGCGCGGGCCTTTCCAACATCGGCGCCCAGATCACCGCAAGTGCTGCCATCGGCACCAACACCGCGACCTTGGCACTCGGCTCCGCCGGAACCCAGGTGCAGGCCGGCCAGATCATCACCGACGGCAGCAACGTGCTCGGCGTCGTGAAATCGGTGGATGCCTCCGGAAATGTCACGCTGCAGGCCAATCTGGCGAACGCGGTAGCAGTGGGCGACACGCTCGGGGTCGTCTCCAAGGTGAGCGACACGCAGACCGCCGCATTAGCCGATTCCACCAATGTGAGTACGATCCTGTCCAACTATGAGACCAGCCAATACGAGGCTCAGGAAGGCCAGCAGTTTCCAGGAATGGCCAACGCGCTCTACTTCACGCGGACGATGCCAAACATTACCAGCATCAACGCGCTGATGAGCGATCCAACCCTGCTGCAGGTCGTCACCACCAATCTCGGCATTGCCGACACCTACGGACAGCTTCCATTCGACGAGCAGGTCAGCGTTTTGACGAAGGATGTGAAGTTATCAAGCTTCAGCAACCCGACCACGCTGCGGAATTACGCCGAGCAATATCTGGCCCTGACCGGTGAGCAGACCGCGAGCGGCGGCAACGCGATTGATCCTTCGCTCGCGATCCTGACCGGCAATACTGACGGCACCGGCAGCACGGATGTCGGCGCAAGCCTGTTTTCGGCGCTTTATCCAGGCAGCGGGTCAGGCGCCAATTCCGGGCTTATAGGCGTGCTCGGGGCACTCTACGCCTGAGCTGAGCAAGGTTGGGGCTCTGCCCCAAGCCCCGCCGAAGGCTTGCCTTCGGAAACCATTCGGAAGCGACCGACCTCGTGGCGGCAGCGCGCTACATGGCGTTCTTGCGGAATTTCAGCACGAAGTTGTCCGCTTCTCCGATCGCGACATATTTCGCGCGATCGGTCTTCCCCAATGCCAGCACCGGCGGCAGCGTCCAGACGCCCTTTGGCCAGTTGGCGGTATCGCGCGGGTTGGCGTTCATCTCGGACGAACCCACCAGCGTAAACCCGGCCCGCTCGATCAGCGCCTCCGCGTAATCCTGGCGTACGTAGCCGTTTGCCGCTCGGGGATCCTGCGGCGTCCTGGTGTTGCCGCGATGATCCTCGATCCCGAGAATTCCGCCCGGTTTCAGCGCGCGATGGATCGACGCCAGCATGGTCTGCGCGTCGCCTTCCGCCATCCAGTTGTGCAGATTTCGAAACGTCAGCACAACGTCAGCGGTGTCGGGCGGTGCCAGATCGGGATCGTGCGCGCCGAAAACCGTCAGCTTGATCCTGCCGTAAACTGCTTGATTGTCGGCGAGCATCTGTCTGAAGGCTGGCGACAATGCGAAATGCCGCTCCGTCCGATCACCCTCGGGCGATCCCGCAGCCACGTAATAGGTGCCATGATCATGCAGGAGCGGCGCCAGGATTTGCGTCCAGTAGCCGCCACCGGGCCAGATCTCGACCACGGTTGATTGCGGCGTCACGCCGAAGAATGCCAGTTCCTGCGCCGGATGACGCGCGCCATCACGCGCGACGAACTTGGCGCTGCGCGTCGGCGCCTGCACCGCACGCTGGATCGCGCTCTCCGCGCCAAGTGCCGGCGCTGTGACCAGCAACGCCGTGCAGGCCAGAGCTATGACGTTACGCATGGTCGCTTCCGTCCCAGGCTCAAGCCGATTTTGCCATGATCTCGTCAGCAATGTTGCGAGGCACCGGATCGTAGTGGTGGAACTGCATGGTGAACGAGGCCCGGCCCTTGGTCATCGAACGCAGGTGCGAGATGTAGCCGAACATCTCCTTGAGCGGCACCTGCGCGCGTACCAGGATGGTCGAGCCGGAGCTTTCCTGGTTCTGGATCTGGCCGCGACGGCGGTTGAGGTCGCCGACCACGTCGCCCACATGGTCCTGCGGGGTGGTCACCTCGACATCCATGATCGGCTCGAGAATGACCGGCGTCGCCTTCTTCATGCCCTCGCGGAAACAGGCCTTGGCGGCGATCTCGAAGGCGAGCGCCGAGGAGTCGACGTCGTGGTACTTGCCGTCGGTCAGCGTGAACTTGAAATCCACGGTTTGGAAGCCGGCCAGCACGCCGGTTGAGGACTGCATGCGTATGCCCTTCTCGACGGCGGGAATATATTCCTTGGGCACCGTGCCGCCGACCACCTTGTTCTCGAAGACAATGCCGGCGTTGCGCTCCAGCGGCTCGAAGATGATCTTCACCTCGGCATACTGCCCCGATCCACCGGACTGCTTCTTATGCGTGTAG